>CALWKW010000002.1 GCA_944381365.1 uncultured Christensenellaceae bacterium | reverse complement strand
TCTTCCGTAAGCGGAGTTTCTTCGTATGTGTTTGCCGTCAACCGTTCCTGCCATGTCCCGTTATCGAAAAACCAGCCCTTGAACGTAAATCCTTCTTTCTTGGGCGCTGCGGGCATCGATATTTCTTCGTTGCCGTAAGTTTCTATCGTATCAACGAGTTCATCGCCGTCATAAAAAGATATCGTGTATTTTTTCGGAACTTCCGTTTCGATGTCGCAAGCGGTAAAAATACCGACGGACAGCACGAAGCACATCATCATGCTTAAAAGGGCAATAAAATGTTTTTTCATCAGTAACCTCCCTGCGGTCAAACGTCTGCTTCGCATTAATAAAAGCAGCGCCAGACATTATTATATAGAGATCCGTAAACTATCACTTCTCAATTAACAGATATTATAACACATATTCCCCTTTTCCTCAACCGTTTGTCGAACAAGGGGCATACCGACAGATGCGGACGATCGGGAGTCTTATCCAAACAGGTCGCAGCATACACGTAAAACGCTCGCCTCCTGCCGCGCTCCAACCAAGCGGCTTGTCGAATCGACATTGCTTTGGTTTATTCTGTGAAATCGGTAAACGCTTTCAAAAGGCGGCCATTATGTTTCCTGCCGGTATTTATTATGTACAGACGCGCGGCTTGCCTCGTCTGTACGAGATATAGGAGGAAAATCAATGATTATTGCTGTTCAAAGGTGTTCGGGCGAGGTTAAGCAAACGCAGCTTTTCCTATTGTTTCAGGCGACTCGGAAAAATTGATATCGCTCAATGACGAGCAATATTTGAATGCCATCATTCCTATATTTTTGACATTGTTTCCCATTGTGACTTTTTTGAGATTTTCGCAAGAATAGAAAGCATATTCGCTCAAATTTGTCAAAGACGAAGGGAGCATAACTTCTTCAAGTCCTCCACAATATCCGAAAGAGTAATATCCGAGATTTGTAATTCCTTCTTCAAAAATTACAGAGCGGAGATTGTTGTCAGAAGCAAAAAGCCAATTGCCTAGAGACAATACTTTTTGATTGTTTATGCTTGAAGGGATATATGCGTCATAAGGCACATCGGGGGTGTTGCCTACAAGAGAAAGCGTACCCGAGGAATTTACGGAGAAAGATGAAAAATACGCTTTGACATAAAGCTTCATATCTTGAGTGACAGGCTCAGAGCTTGTCCATTCTTCTGTCATAAGTTTATCTGTATATACCTTTTGAATTTTCATATCGGGCAAGAGAGAATCGACATCTATAATAGCTCCTTTGTCTACTATAATTGTGTTGGCAAGAGAATTGTTGAGATATACTTCTAGCTTAAATCCTTCGTTGCGATATATATTGAGCTCATATACATTAAAGTAATTGTCGTCATATACTTTGATATAGAAAGTATTGTCTTTGAAATTTAACTGAAGAGAAGTGCCGTCTATCAAAGATGTGCAGTCTTGGTCATTATAAAGCGACCATTGAGCATTTTCTGTCACATATACAAGCAAAGACAAATCCAAAGTGCTTTGAGAAGAAGGCAGGGTAGAGTCCATAGTAAAGACTTTGTCTTTTTGAGAAAAGCCTTCGATTGATAAAAGCTCGGGATAAATTATTTCTTTCCAACCCGCATAAAGAGTAATATCTTTAGAGGGATAGAAGGGGAAAGAAACCTTGTAAATTTCTTCGCAGGAGATATCGGTGTACCAACCGGCAAATACAAAGCCTTCTTTTTGAGTAAAAGGCGAGCTTTCGATTTTATCTGTAATAGTCATGGGGACTTCGCTGCCTCCACGGCTGTCAAAAGTAATCGTATATTTTTGAGGTTGAGGGGGTTCGATTTTGGAAAATCTTGCATAAATTTTTAAGTCTTTGTCCAAAGACAAAGGCAAAGTGCCGTCAAAAGGCGTGCCGTCCTCGAGATACCAACCTATAAACTTATAATTTTCTATCTGAGGATCTTCCGGCAAGGTAATATTTGTCATGCCTTCTTCCCAATCAATAATTTTTAGGGTGTATCCGTTTGAAATAAAATGTATTCTGTATTGGGGAGGGATGGTTGTGGTTTGGTTGTTTTTTGTACAAGCAGGTACAAGAGTGACAACAAAAATCGTCAACAAAACAATTAAGAAAATTTTTGATTTTTTCATACAAAATCCTCCTTTTGGGGGGCGTAAGAATCAATTATGTTGTTTGTTTATTTTAAAGCCAAGAGTATGCTTTGTCAAGCAAAGATTTGTAGTGGATATGTATATTTATTGTAAATAAGAATGACATATTTCGACAAAAAAATGATTTAATAATCAATTTACAGCTTATAAAATTGTTGATTTTAAGAAAGTATAATGTTATAATATACAAGGTTATATAGAACTATATATTTGATATTTTTTTTACTTTCCGCTTACTAAAGACAAAATCAAAAGGTATTATTATGGATAAGGTCGTAATAGGAAACAAAATAAGACAAATTCGTAAAAACAACAATCTTTCACAAGAAGAGTTTGCCTTCAGAATAGGAGTGAGCAGACAGACTGTATCGGCTTGGGAGCTCGGAACTATGAAACCCGATATCGGCAAAATCAAAAAGATTTGCAAGATATTCGATATAAAAGCAGACGAATTGTTGTTTTCTGAGGGAGTAGACGAGTCAGAAGAAGACAAAAAAGAAATCGCCGCTTGCTCAGTAGAGAATGAAGCTGACGAATATTGTCTTGAAGAGACTTCCGAAAACGACAAGTGGGACAAGATCGCTTACAGATTGGATGTGTTTCGCAAAGTCATGAAATATGCCATTGCATCTTTGTCGATAGTATTTTTAGTGTTTTGTATTGCAGTAGCAGGAAAAATACTTACTTCTTCAAACGAAGGCCTTGTCACTGTGCGAACATCGAGTTTTAGCTTGAATACCGATGAAGGTTTGTGCCTTTCTATAATAATAGGAGTTATCCTGATTGTGGCAATAATCGTAAAGGTTTTTGTAATAAGTCTATTGAATGATAAAATAAGGAGAAGAAACAAATGACTAAGGCAAACAAACTTTTCAAAATCAATGTGATTGTTTTGGTATTGATGGCAGTGGTAGTAGCAAGTATCTTTATGGGATTTACCAGTGCTAAAGCAGAGACAGAGGGAGATGAACCTTTGGCAAAAGTCGAGACACAAGAAAGAGGTATATATGTAAATATGTCGCTTTCATTGGATGTTGACGGCAACGGACATGTTATTGCGACAGCGAAAAACGAATTTACATTGGGATACTCGACTATTATCGTAATGGTAGAACTTTATTCTTCCTACACATATCAAGAGGATGTCAACAATATGGAATTCGAGGGAAGAAACAGAACTGAAGATCTCGACATACACAAGACCATTCAGGTCGCAAAACACAACAACTGGGAAAAGAAATATTGGGTAGCTCAGGTAGAATACAATCAGGACGGCAGAGGTTGGAAGACGCTTTGCACACCCCCTGTATTGATAGACGAAAACGGCGACCCTGTCGATATGTAGGGCAGAGAAAAACGGGACAAAAGACTTGTCCCGTTTTTTTATTAGCTTTTATTGTCGATATTAAAGTTTAACTTATCAAAGACAATATAGATACGACATTAATTCTAAATTTATCTTTTTTCAATCGCTTAGATAATCTATAATTGCTATGACTTAAACGAAAATATCATTCGTATTGTCTGATGATATTTTTTGCTATTTCCATTTTTGTAATGCACTTATCCATAGCTTGTTTTTCGATAAATCTGTGAGCATCTTCTTCACTCATTTTCAAGTCTTTGATAAGTATCCATTTTGCTCGGTTTACAAGTCTTATTTCTTGCATTTTGTCTTCTACCGATGATATGGTCTTTTCATATCTTCTGAGTTTTTCACGCATTGCACAAAGCCAATCGAGTGCTTGGGCAAAAGTCTGAGGAGAAGTAGGTTTTGCAAGAGTAAACACACCGTATTTTACCACCTTTGAATATGTCTCGGCATAAGAATCTCTCTTTACGAGAATAAGTGTGGCGATATTCTTTTCATTGCTTGCGTCAATGGCGAGTTTTGTGCCGAAATCGTCAAGCAAAGGCGTGTTTATTATCATCAAATCGTATTTTCTTTCTATGAGGATTTTTCTTGCCGAAGACATACTTGTAGTGCTGTCGACAGGCGAAAAAGTGTTTTCAGGCAAAACAGGCATAAGAGAAGTCCTAAACTTCTCGTTTTCCGATACTATCAGAACGCTGTACACTCGTTCTTCAAATGCCATAAAAACCTCCTCAGTTTTTGCAGTATGCGTCTATCAAAGATTGTGGTAAGTGTGCTTTTATGAATTGGCTGTTTGATGCCAATGCTTTTGCTTCATCTAAAGTGGAAGGCAATTTTTCATATTTGGCAAGAGTAGCATTGTTTGCCGTAAAAAGATTTATATCCGCAGGATCGGGCAAAGTATCTTTTTTCTTGAGTCCGTCCAAACTTGCGTATATCATAAGCCCGAAAGCAAGATAGGGGTTTGCCGTAGGATCGGGGGAGCGAAGCTCGAGTCTTTTGTATTCTCCTACCGCTGCGGGTATGCGAATGAGCTGTGAGCGGTTTTGTCTTGACCACGAGATATATTGAGGTGCTTTGTCGGCACCGAGTCTTTTGTATGAGTCGGGACAAGGATTGAGGAATACCGCCATATCCCTTGCTTTTTCGAGGATAGAAGGGATTACCAAAGGAAGTAAATCTTCATCGCTGTTGCCTCTTTTTATGGACATATTGATGTGGAATCCGTTGCCGGGTTGATTCTCCAAAGGCTTGGGAGAAAAATCTGCAAAAAGTCCGTTGCGGCTTGCCACGGTTTTTACTACCGACTTAAAGGTTACGGCATTATCGCCTGCGGAAAGTGCGTGCGAATATCTGAAATCTATCTCGTTTTGACCGGGGCCCTCTTCGTGATGCGAACTTTCAGGGCTTATACCCATTTGTTCGAGAGTGAGACAGATCTCTCTTCTTACATTTTCGCCCCTGTCGTCAGGAGCTATATCCATATATTTGGCATAGTCATAAGGCTCTTTGGTGGATTTGCCGTATTCATCGAGTCTGAAAAGATAAAACTCCATCTCGGCACCAAAATAAAAAGTATAGCCTTGTTTTTTTGCATCTTCTACGGCTTTTTGCAAAAAACTTCTCGAATCGCTTGTATAAGGAGTATTGTCGGGATGTGTAATATTGCAATACATTCTTACCACTCTTCCGTGTTCGGGACGCCAAGGCAGTATCGCAATCGTAGAGGGATCGGGATGCAAAAACAAATCCGAATGCACCTCGTCTTCAAATCCTTCAATTGCAGAAGCATCAATTGCAATGCCGTACTCAAAAGCTCTCTGAAGCTCATGAGGCATTATCGATATATTTTTTTGTACTCCGTATACATCGCAGAAAGCAAGTCTTATAAACTTTACATCTTCTTCTTTTACATATTGCATTACTTCTTGGTTTGAGTATTTCATATTTTTCTCCTTAATCGCCATAATATATCAGCGTGCCCTGCGTTTTTTCTGCTACGCTCCTGCTCAGTCATGTATGCAAAGTACACTCCTGTCGCAGTCGGTATTGAAAAAGCAAAATCACACTAATCTCCTATGGATCGGGTTTTTACAGATTAATTTATATTACCTTTGTGCCATCTCCTATGGCTTGGTTGGTAGTAGCTTTTTTATTTCAGAGTTTGTGCGAATTCAGATATTTGTGCAGGTTTGCGATTTTTAAAAGAATTCATAAGGGAGTGTACTTTGCGTACATGACCGAATGTAATTGCTTAAAATAAAATCGCAAAGATGTGCTGATATATGGATTCGCTGATTAGTTTTCGACATACATTCTTTTATAAGGATTTGCACTGTTTGGAGTAATCACCACAAATTGCGTATCCATTATTTTTTGTATGTCCAAGTCAAATGCTTTGCAGTATTCTTTGAGATAAACGGAAATTTCTTCCATATCGGTTTTGTCGGCATCGTGGACATTTACCTGCGAGGGAAAATCTATCGCATCTGCCGTCTTTTTGAGAAAGACTTTTCCGCCGTGCATGCCTGTGCAGGGGAAGTTTCCCACTATCTTTTTGCCGTCATCGTTAAGACCGAGGACTATTATTATACCGCCAGCAAGATATTCGCCCAAAAAGCTGCCGCATCTTCCGCCGATAATCATCACAGGCAATTTTTCCTTGTAGGCTTTCATGTGAATGCCCGCACGATAACCCGCATTGCCTTTGACATATATTTTTCCGCCACGCATGGCATAGCCTGTCGCATCTCCCGAGTTGCCGTGAATGATGATTTGTCCTTCGTTCATAGTATCTCCGACTGCGTCTTGAGCATTGCCGTTTACCACGACAGTAGCACCGTTGAGATAAGAGCCGAGAGCATTACCGGGGGTACCGTTGACGACAATAGTCTTGTCTGATAGACCTGCTCCTATAAATCTCTGACCTAGACAATTATCCAGCACTACGCTGTCGGAAGAGTTTCGTATCAATTTATTAAGTTGTTCGTTTGTGTAATCGAGAGTATTTAAGTTCATTATAGCATACCTCCAATTTATTTGCTATCGTATGGCAAAAAATTTTATTCGCCGGCATGCAAAATACCGAGAATAGACAATTCTTTTTGGTTTAGTCCTATGCCTCTCAACATAAGTCGGTTGCCTCTCAAAGCCTCGATAGAGTTTATACCCATGCCGCCCATCATCTCCATTATCTCGTGTTTCCACGCATTCAAAAGATTGACAAGTCTGTCTGCACCCCAAGCGGGATCGAGTCGGCTGACAAGTTCTGGACGCTGCGTAGCGATACCCCAATTGCATTTACCGCTTTGACAGTTGCGGCAGAGGTGACAGCCCATTGCCACAAGTGCGGCGGTAGCTATATAGCACGCATCGGCACCCAAAGCTATTGCTTTTACCACATCGGCACTGCTTCTTATGCTTCCGCCTGCGATGATAGATACATCATTTCGTATGCCTTCGTCACGCAGTCTTTGGTCGACAGACGCAAGAGCCAATTCGATAGGTATGCCCACATTATCTCTTATTCTTGTAGGAGCAGCACCCGTACCGCCTCTGAATCCGTCAATGGCGATTATGTCCGCACCGCTTCTTGCTATACCGCTTGCGATAGCAGCGATATTGTGTACGGCTGCCACTTTGACGATAATAGGTTTTTTATAATCTGTGGCTTCTTTGAGTGAATATACGAGCTGACGCAAATCTTCGATAGAGTAGATATCGTGGTGAGGAGCGGGAGAGATAGCGTCCGAGCCTTCGGGTACCATACGGGTACGAGCTACATCGCCTACGATTTTTGAGCCGGGAAGATGTCCGCCGATACCGGGTTTTGCACCTTGTCCCATTTTGATTTCTATCGCAGCACCTGCCTGAAGATAATTTTCATACACGCCGAATCTTCCCGAAGCTACCTGAACGATAGTGTTTTTGCAAAAAGAATAGAAGTTTTCGTGAAGACCGCCTTCGCCCGTATTGTAATAGATGCCGAGTCTTTGAGATGCGTTTGCAAGGCTTTCGTGAGCATTGTAGCTTATCGAGCCATAGCTCATCGCCGAAAACATTATCGGCATAGAAAGTTCGAGCTGAGGAGGAGTCTTGCAAATGAGTTTGCCCTTTTCGTCTCTTTGTATTTGAGAAGGCTTTTTTCCCAAAAAGACTTTTGTCTCCATAGGTTCTCTCAAAGGGTCGATAGGAGGATTTGTGACCTGTGAAGCATTGATAAGGATTTTGTCCCAATATGTGGGCAAAGGCTTGGGATTTCCCATAGACGACAAGAGCACGCCTCCGCTTTGTGCTTGCTTGTAAATCTCTCTTATGGTATCGTTTTGCCAATTGGCATTTTCTTTGAGTGTACAATCGCTTTTTACTATTTTAAGAGCATGAGTGGGACACACTGCCACGCATCTTTGACAATTCACGCATTTTGTGTCATCGCTCATCATAATGTTGTTTTCTTTTGAATAAAAATGTACGCCGTTTGCACATTGGTTCTGACAAAGGCGACAGCGGTTGCAACGGTTATCGTTGCGAACGACTTCGTATTCGGGATAAATAAATTGCATATTCATATCAGTACTTGCCCTCCTCAACTTTTACGATTATGGCCTCTCCGCCTTCGGGAGAATAGATGTTGTCGATATCGGGTTGCATAACTCTTATCGCACATTCTTCGCTTGCGACATAGACTTTGTCGTTCTTTTCGCCTACCACCATAGAGCGGAGCTTGAGTCTGTCGTTTAGAGCCATGAGTCCGCCTTCAAATCCCAATATGATGGAGAAAGGTCCCGTGATAAGAAGGCTAGAATATACGGTACGAAGATAGGTGAGTCTTTCTTTTTCTTCAGGGCACTTTTTTGCTATTGTCGACCAGAAAGGTGCAGCAATTACATTTGCAAGTTCGTCAAGATTAAGACCTTGTTTTCTCAGAAGATAGTCGGCAATATAAGTGATTACTTCTGTATCTGTTTGCAAATTGCATTTATATCCGTACATTTCTATAAATCGTCTGTTGGCGTCATAAGAAGATATCTCGCCGTTGTGCACGATAGAATAATCCAAAAGTGCAAAAGGGTGAGCACCGCCCCACCAACCGGGGGTATTTGTGGGATATCTTCCGTGAGCCGTCCAAGAATAGCCTTCGTATTCTTCCAGACGATAAAAATTTCCTACATCTTCAGGAAAGCCTACCGCCTTAAAAACTCCCATGTTTTTGCCGCAAGATACGACATAAGCTCCCTTGATAAAAGTATTGATATGCATAGCCGTGCGGGCAACGAATTCTCTTTCGTCAAGCTGATAAGAAGCAAGTGCCGAACGCAGAGGGGATAAAAAATATCTGTATATGATAGGTTCGTCTACGATAGAGGGGATTTTGCGAGTGGGCAAAGGCTCGGATTTGACAATCTCAAAACTTTCTTTGAGATATACCTCGCATTCGTGTTTGACAGCTTTGTTGTCAAAGAAAAAATGAAAAGCATAAAAGTCCTTGTACTCGGGATAGATGCCATAACCTGCAAAACCGCCGCCGAGACCGTTGCTACGCTCGTGCATAGGCACCATGCTTTTTACAATGCTTTCGCCTGACATTCTCTTGCCCGACTTTGAAATCACGGCTGATACCGCACAGCCTGAGGGAATACGGATTTGACCTTCTTTAAGTTGCATAAAGTCCTTCCTTTTCGATTGAATTTTTTGTATAAAAAAAGACGCCCATTCAAAAAAGGACATAAATCCTTCTTGAATGAACGCCTTTGCTCATTACAAGGATTTTAGCATAAGCAAAAATAAGTGTCAACAAAAGAAAATAAATTTTATAAAATTTTTGATTGACACATTATGGAAACAAAATAGTAATCCATAAAACATAAAGTATAGGACAATATAAAAGATATGAATCGATAAGGATAAATAGATATAATTATATTAATATAAGACAACGGACAAAAGATAATTTTTTAAAATACGCAAACAAAAATGTAGGGATAAACTCAAAAAATATGCAAAATTTTATTGACAACGACATATAATATGAGTATAATTCAACTAATAAAAGGCAAAGGTGTCTTTGAGCTAACTACTCGAAGGCACCTTTGTTTTTTTATACGAATTTTTATTTCCATGGTACCGATTTGCAATATTGCAATACGATATAATACTTAAAAAGAGAGAAAATGATTATGTGTTCGATAATGGGTTATTGCGACAAAGATGTCGACAAAGAGTTGTTCAGACAAGGTTTTGACAAGACAATATCGAGAGGCCCCGATGACAGCCGTATAATAGATACGGGCAAGGGTTTGCTCGGCTTCCACAGATTGGCAATAATGGGACTTTCCCCCGAGGGTATGCAGCCCTTTGAACTCAATGGCAATTACTGCGTCTGCAACGGCGAAATTTACGGATACGAGAATATAAAGAAAGAACTTCAAAAAGAATATACATTTAAGAGCGGAAGCGATTGCGAGATACTTTTGCCTATGTATGAAAAATACGGTACGGACATGTTTGCCATGCTCGATGCCGAGTTTGCGTGCATTATATACGATGCAAAAAAACAATCTTATATTGCAGCAAGAGATCCGATAGGCATAAGACCTCTATTTTACGGCTATGACAAGAAGGGGGTAATGGTTTTTGCAAGCGAAGCAATAAACCTTGTGGGTATTGTAGATAAAATTTTTCCTTTCCCTCCCGGACATTTTTATTGCGAAGGTAAATTTTTGAGGTACTCAAATGTTGCCAAACCCGACAAAAAGTGCTATGATAGTACAGATAAAATATTTGTTGAGATTCGCAAGAAGCTGACGGCAGGCATAGAGAAGAGGCTTGTAGCAGATGCAAAGGTAGGATTTTTGCTGAGCGGCGGACTTGACTCGTCTTTGGTATGTGCAGTCGCACAGAAAGCGAGCAAGAAGCCTATAAGGACTTTTGCTATCGGTATGAGCGAAGACGCAATAGATTTGAAGTATGCCAAAGAGGTAGCCGATTATATCAAAAGCGAGCATACAGAAGTCATTATCGACAAAAACGATGTGCTTCAAAACCTCGAAAAAGTAATCAAAATATTAGCTACATTCGATATTACTACGATAAGAGCCAGCATAGGTATGTATCTTGTGTGCAAGTATATTCACGAACATACTGACATAAGAGTACTTTTGACAGGCGAGATATCGGACGAATTGTTTGGATACAAATACACTGATTTTGCACCTTCTGCCGAGGCTTTTCAGCAAGAAGCAGAAAAGAGAATATCAGAGCTTTATATGTACGATGTGCTTCGTGCCGACAGATGTATATCTGTAAACTCATTGGAAGCGAGAGTTCCTTTCGGCGATTTGGATTTTGTCAAATATGTGATGAGCATAGATCCCGAGAAAAAACTCAATCGATACAACAAAGGCAAGTATCTTTTGAGAAAGGCGTTTGAGGGCGATTATCTGCCCGAAGACATACTCATGAGAGAAAAGGCAGCCTTTTCGGATGCGGTAGGACATTCGATGGTGGACTATCTCAAGGAATACGCAGAACAGTATTATACCGACAAAGAGTTTGAAGAAAAATGCAAAAAGTACACGCATGCAAGACCTTTTACGAAGGAATCGCTGTTGTACAGAGAAATATTTGAAAAATACTATCCCGGTCAGGCAGAGATGATAGTAGATTTCTGGATGCCCAACAAATCTTGGAAGGGCTGTGATGTAAACGACCCTTCGGCGAGAGTGTTGTCCAACTACGGCGACAGCGGAAAATAAGTATGTTTTATCGCCGCCGATACAAAGAGTAAATAATTTTATATCTATAAAATGAGGATAAATATGGAAAAGATACTTGTACTGGATTTTGGCGGTCAATACAATCAGCTTATTGCACGCAGAGTAAGAGAGCAAAATGTGTATGCAGAAATCAAGCCTTACAACAAGATTACTCCCGAGCAAATCAAACAAGAAGGCTATAAGGGCATAATCTTTACGGGCGGACCAAACAGCGTATACGAAGAGAAATCTCCTCGTTGCAGCAAAGAAGTGCTGGAGCTCGGTATCCCCGTATTGGGTATTTGTTACGGAGCACAGCTCATCGCTTATCTTTTGGGTGGCGAAGTATGCAAGGCAGAAAGCATCAGCGAGTACGGAAGAATAGGACTCGAGACAAGAGAAGACATACTTTTTAAAGGTATGCCTTCTTTTAGCGAATGCTGGATGAGTCATACCGATTATATCAAGGTATTGCCTGAAGGCTTCGAGGTTACGGCTACCACAGCAAACTGTCCTTGTGCGGGAATGTCAAACAAAAAGGACATTTATGCCGTACAATTCCATCCCGAGGTCACACATACGGTATACGGAAAAACCATCTTGCACAACTTCCTCTTTAGCATCTGCAAATGCAAAGGAGATTGGCAAATGGCGGATTTTGCAAAAGAAGCAATAGAAAAATACAAAAAACAGCTTGCCGGAAAGAAGGTTCTTTGTGCACTTAGTGGCGGAGTAGATTCTTCTGTGGCGGCTGTTTTGTTGTATAAAGCGATAGGCGACAATCTCACATGCGTATTTGTCGATCACGGTCTTTTGAGAAAGAACGAAGGCGATATCGTAGAAAAAGTCTTCAAAGAAAGATTTGATATGAATATCATAAGAATAAACGCAGAAGATTTGTTTTTGGACAAGCTCAAGGGAGTTACCGAGCCTGAGAAAAAGCGTAAGATAATCGGCGAAGAATTCATAAGAGTATTTGAGAAAGAAGCCAAAAAGATAGGCAAAGTCAACTATCTCGTTCAGGGTACGATTTATCCCGATGTGATAGAGAGCGGACTCGGCGATGCGTCTACCATAAAGAGCCATCACAATGTAGGCGGACTTCCCAGCGTAATAGATTTTGACGAAATTATCGAACCTTTGAAGATGCTTTTCAAGGATGAAGTAAGAGCCGTGGGTACAGAACTAGGCATACCTGCCGACCTCGTATGGCGTCAGCCTTTCCCCGGTCCCGGTCTTGCGATAAGAGTCATAGGCGAAATCACAAAAGAAAAGCTGGATATTTTGAGAGACGCAGACGCAATTTTCAGGGACGAAATCAAAAAGGCAGGTCTCGAGAAAATTACAAATCAGTATTTTGCAGTGCTTACGGACAGCAGAAGCGTGGGCGTAATGGGCGATGCGAGAACATACGGATATACGGTAGCATTGAGAGCTGTGACGACAGACGACTTTATGACGGCAGATTGGACAAAGCTTCCTTACGAAGTGCTTGACAGAGCAAGCAGCAGAATTACAAACGAGGTTCGCAGTATCGGCAGAGTAGTGTATGATATTACCTCCAAACCCCCTGCTACGGTAGAGTGGGAATAATCTTGATAGGAGGTAAGTTTATGCAAGGCGAAATCAATGAAGAATGCGGAGTTTTCGGAATATTTTCTCCTACACCGGTAAATGTGGCAAAATCCGTATATTACGGTCTTTATGCACTTCAGCACAGAGGTCAGGAAAGTTGCGGCATCGTAGTCAACGATGACGGACTTTTCTGTTCGCACAAAGATTTGGGACTTGTCAACGAAGTTTTTACAAAAGAAGTTATAAGCAAGTTTCCTCAGGGAAAAATAGCAGTAGGACATGTGCGTTATGGCACGACAGGTGCTACAAACAGAAACAATTGTCAGCCTATCGAAGTAAATCATCGCAAGGGCAGAATTGCCATTGCTCACAACGGCAATCTCAGCAATGCTTATAATCTCAGAGAAGAACTCGAGATGACGGGAGCTATTTTCCACACGACTTGCGACACAGAAATAATTGCTTATCTTATCACCAAAGAAAGATTGACCGCACCCTGTACCGAACAGGCACTTAGTGCGGTTTTTGATAAAATCGAGGGAGCTTATTCGCTCGTGCTCATGACTCCCACAAAACTTATTGCGGCGAGAGATCCTCAGGGATTCAGACCTCTTTGCTATGGTATTACCGAGTCAAATGCCTATGTTGTGGCATCGGAAAGCTGTGCTTTGGAGTCGGTAGGAGCCAAGTTTGTGAGAGATATCGAGGCGGGAGAAATTGTGGTATTTGACGATGAGGGAGTACACAGCAACCGCACTCATTGCAAATCCGCAAAGCTTTCGAGATGTATATTCGAGTATATATACTTTGCTCGTCCCGACTCTGTGATTGACGGAGTATCCGTACACAGATCGAGAGAAAAAGCGGGCGAACTTCTTGCCATGGCTCATCCTGTGGATGCAGATGTGGTAATAGGCGTACCCGACTCGGGACTTGACGCAGCCTTGGGATATTCTCAGCAATCGGGCATACCTTACGGCATAGGTTTTATCAAAAACAAATATATCGGCAGGACATTCATTACTCCTGAACAAAACGAAAGAATAAATCTCGTCAATATCAAGCTAAACCCTATCAAAGAGACGGTAGAGGGCAAAAGAGTGGTGCTTATCGATGACTCTATCGTAAGAGGTACGACAAGCAGACATATCGTCACGCTCTTAAGACAAGCGGGGGCAAAAGAAATACACATGCGTATATCCGCTCCGCCTTTCCTCTATCCCTGCTATTACGGTACGGATATAGATTCGAGAGAAAATCTCATCGCAGTCAACCATTCTGTCGAGGAAATAGCAAAGATAATAGGTGCTGACAGCTTGGGCTATCTGCCTTTGGAAGACCTCGGAAAACTCATAGACAGCAATGAATTTTGCTCGGCATGTTTTGAGGGCAACTATCCTACAAAAGTCTATGAAGGCAAGAAGGACAGATTTGAGAGAAAACTTTCTCAAAGAGATAGCGAATAGAAATTGACAAGACAAATTTATACGGATATAATCAATAGAAAAAATCAGTGAGGCTATATGAAAGAATTTGACGCAAAGATAGTTTTTGAGGACGGAACAGAATATTACGGTTATGCCTTCGGTGCGAGAAAACAAAAGGTGACAGAATTGGTTTTCAACACCTCGATGGCAGGATACCAAGAAATTTTGTCCGACCCTTCATATACTTACCAGACGGTAGTCATGACATATCCTCTTATAGGAAACTACGGCATGACAAGCTGGGATTATGAGACAAAAACCCCTACTATCGGCGGTTTTGTAGTCAGAGAATACAATGATTTTCCTTCAAACTTCGGAAGTGTAAACACTCTTGAAGAAGTTATGAAAAAATACGATATCACAGGTATATCGGGAGTAGATACGAGAAAACTCACGAGAAGAATAAGAGATTTCGGAAGCTGCAAAATCCTTATGACTTCTGCCGACACCTCGAAGGAAGAGGCTTTGAAAATCTTAAAAGAAAACGAAGTTCCCAAAGACGGAGTTTCCAAGGTGAGCTGTCAAAAAATGTGGGAATCCAAAGCCGAAAAAGCAAAATACAAAATAGTCGCAGTGGATTGCGGTATAAAGCTCAATATCGTTCGCTCTCTCAACAAAAGGGGCTGCGATGTGGTGATAGTGCCTTGGAATACCGATGCAAAGACTATTGCAAAACTCAAGCCTGACGGCGTGTTTTTCTCAAACGGCCCGGGAGATCCCGAAGATGTTTTGCCCGTAATCAATCTTATCAAAGAGATAAAAGGCAAATATCCAATTTTCGGAATATGTCTCGGCCATCAGCTTATATCCCTTGCGTACGGAGCAAAGACATATAAGTTGAAATTCGGACACAGAGGCGGCAATCATCCCGTAAGAAATGTCCAGACAAACAAGATAGAAGTGACCGCTCAGAACCACTCTTATGCAGTCGATGTCAAGAGTGTGGAAGGCACTGATTTGACAATTACTCATATCAATATCCTCGACAATACCGTAGAGGGCGTAGAATGCAAAAAGGACAATGTTTTCAGCGTACAATATCACCCCGAAAGTTGTCCCGGTCCTCAGGACAGTGCATATCTTTTTGATAAGTTTATAGAAAACATCGAGGAGGGAAAGAAAAATGCCTAAGCGTACGGATTTAAAGAAAATTCTCGTTATCGGAAGCGGTCCTATCGTTATCGGACAGGCAGCTGAATTCGACTATGCAGGTACTCAGGCTTGTCTTGCCCTCAAAGAGCAAGGTTATGAAGTAGTGCTTTGCAATTCAAACCCCGCTACCATCATGACGGATACGGCTATCGCCGACAAAGTTTATATGGAGCCTTTGACTCTCGAATATCTTGCGAGAATCATAAGATACGAGCGTCCCGATGCCATTATCCCCGGTATAGGCGGTCAGACGGGACTCAACCTTGCTATACAGCTCGAGAAAAAAGGCATACTCAAAGAATGTCGTGTAGAGCTTTTGGGTACTGATGTAAAGAGTATCGAAAGAGCAGAAGACAGAGAGCTTTTCAAAGAGCTTTGCGAAAGCTTGGGAGAACCTGTGCTTCCTTCTGAGATTGCAAACACTATCGAAGAAGGCTTGCAGGCAGTGGAAAAAATCGGTTATCCCGTAGTGCTTCGTCCTGCGTTTACTTTGGGCGGTACAGGAGGCGGATTTGCAGACAACGAAGAGGAATTTTTGGAGATTATCAAAAATGCTTTGAGTCTTTCCCCCGTACATCAAGTGCTTGTAGAAAAGAGCATAAAGGGCTTTAAGGAAATCGAGTATGAAGTAATGCGTGATGCCAACGATACGGCAATCGCTATTTGTAATATGGAAAACATCGACCCTGTGGGTATTCATACGGGCGATTCGATTGTAGTATGTCCTTCGCAGACTCTTACAAACAGAGAATATCAGATGTTGAGAGACAGTGCTTTGAAGATAATAAGAGCATTAAAAATCGAGGGCGGTTGTAATGTTCAGTTTGCTCTCGATCCCAAGTCTTTCCAATATTATCTTATCGAAGTAAATCCCCGTGTCAGCAGAAGTTCGGCACTTGCGTCAAAAGCAAGCGGATATCCTATCGCAAGAGTTTCGGCACAGATCGGCGTGGGCATGAACCTTGACGAGATTATGCTTGCAAATACTCCCGCATCGTTCGAGCCTTCTTTGGACTATGTCGTGACGAAGATGCCTCGCTTCCCCTTTGACAAGTTTGCCGATGCAAACAACAAGCTCGGCACTCAGATGAAAGCTACGGGCGAAGTCATGAGCGTGGGAAGAACGATTGAAGAAAGTTTGCTCAAAGCTATCCGTTCGCTCGAGATTGGCGTATATCACCTCTATATGGCAAAATTCGACAATATGATGAGAGATGAGCTTTTGAGTTATATCGCCATAGGCACTGACGACAGAATTTATGCTATCGCACAGCTTTTGAGAATGGGCGAGACGATAGAGAGAATTTCGCATATCACAAAGATTGACGAATTGTTTTTGAGAAAGTTCAAAAACATTATAGACGAAGAGCAAAAGCTTATAGCAAATGTAGGTAATATCGGTATTTTGCTCGAAGCCAAGAAAATGGGATTTTCCGATAAAGAGATAGGAAAACTCTGGCACAAGAGCGAGAAAGAAGTCAATGAGCTTAGAAAAGCTCACGGCATTGTTCCCGTCTACAAAATGATTGACAGCTGTGCCGCAGAGTTTGACAGCTATATCCCTTATTTCTATTCGACTTATGAAGAAGACAACGAGTCAATAGTATCCAAGAAAAAGAAAGTAGTGGTTTTGGGCAGCGGTCCTATCCGTATCGGTCAAGGCGTGGAATTCGATTATTCTACCGTTCATGCCGTAAAGACTATCAAAAAAGCAGGCTATGAAGCTATTATCATAAACAACAATCCCGAGACCGTATCCACAGACTACACCACGGCTGACAAGCTTTATTTCGAGCCTCTGTGCACAGAAGATGTAATGAATATTATCGAAATGGAAAAACCTATCGGAGTCATTGCTTCTTTGGGCGGTCAGACAGCTATAAACCTTGCAGAATCGCTCATGGAAAGAGGTGCAAAAATTATAGGTACCGATTGCGATGCTATCGAAAAGGCAGAAAACAGAGACGCATTTGAAAAGTTGTTGTTGTCGCTCAATATTCCTCAGCCCAAAGGCAGAGCCGTGACAAAAATCGAAGACGGTCTCAAAGCCGCAAAAGAGATAGGTTATCCCGTACTCGTAAGACCTAGCTTCGTACTCGGCGGAAGAGCTATGAGAATAGTAGCAGGAGAAGACCAACTCCGTCATTATCTCAAGACAGCCGTAGAAATTGACGAGGACAAACCTGTGCTTGTCGACAAGTACATTCAAGGAAAAGAAGTCGAAGTAGATGCAGTATGCGATGGCAAGGATGTCTTTGTTCCCGGTATAATGGAGCTTGTAGAGCGTACGGGTGTGCATTCGGGCGACTCCATAAGCGTATATCCTACTTTCAGTATATCAGACAAGGTTAAGAAAACTATCATTGACTATACTCAAAAGCTCGGCAAGGGTATAGGAATAGTAGGCTTGTACAATATCCAATTTATTGTGGACAAACAAGACAATGTATATATCATCGAAGTAAATCCCCGTTCGTCCCGTACCGTACCTTTCTTGTCAAAGGCGACAGGTTATGACTTGGCGGACATAGCTACTTTGGTAATACTCGGCAAGAGCCTTAAAGAGCAAGGTTATGCCATAAGCTATCCCGAAGAGAAAAAGAGATGGTACGCAAAAGCTCCTGCATTCTCATTCTCTAAATTGAGAGGTATGGACTCCTATCTTTCCCCCGAAATGAAGTCTACGGGCGAAGCAATAGGTTATGATAAGACTCTCAACAGAGCATTGTTCAAGGCTTTGCAGGCTTCGGGCGTAAAGGTTCAGAATTATGGTACGGTACTCGCTACTATCGCCGACAATGACAAGGACGAGGCACTTCCTCTTATCAGAAGATTCTACAATCTCGGATTCAATATCGAAGCTACCGAGGGCACGGCAAAGTTCCTCAAAGGACACGGCATAAAGACAAGAGTCCGCAAGAAGATAAGCGAAGGCTCGACAGATATTCTCGATTCAATCAGACAAGGTTATGTGACCTATGTCATCAATACCCGTGATGTGAGTGCAGAAAACAAGATAGCTGACGGTTCGGCAATTAGACAGTGTGCTATCGAAAACAATGTGACCGTATTCACGGCTTTGGATACAGTAAAGGTACTTCTCGATGTCCTCGAAGAAATCACCATGAATGTATCCACAATCAATGCAGAATAAAGACTTGTAGAATATACAATAAAATCCTTTTGCAAATTCATTTATAGTTTGCAAAATCACAAAAAATGTATAAGTATTTCACAAGTTTTTAGATAAAAAGTATATAAAAGACTTATAAAAGGTCAAAAGGAGAGGATATGTTAAAACCCAACACAAATTATAAAAACCTCAAAGACTCATATTTGTTTTTCAGAATTTCTCAAAAAGTCAACAATTATCTCGAGTCTCACAAAGGTGACAAGGTATATCGTCTCGGTATAGGCGATGTTTCGTTGCCTCTATGCGATGAGGTAATCAAGGCTTTGCACGAAGCAGTAGATGATCAGGCAAATAAAGCTACTTTTCATGGTTATATGCCCGAATGCGGAGCAGACTTTTTCAAAAAGGCAGTCGCAGGATATTATGATCAAAGAGGAATAAAACTCTCCGAAGACGAAGTATTTGTGTCGAGCGGTGCAAGCGATGAGCTTGGCGATATCCTCGACTTGTTTGACAAATCAGACAGCGTGCTTGTCATAGAGCCCGCATATCCCGCTTATGTAGATGCCAACATAATGGTCGGCAGACAAATCATTCATCTGTCTTCAGGCAAGGAAAACGGATTTTTGCCCCTTCCCGATGACAATCAAAAAGCCGACCTAATTTATATTTGTTCTCCCAACAATCCTACGGGTGCAGTATATGACAAAAAAAGCCTCAAGATGTGGGTAGATTGGGCAAATAAAAACAAAGCTGTCATACTTTTCGATGCGGCATACGAAGCATTTATAGAGGACGAGGCACTTCCTCACAGCATCTTTGAGATTGAGGGAGCAAGAACTTGTGCGATAGAAATTTGCTCGCTTTCCAAGACGGCAGGCTTTACGGGTACGAGATGCGGATATACCGTAATCCCCAAAGAGCTCGAGAGAGAGGGAATGAACTTCAACAATATGTGGGTACGCAATCGTACTACGAAGACAAACGGCGTTTCCTACATTCTCCAAAAAGGTGCCGCAGCAGTATTTACAGAAAAAGGTCAAGAGCAAATCAAAAAGAATATCCAAGTTTATAAGCAAAACGCAAAATGCCTTATGCAGGCTCTCGATAAGCTGGGTATTTGGTACTGCGGAGGAAAAAACGCACCTTATATTTGGCTCAAATGTCCCGACAATATGTCAAGCTGGGAGTTTTTTGATTATCTTCTCGAAAAAGCTCAGATAGTAGGTACCCCCGGGGAAGGCTTTGGAAGTTGCGGGGAAGGTTATTTCAGATTTTCCACATTCGGCAGCGTAGAAGATACCGAGGAAGCCGCAAAAAGACTTGTCGAGTTGTTTTCAAAAAAATAATATTGTTTTGATAAAACTTTAGACAAAACAAAACTATAAAAAATCTTATATCAAAATATTTAGATAAAAACTTAAAAGACTTATCATAAAAAATCCAAGGCAGATGCCTTGGATTTTTGTCATATAGAATTTGTTTATCTTGTTTTGTTTTCCATAATAGATTTTGAGAACATATAAGATACTTTTATTATTATCGAAAGAGCACTTATTGCAAATGATACAAACACTATCACAAGAGGCGGTGCCCAACCGAGAGGCAAAAGCAATTCATTGTCCAAGCTGGGACTTATATGGAGCATTAGCGATATAAGCGATTTTCCCAAAAGCCAGCTCGCAAGTTTTGCCAGAATAAATCCCAAAGCACATTCTATTATTACCAAAGTTAAAAGCTGGAATATAAGTATTGACGAAATATTCTTTTTGCCACAACCTATAGACCTTAAGATATTGAGAGATTTCTCTTTTGAAGACAATAGATATGCGTTGGATACAAAGCCTATGGCAATAGTAGCTATAAGAGACAAGCACATCAAAGGTATTACTATCACATATCTGTATATGTGAAGAGCCTCATAGAAATTGTGCGTCAGACCTGTATTTTCTACTACTGCATAAGTAAGGAGAGTATTATAAGGATATTCGGTCCATATATTTGAGCCTTCTTTGCTGATTCTGTTGAAAAACGCATAAGAATTTTTTATATCTTTTGCATTGTAATAGAATGCTACCGCATTGTATTTTCCATGTCCGTCAATGAGTATTTCTTCATCGAAGAAATCATTGTTGACGAGTATTTCGTAGTTTGTTTCTTTTGTATCGAAAATATCTTTTATGATGAGATTTTCCAATACTTTATCTGCTTCTTCAGTCGTCTCTATACCAAATGTCTCTTTTTCAAAACAAGACACATCAAAAGTATCTCCTACTTTCAGGTTTAGCTCATCAGCGACAGTTTTGCCCATATATACCTCGCCTTTTTTGAGCGGCGGATATTTGGTGACATAATCGGCGTATTCATTGTATCCCGCAAAATAGAGATTTATATTTCCATATTTACATTGATACAACTTTCCGGGCGTCTTGTCGAAATATAGAGAGTTGTAATTCATAAATTTTTCGCCGTCTTTACCGATAAAACAAGCCAAGAACAAACTGTTTCTGTTGAACAAATAATCATGTACAGATTCATCGAGCTCTTTTATGTCAAAATCATAGATGGTAAGTCCGTCATCGAATATACCCACTATGTCATATTCGAGATAGTCATAGTCATCGCAGTATATTTTATATTTTTGTCCTACGAGTTCAGAAACATCGAATTTAGTATAGTCCTTAAAATCCTCGCACATTTTGCAAGCAAAACTGTAGGAGAGAGCTATTTGATTGGATTTTTCGGGATAAGTCCCATAAAGCCAGTCTACATCTGCTCCCACTTCCTTGTCATATACTATTGCATGTTTTAAAGGCAATGCGGTTGTATATTTATCTTCTAGTATATATCCTTGTAAAAAATCCTGAAAATGATATACAAGGCTTGGTTTATCGCTTGCGGATTCATAAAATTTTTGAATTTCTTCTTGAGGGGTAAGAAATTGTACGCTTATCATCACATTTCTTTTTTCGCTGTTGTCGAGAGAATTTGCAAGTGACAAGTTGAGGTCAGAAAAATATGCAGAAAGAGATACACAGCTCAGTACGCACAATATTACAAAAGCTATGATAGACAATACCGTCTTTATCCTGTTTTTTTCAAATCCCCAATAAGCAAGTCTTGCCATTGTTTTGGGCTTTAAGTATTTGCTCTTTTTGTCAAATATATTTTCGGCTCGCTCTTCTTCTTTTTCTTCTTTTGGCAAGTCCTCATATTCCGTTTCGCCGTCAACAAGCTTTATAGTATAGTCGGCATATTCTATGTTGTATTTTTCATTGTGGCTTACTACCACCACAAGTCTTTCTTTGGATATTTCCTTGAGCAAATCCATTATGATTTTGCCATTCTTGCTGTCAAGATTTCCCGTAGGCTCGTCTGCAAATATCATTGCGTTTTGCTTGGATATCGCTCTTGCTATCGCTACTCTTTGTTTTTCTCCTCCTGACAATTTTATTACCTTTTTGTCAAGATATTCTTCTGGCAAGTCTACTTTTTTCAAAAGTGCTTTTATGTCTTCTTCGCTGTATTCTTGTCCTATGACTTGCATTGCGATTTCTATATTTTCTTTTACGGACAAATCTTCTATCAGCATATAATCCTGATAGATATTTCCGCAGTATTGAGTGCGATATTCTTCTGCATTTTTAGAAGTGATTTTTACACCGTTGAAGACAATCTTTCCGCCGCTTGGAAAATCGTTTGCCGTAAGCAAGTTGAGAAGGGTAGTTTTTCCGCTTCCGCTTTCTCCCTTGATGATTACAAGTCCTTTTTGGGGAAATGTCAGATTTATATCCGACAATGCTACTTTGTCATTGAATTCTTTTCTTATACCTTCTGCTCTCAACATATTTGGTTTCCTTTTCTTAAGTGAATTTATTGATATTATACATTAATATTTCTATTGACGATTTTGCCGTCCTGAAGTTCGATTGTTTCGTCAGCAATTTTTGCGTCTTGCATATTGTGTGTTACCATAATAACGGTTTTTTTGTTGTCGGCGATTTCTCTTAATATTTTGATTACATCCTGTCCGTTTGCTGTATCGAGATTACCTGTCGGCTCGTCTGCCAAAATTATTGAAGGGTCATTCACCAAAGCTCTTGCTATTGCTACACGCTGTTTTTGTCCGCCTGATAAATTTTTTACTTTTTCGTTTGTTTTTGTATTTAAACCTAGTTTTTCAATATATTCTTTTGCTTTGTCCTCTCTTGTTTTTTTATTTACTCCTGCTATCAGAAGAGGCATTGCCACATTTTCCAATACAGAAAATTCAGGCTCCAGATAAAAAGACTGAAATACATATCCGAGTTTTTTGTTTCTGTAATCTGCAAGTTCGTTTGAAGTCATGGAAAAGAGGTTTACTCCGTCTATTTCCACATCTCCTTCGCTTGGTTTTTCCAAAGCACCGATTATGTTGAGAAGAGTAGACTTTCCGCTGCCCGATTTGCCGATAAGAGCGACAAATTTTCCTTCTTCGATTTCGCAATCTATTTGATGTAATGCTATAATCTGACTTTCGCCTTGACCGAAAACTTTGCTCAAATTTTTTATTTTTATCATAATTTCTCCTTATTGCTCTTTATGAAGAATTTTCATTATAGGTTGTTTTGACATTTTTACAACGCATAGAATTGCAATGAGATTTGTGATTGCAAACATAAAAGCTATCATGCCTATTACTGAAAATATAATACTTGCCCACGGAATACTCACTATGCCTGACAATCCTCTTAATGCAAGAATATTCTCTATAATAAGTTTTATTAATGCACAGAGTATAAATCCGAATACGGCAAAGATTAGAGAAGCTTTTCCGCAAAGTATATTGGATTGCATCATATATATTTTGGGTATGTCGCTGTCATGAGCACCTATTGCTCGCATTATCGTGAAAAAATTTTGTCGTTTGTTTACATTGTGTTTTATATTGAGATAATAATATAAAATTGTTATCAAAATAAGGACAATACCTGCGGTAGCAAATATAAACGTAACGATATTGCTTGCGTTGTAAAGCGTTTTGTAATTTTCATACATTGACGAATTTTGCGGTGTGATTGAGTTTTGAAAAAGATAGCTGTTGATGCGTGCCAAATCATGATAATCTTCGCCTTCAATAAAAATTTTTGTGAGATTGAAATAATCTTTTGCATCAGCTCTGCCGTCCAAACCAAGCATCATATATTCTTTGTTTAAATCATCTTTGTTATCAATATTTTTATATACAAACTCATAATCATTGTTTGTCATAATAGGCTTTAACACTCCTTCGCCTTCGTCATTATATACATTGCTTGAGCAAAAGAATAATTGTGCGTTCATAAAATTATCGATATCTTCTTCAAAAATTTGAGTGAGTTCTTTTTTGATTATGCCTACCACTTCGTATTCATAGCAAAGATATCCTTCCTGAAACTCGTTTGACATAAAAATGCTCATATTTTTGCCATAGACTTCATTAGTAGTCATACCGAGAGTTTCCAGCAATATTTCGGACAAAATGACTTGTTTTTTCCCTTTTTCTGTGAATGATTTTCCGCAGTTTTCTACAAAAATCGAGCCATAAGATTTAAAATTTTCAGGAAAGAAATAAGAGCTTTTTTCGATGTCTATTATGTTGTAATATCTGAATTTGTCATTTTCCAGATTATATTGTTTGTTATCTATGGAAAAAGTTATATCTGCAAGAGAAAACTCATTTGTCAAATAATATTTTTCATACACGATTTTAGATTGTATATTATCGAATACAGAAATATATTCTGAGCCTGACAAAGTTTTTTCGTCAGAAGCGGTGTTTGTGCGATAATCCTTCATTTTCGCTTGTGAAAAAAGCATATAGGGAATGGCATTTAATTTGTTGTTTATCGTGACATTTACGCTTATCCAAAATACAAAAACCGGGATGATTATAATCATACTTACCGAAAGAAGCAGTATGATTATTTTGTTTGATTTTTTAGAAGATTTTATACTTAAATTTGCGAGGTATCCGAGTTCTTTTATTTTCATGCGTCCCCCTTCAACATTTCAGCAATTTCTTTTTTGTAAAGGCGATTGCTTTCTTTTTTTGCCACAATCATACATATTGCAAACATTACTGCTATGCATATAAACGGAATCCACCAGCAAAATCCCGTGACATAACTTAGTCCTACCCAATTTATAAGTTCAAAGAAAGTACTCAATATATGTCCTAATGAAAAATGAAGCACAACGGCCGATATTATAGTGGCTATCGTTACGCCCAAAAGAATATAGAATATCCACAAAAACATATTGTAGAGCAATACATCTTTTTCTTTGAACCCGATAGATCTGAGAATAGCAAAAAATTGCTGGTTTTTATCAGTGTTTATTTTTACAGAATTTATCAGTCCCAGTATCGTAAGTGCAATTGTTACGACAATAAGAAAAACGCATACAGCTACTGACACAGAATAGAATGTGTTTGCAGAGTCGTATGAAGAAATTATAGAAGACTGAATAAGATAATTGTTGTTAGAAGAAAAAGAGCTTATACCGTAGTACTTTTCCAAGCTGTGATAAAGTTTGTTGAGATTTTTTACTACAGAAAAGTCCTTATATTGAGTCATGTCAATACATTTCAAAGATTGAATTTTTGTGTATCTGAAATCTATATATGATAAAGAGCCTTCTACGATGCCTTTTACCACAAAGCTTTTGTCTGTGCCATTTATATTTAAAGTTAGGATATCTTCAATAGTGTAATCTTTAAAATCTTGCGACAGCCAAATATAATTTTTTCCATCGGCATCAACACTTAGTTTTTCGCCTTTGACAATTTTGAATTCTTCAATCATTCCGTAAGAAAAATAGGCATGCACATCGCATTTGCGTCCGTTTATAACTATATTGTCATAGCAGGAGTCAGAAGAATAGGAAAAGTTTTCATTAAGTTGTTCAATATCTTTAATGGTGGTTTCCAAATCTTTATTATCTAAATTTTTATCTTTTAAAGCTATGATATTGATATCAAGTCCGTATTCATTGGCTTGACGAAGAAGAATGTCCTCAAAGTTTATTTGAATATATTGACAGATATTGCCAAATATCATAATCATTATGCTAAGCAATACAATACAACATATAAGCACGACAGAGCGTGGTAAATCTTCTTTTAATTTTTTGAAAGACAGATAAAATATATTTTTCATTGTTTAATTACAACCTTAGCTTTTATTTTATTATATTATATAATTCACTATAATTCAAGAGGAAGAATGTCGTTGGTATATTTTTTTATTCTGCTATTTTGAAATTAATAGAATGATTTATTTTTTCTATATCTACAGAATCAATGGTTCCTGTTATATGTAAAGTATATTCTCCGTTACCATAATGTGATTTAAATACACTAATTACATTATTATCCACTTCTTTTTCTTTAGCAATCGTAAATTTTTTATTTACCACTTCTTTTTGTTTTCCATCTTTAAATAAGGTAAAATCGATATCATACTTAAAGTCGACCATGCCGGGAAATAAAATATTACATGCACGACCAGTTAAGTAAATTTCAAATATTTCTGTATCGGTAATTTCGTAACTATTATTAATGCTGGATGCTATGATTTTAACATCAAAACAACATTTATTATGGGTTCCCTCATAATCAAGAGTTGAAACATTAATACCTTTATTATAGTAATCTTCAATACTTAATTGAGCAAAGCTAATACCATTTTGTAAAAATACCATAAATAATGTTGTAATAAATAACATAATTACAATGATGGATAAAATTTTATTTGTTGTTTTACTTTTTGTCATATTTCCTCCTTAGTTTATACCAACGACATTAAATGTTGTCTACATATATTAGACTGATAAAAAAGCACAAAGTGTGACAAAGAATAAAAAATTTTTTCACAAAAAAATAGAGCAAGCATTTTGCTTGCTCTATCTAGGGGGTGAGAGATTTATTTTTTGGTAATAGTATTACCTAGCCAATCAAAAAAGTTGTTTTCTTCGTGTTCAAAATTCAAACATGTATATTCTATTAATATGGTTTCTTCTTTTATTTTAATAAGAGATTTTGTAATGGATACAAATACACCTTCTTCAATATAATTTTTTGTATAGTATTTTACTTCATATTCATTAATAATCGTACTTTGAGTGTACCATTCTTCAATATAAGGGAACGCATAATCTTTATTTACGCAAATTGTGATTTTCCAATCTTCCATATAATCTTCCCTTGCTCCGAAAATATCATAAAAGAGGTAATCTCCGCTCAATGAATCATAAGTAAGGAATATAGTATCGATTATATTTTTATCTACATGGAAATATTTTAAATTGCTTTCAATATTTTCGTATTCTACTATGTCTGTAAGGAAGTTTTCCTCAGCATAATACTTTTTTTCTTCTTCAGAAGTATTGTCCGGCAAGAAGATTACCAGCATAGTGGCAGATATTACGATTACAAGCAATACGGCAGCCATAGCATAAGAAAACTTCTTCCATGAAAATTTATTTTTACTTTCTGAATTTTTGGTCAAAGAATAGTTTTCTGTTGTTATTTTTTCATAAAAAGTTTTGTTGTCATCAAGTATCTTCTTATGGTCTTTTTTTGCAAGTTTTCGCAAATCTTTTTTCATAATTCTCCTTTTAAGTTATGCTTATCGATAAAGCTTCGTCTATTGTGGTATTATTGCTCAATTTGCAATAGCCGTTTTTAATCGAGCTGTTTCCGGTGGCTACTTGAAGATAGCTGTCTGTGCGTTTTTGTCCGTTTGTGAGAGTATAGGTTATGTCAAGATAACCGAATACTGCCATAGAATGAGTTCCTGACATAAAACTATGTCCTATATTGTCATAATTCTCACTTTCTTCGATGGTCTCAATAGTATAAGGCTCGACAAATAAGGCGATTGGTCTGTTTGATTTGAGTTGTTGTTTTGCGACAGAATAATCAAATTGTTTGTTGTTCATACAGCTTGTGTATGCAAAAGTATATCCTTTTTCTTGGCAATACTTTTTCATACCTTCTTCGAATTGATCAATAGATGTACCGATAGATGTAGTGCCCATTTTTTGAGCCAAAATATTTACCACACTAGCAGTTTCGTTTGAAGGTGCATTATATCTATATAAAGTCCCGATAGGTCTTCCAGGAGTATAGTTGGGTATCAATTCAGTACAATATCTATCATAAAACTGTATTATATTTGCACCCATTATAGGAACGCAATTTGATTTGTCATTTACTGAAGCATATATACTCGGTATGGAAAATGCGAGATTATGTTTGTCTTTTGATTTATAGGTATAATTTATCGTTTCTTTTGTCACATCAAGAGGTTCGCCTGAGGACTTGTAAGATTTGGTTTTGAGTGTTTCTATTGTCGACTGAGGCAATTTATTTCCTGAAAGTGCGTCACAATATTTGTCGCCGTTATAGTTGAGATATTTCATGGTGTCAGCATAGACAGGGTATGTATTATCTTCTGGTTGGCCATAAGGATTTTGTGCATCAAAATATATTTCCACGCATTCATATTTTTTATCGTTTTCAATCACAACGGCAAAACCTGAATTGTCATTTCCTTTAAATTCATATAAAAAACCTAAAGGTTGTATATCCATATCATACAAAAGAATTTTGTCGGCTTGAATATCTGTATTATCCGCATTTTGGGAATCAAGCAATTCTTGTATGGTAGATATGAATACTTCATCGCATTCTTTGAAAGATACTTCTGCATAAGCAAATTCGGTCGTAATTCCTGAAAAGCTTATACAGAGCAATGTTGTCACAATCAAAACAAGTGTAAGTTTTTTTATCATTAGTAAAATCTCCTTTCTACCTTAATAGACTAATGATAAACATCAAAGTGTGACAATTAATCAAAAGATTTTTTAATTTTTTTAATCCTCTCGATGCTTTTTGTCTTACAGACTCATGACTCATGTTTAGTTTTATGGCGATTTCTTTATAATTGTATCCCTCCCAAAAATACATGACAAAAATCTCGAGAGTCAAAGCATCGAGATTTTTGAGTGCATCGATGTTTTCTTTGGAAATACCGCCGTTTTGAAGATGAGAAATATTGCTATCGATATCTTCAGTTTGGCAATAATCTTCTTCAAGCGGCAAAGCAATGTTGTTTTTTGAAGACTTTAAAAAAGTTTTTGCGAGATTGTCGCATATTTTAAAAACCCAAAGAGTAGGATATTCTATCTTGTCGGGGATTTGGATATCAAAAAGTTTGACAAAAAAATCCTGAGCTATATCCTCGCCAATATGATAGTTGTAATATTTGCGATTTATATAGATTGTGATTCTCGGGAAATAATATTCGTAAATTTGATCAAAACTTTTTATATCGCCTTTAAAACGATGAATGAGCTTGTTGAATTTTGCACTCTCCAAGATTTATCCCCTAAGTAATTAAACTGCTTTTATATTATATCAACAAAAAAGATATATTTCAATATCAAATATTCTTATATTGATATATAAATAAAACAGAATTATTTAGAGTCAAAAAAGCACCTGAATTTTATCAGGTGCTTTTTTATAGGCAAATCTTGATTATGCCATCAAAATGTCATAGACTTTTTCATAGTCTTTGGTGTGGACTATGAGGAATAGCTCTTTGTCGGCTTTATTATCATCAATGGCTAAGCTTATATTGTCATAGACTCTGTAGGTCGAGAATGGTATATATTCGTCACTGATTTTTTTGAATTCAGCTTCTTCTTTTGTAAAATAGAACATTCCGAGAGAAACGCAATATACTTCTACTTTTATAGTTTCTTGGTCATAAGTGATATTGTATTCCGCTTTTTTGCCTACAGACAATAGTCCATAACATAAATCATAATATTTTGCGTCATCAGGTATTGCCAACTCGTCAAAATAGCCATTAGTCGAAGAAGTCCTGATTTTGTTGAGAGAGGAAAGATTTGCACGATTTCTGTCTGAAAGCCTGAACAAAAAATGCATATTTAGAATAAATATATCCGTAACGACAAGTATTATTACAAGAGCAATCAATATAGAATATAAAACTTTTTTCTTTTTCATAACTCACCTCTTATACAGCAAAAGTGCAAAATATTGTGACGATATTGATTATGACAAGTGCACCTATTAAAGCACATAAAGTGATTACGACTTTTTTTGAGATTTTATTGTTCATACAAAGTCCTCCTTATAGAAAAGAATTTTATGCTTATCAAGGCAAAGATTTTTCGTATATTAATTGAATATTAAACCATTAATTATATTATACAACATAGAGTTAAGAAATTCAATAGGGGAAGCAAAAACTTTTTAATTCTGTTTTACTTTCCAAAATCGAATTGTCTATTAATCTTTCTATAATAAAGAGTCAAAAAGCACCTGAATTTTATCAGGTGCTTTTTTATAGGCAAATCTTGATTATGCCATCAAAATGTCATAGACTTTTTCATAGTCTTTGGTGTGGACTATGAGGAATAGCTCTTTGTCGGCTTTATTATCATCAATGGCTAAGCTTATATTGTCATAGACTCTGTAGGTCGAGAATGGTATATATTCGTCACTGATTTTTTTGAATTCAGCTTCTTCTTTTGTAAAATAGAACATTCCGAGAGAAACGCAATATACTTCTACTTTTATAGTTTCTTGGTCATAAGTGATATTGTATTCCGCTTTTTTGCCTACAGACAATAGTCCATAACATAAATCATAATATTTTGCGTCATCAGGTATTGCCAACTCGTCAAAATAGCCATTAGTCGAAGAAGTCCTGATTTTGTTGAGAGAGGAAAGATTTGCACGATTTCTGTCTGAAAGCCTGAACAAAAAATGCATATTTAGAATAAATATATCCGTAACGACAAGTATTATTACAAGAGCAATCAATATAGAATATAAAACTTTTTTCTTTTTCATAACTCACCTCTTATACAGCAAAAGTGCAAAATATTGTGACGATATTGATTATGACAAGTGCACCTATTAAAGCACATAAAGTGATTACGACTTTTTTTGAGATTTTATTGTTCATACAAAGTCCTCCTTATAGAAAAGAATTTTATGCTTATCAAGGCAAAGATTTTTCGTATATTAATTGAATATTAAACCATTAATTATATTATACAACATAGAGTTAAGAAATTCAATAGGGGAAGCAAAAACTTTTTAATTCTGTTTTACTTCCCAAAATCGAATTATCTATTAATCTTTCTATAATAAAGAGTCAAAAAAAATATAAAAGTGTGACAAAAAAATAAAAAAATTTTAAATTTTTGAAAAATTCAAATCACACAAGACGCATAATAAGCTCTGTGATAAAAACGGCGGCGGTAGCCGAGAGGGCAACAGTAAGAAGACCTCTTTTGAAAAATGAAAGGATAATTGCCACAATCATACCTACAAGGGCAGAATAAAAACTTGCGGTAGAATAGAGCACGGCAGGGAAAACCATAGCCGTAAGCACTCCGTAAGGCAAATATTCGAGGAAAGAGCGGAAAAATCTGCTCTTGATTTTTTTGCGGACGAGCACCAAAGTAAGCACTCTGCAAAGATATGTGATGACTGCCATGAGAAGTATTCTCCATATTACATCAAAGGCTTGCATTGTCTTGGCCTCCTTTTGTATATGGCGTTGTGTCTTTTTGTGTCATATCCGCAAAATTATCTTCAGAGATATTTTCTTCTGTTTTTTGTGAGTTTTCTATATTGAATTCTGTGTTTTGTTTGTCATTGGCATCGAGATCGTTGCTATCGCTTTTGTTTTCGTCAAGAGTATTGTCTTCGTCTTTTACGGGGAAGAAAATCGCACCGATGACAGAAGAAGCGATACCGCATATAATCACGCTCCAGCCGGATGATAGTCTGTTGAGATAAGGAGTATAGTAGAAAAGACAGCTAAGACCTATTGCCGTCAACACTACTACTGCGATGGCTTTTGAAGTACGGCAAGGGGGAATTACGATAGCTATAAACATACCGTAAAGAGCAATGCCGAAAGCACTCAAAAGACTTTCAGGCAAAATGTTTCCTGCCAAGGCACCGAGCAAAGTTCCCACTACCCAACCGCTGAAAGACACTATCGCCACTCCGCCAAAATAGTCAAAAGTGACTTCGTTTTGTCTTCTCATGGCTACGGCATAGTTTTCGTCCGTAAGTCCGAAAGCTATGAGAAGTCTTTGCCAAAGAGAAGTTTTGGGGCTGAGTCGTTGGGACAGAGAAATTGCCATAAGGGCATATCTTGCGTTTATGACAAGCATGGTAGCTATAAGCTCGAGTATGCTTCCGCCCACAGCAATGAGGTCCATACCCGCAAATTGTCCCGTACCCGTAAAATTGGTCAAAGAGCAAAAAACAGGCATCCACCACTTAAAGCCTTTTGCCACACAACTCACGCCGAAAGTAAAGGATACCGTAAGATATCCCAGCATAATAGGTACGCCGTCTTTACAACCCAGCCTGAAATTGTGCATTATGTCAAAAATCTCCTTTTTTGTATAAAACCTTATATATAATAGCACTTAGCAAAAGCATAATCAATTCAAATAAAAAGAAAATAAAAATTTTACGACAATAAAATTGTTTGTTTGATTTTTTTCAAATAATGTAAAAAAAAACGCATTGTTGAGAAAAAATAAAAATGTTAAAATTTTTATAATCAAAGCATTATAAACAAACAAGGGGAAAGATTTTGAAAAAGATAGTTTATGCAATAGTATTTATATTGTGCATTACAAGTTTTTGTCTTGCGATAAGCGGATGCAACAATGTGGACAACTATGAAAATCTCGGCAGCAAATTTTCTGAATTTGACGAAGAAGCTCTCATCGAATCTTTGGCAAAAGAGGGAGAAGACAGAGTATGTTTTTCACAAGACGGCAATCTCGAATTCGGCAATATAGTATATCCTGACGGATTATATACTCAAGAAGAAAACAGAAGCGTAATGGAATTGAGAGGAGCTGTCGATTTTTTTGCAAGCGTAGTCAAAAAGATGACAGAAGCGGATATAATGCTCATAGAAGAGAGCGATTATGATATATCTTTGGGAAAAGCCGTATTTCTTAAATTGGATTCGACTTTTGACGAAAAGGGAAGTTATTCACTCAGAATAGACGATAATGAGATTGTCTTTAAAGCAAAAGACTATGAAGGATTGTACGGAGCCGTTTATGCTTTTTTAGAAGATAAAATGGGATGTATGTTTGTATCCCGAGATTATGACTACATACCCGATACAAATACTATATGGCTTGACAAAGTAGAAGAAGAGCGTACCCCTTCTATGGAATGGCGATATGTCTATGCCTACGAGGCAGAACTTCGTACCAATGAAGACGGAACAAAACAATACAACGGCTGGAACAGCAAATTAAGACTCAACGGCTCGGGAATGAACGATTGGTATAATTGGGTGCATACATCTTTTACCTATGTTTCGCCTGACGAATATTTTGATGAACATCCTGAATATTTCAGCCTTTATATGGGCAAAAGAACTTATCAGCAGGGACCTGTTTCGGGACAGTTGTGCTGGACAAACGAAGACGTATATAAGATTATTTCTCAAAAAGTCTTGCAAGAAATGAGAGAAAATCCCGATGTACATATATGGGACATAAGCCAGATGGATACATGGGAAAGCAGAGGCAAAGGCTGTGTGTGCAAAAACTGTAAAGCGATAGATGATAGAGAAGGCTCGCAGATAGGCTCCATTCTCACTTTTATCAACAGACTTGCAGACGAAGTCGCCAAGGAATTCCCCGACAACTATATATCTACTTTGGCATACAATTATTCTTCAGAGCCTCCCAAAAATCTCAAACCTAGGGATAACGTAATTATCAAATTGTGTCTTATGCCCGGGGATTGTGCTTCGAGCTATGCCAATCCTTCAGGCAAGCAATCAGAAAAAGCCAACGAAATAATTACAGGTTGGAGCAAAATAGCAAAGCATATCGTGATATGGGATTATAATATCGATTTTCACAATTATCTCATGCCTTTCCCTATATTGGACAGGTTGGAAGAAAACAACGATTTTTATCTTGACAACAATGTATATGGCGTATTTCATCAGATGAGCGCCGACAAGGGCGGAGATTTTGCAGAACTCAACAGCTATATATTTGCCAGACTTATGTGGGACAGAGATATAGATGTGCAGGCAATATTTGACAAATATCTTTCTGTATATTACAAAGAGGCGGCACCTTATATTGCAAAGTATTATTCTTTGCTTGACAAAAATCTCATAAAATCGGTGCAGGAACTCTATATCTACGCAAAGCCTTGGCAATATCTTACGACATATCTGTCTCCCGATGCTTTAGACGAATATCTTTCTATTTTTGAAAAAGCCGAAAAGGCGGTAGAATACGATGCCGAATTGCTTGCAAGAGTAAAGAAAGCCAAAGCGGGAGTATTGTTTGCCAAAGCCGCTCAATTCTCGGCGGATTTAAAGGGCAGAAAAGCGGCATTGGAAGAATTTATTTCCGTGTGCGAAGCAAATGACATAACTTCTCTTATCGAAGGCGAACAAAACGGCGAAGAACTAAAAATATTTTACGAAGATACGCTCGCCGAGATAAAAGCTATGCCTTTTATCATTATAGGAATAATTCTGGGATGTATTGCATTGGTCGGCGGCGTAACAGTAATCGTATTGTCAATCGTGCACAAGAAAAAGTACGGCTCGATATTTTTATGGAAAAGAGTCGTCAAAACATCTGAAGATGCTGTAAACTAAATGGTAAAATAAACAAAAATATAATCAAAATATATTTTCAAATATAAAATATCAAAAAAGTCATTATATACCGCAATATTTGCGGTATATATTTTTTTTGCACAAAAAAATGCGATTTTTATGGAAATTTCATATTTACGATAAACTTACAATCCGCTGACGATGTACTGGTGGTAATAAAATTTGCTCATTGCTATAATGAGGGTGCAAACAAATTGGAGGTAAAAAAATATGAAAGCAAAAAAACTTGTTGTGTTGGCAATAGTTTGTATGACAATAGCATTGACTTGCGTAAGCGTATTTGCAGCTTGCGGCAATACGGGAGAAAATGAGATAATAATCACCGGTTCGACATCCGTAACTCCTCTTATGGAAAAGTTGGCTCAGGAATTTGAAAAACAAAACAGCGGAGTAAAAATTCTTATCACAGGTTCAGGTTCTTCTCAAGGTATAGCAGACGCACAGAAGGGAGCATGCGAAATCGGTATGTCTTCGAGAGCTTTGAAAGATGAAGAACTCAAGTCTCTTAATTCTATCGAGATTTGCAAAGACGGTATCGTAGTAATAGTAAACAAAGATTGTGAGCTCAGCAATGTGACAAACGAACAGCTTTATGAGCTTTACGCAAACGGCACTGCAATCGGCAGCGTAAACACACCTATCAACCGTTCTAACGGCAGCGGAACAAGAGACGGCTTCAACGAGCTTATCAAGAACGCAAACGGCGACAGCCTTAAAGATCTCAAGGAACTCAAAGGCGAAACACAGGATCAGACAGGAAGCGTAATCGAAAGAGTAGCAGAAGCAAAGAATGTATTGGGATATATTTCGCTCGGTTCGCTCAATGACAGAGTAAAGGCTTTGTCTCTCAACGGCGTAGCAGCTACCGTAGAAAACATCAAAGCAGGAGACTACAGCTTGCAAAGACCTTTTGTACTTGCTACAAAGAAGGGTGCTACACTCAGCGAATCTGCACAAAAATTCTTGGAATTTATTCAGAGCGAAGCAGGCAAGAAAATCATAAGCGACAACGGATATATTGCCTAAACAACTTAATTTATGGACAAACAAAAAACAAACACTTCATTTAAAAATACGATAAACACCAAAAAGAAAATGACGGCACAAGAGACGGTTGCCAAGGCGATATTCGCCTTGGCAGCTGTCTTTGCCATTCTTTCGGTAGTTTCGATAATAATATACCTACTTATTGCGGGCATACCTGCTCTCAAAGAGATAGGTATTTTCAACTTTTTGTTCGGCACCACATGGTCGCCTTCTTATGACGGACCGGCAAGCGAAAAATTCGGTATTTTGCCGATGATAGTCGGCTCGATAATCGCCACTTTCGGAGCATTGACCATAGGCGGAACATTGGGTATTTTGGTAGCGGTATTTCTCGTGTATTTCTGCCCTAAAAAACTAAAGACGGCTCTCACGCAGACGATAAGTCTTCTTGCGGGAATTCCAAGCGTTGTGTACGGCTATTTCGGACTAAAACAGATTGTGCCTTTGCTTGCAAAGATAAGCCCGAACAACAACGGTACGGGTATTCTTGCCGTTTCGCTTGTCTTGGGAATTATGATTTTGCCTACGGTGGCAAGTCTTGCAAAAGACGCTTTAAGCTCAGTGTCTCCGACATACTATGAGGGAGCTTTGGCATTGGGCATGACAAAAGAACAAGCAGTATTCAGAATAATGATGCCGAGTGCCAAATCGGGAATTATGACGGCATTGGGACTTGGTATAGGCAGAGCGGTAGGCGAAACAATGGCGGTAATAATGGTCGCAGGAAACACCGTGCAATTTCCCAAAGGCCTCTTTGAAGGCTTTATGACCTTGACGGGAAATATAGTAATGGATATGTCCTATGCCATGGGAGTGCACAGAAGTGCATTGGTGGCTACGGGATTTGTATTGTTGATGTTTATTCTGTGTCTTAACTGCGTGCTTTATTTCATAAAAAATTCTCAAAAAATCAAAGATAAAGCCAATCAAAAAGACAAAAAGAATTGTCATAAATACAATTTCGACACAGCCTCTTCAAAAGCCATCGTGTATGCAAACAAGACAAAACTTTATACGGTAATAAAGTATATTTGTTTTGCTGCTACAATCATTATGCTTGCGGCAATAGCTTATCTCATACTTTTTATCGTGATAAAAGGCATTATAGCGTTTGGACGAGTGGGAGTGCTCAACTTCTTGTTTGGCAAATCGGGAGCGGGATATATATCTTTGGCACCTGCTTTCGTAAGTACGGGTGCACTGATATTGATAGCATTGGCGATTGCTTTGCCGATAGGCATAAGTGCTGCGATATTTCTTGTGGAATACTCGAGAAAAAACAGCGTATTCGTGCAGATAATAAGATTGTTTACGGACACTTTGTCGGGAATACCGAGTATCGTATTCGGTCTTTTCGGTGTAATCGTATTCAATGACTTTTTCGGGCTTAATTACAGCTTGTTGTCGGGCGGCTTGACATTGTCGATAATGATTTTGCCCACGATAGTGAGGTCGGTAGAGGAAAGTCTTCTTGCAGTACCGCTTATGTACAGAGAGGCGAGCTTTGCTCTCGGAGCAGGAAAATTGCATACGATAGCAAAGATAGTTTTGCCTTGTGCGATAAAGGGAATTTTGACGGCTACGATACTTAGTATAGGCAGAATCGTAAGCGAATCGGCGGCATTGCTTCTCACGGCAGGCTCGGTAAAAAATATGCCCGCAAGCATCACTTCCCCGGGCAGCAGCTTTGCGGTCATGATGTATATGTTTGCAAGCGAAGGAATGTATATGGACGAAACCTATGCCACGGCATTGGTATTGCTTGTATTGGTAGTTATCATCAATATGCTGGTATTTGCCATAGCCCCCAAAGGAAAGGAGAAAAAGGTATGAAAGTAAAAGAGATAGAAAAATTCAATCTTGAGGAAACAGCAATAAATATACAGAATGCCAATTTGTATTATGGCAGTTTTCAGGCACTCAAGGATATAAATATGCAGATAAAAAAGGGAGAGATAACAGCATTTATCGGACCATCCGGCTGCGGAAAATCCACGCTTTTGAAATGTCTCAACAGAATGAACGACCTTGTGGAAAACTGCAAGATAGAGGGAAAATTCGAGATAGGCGGAAGGGATATTTATGCACAGGGAATGATGTTGCAGATGCTGAGAAAAAATGTAGGAATGGTATTTCAAAAGCCCAATCCTTTTCCTATGAGCGTATATGACAATATTACCTATGCTCCCAGACTTTACGGAATAAGAGACAAAAGCACTCTCAACGAGATAGTGGAAAAATCTCTCAAAGGTGCGGCGATGTGGAATGAACTCAAAGACAGACTCAACAAATCCGCACTTGCTTTGTCGGGAGGACAGCAGCAAAGACTTTGTATCGCAAGAGCATTGTCAGTGGACCCTCAGATATTGCTTATGGATGAGCCTACGAGTGCGTTGGACCCTATTTCCACGGGAAAGATAGAGGAGCTTTGCAGTTCGCTTAAAGAGAATGTGACGATAGTAATGGTCACGCACAATATGCAGCAAGCTGCGAGAGTATCCGACAAGACAGGATTTTTCCTTTTGGGCGAGCTCATAGAATTTGACGAAACGGAAAACATTTTTTCCAATCCTCAAAAAGAGCAGACAGAAAGATATATCACAGGAAGATTCGGTTGATATCCAAATCGATTTATAAGGATATAAAATCAAAACATAAAAAACAAAATTCAATCAAATATTGCATAAAAGCCTAAAAAGACTTATGGCGAGGAGATAATATGGAAAACAGTTTGGACAACAATCTTATGAGATTGAAGACGGAGTTTGCCAAAATGTGCAGAATAGCCGAGAGTATGCTCGAAGAAGCAAACGCATTGCTCATAAAAGCCGACAAGGAAAAAGCTTTGGAAGTGGTCAAAAAAGACAAGCTTGTGGACGATGCCGAGATGGATATCGAACACGGATGTATGCGATTGCTTTTGAGAAACCAGCCTTTTGCAAAAGATTTCAGGGACATATCCTGTCTTTTAAAAGCTATCACCGATGTAGAAAGAATCGGCGACCAGTCGGCAGATATAGCGGGAATAGTACCTTGCTTGTCGGGAAAAATAAAGATAAAATCCATTATCGACATGGGAAAACTTGCCGTAGAAATGGTGAGAAGCTCTTGCAGTTCGCTTATCAACGAGGATATCGAGCTTGCCGAAAAAACACAGGTATTGGATGACGATATGGACAGACTTTTTGACAAGGCACTCGGAGAAATAGTCGATGTAATCAAAGAGTCAAGCGAGCATGCCAGAGAAGTGGCAGAACTTCTTATGATAGCAAAATATTATGAGAGAATAGGCGACCATGCAGTCAATATCTGCGAATGGGCACAATTCGGAAATACGGGTATTCATAAAAAAACTCAATGATGCGATATAAGTATAAAGGCTTAAAAAGCCTTTATATCATTATGTTGACAAAAAGAGCCTGAGATTTTATTATATAAATAGCAAAGAGTATGAATTCAATAATTCCGATATTTTCAATCGGAAAAGCATAAAAATCCAAAAAGAGAAAGCAAAGTATATGAAAAAGAAAATAGTCTTGCAAAGTTTTCTTATAGCGTTTATTACGGCACTTGCAGTATTTTGTGCAGGTACAGCCACGCACTTCTGGGCACAGGAAATGCGTATAAAAGAAAAAATAGTGGCGGATACGGGTATTCTTGCCGAACTTATCGAGGAAGATATAAATTCTATCAAATCGGTCAATAATTTCGGCACCATAAGAGTGACGATAATAGATGCTGACGGCGATGTGTTTTTTGACAGTGCAAAAAGCGATAATGCCGATACGGACAATCATATCGACAGAGAAGAGGTGGTTTCTGCCATAAACGGCAATCCCAAAATCGTAAAAAGATATTCTGAGACATTTGGCTACGATATGTATTATTATGCTCTCAAAATACAATCGGGCGGAGAGGATTATATCTTAAGAGTTGCGGAAAAAGCCAGCAATGTCTGGTCATATACGGGCGTGGGAATACTCTATGTGGGAGTGGCATTGGTGTTTGCATTGTTGTTGTCATTCCTGCTTGCGACCAAACTTTCGGGAAAAGTAGAAAATCAGCTAAAAGGATTGAGAGATAATCTTCGTGACATAAACAGCGGCTGCTATACTCCTATCGAATACAATTCAGACGATGCCCTCAATTTCTCCATTATCAGCGAGATGAACGAGCTTGTGGGCAATCTTAAGGAAAGCTATGACAGGACGAATACCGAAAAAGCCAAGTTGTACGGCATTATCGACAATATGACTCAGGGCATTATCGTAGTGGACAAAGACAAAAAAATCTCTCTCACAAACAATGTCGCAACTTCGCTTTTTGCCAAGGCAAAGTCGGGCGAAGAGCTTATCTGCATGATAGACGATTTGAACCTTTATGAGAGAATAAGTCAGGTGCTCGAAGAAGAAAACAGCGAAATTTTCAACTATGAATATCACGAAAAAGATCTTGTAATCAATGTCTTTACCATGGACATGAAAGACATAAACACCGATGACAAGATGGGCATAATTCTTGTGAGCGATATTACAAAAGAAAAAGAAGTATCCAAGCAAAAAAGTATGTTTTTTGCCAATGCTTCTCACGAGCTCAAGACGCCTCTCACTTCCATTCAGGGACTGAGCGAAGTTTTGTTGTCCCGCACAGAGGAGACATCTTCGGACTATAAGTATATCAAGCGAATATATACCGAAAGCGTGAGAATGCACAATATGGTGATGGATATGCTTTATATAAGCAAGCTGGAGAGCAGAAATATTGCAAAAAATCATGAAGAACTCAATCTAGAAGATTTGTGCAAAGAGGCAGAACAAGCCTATAAGGACGAGATAACCGACAAAGACATAAAGTTTGTCATAAAAGGACATGCCGTCTTAGAAGGCGATTCGCACAATCTTTATGAATGTATCAACAATGTTATCGGCAATGCCGTGCATTACAACAACAAGGGCGGCAAAGTGACTGTCACGCTCAGCGAGGACAGCGAAAAAGTGCGTGTCGTGGTAAAGGACAGCGGTATAGGCATAGCAAAAGAGCATATACCTTATATCTGCGAGAGATTTTACAGAGTGGACAAGAGCCGTTCGAAGCAGACAGGCGGCACGGGATTGGGCTTGTCTATCGTAAAACATATTGTCGCTTTGTATGACGGAAAATTGGAAATCGACAGCGAACTCGGCAAGGGTACGAGCGTAAGCATAGAATTCCCCAAGTCTTCCAAAAAGAATTAAGAAAGAGAAAAATACTGAAATATAAATAAAACAAATCAAAGCAATTTGATTTTATAGTGTTATCGCACTTTAAATAGAAGAGAAAAATGACAGGCAAATGCAAAATCACCATAAACAATGATATTTTGTGGGCAGACAAAGGTCAGAACTTGGGCGAAGTGCTCAAATCCTTTGGCTATGATTTTTCTATGCCTTGCGGGGGAAAAGGCATTTGCAAAAAATGCAAACTCATCGTTGACGATAAAGAAGTGCTTGCGTGCAAATATCTCGTAATAAGCGATATCAATGTTGTTATCCCTAGAGATGATGATATTGTCACAAATGACAATTTTGAGGGTAATTATAAGGTAGAAAAAGCCTATCTTGCAATAGATATAGGAAGCACAACGATAGCATTCGCACTCGTTGACAGCACGACAAAAAAGATTGTAAGAAAAAAGAGTTTTGTCAATCCTCAAAAAGTTTTCGGCAGCGATGTGATGAGCAGAATCGAATATTGCATCAAAAACGGCATTGGGGATTTAAAAAAAGTTTTGATAAATGCGATAGACAAAAACATCTCAGAATTTGTGGACAAAAACACTTTTTTAGAGCATATCTATGTCAGCGGAAACACTACTATGCTTCACACATTCACAGGAGAGGATTGCTCGGGTATGGGATTTGCTCCCTACACACCGACTTTTCTTGAATCCAAGACCTTTTGTGCAAAAGATAAGGGGATAGACACAGATTGCCTTGTCACCACTTTGCCAAACATTTCTTCTTTTGTAGGCAGCGATATTACGGCGGGACTTCTCACTCTATCAAATCCTCAACAAGGAAAATACAATCTTTTTATAGATATGGGCACTAATGCGGAAGTAGTGCTTTTTGACAAAAGAGAATATCTTGTCACCGCTACTTCGGCAGGACCTTGCTTCGAGGGAGCGGGAATATCGTGCGGAATGACGGCAAGAGAGGGAGCAATAACGCATTTTGAATATCCCGACAAAATAAAGTTTATAGGCAAAGAAGCCAAAGGCATTTGCGGTACGGGACTTATCGACATAATTGCCGAGCTTTATAAAAACGGCATAATCGATTATACGGGATATATGCAAGAAGATTTTTGCATATCAAAAGACATCGTGCTCAAAAGAGAAGACATAAGACAATTTCAGCTTGCAAAATCTGCCATACGCTCAGGCGTGGCACTGCTTATGGAAGAGAAAGGCATATCGTTGGACGATATAGATACACTCTATCTTGCGGGCGGGTTTTCTGATTTTATAGATATCGACAACGCCGTAGCGAGCGGACTCATAGACAAGGCGTTTTCTCAAAAATGCAAGTGTGTGGGAAATGCCTCTCTTAAGGGCTGTGTAATTTATCCGTTTAATAAAGAAAAAGCCGAATATATCATAAAAAATTCTAGATATTTAGACCTTACTCAATGTCAAAGCTTTGGCGATAAGTTTATGAATTATATTTTTTTAAATAAATAGTCATTATTATCTTGCTTCGGATTGACAAATATCACGGTTAATATTATAATATTAATAGAAGTTTTATCTTCTGAATGTCGGACTATACACATTGATTGATAAGGTACAGAAGGGAAAAGATATGAGTGATGTTTCTTTGGCGGATTTAAGGATAATTTTTCCATTTACTTTCAAAAATTTTGACAAAATCACAACTATGACACGATATACATCAAAACAAAAAGAAGTTTTGTGTTTTGAAGAGATTGATATCGTGACGGAAGAGCTGCGAAGAGCAGTTCAGAATACTATGCGTTCTGGGACAAGCACTCAGATTTGCCATACATACAGATTGACAGACAACAGCAGAAGTTTTTTCGGATTGCCCAGAAGAAAAGAAGACAAAGTCAAATTGTTTACTCGCACAAAAGAAGAGTATGATTTTTTTATTGACGATGTAATGTTTCATTTTTTTGATACAGGAGTAGGATATCTTGTTTTTGAAATCCAACCTAAAAATGTATCTTTTGACAAACTCGCACAATTCAACTATTTCATAAGCGAAGTAAAATCAAGTGAAAATATAATAAAGTTTGAAGAAAAAAAAGACAAAGACACGGTAGAGAAAAAAGAAGTCTTATTGTTGGATCTGGTAAAAAATCTTACTAAAAACATAGAAGAAGCTACCGATTTTGACAACAGCAAAGGTTTTCATTATTCAGAAAACAGACCTATGATTTATGCTCATTATTTTGTCGATAAAGATGCTGAATCCATAGAAAATATAGCAAAAAATCTCGCATTGAATTATAAAGATACTTATAAAGTCAATAGGGAAAACATAAAAAGTTATGCCCCTTTTGAAAACTCTAAATGGTATTTTTCTTCCAATGTCGCAGTAAATATTACCTCAAAGACAGATGACGAAAAGACAAATGAGTTTATGACCACCAACTTCATAAACAAAATTTCGACTATTTATTATCTTCTTTTCGTGCTCGCCGTCAATCAAAAGTACTCTATGCAAAAATATCTGGACGAATTGAGCATTACGGACAGAATCAATACGGATTATGAAGGACTTGAAAAGCAGCTTGATTATCTCAACGAGCAAAAGGATATTTGTCTTGTTTTTAAATACAAAAACATGTTTTCTCAGCCTTCGTCAGTCACACAAATCAATAAGTATTATGAATGTCTCATCGATGTAATGGGAATTGATAAGCTGGAAAAGTACTTGGATTCAAAAATCGAGCTTATGATAAAGATTATAGACGGTATATTGACAAAGAAAAATCAGTTGGATTCTCTGAAAAAAGAAAAAAAACAGATTATGAGAAATACTTTGTTGATATTCCTTACTTCGGTGCTCACTTTTGCGTCATTATACGATACGGCACTCAAATTCATAGAGAATATAAATGTCAAAGTCGGCATAGTGGCAAATATCATTATTTTCTTTATACTTTTGGTATGTTGTCTTATCATTCCTTCGATATTCAATATTGATAAAAATGTATCCAGAATAAAAGAAATAAATAAGTTGCTTGCAAAAAGCTCTAAAATGTCAGGAGAAGAAAAATGGAAAGATTAGTATGTCCCCGTTGTGATGAAGAATTGGAAATTATCAACAAAAAATTCGTTTGTCCTTTGTGCGATAAAGAATGGAACGAGTTGTTGAAACTCACAGATAAATATTATAATGACCAAGCGGTAAAAAATATCAATCCTATAATTGCCGCCGAGTACAAACTTATAGGCGAGCTTATCGACAATAAGCAGGTGTACGGAATTATATTTCAGATAAAAGATTTATATGAAATAGTGATAAGAATGCCTGTGCTTGTGGTAGGAGCGATGATAATAAAAAGGGAGCAATCTTTTAAGGCAAAAGAATTGTTGTATTATATGATGTCAAAGCCTCTCTCTTTGGGAGATTGGAGATATCTTCTTAATTTGAGCAATGAAGTTGCGGCAGAGTACGGAGATTTTCCCAAGGAAATTACAGACATTCTTTCGGCCACGAAAAAATTTGCTAATTCAAACAAAACTGGGGATATCGTATTTTGGCGAAATAATACGATTGCACACGGTGCCACAAAACTTATTGACGACATTGAGTTGTATAATGATATGGCACAAAAACTTAAAGAACTCACTGATTTTTTTGTCAAAAACAACAGCTTGTTTACAAAAGTAGCTTTTGTATATGAGGAAGGTCACGAGCTTGTAAAGGATGCATCGAGCCAACCAAACGGAAGACTTTGTCTGAAGGTAGGGGAAGAATTTATACCTCTTTATCCTTTTTTCAGTCTTCGCAACAGAGGCATATATCTTTTTGACAGATATCTTCAAAAACAGCAAAAGACCGATGTAATCGAATATGTCAGAAGTCAAAAACAATCCGTGACGATAAATGAGTTGAACAATTTGTTTATTGAAAACAACATAATAAATACCGACAAAACAGGCAGTCTGGATAATTACAGTGTAGAGGAGAGAAATCTTTGCGAAGAATTTTTATCTTCGGGAGAGTATCTTGAGCCAGAATATCTTTTGAATGATTTGAACAGACAGCTCGAAAAAGAAAAATCGGTGTTTATGTTGAGAATGGAAAGAGGCATGGGAAAGAGCTTTTTTGTAAGAGGTCTCGACCCTTTTTCCATTGACAAAATTTATTTGGACGAAGTAGCGGTAAAGACTTTTTATATCAACTCTACTTACAATTCCAGAATAGACGATTTTTCCATTTGCGTAGAAGATCAGATGAGAAAGATATCCAAAGGCAATACTCTTGCAAACAATACGTTGAGATTGGATATAAATGCAGAAAATCCCGCAAAAGAATTTGCAAAATTTCTTAATACATACAAACAAAAATGTTATTATGACAAAAAATTATTGTTTATATTTGACGGCATAGACGAAATAAATGTTCAGAAAGGTAAAAATATCACTGACTTTATACCCTCCGAAGAAGATCTCGATGACGGCATATACATAATGGTGACATGTCGTACGGACGATAAAGAAGACAGCCTTTCGATGTTTTGCAAAAACTATGTTCAGACATTTAAAGGAGATATAATTCTCTACAACAAAGATAATGAGAATTACAGAAACTTTGTCAAAAAATATTTTGACTTGTACATCATCAAAAAAATAATTTTGATGTGCAAACGCAATAATGTCTGTTTTAATGTGGATTACAGCAAAACCGATGAGATTTTTGAGAGTATAGACAGAAAGACTATTCTCAATCTCAATCTTATAAAAGAATTGCTTTCTTTGAAAGTAAACAGCCTTATAAACAAAAACATATCAGAGCTGAAAGTCGAAGAGCTTGCAATAGACAACAATATCTATGAAAATTATTTTAAAAATATCAAAAGTTATTACGGCTCAAAATATTATCAGAAATTCATAAATGTATTGTGTTGTCTTGCAATGGCAGACAGACCTCTTACTCTCAAGGAATTAGGAGTAATTTCTGAAAACAATAATGTGAATTTTGCATATCTCGGCTTTATTAATTCCATGAAGTTGTTTTTGGGTACCATAAGAAGCAATGAGGGTACGCAATTCAAAATTGCTCATCTTGAGCTTGAAAAAGTAATAAAAAAGGTTTTTGCCGAAGAGATAAGAGATTGTGCAAGCAGATTGGCAAATAAAATCATAGATGTTTCAAATGACAAATTCTCTTTTGCCACTGACAATGACGACAGAATATATTTTTGTTGTATAAATTCTGTAATAGGATATATGTCTGAGAAAAATCCTCTTATGGTCGAAAGCTTGCTCGATGCCGTATTGAGATTGCCCGTAAAACTCGGATGGACAAGAAATTATCACGAGGTTTTGAACGAAGTCGATATCATCAAAAATATCGATGCGTTTTTCAATTACGGATTAAAATTGGATATTTCACAGTTGTTGAAGCTTGGAAAACTCTATATATCTTGCGGATTAGACGATATGATAGTGGGCAGATTGTCGCAAAGCGACTATTATTTTCATAAGTCAATAGATATCTATAAGCCCAATCTTGACAAATGCGGATATGAAGAGCTTTATGAATATACCGAATTGCTTTCATATTATGCTACTCTCAAAATAAGAAAAAATGAATTTGAAGAAGCATACAATGTTTATTCAGAATCTATGGATATCAAGCATGATATTGCAAACAAAGGAAATCTGTTTACAGAACTCACAATGCTCTTTGAATATATATGTCTTGCAAATACCGCAAATTATGCCAAAAAGTATAACGAGCAGCAGAGTATTCTTTCGAGAGTATTCAAAGATATACAAAAATTCGAAGAGTCGGATTATAAGACAAGAACCATGGCATTCGGCAGACTTTGTTGGCATTATTATTATCGTGATACTAATCAAAATCAAAAAGCTTTTGAAGCCATAGTACAAGCCATAGACGGATACAAAACATGCCTTGAGAAAAATATCAAATTTTATATACCAGATATGGTGACGGCTATCAACTGTATGCTCAAAATAATATCCGTTGACAAGCTGAATGACAGCGAATATTTTATGTCAACAATAGAGGATACAGAAAAATTAATAAAAAAATTCAAAGCAGAATACGATTATAACGATGAAGAAACTTATCTTGATTATCTTATGAGCGTAGCATATTGTTATTATCCTTTTGACATAGAAAAGGCAAAAGAATATAAAGAAAAAGCTATAGCTTTATACAATTCGTTGGAAAACGATAAAAAAGAGAACGTAAATCTTTCAAAAATAATAAAAGAATATCTGAAAAAAATGCCTTTGGCAGAGTAATGATAAGTTTATAAAATTTTGCAAAAAATGCTTTGTATTGGCAAACAATACCGACTGAAAATACCGTGTCTATGGATATGGTATTTTTTGATAAAATAAAAAACGTCATATAAATTCAACTATAAAACGATAATAACAAAATTTGGGTATTGAAAAATATTTTAAAGTTTGTTAAAATATAAGCAATAAACATACGGGAGGATTATATGCAAAAAAAATACGAAGCATTGTTTACGCCTTGGAAAATCAGGGATTTGGAAATCAAAAACCGTATCGTGATGTGTTCGATGGGCGGCACTTGTCTTTTCGGCTTTGCCGAGCCAAACCATTGGGATGAAGAGGCGGCAAAACTCATTCTTAATGTAGCAAAAAATAACTGCGGACTTATTCTGCCGGGTATTGCTCCCGTAAGAGATCTTGTGGGCAATAAGTGGCTCTATCAAGGACAAAGCAAATTCAAAAAACTCAAAGAATTTATGCAGGAAATTCACAAGACGGGTGCAAAACTTTTTGTGCAGATTACGGCGGGATTCGGCCGTTCGTTTGCGGTAAGCGACCTTACGGAAATGGTATATACAAATAAACTCATGAGAGTTATGCTAAAGCCTGTCATAAATGTCGAAAGACTTACGATGGCTCCTTCGCCTTGTCCCAATCGCTGGTCGGATAAAGTCCCCAGCCGAGCTATGACCAAAAAGGAAATTCAGGATATAATCGATGCATTCGGCAAAGTGGCGAAATTGTGCAAGGATGCAGGTGTTGACGGTGTCGAGGTGCATGCCGTACACGAGGGATATTTGCTTGACCAATTCACTTTGAAATATGTCAACAAGCGTACTGACGAATACGGCGGAAGTTTTGAAAACCGTTATCGCTTTGCCGTGGAAATTCTAAAGTCTATCAAAAATGCTTGTGGCGAAAATTATCCCGTATCCTTGAGATATTCAGTAGTATCCAAGACAAAAGGATTCAGGTCGGGAGCATTGCCTTGCGAGGGCGATGATTATGATGAAGCAGGCAGAGACCTTCAAGAAGGTATAAAGGCGGCAAAGTATTTGCAGGACGCGGGCTATGATATGCTCAACTGCGACAATGGCACCTATGACGCTTGGTATTGGTCGCATCCGCCGATGTATATGCCTTTGAATTGCAACTATAAGGAAGCCGAAGAGGTCAAGAAAGCCGTATCTATACCCGTAGTCGTTGCAGGTAGAAACGAGCCTGATTATTCGGCAAAGAAAATCAAAGAGGGCAAGATAGACGCAATGGGCGTGGCTCGTCAATTTCTTGCCGATCCCGAGTGGATAACAAAACTTATGGAAGACAAGACTGACGACATAAGACCTTGTATATGTTGTCACAACGGCTGTTTCAATCTTGCAAAATATGAGGGAGTGCCAAACACTCAATCGCTTGCCGACACAAAGGGCATGTGCAGATGTGCGGTATATCCTCCTTCTATGAATTCCAAAAAATATTATATTGAAAAGACTTCAAAGCCCAAGCATGTTGCCGTAATAGGCGGCGGTATAGGCGGTATGGAAACAGCGAGAGTACTTTCGATGAGAGGACACAAAGTAAGCCTTTATGAGAAGTCAAACGAATTGGGCGGAATATTCATACCTGCGGCATCTTTTGAGTTTAAGGAAAAGGACAGAGAGCTTATCGAATGGTACAAAAAACAGATGAAAGATCTCGGCGTGGAAATAAAACTCAACACAGAAGTCAAGGATATCTCTTCGCTTGATGCAGACGAAGTTGTTGTCGCAACAGGTGCCGTATCGAGAAAACTCAACATAAAAGGCGGAGAAAAAGCCATCGATGCGGTAGCATATCTCAATGACAGAAGCAAAGCGGGAGACAAAGTAATAATTATCGGCGGAAGCCTTACGGGTTGTGAAATCGCTTATGAGCTTTATAATCAAGGCAAACAGCCCGTCATCATAGAGATGAAAGAAGATTTGATTGCCGCAAAGGGAATTTGTCTTGCCAATTCGTCATATTTAAGAGACTTTTTCAAACTCAAAAAAGTCCCTGTATATCTCAACACAACAGTCAAGGAAATCAATGACAACGGCATTATAGCACTCTCAAAAGACGGCAAAGAAATACCTATAGAAGGCGATACGGTAATACTTTGCGTAGGTTATTTGCCCAATCCTTTGCAAAAGAGCAAAAACTTGGTGGGAGATTGCAACAAAGTGGGTAATATAATGACGGCTATCTGGAGTGCATGGGATGTGGCAATGAAGATATAAAAATCTTGTCGCACAAATTACCAATTTAAATTATCAATCGTGCAAGGCGGAGAGAATTTACCGCCTTGCATTTTTTATAAAATTAAACATTTGCTTTGATATAACATTGATATAAAAAGATAATATGTATGTTAATAGAAATAAAGAAATCTATATGCTATAATATTAAAAACATCGGCTTTTATAATCGCAATTTAAAAAAATATCTGAAAATTTAAAAAATCATGAAATGTTTTGTGTATTCAGATTGTATTTATTGTGTAGTACATCGATAAGTTCGGAGGGAGCATGAAAAACAAAAAGATTCTGGCGATAATGGTCTTTGTCATACTTATAGCTTTGGCTATGGTATGTTTTGTCGCTTGCGATGATATAGGAAAAACTACCGAGAGCGGAGACAAAGAAAGCGGAGATATACAAAGCGGAGATATTCAGAGCGGAGACAAAGAAGAAGTTGATTTGGAAAACGAAGGCTTTGTCCTAAATGGTGTCAGATATATCATAGTAGACGATTTTGCTCAGGTAAAAGAAGTAATTCTCCAAAATTCGGTTTTGCTTACTATACCTGCCGCAGTAAGTTATGAAGACAAGACTTATGAAGTAAAAAAAGTATCAGAAAGAGCTTTTAAAGGCTTGTCTTGCGAAAAAATTGTCATAAGCGAAGGTATAGAAAGCTTGGGCGATTATGCTTTTATGGAAAGTAAAGTTAAGACGATAGAGCTTCCTCAATCTTTAAAAAGTATAGGCAAGTATGCTTTTATGTTGTGTACACAACTTAAAAACATCAATATACCTGACGGCATAACAGAGCTCAAAGAAGGCACTTTTTTTGCTTGTTCGTCCTTGGAAAGTCTGGATATACCTAAAAGCGTCAGGTTGTGCTATTCAATACTTGAAAAGTGCGATAATCTTAAAGAACTCAGCACCTCGCTTCCTATTACATTAAGAGGAATGTTTGGTTATTACGAGGAAGATGCAGACAAAATCAATGTCCAAAAAATCGTAGTGAAAAAATGCGACTCTGTTTCCAATGCTTTGAAGAATATCGATTCTTTGAGAGAAGCATATATCGAAGACGGAGTTGTGCTTGGCATTAATGCTTTCTACGACTGCGACAATCTTCAATATGTCAGATTGCCTCAGGATATGGAAACGCTAAACTCTTATTTTTTTGCAAATTGCATATCATTGGAAAGCGTGGATATTCCTTCATCAGTCAGAGAAATAAGCTCAGGCGTCTTTTATGGATGCAAAGCATTGCAAGAGATAAAGATTCCCGAAGCTGTCGAGAGTATAGGCAACTATGCATTTTCTGATTGCGTAGCTATTAAAGAAATTGTATTGCCGGATTCTGTTTTGGAAATAGGAGCAAATGCTTTCAATAATTGTACTTTATTGAAAGATTTTAAAATGTCTTCGAATGTCCGCTCAATAGGGGAAGGAGCTTTTTATAATTGTGCTTTGCTTGAGAAGATAATTGTACCGTCAGCTGTCGTGACGATAGAAAAAAATACTTTTTATAATTGCACATCGCTTAAAAAAGTCGATATAAAATCCTCTTCTGTCACAACGATAAAAGCAAATGCTTTTACAAATTGCGATGCTTTGGACGAACTTTATCTTCCCGACAGCACTACATCTATTGATGGTTCTGCATTTGAAAGACAGCTTATAATATACACAAACTTGTCGCAAATACCAGACGGGTGGCATAGCTATATTGAATATTACAACACAATAGTCTTTGAGAGCGACAGCAATCCTCATACAAAAGACGGATATAAACCAATAAAAAGCGGCATATTAGATTATCTCATAAATGACTCTGAGGCGATAGTCCACAGCAAATCACTTGATGACAAAACCTCTTCTTTGCAAATACCTTCTCAGATAGAGTATGAAGGCAAGACATACGAAGTGACAGGCATAAACAAATATGCGTTTGAGTTAAGAGAGGAGATCGAAGAGATTGTTCTTCCCGAAAGCTTAAAGATTATACAATCTTATGCTTTCAATTATTGCACAAACCTCAAAAAAGCACAGTTGCTCGGTGTGGAAGAAATAGGCTTTGGCAGTTTCAGTAGATGCTCATCGCTTGCAGAAATTCAATTTTCTGAAAATTTGCAGGAGATAAATCAATATGCTTTCGGCGAATGTACATCGTTGACAGAAGTGACTTTCCCCGCATCGCTCAGAAGTATAATATCCGATTCTTTGGATAATTGTATCAATCTCAAAAAAATTACTTTTGAAAACACATCGGATTGGATTTATTATGATTCCACGACACACGAAAAAATCTTTGTGGACTTTTCATCTCCCGAAGACAATATCAAGTATTTTAAAATAAATTCGTTAATATCGAATTTTTATCATAAAAATATTTAAAAGTCTATATCCAAAACCTAATACTTGTCCCAAGGAGAGAGCCTTTCGAGGCTCTTTCCTATTTATTTGAAAAAATAAAGAAGATTTTTTAAAAGGTTAAAGTAAAAAATCTGTTTTGTATTAAGTATAATTATTGATTAATTTATATAATCTAAAGTATTTACATATTATCTTAGATGATTTATAATAAAGATATCCAAAATCGGGGAGAAAAAAATGTTTGAGTATCTAAAAGAAATAAGCGAAAGGTTGTATTCAAGATATATGACAATCGAGTCAAATATAAAATCCAAAAGCAATTCTTTTTTTGATGCTTTTCTCGATATGGCAGAAGAATATATCAAAATCGTGACAGAGGAATATTCAATTGACACCAAGAAGGCACGCACAGCAGGAGAGATAATGCGTCTTCAAAATGTTAATGAATTCTTTATAAATAATTTGAATACAGATCCGCAGGAATACGAAAGATTAAAAAATTATATTTCAAAAATAAATAAGCACAAACATAATAATGAAAAACAAATTACTTTTGATATAGTAATGATATATATGAAGTTGTTTGACAGCTTCTTAAAAGGCTATTGCGAAAGTCATGGCATTCACAAAGAAGAATTTGATGCCGATTATTTTGTCGATATTTTCGATAGTTTTTCAAAAGAAAATAAAGAGCTTGCTCATCAAGTAGAATACATAAAAAAAGATTTGGAAGAAGCATTAGAAAACGGCAAAATAAAGGAAAAGGATATAGAAGATTATAAATTAGTCCTAGAAAAATCATCGCTCAAAAATCTTTCTTTAGAACAACAAAATACGGAGCTTAGAAAACAGCTCATAAGATTGAAAGATATCAAGATTTCCATTATGGAAGAAAAGCTGAACAAAACTATTGATCTTCTTACTCAACTTACGCAAAGCGTGATTGAAAACAGAGCCATATCTTATGCGGTCGGCGATACTTTGTGCGGAAGTCAAAGATTTAAAGGTTATGTTGACAAGGCAAGAGAAGATTTGAAAATGTTAAAAGATAAAGAAAAATCCGATTGATTTTATTCTGATAAGACAGGGAAAAGACAATGACAGAACAACAAAAACATGAAAATTTATATGATAAAATGGACTTGCTTTTAAGTCGTACCGAAAATCTTGAAAAAAAGGTAGACAGTCTTAACAAGCCTGATGACTACAACAAAGCTCAGGAAGAAAAGCAAATGCTCAACAAGTTCATAATACTCGCAAAAAAAGATTATAGATGGGAAGGAGGCTATAATCAATATTATTCTTTGAAATCGGCTGGAATTTTTCTTTTGATGACAATACTTTTGTTGACTATATTTGTATCTGTATTTGAAAAAGTCTTAAAGATAGAATATCTTGCTATAGCAGATTATAGTATATTGTCGCTCTTGGTGTTGGGGATTATATATTCTTTGGCAAAAAACTTGAGTGCAAGTTATTTCAGCAGCAGCAAGGCTCTTGCAAAAAAATCTTTGTATAATTATGATTTAGGTTTAAACTCCTTGTATTTTAAAACAAACAAAAATTTTTCTCAGCGTTTTTATGTACTTTGTTTTGTATAATCATAGTGATAGATATCATAATTCTTGCATATCATAAGCCCAAAAGCCAATTTGATCTTATATGGTTTTTTGCATTGCTGTTGTTGATTTTTTTGTTTGTCGCAATCATTGCGTGGCGAATAGTAATGATGATTTTCTACAGCAAATACAGATTTGTATATATTAAAGGCAAGTCGTTTAATGGCAATATGGATGTCACGATTGTTTATGACTTTTTATTAAAGACTTACAAAACAAAAGAAGAATTTCAATCCATTTATTAAAAAACTATCCTCCCGTCAGGAGAGGATAGTAAATACATCTACATCAAAAAAATCGGCTATTTGCTGAATTGTAGTCAGACTGTCTATGCCGTGGTTTATCCACCTGTTGACTGTACGCACATTGGTGCCAAAATGATATGCAAATTCATCTTGTGTTTTGTAGGCAGATTTTTTGATTAGATGCTTCAGGTTTTCCCCGGCGACCAAGCCGAGGTTTTTATTTTTTTGTTTCATAAAATACCTCCATTGCTTGGCCGTGAGGCAGATGCTCCGGAGTTATTCAGAAACAAACATATTATATCATAACCATAAATTTTTATCAATATAAATTTTTTAATATCATTGGAAGGCATTTTGACAATAATTCATTTTCTATGAGTACAATCCTTCAATTTTATCGGTTTTCTTTTTTTCAGCATAGCACAATAAGACAAATATTAACAGGACATATTATGTCCTGTACTTATATGACCGATTATTATATAATTAAACCAACAAAACTTGTATAAGGAGAAGAAAATGAAAAAGAAATTATTTATTTTTACATCAACAATTATTTTGATTGCAATTATTTGCACGGCTTGTTTTGCAGGCTGTATGACATCGCCTAAAGATATTGATAATTTTTTGGGAAAACTGCAAAAAGCCGACAGTATGGAAATGATTATGACCATGGATATCCCTATGGTAGGAGTAGTGAGCAATACTATAAAAGTAGACGGCGACAAATCATATACTTCTGAATTTATGGATTCGCCCGCAATATTTACAGAAGTAGTGGACGATCAATTGAATGTTTATACAAATTATGGCGGAAGCTGGGATAAGCAGACCTATCCTATCGAAGATGAAGACGATCTCGCAAGCGAAACGGAAAGTTTTGAAGCATTTTTCGATAGCGAAGATTATACTTATTCTAAAGAAGACAAGGCATTCAAACTCAATGAGGGAAAATCAATATATTTTGAGGGTATGCGTTTTGAAAATGTATTACTCAAATTAAAACTCAATAGCTGCAAGATTACATCAAAAATTTATATGGAAGGCGTTTATGTAGATTGCACAATCGAGATAAAAAACATCAACAGGGTAAAGCTTTCTCGAGAAGCTATCGTAGGATAATAAAATTACAATATAGAAAGGCTTAATATTTAATTGGGAAAAAGATAAGGCGAGCGTCACTATTTCGGTGCTCTCGAACTCTCGCAAAAATAAAAGGACACAAATTTTTTGTGTCCTTTTCCATGGCAGAGAGTGAGGGATTTGTAAGGAGCGGAGTGACGGCATAGCGAGCAAGCAGGTAGCGTCTTGTGCGAGCGTCACTATTTCGGTGCTCTCGAACTCTCGCAAAAATTAAAGGACACAAATTTTTTGTGTCCTTTTCTATGGCAGAGAGTGAGGGATTTGAACCCTCGGAACGGGATTACCGTTCACACGATTTCCAATCGTGCGCCTTCGACCACTCAGCCAACTCTCTATTTTTGCGGTTAAGGATTTTGATGTCCTTTTCCTTTATTAAGTTTTGTAATGAGATATTAGCATAAATATTTGAGTTTGGCAAGCAAATTGAGCTAATAGTTGGTTTTTTGATAAAACTATTGCAAAAGTGTATAATTTTGTAGATTTTTGCAAATATTTGTATTGGAATATTTTTATTTATATTTTATCAATATTTATTAGTTAATATTAATTTTTATTATCATTTTATATCGTACATAAAAAACAGGAGAATACAAAATGGAAGATACGATAAAAATGCTCAAGCAATGCAATGCGGGAGCTAAAATGGCGATAGGCACGATAGAAAGAGTATATCCTTATGCAAAGGATAGTACATTCAAAGACACATTGAGCGAATATATCAAAAAGCATGAAGATATAGTGGCAAGGACAAGAGAATTGTTGTCAAACTATTGTATGGGCGGAAAGGATCCCAATCCGATAGCAGAATTTATGGCAGAGATGACGACAAAGATGCGACTCAAAAAAGATAGTTCTGACAGAAGCGTTGCGTCTATGATAATCGAAGGCTGCGATATGGGCACAAAAAAGCTAAAAGAATATGAAAAAAAATATTGTTGTGCATCCGAAGACAGTTTCGATACCATAAAAAATCTTATGGATTTGGAAAATAAGCTCAAAAGCGAAATGCAAACCTATCTTTGATATAAAAACATAAAAGGCGATAAAGATATCGTCTTTTTTTGTAAAGAAAAAGTTAAAAGTCCAAGCTTAAAAAGCATAAAATACTAAAAAATTTGTAGATAAAAGAATTAATACAAAATAATTATTGCATAATGACAAATATTAGTGATATACTAAACTAAAAAGCGGATTCTACTCTTTTTAACAACGGAGGAAAAATATGGAAGATACTATGAACGGCGAATTGACATTCAGAATGATATGGCAGAAGATCAAGAAAAGTGCCGTAAGAATTTTGGTATATGCCATTATAGCATTGATAGTAGGTGCCGGAATAATGGGTATTTCCGACATAATACTCAGCAAAAGTCAGTTTGAGACCAAGATCACATATTATTATGAAGGAGTAGAAGAAGGAAGTGACCCTTGGGGCGGACAAATGGATTTTGTCAACGGCATAAAGTCTGTAAGCAATGTTTCCAAGGCATTGTCTATCAAGTGCAACTATACCGAAGAAGAAATAGCAAATCTTTTGGATCCTGTAATAAAAAACTTAACGGTAATTACTGATATAAGCGATGTCAACAAGACAAAAGACGAGGTTATTCTAAATGCTGATTACAACTTTAGAATAATACTTACGCAAAATTCTGATATAGACAAACTTATCAATTCAAAAAACGATTATTACAATATCGTAAACGCAATTACAGCGACATATATCGAGGATTTTAAGAGCAAGTATTCATATTCGACAGATCTTACCGCAATTTCATCGGTAGGCAACAATTATCTCGACAAGTACTATAATATCAAAAACTTGTTGTCGATAATGAAGAGTGAAGCTGAAAGTCTTGCAAACAAAGCACCTTTGTTTGAATCCACAAGTCAGAATCTTTCATTTTCAAATCTTGCAGCAAGGGCAGCGGCATTGAGCCTTGACCTTGACAGCTACAAATATTTTGTCGTAAGCAATGGTATCGATACAGGCAGTGAAAAGAGCAATATCGATGCAAGAGTAGAAGAGTATAAAAACAGGGTAACGACATACGAGAAAAATGTTTCAACCTACACAGCTGCGTTCGAGAGCTTGTGTCAGCAGAACAATATTATCGTACCTCCTACTGACGCATCTCAGCTTTATCCTATCGTAAACCAACAGGGCAAAGAAATCATTGATAATCTTATCAAATCCATAGATATGCTCACAGAGGCACAAAACAATCTCAATGATTGGACATACTATCAGACAAGCTATGCAAGTGCTGATTTTGCGTCAAAGCCTGAGGACGAAAGAAATAAGATTATAGCAGAGGCAGACAAGTTGGAGCAAGGTCTTATAAACAATGCGAATGTTTTGCTCACATCATATCAGGCTATGATAAAGGATTATAACGAAAGTTATAATGTTCAGTCTTTGGTCAGAATAACATCGCAGGCAATAAAGACAAAAGACACTCCTATCACATTGGTAGTATTCATAATAATCGAAGCCGTATTGCTTATCCTCGCAGTGGTAGTAGCAATGAGCGTGACAGCTAAAAAGGGCGAGATGATATTGAGAAAAAAACTCAATGTAGGCACAAAAGGCGATGAGAAAATTAATATAGAAAAAAACCAAAACAAGGACGAACAATAATCTAAGCGAAATAAAGACGGGCTCAAACAAAGCCCGTTTTTTATAAAATTTGTTTATAACCATAGACTTTAAATTAAACATTGTTATTGGATACAAACATCAATAAGATATATGATTTATTATATTTAGAGTTTGATAGTTTTTTTAGAGTATAATAAAACAAAAACAGTCAAAACTAAAAAAATGCCGTAGTTTGGCTGATAAGAAGTAATTATACAAAAACTTGATAGACGATAATAAAATAGATAATAATAATCATTCATTATTGACAAAAGGTGATATACCGCTTAAAATAAAAATATGGAAACATCTCTCAAAAATCTGAACAACAGAAAACAAATTTTAAATGACATCACAAAATACATAAGTTATGTGCTTTTTGCGGGCGTTATCCTTGTAGTATTGCAAGGCTTTTTCTCTTTGGCATTGCTAGGAACGGTACGCAATACGACATCAAACAACAGCCACTTTATGCACTACACACAGTTTTATCTCAAGTTTTGTGCGATGCTTTTGACGGTAGTGCTATTGATGTATTACGGTATAAAAACTTATATAGTTTTTGATGAAAAAAGATATTCGGCAATAGGCAAATTCATAAAGTCTAATATTATGCTTTTGCCATTGGGATTGATGCTTATATGGGCATTTATATCCTTGTTTCATTCGCCCGATTTTGAAAAATCCTTGTATGGTTCAGGATACATAAACGAAGGCTTTTTTACGGTATTGGAATATGCGGTAGTATTCTTATCGGCTTATGCCATAAGACAAGAACTCAAAATTTCCAAGATGGTAATACTTTGGACTTTTGTAATTATGGCAGGTCTTATATGTTTTATCATGTGGGGAGCCTTGGTGGTAGATTACAATTTCGGCACGACAAAGAAGACAGGTGTTTTCAACAACTCAAACCATTACGGATATTTTCTTGCTATGTCCACGACAGCGACTTTTGCACTTTTGGTGTACAGCAAGAAAGATTGGCAGGTAGCTTTGTTGGCAGTGTTGCTTGCTCTTAATGTCCATAATCTTTTGTATTGCAATACCTTGGGAGCAAACTTTGCTTTTATAGGCGGAATAATCTTTATCATTTGCAGCGGTGCGATGACAAAAAAGATAAGATGGATGAATCTTATCATAGCATTTTTTGTGACCGGCTTGGTGGTATTCATAGACGAGGTGGTCGGCATATCCAAGATGTGGAAACAATATGTCTCATTCTTTGAAGATTTGGGCATACTTGCCGACAGTGCTACGGGCGGTTCGAGCGATCCCAATCTCGTAGGAACAGGCAGATATTCTCTTTGGAAAAGAACGATTGCCGTAATAAAACAAGTGCCTTGGTTTGGCAAAGGAATGGACTTGTATTATGCCAACAATATTTACGACAAGCGACTCGATGTACCACACAACGAATATCTTGCTATGGCGAGCAATATAGGTATTCCCGGGCTTGTGTTGTATCTCGTGATGATAATATGGTGGTTTGCAAAAGCCGTATATCAAAAGGATAATATGAGCATAATCGATTTGTCGATAATGGCAGGAGCTTTTGCATATCTCATATCTGCTTTTACGGGAAATTCATTTACTTATACATATCCTTATTTCTTGGTATTCTACGCAATGAGCATGCAGCCCACAATACCCAAGGAAAAGAGATACAAGAAGTTGCAGACAGAAAACACGCCCGATGCGATAGAAAACAGAACGGCTTTAGAAAACATAAAGAGCGAATAAAAGGATATAAAATCACAAAAAATCCTTTTTATACATAAGATATAGCAGTAGCTGGAAAGATATACGATTGTACGACAGTTTTTGAGGTGCAGGTAGCTAGCAAGACTTTGCGGGCAAAAACTTGCGAGAAAATACAGTTGACAAAAATTCAAGTATTGACTATAATACAGGTACTGATAATAAGCCACAACAGTCAAGAGTAGCGAACTTGGGCGGGCACAGAGAGAAAGGTCATCGGCTGAAAGCCTTTCCGAAGCAAAGCCGTGAAGTGCGGGCTGTCAGGCTCACGGAGGAAATGCCGTGCGTAGAGCTGCGTTAAGGCAAAAGAGAGGGATAGAAATATCCAATCAAAGTGGAACCACGGGTAATCGTCTTTGAAAGGCGATTACCTTTTTTGTTTTCCAAAAAAGTGCTTATCAAAAGTTTGTCTTATTAAATCAAAAGACAAAACGATCAAAATAAAGAAGTATAATCACGGCGATAGATATCGGCCTTAAAAAACAAATACCAAAGAGGTAAGATATGGGCAAGAAAAAAAGCAAAATAGCCATGGACTTGCAGGCAGCACTCGATAAGGATCCTGCGGCAAGAAACAAGTTTGAGATATTTTTCACTTACGGCGGATTCAAGGCTTTGTACAGGCACAGATTCGCTCATTGGTTTTACAACCACGGAATGAAATATTTTGCAAAACTTATATCCAGCGGCACAAGACGAAAGACAGGTATTGACATACATCCTGCGGCAAAGATAGCAGGCGGTGTATTCATCGACCACGGTGTCGGCGTAGTAATCGGAGAAACGGTAGAAATAGGCACGAATGTACTCATTTATCAGGGAGTCACGCTCGGCGGCACTGGCAAGGATACGGGCAAAAGACATCCTACCATCGAAGATAATGTAATGATATCGGCAGGAGCAAAAGTGCTTGGACCTATTGTGGTCGGACACAATTCCAAGATAGGTGCGGGAAGCGTGGTACTCAAAGATGTTCCGCCCAACTCTACGGTAGTAGGCGTACCAGGAAGAGTCGTAAAATACAACGATATAAGAGTAGACGATATAGACCAGAAATTGCCTGACCCTATACTCGAGGAATTTGCAAGACTCAACAAGCGTATTGCAGTACTCGAAGAAGCTCTCAATATCAAATCCTGCAAGTATTCCATTACGATGCAAAACGAAGCTCAAGCAAAGAGCGATAATGCTATCGAAGAGGAGATAAGAGATCTTGCCGAGGGCATTAAGGAGCAAAAAGATAAGCTCAATTCAGGCGAAAAAGGCAATTAAAAGCGAGGGAAGGACAGATATGTTGAAGATTTATAACACATTGACAAGACAAAAAGAAGATTTTGTACCTCTTAAGGAAGGCAAAGTAACAATGTACAGCTGCGGACCTACGGTGTACAGCTATGCTCATATAGGCAATTTGAGGACTTATATTTTCATGGATATTTTCAGAAGAGTGCTCAAATATGACGGATACAAATTAAAAGGCGTGATGAATATCACGGATGTAGGACACTTGTTGTCAGACGGAGACGAAGGCGAAGACAAGATGGCAAAGGCTGCGAGAGAGCAGAAAAAGACGCCTTGGGAAATTGCAGAATTTTATACCAATTACTTTTTTGAGGATTTCAAAAAGCTCAATATCGGCAAGCCCGAAGTAATCGCAAAAGCTACCGACCATATCCCCGAGATGATAAAGGATGTGCAGACTCTTATCGACAAGGGATATGCTTATGAGATAGATGACGGAATATATTATGATATATCCAAGTTCCCTGAGTACGGCAAATTGTCAAGACTTAATCTCGAAGAGCAACAAGCAGGTGCAAGAGTAGAAGTCAACAGCCAAAAAAGACATCCCGCAGATTTTGCGATATGGAAAAAAGCCGAACCCGAGCATATCATGCAATGGCAAAGTCCTTGGGGTATGGGATATCCCGGTTGGCATATCGAATGCTCCACAATGAGCAGAAAGTATCTCGGAAGTCAGTTTGATATCCACACGGGCGGAGTGGACGCTATCCCCGTGCACCACGAAAACGAAATCGCACAAAACGAAGCTCTCGAAGGACACAAGACGGTAGATTATTGGGTACACAGCGAATTCATGCTTGTAGACAACGGCAAGATGTCCAAGAGCCTCGGCAATGTATATCGTATTGACCAGCTCGAAGAAAGAGGATACAAGCCTCTCGATTACAGATATTTCTGCCTCAATGCTCATTATAGAAAAAAACTCAACTTCACATTCGAAGGCATGGACGGAGCAAAGACTTCTTATGCAAGACTTATGGGACTTTTGTATCAACACAAAATGTCGCCTGCTTCTACTGACAAACAGCTTCTCGATGAATACAAAAAGCAATTTGACGAAGCTATAAATGACGACTTGAACATACCTCTTGCACTCGGAGTAGTGTGGACAATGGTCAAGGAGCCCAAGAGCAAGGATATATACAATCTAGCACTTGAATTCGACAAAGTACTCGGTCTTTCATTTGACAAGGCAGCTCCTCAGGAAGAGGAACAACAAGATATCCCTGCCGAGGTAAAAGAAATCGCCGACAAGAGAATGCAGGCAAAAAAAGACAAAGATTTTGCCACCGCAGACAGCTTGAGAGCAAAGCTTGGCGAGATGGGATACAGCGTGCTTGACAGTAAAGACGGCTATAAGCTTGTCAAAAACAACTGATAAATAATTTTAAATTACAAAAAACGCAAGAAGACATAAATGGATTTTTATGTCTTCTTTTTATTATGTTTTGTCAATACAAAAATTAAAAAGGCAGGTGGTTTTTAAGATAAAAATTGAAAAGCTCTCATAGAATAGTATTCAAGACATAGAGACTTCTTTGTCTATATAAGTCATAAAATTGGAAAATATTGTCTTTTAATATATATCCTTAATCTTGAAAAAACTACACATACGCACCAAAATGCAAAAAAATAGTAAGCAAAAATTTACATTGTAAATATGCGTTCTTGAGTATATTCGGGTTGACAAGGCATTTTTTTAAATTGTATAATGTGCGTAGTAGAGGGAATAGTTATGAAAAATTTTAAGAAATTAACAATTGTATTAATCATACTTACTATCGTTGTTGCAGTTTTTGCTTTTGCAGGCTGTACAAAACCTGCAAAAAGAGTCGCACCCGATCTCAATTTTGACGGACTAGGTTCAAAACCTAATGACGAAGTCGCCGCAAAATCCATACCGGTGGACAAATCAAAAATCAAGTTAAGTTCGGAAAACACGACTGATCCTGAAGTTCTTGCTTCTATTAAATATCTATTGCAGTTGTCAAATCAGAACAATATCGATATAGATTTTTATGCGGCAGCAGCATACGGTACGGGCGATGCATATATTCCAAGTGCCAAAATTGTAGGCTCTATGGATACGAGAGAATGGAGAATTTATGACAACGGCGAATATTTCTTCGATTCTTACGGCATGATAGTAGAAGGCTACACCATAAAGAGCGATGGTTCTAAGGGCAGTGTTATGGATAGTACATTAAGTATTCTCAGCAATATATTGAATTTTGCAGACAGAGTATATTCTCCCGACAGCCAGACTTTCTATAAGGCAGACAACGGCAAGGGAGCAGAGGATTCTTTCAGCAAATATCCTTCGCTTGATGCTATAACTTATAAAAAGCCAAAGATAACGGCGTCCAGCTTAGAAGATTATATCAAGAATAATTATTATCGTACATCTTTCAAGGAATACACATCGGATAATCTCGAATACGAAAAGGCTATTCTGAATGGTTCGCTCGTCTATGACGAAGTCAATGGTATCTATACTCTTGAATGCGAGATCAATTGCCAAGACGAAATTGCACTCGAATTGTCTATCGCGAGCATGAAAGAAAGTTCGGGAACGGATATTTTTAAATACGCAAAGAAAAGTTTAAAAATAGAAATTTGGGACTGCGGACTTATTAAGAGCTATATCAATGAAAATGTATGGGAAGCTACATTGGTCCCCGATCTTCTCAAGCTTAAGGGTTCGAGCGAAAACTATTATGAGCAACTTTTCTCATACAACAAAGAAGATATTCAAAAGATGTTGATCCCCGAGGATATCAAGTCGACATGGACAAAGTAAAATGTTTTAAAGATAAAATACACAACAAAAGGGAGAGCTTTTTGCTCCCCCTTTTTTATGCCGAAAATATTTTTTAGACAATTTATAGTCAGGCTTTTACGCAGCCGACCAATAGACTTGCAGTGCGTTCGATATCGCCGCTTATGTCGCCGCTTCCTGCGACATCCTTAAAGCCGTTGATAAATTTGTCAAACACGCCTCCGTCTTTTGCCACCGCTTCCATAAATGAATTGAAAAGATTGTTGGATATAAGCCATCTCGAGAATGCGTCTTTTTCTGCATTCTCAATCACAGGCTGCATGAATTCTGCTTCTCTGAAGATGTTTATCACATATCCTATAAGAATTAAGAAAATCAAGCCTATAAACATATAAAGGATTGCCCCCAGCACTCTGTTTGCAGGGCCCAAGGGAGATTCTTCGACACGCTTGTTGATAAGCCATGCTATGATAGAAAATATCACTATACATACGATAGCCACTATCAAAGCACTTACGCCCGATACTATGCCGGGGTGCACATCTTTATCCGCAAAAGCCGATTCATTGAGAGCGTTTGCAATATAAGGGGTGAGCAAAATAGTTATTACAGAAGTACCGCCTGCAATAAGCAATTTCAACAAAGCTTGCACGATGCCTTTGAATGCACCGACAATAAGGCATATTACGAATACTATCAACGATAAAATTGTGATGTATGACATATCGCACCTCGTGAAATAAGCTACCGATTGAAAAAGAAAAACTCTTCTTTCTCAATTCGATTATAACCATATTTTTATTTTTTGTCAAATTCAATCTTTTTTAAAAGAAAGATTTTACTTTTTTGATATATAAACAATTATACGACAATATTTGACGGAATAATCTATAAAAAGTTTGTAAAATTTTTGTTTTGCCTTGCAGACAGGTTTTTGACATAAAAAATAAGTTTTTCGATTGTCAAATCGGCAGAATAAAAAAGATATTGCTGTACACAATTATATGTATGGAAAACTTTGTATTTTTATGTTTAGGCACTACAAAAATCATAGGGGACAGCATAGGTCCCAAAGTGGGCGACAAGCTCAAAGAAATGAATATCAATGCTTATGTCTATGGCAATACATTAAGGCAAGTGACTTCTATCAATGTAGAAGATTATGTAGCTATGCTCGAAAAAAGACACTCGACAGACAAGATAATTGCCATTGATTCGGCACTCGGAAAGAGCGAGGATATCGGCAAAATCAAAATCACTTCAAGCGGCATAAAGCCCGGCGGAGCTTTTGACAAGACAAGAAAAAGAGTGGGGAATATAGGTATTCTGGCAGTTGTAGGAAATGCAGACGGAGACAGACTTAAAGAACTCAAAAACAGCTCTTTATCTCTTATAAACGAGCTTGTCAACAAGGTCGTGGACTATGCCCGAAAATATGTCAAATCGGCACAAATCTTCTGATTTTACAGCATATAAACCAAATATTTACAAATCTTTACAAAGGAAATTAATTCTTATGTTGACTATTGGCTCTTTTTTCTATATAATAATAGCGATAGTTTTTAAATAATTGATATCGGCTTTTTTGCCGATACGGAGGCAAATGTGAACAAAAAAGCAATGATTGGCAGATATGTCGTACTTGCACTCAGTGTGATACTTATCATCGTTCTCGTGTACTTTATGTTTTTCAACAGCAAACCTACCGAGATTGCTTACAGCAACGATGTGAGCGGGGACCAACAAGGTCTTGTACAGCGTATTGAGGCAGGCAATATTTCTGCTTTATATATCGAATCATACAAGGTTTATGCTCTCAAGGGAGATGCTTCGCAAAAAGAAATAGAAGCATTCTACAACAATCCTACAAAAAAAGCGACTTATGTTGCGGCAATAGATTATCGCTCGGATTTTCAGGATTATCTTGAGAAGTTGGGCGAGCAGGAAGGCTTTACCGTACCTCAGTATGTATTCAATGACCCCAATTCAGGCGTAAATTTGAGTTCGCTCATTTTCCCTATATTGGCTCTCGTGCTCTGTGCGATAGTGGTATTCATTATCTTCAGACAGAACGCAAGCTCCAATCGTCAAGCCCTCAATTTCGGCAAGACAAAGGCAAGACTCAATATGAATGTATCCGTAAGATTTACGGATGTGGCAGGTGCCGAAGAGGAAAAGGAAGAGCTCAAAGAGATAGTAGAATTCCTTAAAGATCCCAAGAAGTTCCTTGCACTCGGTGCGAGAATTCCCAAGGGCGTGTTGCTCGTAGGCCCTCCCGGTACAGGTAAGACTTTGTTTGCAAAAGCAGTAGCGGGCGAATCCAATGTGCCTTTCTTCTCGATAAGCGGTAGCGATTTCGTAGAAATGTTTGTAGGTACAGGTGCTGCGAGAGTAAGAGACTTGTTTGATCAGGCAAAGAAGAATATGCCTTGTATCATATTCATTGACGAAATAGACGCTGTGGGCAGACAGAGAGGCTCGGGACTTGGCGGCGGACATGACGAAAGAGAACAGACTCTCAACCAGTTGCTCGTGCAGATGGACGGTTTTGAGAAAAACGAAGGCATCATCATTATGGCAGCTACCAACAGAGCGGATATTCTCGATCCTGCATTGCTAAGACCTGGTAGATTTGACAGACAGATTTATGTCAATGTTCCCGATGTAAAAGGCAGAGAAGAAATCCTCAAAGTTCATTCGAGAAACAAACCTCTTGCTGACGATGTATCCTTCAAGATACTTGCGAGAATGACAAGCGGATTCAGCGGTGCCGACCTTGAAAACCTTCTCAACGAAGCAGCTATCCTTGCTGCAAGAGCCAACAGAAAGGTTATCATAATGGAAGATATCTTAGAGGGTATCAACAAGGTTATCGCAGGACCTCAGAAAAAGAGCAGAGTCGTGACTGAAAGCGACAAGAGAATTACCGCATATCACGAATCAGGCCATGCTATTATCGGCAAGCTCCTCGAAAACTGCGATGATGTACAAGAAGTCAGCATTATTCCAAGAGGTATGGCGGCAGGTTATACACTCACAAGACCTGAAAATGACGACAACCATGTCACTCGCAACAAGCTTATGGATTTGATTACAATGATGCTCGGCGGCAGAGCGGCAGAAGAGATTGTAATCAAAGATATTACCACAGGTGCCAGCAACGATATCGAAAGAGCAAGCAACATCGCAAAGAAGATGGTTACGCAATGGGGTATGTCAAAGGCTATCGGCAATATGTACCTCGGCGGAGACAAAGAAGTTTTCCTCGGCAGAGATTATGGTACTACTCATTCATACAGCGATGACCTCGGAGGAGTAATCGACAAGGAAATCAAGAAGATTCTCGATGATTGCTATAAGAGAGCTTTGGAAATTTTGCAAAACAACAGACAGGTAATGGACAACATGGTAAAAGTTCTGTTTGAGAAAGATACCATTTATACCGAAGAAGTCAATATGTTGTTTGACGGCAAGAGTGCAGACGAAGTAATAGCTTATATTGACGAAAAACAAGCCAAGAAAGAAAGCTACAAACGCACCGAGCAAGTCAAGGTAAATATCGTACCTGAGCAAAAGGTAGACGCTTTTGAAAATGCTGAAGATACAAGCAATGCTCAAAATGACGGCGACAGCTCGCAAGATGACAAAAAGCAGTCAGAAGAAAAGAGCGACAAAGAGCAATAATATAATAAAAGATATGACAAAAAACGGGAGCAATCCCGTTTTTTTGTTGCGATTTTTTAAATAATTTTGTATGAGTGATAAAGCTCTTGAAAAGGTGTTTTATTTATGATAAAATATTTTTGTCGATATTATCATTTATATTTTTTGAAGAGGGGAAAATGAAAAAGAAAAGTTTAATTTGCGTATCAGTGGTGATTATTATGATTTTAGGAATACTCTTTACGGCTTGCAAAAATTATAATTTTTATGAAGTGCCCACAAAGACTTATAAAGAGGGCGAAGAATTCTTGGAAGGCTGCGGAAACACCAACAACGGCTATGACAAAGAAAGCGAAGAAGTGGACAGACTTATAAGTGTCACTCCTTCTCAAAAACAGCTCGACTATATGGAGCTCGAGTATTACAATTTTATTCACTTCGGTATGAATACTTTTACGGGAGATGAATGGGGAAAAGGTAATGAATCTCCTTCAAAATTCAATCCCAAAAATCTCAATACCGACCAATGGTGCGAAATACTTAAAGCTTCGGGAAGCAAAGGCGTAATCATTACGGCAAAGCATCATGACGGCTTTTGTCTGTGGCAGACAGAGACGACAGAACACAGTATAAAAAACAGCCCTTATAAAAACGGCAAAGGCGACATCGTGGCAGAGCTTGCGGAAAGCTGCAAAAAATACGGACTTAAGATGGGTATATATCTTTCTCCTTGGGACATGAATGCAGAATGCTACGGTACAGATGAATACAATGATTTTTATAAAAGACAGCTTACCGAACTTCTTGACGGAAGATACGGCGAAATATTCTGCGTATGGATGGATGGAGCTTTGGGCGAAGATGCAGAACTCGAAGAGGGCTTTGAATACGATATCGAAGGATATGAAGAGCTTATTCATGAATTGCAACCTAATTGCGTCACTGCTATTCAGGGCAGCGATGTCAGATGGGTAGGCAACGAGGCAGGTATTGCAAGAGAGAGCGAATGGAGCGTGGTGAGCGTATCCAATGCAAAAAACGATAATTTCCAGACAAGCGAGGACGGAGCGGACGAACTTCAAAAAGTAAGCGATGAGGACAGAGACCTCGGAAGCAGAGAACTTTTGGAGCAATACAAAGATTTGGCATGGCGACCTGCGGAAGTCGATGTAAGCATTAGAAAAGGCTGGTTCTATCATTGGTATCAAAGTCCCAAGACATTGGAGCATCTTTTGCAAATCTACTATACATCGGTAGGCGGCAACAGCAGTCTTTTGCTCAATGTACCTCCCAACAAGGACGGACTTATCGACAAGAAGGACGAAGCAGTCTTAAGAGCTTTCGGAAAGGCGATAGCTGACAGCAAGTCAAAGCCTATCGCGGTAGAATCAATAGAAGTCGGCGACAACAAGACAATGACTTCAAAGCCTCAACTTAACAATCTTCTCAATACTCAAAGAGACGGATATACTTTTGAAGACAACGAATATATTCTCGACTTCCATCTCAAAGAAGAGACACAGCTTTACAGATTTGACATAAGAGAGGATACGAGATTTTCTCAGAGAGTAGAAGCATTCGAAGTATGGGTAAAAAACGGCGATAAGTGGCAACTTATAGGAGACAGTACCGTCATCGGAAATAGACGCATTCTTATGTTTGAAAACGCTCCCAAGACAAATCTTGTAAGAGTAGTCATCAAACAATCTAGATCAGTGCCTGTCATAAGAAGCGTAGAGCTTTATGCAAAATAAATTTGATAAACACGATACAAAGATTATGCGACCCAAAGGTCGCATTTCTTTTTTGTTGATATTTTTATTTGTATCTGTTTTATTATATAAACAGAAAGATATCTATCTTACAATTTTAGAATACTTTTAAATTTAATATACAAACAAAATATATTTTTCATATAACATACAAACTATCATGTTTTATAATTTTTTGCCGGGTTTTTGAATATTGACTAAAGAGAAGGTATAATGGTAAAATTAGTTAAGATGTTATAACATACGAGGTGCAATTATGGAGGACATTCAATACAGCAATCTTCCGCTTTGGCTTTATGTGAGCAAAAAGATTGAAGATGACATAAACAATCAAAAATACAAAAAAGGCGATATTTTGCCAAGCGAATTTGAGCTTTGCGATATATACAATGTGAGCAGAATTACCATAAGAGGTGCTTTGGCAAGACTTGAAGACCTAGCCAAAATAAAGAGAATAAAAGGCAAAGGCACAGTCGTGGCGGACGAAAAAATCAATGAGCCTTTGCTCAAAATTCAGGGATTTACAGAAGAAATGAAAGAAAGAGGGATTGTGCCTTCTACAAGCTTTGCTCATATAGAGAGAAAAAGAGTCTCGGGTTTTATCGCAGAGCTTTTTGACAAAAGCAAATCCGCTTATTTCAATGTTTTGGAGAGAGTGAGATGTATCAACGGCACTCCCGTGGGATATTTTGTCACTTATCTCGATTCTGGGCTCAATCTCGGTTATGACGACAATGATTTTTATGACTCACTCTATGACAAGATAAACAAAAAGTGCGGTATAGAAATAGATATGGTAAAACAAAGCATATCAGCCGATTTTGCTGACGCAAAGACAAAAGCCATGCTGGGACTATCTTCTCAAAAACATCCTATTCTCGTCATGAAAAGAAAAGCCTATACAAAAGGCAGACTTATAGAATACTCGGTATGCAAGTACGATGCCGAAAAATACGAATATTATATGGAGCTTAGCAATAAATGAAAGGTTTTGGCAATTATGACAAATACCCCTCGATATCAGTCGACAGAAATGCTTTTGAGGGATTTGAAAATCTGAGAGAAATTTTGAAAAATACCAAAGAGAGGGTGACGATATTTGATTGTTATCCTATCGTAGACACAAAGTCTTTGCTTGATAATATAAAAGACTTGTATGACATTGTCATATTGAGCGATGAGTGTGCCTACAAAAATCAAGATCTTACCGATAAGATGCAGAGGTGGCTCACAAATGACAGAATTTTCGGTCTAATGACCACGGATTTTCTTGACGACTATTTTATAAAAGAAAAGATTGAGGACAAAAGAAAAATTATAGAAAACAGCGACAAAAAAGTGCTTGTAATAGGAGTGGGAGCTTTGCTTGTCTATTCAGAAGGACTTGTGCTTCACGCTTCGATTGCGAGATGGGAAAGTCAGCTAAGATTCAGAAAAGGCACGCCCAATTGGAACTGCGACAATTACAATGAAGACCCTCTGACAAAATTCAAAAGAGGTTATTTTTCTGAATGGAGACTAGGAGATAAGCACAAAGTAAGATTTATTGACAAGATAGATTATTTTGTGGATACAAACGATATCTCTTGTCCCAAAGTCATTTCACTAAAAGACTATTTTTATGCCATGCAAAAGACGGTAAAAAGACCTTTCAGAGTGGTGCCCTATTTTGATCCGGGAGTATGGGGCGGACAATGGATGAAAGATGTATGCGGTCTTGACAAGAGAGAAAAAAACTTTGCATGGTGTTTTGATTGCGTACCTGAAGAAAACAGCATGTATTATGACTTTGGTAATGTAAGAGTGGAAATGCCTGCGATAGATTTGGTTTTGTTTTTTGCAAAAAATCTTTTGGGCGAGAGAGTACAGGCAAGGTTTGGAAATGAGTTTCCCATAAGATTTGATTTTCTCGATACCATGTGCGGACAAAATCTGTCCTTGCAGGTGCATCCTACCACAGAGTATATTCAGCAAACTTTCAATATGCACTATACGCAGGACGAGAGTTATTATATACTCGATTGCGAAGATGACGGCTCGGTATTTTTGGGAGTAAAAAAGGATATCGACAAAAATCAATTTATACAAGCATTGCAAAACGCACAAAATACAGACGAGATTGATGTGGAAAAATACATCAATCGCTGGCACGCAAAAAAGCATGACCATTTTCTTATCCCTGCGGGTACGATACATTGTTCGGGCAGCAACGCAATGGTACTCGAGATATCCAGCACACCTTATATATTCACTTTCAAATTGTGGGATTGGGGAAGATTGGGACTTGACGGCAAGCCCCGCCCGATAAATATAGGACACGGGAGCCGAGTAATAGACTTTTCAAGAGATACCGATTGGATAGCAAAAAATCTTGTAGGTCAAGTAAACACAATAAACAAGACAGACACTTTTACCGAAGAAAAGACGGGCTTGCACGAGAGAGAGTTTTTGGAGACGAGAAGACATTGGTTTTGCGATGAAGTGCTACACAAATCCGACAGAAGCGTGAACGTGCTCAATCTTGTAGAGGGCGAAGAGGCAGAAATCATAAGTCCCGACAATAGCTTCGAGCCTTTTGTCGTGCATTATGCCGAGACATTTATATTGCCTGCCGATGCGGGAGATTATATCATAAGACCTACAAAAAAGACCAAGGGCAAAAAACTTGCCACCATAAAAGCCTATGTGAGAGGCTGAAAATGTGCGAATATATGAAAGAAAAAATATTTGTTTTGGATATCGGCGGGACTTATACAAAGTATGCGTATTTTATTGACGGCAATATCGAGGAAAGCGGAAAGTGGAATACCATATATGATTATGATAAACTTATAGAAAAAGTCAGTTCTACTATAAAACCCGACAATCTTTACGGCATCGGTATATCGAGCGGAGGCTTTTGGAATAAAGAGGGTATTTCTCAAGGATTTGAGACAATAGAGTGTACGGCGGACGGCAGATTTGTAAATTTTTTAAAAGAAAAATATCATTGTCCCGTCAGGATAGAAAATGATGCGAGATGTGCCTCGATTTGTCAAAAAATACTAGGAGATAAAAGCATAAACGACTTTGTGTTTTTTGCATTGGGCTCGTCATTGGGATGCGGCGTGGTCATTGACGGAAAAATCTTAAGAGGAGCAAACAATCAGGCGGGAAGCATGTTTGCTATGCCGGAATTTTTTGACGGACAAAAGTACATAAGCGACTATTTTGCCAACAGCCTTAAAAGAAGCAAAGACTATTCTCTAGGCAAAAAAGGCGATTTTTGTTTTGTCAGTGAAATGGCAAAAAAAGGCGATGTCAAAGCTATTGAGATAATAGATAAGTATTGCCAGATAGTGGCATTAAAAGCATATTATGCAACACTTATGTATGATATAAAGACAATTTATCTCGGAGGAGCGATATCCCAAAATAAGGATTTGTTTGACAAGATAAACTGTGAGTACGAAAAGCTCAGCACTTTGCATTCAGGCAAAAAACAGGCAACACTCGAAATATCTGCTTTTAAAGAAGAAGCAAATCTTTTAGGAGCATATTTTTTGATAAAAGATATGCAAATCTAAAATCAATATAGAAAAAGAGATAAGTCAAATAAAGGCCAATATAGTTTTGAGATAATCGAGTATATAGGTCAAGCAAAAAAGTGCTTTAAGGCTTTCTTTTTAAAATATACAATTTGGTCTTGAAGCCAATGATAAATTATGATAAAATATGTCTATAACAAAATATCAATTTTGACAAAAGAGGCGGGATTATGAAGGGAAATGTATATATAGTATCCAAGACACACCTTGATTTGGGATATACAAATCTTGCGAAAAGAGTTTTGGAAAAATATATGGAGCAGTATATACCCAAAGCTATCGAAGTAGCTAAAGAGGTAAACAAAGACGGCAGAAAATTTATCTGGACATTGGGCTCATGGCTTATAGATGCCGCACTCAAAGACGAGGATAAGTCGAGAGCCAAGGCACTTGAAGATGCGTGTATGCGTGGGGATATAGTGGCTCACGCAATGCCTTTTACCATTCAGAGCGAGTTGGCTGATATGACGCTTTTTGAGGACGGACTCAAGATAGTAAAAGAGCTCGACAAAAAGTTTAATCGCAATACTATATCCGCCAAGATGACAGATGTCCCCGGACATACAATAGGCATTGTACCTTTGCTTGCAAAATACGGTATCAAACTTTTGCATATAGGCGTCAACAAAAGCTCGGCAATACCCGATGTGCCGCCTTGTTTTGTATGGCAGTCGGGAGACAGTCAGGTAGTGGTAATCTATGAAGGCAGTTATGGCAAAACTTTCATGCATCCCCTTTTGGAAGATGTGCTTGTCATTGACCATTCAATGGACAACTGCGGCCCCAGCGATGCCAAAAAGACTTTGAAGCATTTCAACAAAATAAAAAGACAATTCAAAGACTGCAATGTCATGGCAGGTACGCTCGATGATATTGCAGAAAAGCTTTGGCAGATAAAAGACAGTTTGCCTGTCGTGGAGCAGGAGATAGGCGACTCGTGGATTCACGGCATAAGCAGCGATCCCTACAAATACGGTGCTGTAAAAATGCTCGAGGATATGCGTAGCGAATGGCTGAGGAAAAAACTCATTTCGCCCGACAGCGAGGCTTATAAGACATTCAGCTCAAATCTTTTGTGCCTTATCGAACATACCGCAGGACGAGGCATACTCAATGCTTTCAGAGATTATGACAATTACTTAAAGCCCGATTTTCTCGAGGCTAGAAAAGCCGATGCAAAAATAAAAAGATACGGAATTTTCCGCTTGCCCTTCTTAAGAGATTATATGGCGAAAAAGAGCGGAAAAGGCAGATATTCTCGCATGGAAATGTCATGGGCAGAACAAAGAGAATATATCACAAAAGCCATCGAAGCTTTGCCTATGAAGCTTTATAGAGAAGCTGCGGCAAAATTAAGGATGTTGAGACCAAAGGAATGTACTTATCCCGAGGGCAAGGAGCTTGGTATAGGCAGCAGCATAAAATGTGGCAAATGGAAGATGGAAATAAACGGCTACGGAGCTCCCAAAAATCTTTTGTACAACAACAAATATATCATAAAAGACAATACTTCGAGTCTTGTGGATTACAAAAGCATAGGACCTGAAGAATACGACTATTGGCTCGAGCATTATCAAAGAGATTTGTGGAAGAACTTTACTTGGGCGATACCCGACTTCGGCAGACCAAAACTCAAGAAAGTAGCCAAGTATTATCCGCAGGGCGTTTTCCCTTACAACTTCGTAGATGCGGTATATGACAAGACGGCTGACTTTGAGAGAATTACGGTAAAACTCGCCGGCAAAAAACAGGTAATGCCTCAGCTCGGTATGCCGAGAAATCTTACCGTGCAATATATCTTCTATGGCGAAAGCATGCAATTAAGACTTGAATGGACGGACAAAGATGTGAGCAGACTTCCCGAAGAGATATGGTTGCATTTGGGCATAAGTCCCGAACAAAACGATATTATCTATCGCAAATTAGGAGTGGATGTAAACCCTTATAATGTGGTACCAAACGGAGGAAGAAACCTTTCAGTCACAGAGCATATCGACTTTGCCATGGAAGGCAAGAAATACAGACTTGTCCCCGCTCAGAGCATACCCGTATCGCTTGGAAGGGGAAAGCTTTTGAGATTTGACAATGTGTTTGAGGACAGCAAAGAAGGCATATCATTCTTGCTTGAAAACAATATCTGGGGTACCAATTATCCTTTGTGGTATGAGGATAATGCAAGCATGTGGTTTGATTTGGCACCTATAAGCGAGATAGAAAAAGGTATCAAATTCTATCAGCCCAAGTTAAAACTCGATGCCATACCTTCAGCCCTCAAAAAGAGCAAGTATGACGACTTGGAAGAAAAGCCCGATTTGAGCGGAAAAAACATCAAAGAAGACGGCGAAAAGAAGAAAGCAAATACCAAGAAAAAATCAAACAAAAAAGATATTATAGAAGAGCCTTTTGACGAGGATGACGAGTCTAAGATAATGCCGTCATTGGGCACATCTAGTCTCGGAAGGACCTCAAAGCTCGGCTCTGATGATATAGAGATAGGAAAAGACGGCAAAATAGTAGAACCTCAATTTGACGATGAACCTGTCAAAATATCTATCACCCCCAGACAAAGAGGCGTAATCGATTTTGGACATACATCAGATACAAAAATAGAAGAGCCCAAAGACGATGACGAAAAGCCCAAGCTCAGCATAAAGCCGAGAACAAACAGATTTATGACGCTTCAAAACGATGAAAATGACGAGGATATATTAAAAGAATTCAAAAGCTTGGTAGAGCCGAAAGACGAGAAAATCAAGGAGAAAAAGAGTACTAAAAAAGAGACTAAAAAGTCAACATCTTCAAGCACCTCGAAAAAATCAAAAGCAGTAGATAATGCAAAATCTTCCCAACCTAAATCGACTAAGGATAAAGAAGAAAAAGTATTAAAGAGTCAAAAGAGCGAGAAGGAGGCAAGCACTTCAAAATCCGCTAATAGTCAAAAAGCGACAAAATCGACAAAAGAAGGAATAAATGCTTCTTCCAAAAAGACAGCCGAAAAGTCTGCTTCGAAGACGACTTCAAACTCTAAGACCTCTTCAAAATCTTCCCCTTCAAGCAAAAGCTCGAAGACAAGCACAAATTCAAAAACAAAAAAATCAGAATAAGTCAGAAGATAAAATTTATCAAAAAGATTAAAATCATTATCAAAAAAAAATCCCGCTCAAAAGGCGGGATTTTTGTCAATAGTTTTTGCGACCTACAAGATAATCTATATCCACATCGAAATAATCTGCCAATGCCCAAAGACTTGTGATGCAAGGCTCCTTTTTGCCTAAAAGCCATGCACTTATAGTATTTTGTTTCAACCCGATTTTTTCAGCAAGCTGAACTTGGTTGAGTCCGTTTTCCTGCATCAATTCTTTTATTCTTTGAGCTACAATAACTTTCATAAAACTCCTGTTTAGGTTATTATATGTATTTGTTGACATTTTAGCCCCAAGGTAGTAGAATATAAGCAAGATAGCACCTTGGGGCTACGAGAATAATCAGTAAAGGGATAGACAATATTCTTTATGCGGCAGAGATTTGGCTTTGAGGAACAAAAGAATATTTGTCGGATTTGTACAATTTGCAGAAAGCGGGATTTTCCCGCTTTTTGTTTTTGTAATAGATTTATAGGGTAATTGGTGTATATTATTTTGCAAAATACGATTATGTATTTTTAATATTCACGATTTATTTTATCCATAAAAAAATTCAATACTCACATAATTTTTTTATAAAAAATTTTGGACAAACAAACAATGAGTGTTATATAATAGAGAAAATTCAGAATAAAAGGAGTACTGAATATGATTAGAATAGGTATTTTAGGATACGGCAATTTGGGAAAAGGCGTAGAAAACGCAGTCGCTCATAATGCCGATACACAACTCGTTGCTATTTTTACAAGAAGAAATCCCGACAGCATTACCCCTATTACCAAGGGCGTAAATGTATATAAAGCTGAAGATATCGCAAATTACAAAAATGATATAGATGTGCTTATTTTGTGCGGCGGTTCTGCTACGGATTTGCCCAAGCAGACTCCTGAAGTAGCAAAATATTTTAATGTAATCGACAGCTTCGATACTCATGCCAACATTCCTCAGCATTTCCAAGACGTAGACAATGCCGCAAAACAAAACAATACTTTGGCACTTATAAGCTGCGGCTGGGATCCCGGTATGTTCTCTTTAAACCGTGTTTATGCAGAAAGCGTATTGCCCGGCGGTGCTACTTATACATTCTGGGGCAAGGGCGTAAGTCAGGGACACTCTGACGCAATCAGAAGAATTAAAGGCGTGCTTGACGCAAGACAATACACAGTGCCTGTGGAGAGTGCTCTCGAGGCAGTAAGAAGCGGAAAGAATCCTCAGCTTACCACAAGACAAAAGCACACAAGAGAATGTTTTGTAGTAGTAGAAGAAGGAGCAGACAAAGCATCTATCGAAAAGCAAATCAAGGAGATGCCCAATTATTTTGCCGATTACGATACTACCGTCAACTTTATTTCTATGGAAGAACTCAAAGAAAAACACAACGGTATTCCTCATGGCGGTTTTGTAATTCGCAGCGGTCAGACAGGCGAACACGATGAATACAACAATGTCATCGAATATTCTTTGAAGCTCGATTCAAACCCTGCTTTTACTTCATCCGTACTCGTGGCTTATGCAAGAGCCGTATACAGAATGAGCAAGGAAGGCAAGACAGGCTGTATTACCGTACTCGATGTCGCACCTTCTTATCTCTCACCTTTAAGCGGCGAAGAATTAAGAGCAAAAATGCTTTAATATCTAAAAAACTATCAATATCCGCACAAATCTTGTGCGGATATTTTTGTTTGTGCAAATCAAAATAATAATCGTATTTTACAAGATAATTGCCAAAATAATTGTCTTGATTTTTATATAGACATGACATTTTTCATAGTGGTATTGTCGGCAAGGTCTAATGTCGTAATGATATATCCAGCTAAATCGGCTTGACAAGACAAAGTGATTTTTTGTAAAGGTTGAGTCTATACCTAGATAGGGAATAAATATAGGCAGGTAAAATCAAAAAAAGACAAATCGATATAGTCGTATAAAGTTTTTTTAAAGACACGCAAAAAAATTTTTCATGAAAAAAGTTTGTGCAAATACAAAAATTTTATCAATGCTTTAAACCGACACATTATCGCAAATTAACAATTTTTTCAATCAAATATAAAACTTTGCTTTCTATTAAAATTTAAATATAATAAAAAATGCGTATTGCAAATAGCCAGATTATATTGTATAATAAAAAACAGAAGATGGAATAGGGGAAATTTTTTACGGGCGTTTTGCCCTTTTTACCGATAGTATTCGGCAGATTTTTTAAAAATTACTCAGACCCCGTTATAAGTTTTCTGAACGGACAAAATTATTATTGCAAACCTATCGTTTGACAAAGGAAAGGAGAGAAATGGCAGAAGAAATTATCCAGGAAGAAAAAGAAGTCAAAGAAAAGGTAAAACCCGAAGGTCCTGTGGATATCACTTTGGAATGCTCCAATGTGGTCAATTATTATCAGGTCCAGAATGACATTTGCCCTATCAAGAGACTTTATGTCAAAAACAGAAGCAACGAGGACAAAGAAAATATCAAGGTTAGAATTACTTCTCAGCCTGATTTTATGTTGCCGTGCGAGATAGAGCAAGCGGTGCTTCCTCGCCGTATGAATGCCAAGTTCGATTGTCAGGCAAAGTTGTCCCCCTTGTTTATGGTTGCGGTGGACAAGCCTCTTACGGGTATTATATCCGTTGAGGTGCTTTTTGGCGAAGAGGTAGTGGCAAAGCAAAGCTGTGAAGTTCAAATAAGTGCGTTCAACGAATGCAATTATGAAAACAGCCCCGAAAGCTTGGCTACTTTTGTCAAGAGAACGCCTCAGGTAAATTATCTGATGTCGCTTGTCGAGGAAAAACTCAAAAAGTGGAATTTTACAATGCAGAGCGGATATTCTGCAAATACCAACAAAAATAATGTCCGCAACTATTTTGCTGGTATATTCAGCGTCCTCAACGATATGCGTTTTGAGTATTGCAAATCGCAAGAGGGCAAGAGCGAGATGATTCAGACTCACAAGGATTTACTTGAAGGAAAAGTGGCTACGGCTACCGAGCTTGCCTTGTTGTATGCGTCTCTTGTAGAGGCAAACGGACAGAATGCCGTGATTGCTCATATAGGCGAAGATTGGTATGTGGGTGTATTTACTACCAATGAATGTCTGCCGCTTCTTGTCAGCGATGACGCAGAGCTTATCGCTCAGAAAGCAGAAAAGGGCGTCAATGATTTTACTATGGTCGCTATGGCTGATACCGTAAGCGGCGTATCATTCGAAAAAGCAGAAAAGAATGCTTTCAATACTATCAAAAAAGATTGCGTAGTAGATTTTATCGTAGACATAAAAAGAGCGAGAATAATGCACATATATCCTTTGCCCGAGAGAGTGCTCGGCAAGGACGGATATGACCTCGTTCAGAGCAAGGATTATATCACTTCGCTTGCTCCCAAGCAGTTCAAAGAATACAACGGCGAGATAGGCGGCGAAAAGGAAATAAGCCGTGTCACGCAGTGGGAAAGAAGATTGCTCGATATGGATATGAGAAATGCCCTTCTCAATTTCAAGGTATCCCGTTCGGCAGTAAAACTTCTCGTGCCTACATTAGAAGATTTTGTCGCTGCGATGAGCGAAAACAAATCCTTTATTGTCGATGCAAAACCCAAGGACGGAGCTACCAGCCTTGAAAAGATTACGGACGGATTTGAGAGAAGTTCTTTCTTAAAGCCTTTTGTGGATTATGTGGCTTATGAGTACAAAAACAAGAGAATACTCTCTGTATATGACCAAAAATCTCACGAAAGCATAATGTTGAGATTGTTCAGAAAAGAGCAGTCCATTCAAGAAGAAACAGGTACAAGCACATTGTATCTTTCGGTAGGTTTTCTCAAGTGGAAAGAAAACGAGACGGCAGAAGAAAAATACGCACCTTTGCTTTTGTACCCCGTAAGTCTCAGCAAAAAGGGCGTGGCATCTCCCACATTCAATCTCGATGTCAATGTCGAAGATGTAAGACTCAACAGCACTTTGCTTGAGTTTTTGTATCAGGAATTCAATCTTGACATAAGAGGATTGTCCACGGTATCGCTCGATTCTCAGCAAAACATACTTTCCGTAATTGCCAGAATCAAAAAAGAAACGGTAGGCTTTAAGGGTTGGGAAATAATGCCCAATGTATTCTTAGCTACTTTGTCGTTTGGCAATTATCAGCTTTGGTATGATGTAAAATACAAGTCGGATAAGTTTAGGGAACATCCTATTGTCAATTCGCTTATAAACAACAAGCTCGAGCTTCCTCAGGACGCATTCAATTTGTCAGATTGCTCGAGCGATGAAGCATACAAGTCAGAAGACAGAATGTATTTGCCTATATCGGCAGACTCATCGCAGTATTCTGCCATAAAAGACAGTCTTAGCAAGAGCTTTGTTTTGCATGGACCTCCCGGAACGGGAAAATCACAGACTATCACAAATATTATTGCCAACAATATCGTAAGAGGCAAGAGAGTTTTGTTTGTGGCAGAAAAAATGGCGGCACTTTCTGTCGTTCATCACAGATTGCAAAGCATTGGTCTTGGCGATTTCTGCCTTGAATTGCATTCAAACAAGACAAACAAGACTACCGTATTGAGTCAGATTGTCAATACCTTGTCCCTTGCTGACAACAAGCCTTCAGAACAAGTCGAAGACGACAAGCTTCAGGATATCAACGATTGTATAGACAAGCTCGAGAGAGAACTCGAGGCCATGCACCGCAAGAGATATCTCGGTATTTCCTTGTATCAGGGTATTATGGGATATTTTGAAAATCAGGATTCTCCCGATTGCTTGCGTATAGACAGTATTTTCTATGAAAAACTCGTTGGCTCTACTTTCAACAAATATATAGATATACTTACCGAACTTGCTTTGCGTGCCAAGGAATGCGGCGATATCGAAAAATCGCCTTTCAGACATATTGGAGGTTTCAGTTATAGCGAGAAATGGAGCGAAGAAGGAAGTTCTATTCTCGAGATATATCTCATGGAGCTCAAGCATTTGCGTCAGTATGCACGCACGCTCATGCCTTTGTTCAATATGCGTACGGTAGCTTTGACTACTGCAAAACTAAAGGCATTGTACAGAATATGCAAGGCTTTGCATCTTGAGTATATTCAGAATTATTTCAAAAATCTTTCGAGATCTCCAAGAGGTCTTGTAGAGTCATATCTCGAGGCAGAAAGCCGTGTGGATACAATGCTCAATGAGTACACCGCAAAATACGGCACTTATCCCGAGGGCGTTTCTTCTGGCGAGCTTATCGCTACTTTGAAGAGCGGAAATATCAGCGGCAGAATAAAAAGAGTTATCCCCGCAGGCATAGACAAGAAAGACAGATGGGCATTCGTAGAATATCTTTCCAAGTGCGAACAAATCCGTTCTACTCTCAAGAAGAGAGAAGAAGAGCTTGCGAATATTCTTCAGATTCCTGCCAACGAATCTGCAAAAATCAAAGCTTGCACAAGTGAGATTGCCCAGCTTTATGAGAATGCTCAAAAGCTCTATGCCGAGCTCAACAACGAAGTATTCGAAGACAGCTGTTCAAGACTCGTCAAGTACGGTCCCAATACCTTTATGCTGTATTATCAATACGCATACGAAAGCTGTGCAAAAGCAGAAGGTGCATTCTGCAAGATATTCAGCACGGGAGGTTATAGCGGAGGCAACGATATCAATACAAAGATAGAATACCTCAGCAATATACAGAAAAACTTAGACTTTATTCCCAACTGGTGCAAATATCAGGAAATTGTGGAAAAATGTAAAGCAAGCGGTCTCGACTTTATTCTCGAGCCTCTCAATGACGGCGAAATATCGGCTGTCGATGTATTGAGTTGTTTTAAAAAGTGCGTATATTTCAACTTTGTAAGAAGCGAATTGTTGCTTGACGATGTGCTTTGTCAATTCTCAGGTCTTACTCTCGAGGAATTGGCAAACAAGTTCAAGGAGCTTACAGAAGACTATGAAAGATGGACAAAGGGCGAGCTTTACGAAAAGCTTGTTGCGAGAATACCTCGTCCTGACGAAGAGGGCGACCACAATCTCGAAAGAGTAGTGCTTATGCGTGCCGAAAAATCGGGCATGAAAGGTACTACTTTGAGAAACCTCTTTGCCAAAATCCCCAACATACTTTCGGCATGCTGTCCTTGTATGTTGATGAGCCCTACTTCGGTGACGCAGTTCTTGGACATCGATATGGAAAACAAGTTTGACCTTGTTATCTTTGACGAAGCATCTCAGCTTCCTACTTGCAAGGCTGTGGGCTGTATCGCAAGAGGTAAGAATGTTATTGTCGTGGGCGATCCTCAGCAGTTGCCTCCTACCACATTCTTTAATGTAGACTATAAAGATGACGAGCATTATGAGGTAGAAGACCTTGACAGTATTCTCGATGACTGCTTGGCTCTCGGTATGCCTCAGAATCACTTGTTGTGGCACTACCGTTCGTTGCATGAAAGTCTTATCGCTTTCTCTAATGCTATGTATTACGGCAACACATTGCTCACATTCCCTTCACCCAACGAGATGAACAGCAAAGTTTCGTTCAGGTATGTAGACGGTGTCTATGAGCGTGGCGGTGCAAAACACAACAAGAAAGAGGGCGATGAACTCGTAGAAGAAGTAATCAGAAGACTCAAAGACCCTCAGGAAAGAAAGTACAGTATCGGTATCGTCACTTTCAATATGGCACAACAAGTCTATATCGAAAACGAGCTTTCCAAAAAATTGCATGAACATCATCTCGATGCCTATGCTTATGACAGAGACGAGCCTATATTTGTCAAGAACCTCGAAAATGTTCAGGGTGATGAAAGAGACCTCATTCTTTTCAGTGTGGGCTATGGCCCTGACAAAAACGGAAAACTCTCCCTCAACTTCGGTCCTATCAACCAGAACGGCGGTTATAAGCGACTCAATGTTGCCGTAACGAGAGCAAGAAACGAAATGGTTATCTTCAGCGGTATCACAGGCAATATGATTGATCTCAACCGTACGAGCAGCAAGGGTGTAGAGGGATTGAAAGCCTTCCTCGAATATGCCGAAAGAGGCAAGGAAATGCTTGCTATCAGCAATATGGATATTGTCAGAAGAAGTGCAGGCATCAGCGAACTTCTCGGCAAGGAGCTCAAAGACAGAGGAATACTTTGCGATTACAATGTCGGCGTGAGCGATTTCAAAATCGATGTCGCAGTTGTCGATCCCAAAAACAAAAACAAGTATATCCTTGCTATTCTTGCAGACAGCGAAAATTCTTGCAAGCTCAAGGGCGTAAGAGACAGAGTAATGATGCAGACCAAGATTTTGAGAAAACTCGGCTGGAATACCTATCAGCTGTGGACTGTAAATTACTTCAACAACCCTAGAAGAGAAATCCAGAAGATAAAGGATTATATCGCTACGCTCACTCAAAAGAAAGTACTCAGCAAGAAGGCTGTCAGAGAAACTATTGCCAAGTACCGTGTGCCTTACAAGGCTTATCCTATCAAGCCTATGATGCGTGTAGGTACTGACTTTGTACTCGATATAATTAATGAGGAAAAGATAAAAGAAAAGATAAGAGCTATTATCGAAAGAGAGTCGCCTATCGAATATCATTATCTCATGGACAAGTTGACTTATATGTTCAACCTTCCCAACAGTGCAAAGAAAGCTATCGCAACCTTGCAAAATTATGTGGCAGAATTTGATTCGTTCAAGAAGGAAGTCGCAGGCAAAGTATTCTATGTAGACAAGCCTGTGGATACATTCAGACCTTCTGATGCAAAAGTCAAGAGAGATATCAACAAGATATATCCCGAAGAAATTATATGTGCCGTCAAATGTGCTCTCGAGAGCAATATAGGACTTGACAGAGACGGAGTAATCAAAGAAGTAATCACACTCTTTGCTTACGGCAAGAAGACCAAGGCTATTGCAGAATGGATTGACAATGCTATCGATATGGCGATAGATGATAGGCAGTTGATGGTGACGGTTGACGGCAAGCTTTCGACATAATCGCCGTTGTATAACGATACGCCTTTGCGAATTTCAGGAACGCCCCTCACAGTCGAGTACGATAAGTACACTCAGGATTCGGGACAACCGCTGAAAATTCGCAAAATCGCACCATTCTCCAACGGCTTAACTAAGTAGAGATTGCACTAATTTCCAAGGGCTTGATTAAGTAGAGATGCAATATTATTCTTAAAGCTAGAAATAGAAAATTAAACAACAAACAAAAAAGGCTTGCAGTCAGCAAGCCTTTTTCATTGATTGAATATCTATTAATCAGAAAAGCCTATAAGATAATTTATGTCAGTATCCAATATATTAGCTATCTTTATCAGCATATCGAGAGAACATTCTCTCTCGCCTTTTTCCCAATAGCCCACAAGTCTTACCGATATATGCAATTTGTCGGCAAGCTCTTGTCTTGACATGCCTTTTTCAAGGCGTAATTCAGATATTCTTTCACAAAATTTGTTTAGTCTTTGTTTTTCCATAATTGTCAATGAAAATTTTATTTGGCACGATAGCCGTTGTAGGAATAAAGCGGTTTTTTGTTTTGTATGCGAGAGAGTGTGTATAATTGCAGTGCGTTTTTAGGATTATAGTTTTTTCTGTCTTTGTCATAGCCAAACACTCGTCTTTCGTTCATATCGCTGTCGGGGACATAGCCGAGAAGGTCAAACATTTTTCCAAACTTCACGATATTGCTATCCTCATTGAGTACGCTTTTGAAATCGGGATTTAAAAGCCATGTAATCACGGTATAACAACGATATTTATAATCGGGATAGTATTTTGCAAAAAATTCGTTTGCCATAGAAAGAGATTGTTTGCAAAGCTCGTTGTCTAGTTTTTCGCCTTGGGGTATGTGTAAAGTAATGCACTTTTCGCCGAGCCTGAAAGGGCATTTTAGGATATCTTTGAATTTTGCATGAGGCAAAATCATAAATCTTGAGAATTCAAATTGCAATCGCTTTAGTCTGAATATTTTTAAGGTAAGATGTTTTTTTATCCAATTTATATTCTCAAGCCCTAAAGTGTTGAATCTTTCAAAATCGTTTTTGCACCATATTTTTATATCGCTCATCGTGTCCCAAAAGATATTCTCATCAATGCCTTTTTCTAGATAAGCCTTATAGGTAAAAGGCAGGGTATAAAGCACTATTGCAAGTTTTTTTATATTGTCAAGTCTAGATATCTTGTTCAATTTGTTTTTTAAAAGTTGACGGGAGTATTCTTGACACAAAATATTATTGCCTTCTATCCATTTTATAGCAGGCTCAGAAAGGTTTTTGTCAAGATTTAATTTGCCTATTATTTCTCTTATTGTCATAATTATCTCTTGAATTTATTATAAAATATCATTCAAAAATAGTCAATATGAGTGAAATTAGATTAAATTTTTTGTAAAAATTTATTTGTCAGTATTTATTATATTCGACAAAAATCTAATAATATTGATGCTTTAAAATCTCAAATAAGTTGCAAAATAATGCAAAATTGCTTCAAAATCATCAATTTTTGTTTTTCATAAAAGCACTGCGTGTTGAAGTCAAACTTGACAAAATGCTCAAAATATAGTAAAATTTTGCCATAAGTGTGTGTTTTTTGTGTTTACGCATTGTTTTTTTAAGGAAAATTTTGAGCCATATTTTTATATACCATATACTACCCGTTTGGTAAAGGAGGCAATATGTTGGATAAAAAATTGATTTTGGATAATTATGCTGATGACTGTCTTAAAAGTTATCCTTTGGATAGTGCATTGTTTCAGGAATACAATGTCAAGAGAGGACTAAGAGATAAGTCGGGCAAGGGTGTTGTGGCTGGTATTACAAACATTTCCAAGATAGTATCTTTTAAGAATGTAGACGGTCAGCAAGTCGCTTGTGACGGCGAGCTGTATTATAGAGGTTATAGCATAAACTCTTTGGTGGACGGACTTATTGCCGGCGATAGATTCGGTTTTGAAGAAATTACTTATTTGTTGTTGTTTGGCGAATTGCCCGACAAAAAACAGCTTGAAGAATTTTGCGGTATGATTGCCGAAATGAGAAAACTTCCTCGTAATTTCACAAAGGATGTAATTCTCAAAGCTCCCAGCAAAGATATGATGATGAGTTTGTCGAGAAGCGTGCTTACTCTTGCTTCTTATGACAAAAAATTCGATGATATCAGTGTGAGAAATGTCATCAAACAAAGCCTTATGCTCATAAGCGTTTTTCCTATGCTTGCAGTATATGGCTATCAGGCATACAATCACTATATCTGCGATGACAGCTTGTATATTCACAGACCCGACCCCAATTTGAGCACGGCACAAAACTTCTTGCGTATGCTTCGTCCCGATACAAAATTCAGCGAGCTGGAAGCAAAAGTGCTTGACCTTGCTCTTATATTGCACATGGAGCACGGCGGCGGCAACAACTCTACATTCACCACAAGAGTAGTCACTTCATCAGGTACAGACACTTATTCTGCCGTTTCCGCAGCACTAGCATCTCTCAAAGGTCCCAAGCACGGCGGTGCAAATATCAAAGTCGTTCAGATGATGAAAAACATCAGAGAAAATGTCCATAATCTCGAGGATGAGGACGAAATATATCAATACCTTATCAAGATTTTGAGAAAAGAGGCTTTTGACGGCAAAGGTTTGATTTACGGCATGGGACATGCGGTATATTCTCTCTCAGATCCCAGAGCTCAGGTATTCAAAAAGTTTATTCACGAGCTTTCCAAATCAAAAGGCAGAAGCAAGCAATACGCTTTCTATGAAAGAGTAGAAAAACTCGCTGCAAAGGCTATTGCAAGCGAAAGAGCAATCTATAAGGGCGTGAGTGCAAATGTAGATTTTTACAGCGGATTTGTATACAGCATGCTCGGCATTCCTATGGAGCTTTATACTCCTATGTTTGCTATTGCGAGAATAGTAGGCTGGTCTGCTCACAGATTGGAAGAACTCATAAATGCGGACAAGATTATTCGTCCCGCATACATCGATATCGTCAAGATAAGAGAATATGAAGATCTTGAAAAGAGAAAATAAATATGCTTGATGACAACACAGAGAAATCACAAGAAGAAAATTTAGAAGACGATAAAAGAGTCGACAAAAAATCTTCTCGCAAAACCAAAATAAAAATCAAAGACGAGAGGAGTGCAAGAGAAAAACTTGCACTCCTCTCAATTTATTTTTGAGCTATTTCAAAATAGGATTGTTTACTTTTGGCGGCGGTTATGCCATGATAGCTTTGATAGAAAGAGAGTTTGTTCATAAAAAGAAATGGATAAACGAAGTAGAGCTTTATGAAATTATCGCTGTCGCAGAATCTACCCCTGGGCCTATCTATTGCCATAAATTGTGCTACTTTTGTAGGCCAAGCTCAAGGCGGCTTCTTCGGAAGTTTAGTCGCTACTATCGGTATAGTTTTGCCTGCTTTTATAATCATTTTGATTATTGCCATGGTATTTCACAACTTTGCAAAAATGAAATATGTAAAAGCCGCTTTCGAGGGCATTATGCCTGTAATCTGGGGACTTATTATATCGACAGGTATTTTGCTTGTGGTGTATTGTCTGTATGCAAATTATAACAACTTTGACGAAAAAGGTCAATTCAACTTCCATGCTCTCGCGATAGCTATTATTGTGGGTACTTGTATGATTGTATATAAGCTGATAAAGAAAAAATCCATGCCGCCGATAGCTACTATTTTGCTTGCGGGGTTGTGCGGAATGATTTATTTTATATGAATTGATTATAAAAAATACGGTGTTAGATAAGCCATTGTGATATTTTGCAATATGTATGTGAAAATTTACAAAAAAAATGTTATATTTTATATTTATTAAACGCATTAAATAATATATAATTATTCTTATGAATATAGAATGTGCGTATTCTATATTATCGTCAAAATTTTATGGAGGATATTTATGAAGAAGAAAATTATCTTGGCATTATTGGTCATTTGTATAGTTGCGACTGCAATGATCGGTCTTGTAGCTTGTAAGAAAACTACTACCAAAATAATAATGACAAATCTTGATGTGTATATGGAAAACGATTTCTATATCGGTACACAGACAAAGGGTAGCAATACTTTTGATTTTGCGACAGCATTTGAAGGAGCTACCAATTTCGCTTATGACGGCGATGAACTCACATTGAGCGGTAGCAAAGCTACTATCAATGCTGCTGGCGAAGGTAAGTTGACATTCACTCAGAATGGTGCAACCGTAGAAAAAAATCTTTTCGTAGTTGATGGCGAAAATGTTTATACTGAAGACGAACTCAGAACAGCTCTCAATGTAGACAAAAAGAATGTTGTAATTCAGGCTGATATCGCTACTGAAAAGAAAGAATCATTTATGACATACGGAAAAGTTTACGGAAACGGACATGTCATCGATTCTACAAAGACTTCTGTAAAAGGCGGTGCTGATGTGTTCGTAGCAGAAGGTCCCGATATGAGTGCTTGGATTCAGGATTTGCGTATTATCGGCGTAAAGAAGAATGAAGGCGATGAAGTTATTCTCGAAGACTTTGCTGCTAGAGGTGCTCTTATCTCTATCGTAAGTGACAAAGTAGGTGAAAGCGGCGATTATCTCCCTTCTTACATAAAGAACTGTATTTTGGAAAACGGCCACAAGCTCATCAGCTTGTATGGTGCAAATGTCACTATCGAAGGCTGTATTCTCCGCAACAGCTCAGATGCTTTGATTGCTTCCGGTACTGACCATCGTAAGGGCTCTACCGTAACACTTAAGAACAATGTATTGTCCACATCTATCGTTTGCGGTTTCTTGTTCTATGGATACAACGGTGACGGCGGCGGCAACAAGAATAAGCCCGAGTGTCAACAGACTCTCAATATCGAAGGTTTCCTCGATATCTACAACTGGAAGTCCACAGACGGCATTACACTTATGCCCCCCAATGAAGCTCTTGCTGATCTCGTAAATAGCAATGTTCAAAAGCAAATCACCGATTCTAAATTTGCTGCTTACCTCAAGACAGGTAGTGACGGAAACAAGTATGTTCATGCAGGTATTATTATCTTGGCTACAAATAAGTCAGTAGTTCAGACACCTACAATAAATGGTGCTGAAGCAGTTGGTTTCACCACTAAAGCATTCCCTATTCCCAGCTGGGCTAAGTTGTTTGCTCATACTTGCGAATTGTTGTCTTATGACGAAAAGCAGGAAATAAGCTCTTATGCTGTACAACCTACAGACAAAGTAGAAAACAATATCGAAATGTTCAAAGAGTTGAGATACGGAAGAAAGGCTTAATTATATTTAAAGTCAAACAAAAAGCACCTCAAATGAGGTGCTTTTTTAATTTACAAGTACTCCTTAGTTAAATAAAACATTAATTTATTTTGATTATTATATATTTGATAAAAATATAAAAATTTTGAAACAATTTGCTTATCTAAATTGTTTTATATATAGAAAGTATTCAAAAAGTTTTTATTTGAACTGCAAGGGGGATAGTTATGTCGCAGAAATTTGTTGAGAGATTGGAAGAATACGGGAATTGGAGAAAAATTCTATGCACGATTATGGCTGTAATTATAATAGGTAGTATCGTTCTTGGTTGTATTGCGGTAATTGTGATAAAAAACATTAATCCCAATGAAAACTCTTCTTTTAATCAAGAGAATGTCTCCAAGATTGATGAAGAAGAGAATGAGGACTATTCATACTCATATAATTTTTTCGATGTAAGCGATATTTCGCAGCCTTAATTTTATTTAGAAATATAAAACAATTATAGTAAATAATATCGATAAAATATTTTGTATGCTTGTCTTGTACAAGCATATTTTTTTGCTGAAAATTTGTCTCTTAGTATTATTTTCTTAACATCCATTATGGTTTTCTCTATTTATTTATAAAAAAATCAATGTTAAAATTATAGAGTAGAAAGTATAAAATTTGTCATTTCAAAATTTTATTTTGTTTTTGACAATAAGAAAATTTTATTATCAAATGTAGATATAATAGGGGGATTTTATGAAAACACATTCAGCTAAAATTTTAATCAGTATTTTATTGGTGGGTATTATGACATTTTCATTGATAGGTTTTGCAGGCTGTTCTGACAAAGTAAACACAAAATATATTGATCTTGATAAAGAAGCAATAAAAGTAGGCATAATATCGGATACCCAACTTACGGCAAATTATGATAAATATGCAGAGAATCTTGAAAAAGCTCTCTCATATCTTAAAAATCGCAACACGGATGTGCTTATATTCGGCGGCGACTATTCAGATTTGGGTACGCAAAAAGCGGCCGATAGGTTCATAAGCGTATATGATAGTGTGTATGGCGACAACAAGCCCATAAGCCTTGCTGTAATGGGAAACCACGATTATTGGCTTGCGAATTTCTTTGATTGCTGGGAAATTCCTTTTAAGTCAAAAATGCGTGGAAGGCTGGAAAATATCTTTGGAGACGATTATATTAATGTAAAAGTCATAAACGGTTATACTTTCTTTGCATTCAGCCCCGATGACGGCTCTATGGAAGGCGATTATAATATAGAGCTTGCACGCAAGGTTTTGGACGAAGCCGTAGAGCGTGATCCTCAAAAGCCTATTTTTGTAATCACTCATCAGACTCCTTCAGATACTATAAGAGGCAGTAAAGATTGGGGCAACTCAGAACTCAACGAGCTTTTCAAAAATTATCCAAACATTGTATCCATATCAGGACATTTGCACTATTCCATGCTTGACGAAACAAATATTATGCAGACAGATTATACCTCTATCGGCACACAAAGTTTGTCTTATACGGATTTTGACGGGGGTTATGAGCCTATATCCGTTACGGCAGATATAGAATCCAATCCTATGCTTTTGTATATGACAATAGAAGGCAATACCGTAAAAATAGAAAGAATTTCTGTAAACGATGGCAAGGAATACAATCCTGGAAATCCTTATGTGTTGACATTCCCTTATGATAAAAATACAGCACCATATACAATGGACAGAAAGATTAAGGCAGGTAATCCCTATTTTGAAAATTTCAATGGGGAAGTAATAGATTGTGACGGACAAAAATGTATAAATGTTTCTGCCGCTAAATGCGAAGGTTTGGTGACTGAATACAGAATGAGATTCTTGAAAGACGGAAAAGCTGTGATGTTTGAAAGAAACAATGCTCAGGTGGACACTCTCAAATATTATAGTGATTTCTTCCAAGGCAGCAATAATCCTCAAATAAAATTTGCTATCCCTTCCGACTTGCCAAAGGGAACTTATACGATTGAGATTTGGGCGATGGAATCTTTTGGCAACGAAAGCCAAAAACAAACTTTTAAAATTACAATCTGATATCACAAGGGGGGATTATGAAATCAAAACTATTAATCAAGATATTGCCGATAATATTAATTGTTGTGATACTCGCCACCTTGCTTGTTTTTTATGGCGTTGCTCTCAACAAAGACAATAATCTCAATATTACCGAGACAAATCTTGCATCAACGGCAAGCATAAGCGGTGATACGGGAAGCAAACTCGCTTTTGACGACAATATGCTTACGGTATGGTCGGTCAATAAAAAAGGCATGCAAGCGGTCGTTGAGTTTGATGAATTCAAAAATATCAATGCTTTATTAATCAATGAAAACGGATATAATGTCAGACAGTTTTCTGTATATTACAACGATGGAGAAAACTGGAAACTTTGTTATAGACAAAATGAAATAGGCATAAACAGATTGGCGACTTTTTATACCGTAAAAGCAAAAGCCATAAAAATCGTAATTGACGATTTTAAAAATATTGCTCGTATTTCTGATATAAAAATGTATTGTCTCAATCAAAGAGAAAGAGAAGAAAAATTCCGTATCACTTCCTATGTTACGGTTGGTTCTGTCTCCGAATATAATCCTGAGACCGGAGAGGGAGCAAATCTCGATGTGAAAGCTTTTGATGTGATTACCGATGTGCAGCTTATCGCTTACGGCAGACTTTCTGTCAACGGAAATGTAACAATCGATGAGAGTGCCAAAAGAGGACTTGAAAATCTTAAGTATATCATAGGAGACAGAGATGTCAATATTACTCTTACGATTTTCACTCCTTCTGACGGAAGTATGGCAGATATGCTCAAAAACAATATGGACAAAGCTGTCGAATCAGTAGTCAAGACAATAATTGACGCAGATGTCGAAGGCGTGGACTTTGACTGGGAATATCCGTACGGTAAAGAAGAATATTCATTATTCAGCGAGTTTATAGTAAAATTATCGAATAAATTGCACCAAAAAGACAAAACTCTTGCGTTGGCATTATCTCCTTGGGGACTTGATTTTTCCAAAGAAGCAGTAGCTGCGATTGATCAGGTGCATATAATGGCGTATGACCTTTTTGACCACAACGGCGACAACAATTCTTATGCAGGAGCATGTGCCACTTCTGTCGATTATATGCTAAAACAAGGTTTCAAGCTCGAGCAGCTCAATCTCGGTATTTCATATTATGGCAGACCTTCTGACGCAAGCGGAGTATGGGTGGATTATAATAATCCTGACTATGAAAAGAATGAATATATTATGATTATAAACGATATATATTTCAACACCGTCACAACTGTGAGAGACAAAGCCGTATATTGCATTTTGAGAGGCTTGGGCGGAATAATGGTTTTCAGTCAGAATGAAGATTTGCCTTTATCCAATCCCTTGTCTTTGACGGCGGAACTCGGCAGGGCAAGAGATGCCTTCAGCAAGGAGGTGTAACTATGAATAATGTTATGAAAAAAATCAAATCTGCAAAGCATATTTCATTTTTTGTTCTTATACTTTTGGCTTTTACTTATGTCGCCGAATTCAGATATTATATCAATGAAAATATATATTCGGCATTTGACCTCGGCAATCTCGGCGAAATAGGCAAAAAACTGAGCGTGTCCGTATTGGTGGCAGTATTTTGCGTGCTTGGCTGGGCATTAGGCATGCTTACAGGCTTTTTGACTCGCAAAAAGAATATCAGGGTGACCACATTGTATTGGCTTTCGGGTATGTTTGCTATTGTAGCATTGTTTTTTACGCCATACAATCTACAACTACTCATGTTCGACACAATATTGCAGAACATAGCCATGATAGCTTGTATCGCCCATATTGTATTTTTATTGGTAGATATGTGGATATTTGCTTGGGCTCTTTGTGTGGGTAGCAAAAATATATATTTGCAAAGTTCCAAAGAAGCTTTTATCTTAATACCTTCTGTTGGGATTATAGCAATGGTGCTTTCATATCTTACATCGGCATTTACATGGTCTTTCAGTATATCTACCTCAATCTATGCTGTAATATTGACGTTAATAAATATTGTAGATTCCTTTTTTGACAAGGACGAAACCTGTCTTCTTTGTCAGGATGCAGAAAAGACAAAAACCGATTGCATAAAATCATGGTCAATCAATGGCATATTGACACTTATATTTTTAGTCGTGTTGATAGGCACATATTTTATCACAGAAAACAATATTGTCATATCCTACTAAGACCATTTTATTTCCACTCAAATAAGCAAACAAAAATACGAGCCTAGTTTCTAGGTTCGTATTTTTTTTCTTAGTGCCCAAAATTTATATTCTTAAATTGAGTAAAATAAGAGATTGCCTCTCGCTTTCATTTTAGCAAGTCAAAGAGTTGTTCAGACGAGTGCTTGTTTGGCGGAGCGAAGCGACGCCACTTGTCTATGACAAGCACACGTCACGGTGCCAAGATTAAATGAATATGCTTATAAAGCAAATGGTAATAGTCTATATATTGACAAAACAAATGAATAGTAATATAATAAACAAAAGTTAGCTTTCTCTAACTTTGCTTTTATAAAAACGAGGGAGATATGGAAGTTTATCGTCAAGAATGTTTGAAAAAGGGAGACAAATTAAAAATTGAGTTGTCTGAAGATTGCAAAAAGTATTATTTGGAAAACGATACAGGAAGCGGTATAATTACGGAATACGAAGTGTTTGATGATGTATTGATACTTTTTGATGATATGCATATGAAATCATTCGGAGAGGGAACAACAGGCGATTCATTATTAATTATCGAGCATTGTAAAGAGGGAAGATTCGAAGCGGATTTTCTTGACGGAAGACACTTTTATATAGGGGCAGGAGATATTTGTGTCCATAATATGGATTATGGGGAAATTTGCAGGGCTGCAATGCCTATAAGGCACTATCACGGAATTACGATAATGATATACACGGCCAAAGACAGCGTATTCAAAGATTTATTGAAAACTATGGAAATTAATATCAATAAAATAGTTGATGATACGAAGAAGGCGGGAGGAGTGTATTTATTAAGAGCAAACGAAAGGATAGAGCATATTTTTGATGAACTTTATCTTGTCAAACCCAATAACAGAATGGGCTATTTTAAGATAAAAATACTTGAACTGTTATTATTTTTGAATACTATTGATTTTGATAATGAAATATCTAAGGGAAGTTTTTTATCGAAAGAATCGGCACAACTAATTGAAAAAATCGAATTATATTTTTGGGATAATTTGGATAATGACTTAACAATAAAAAAGCTGTCAGAACGATTTGGCATCAGTCAATCTTCTTTGAAAACTCAATTTAAAATATTATATGGTTGTTCTATTCATAAATATATTAATATTTGTCGTATGCAAGTTGCGGGAGCTAAATTGGTTAAAACAAACGATAAGATATCTCAAATCGCTAAAGATGTGGGGTATTTGAGTGAAAGTAAATTTTCTAAAGCATTTGTTAATTTTTATAAAATAACGCCAAGACAATATAGAAAAAATGCAAATTTGTCTGATTGGGATATTATTTCGCCCGTTAGGGTATAATTAAAATTTTTGTTTTTGAATATCTCTTTGTATAATAAAATCAAGGAGGTAAAAAGAATGCAAAAAAAAGATAAACCTTTGGGACGTTTAATGGAATATGCGGGCAATCGTAAATATCTAACATATACCTCGCTTATTCTTTCAGCAATTAGTGCGGTACTTGCTCTTATGCCTTTCGTATATATTTGGTATATGATAAGAGATGTGTTGGCTGTCGCCCCTGAATTCGATAAAGCTAGCAATATAGCCTATTACGGCTGGATGGCTGTATTGTTTGCCGTTCTTTCAATTATAGTTTATGTCGGTTCATTGATGTGTTCGCATATATCGGCTTTCAGGGTAGCGGCAAACATAAGAAAAAGCACTTTGGAACATGTGGTAAAGTTGCCTGTAGGAGCATTTGATTTGATAGGTAGCGGAAAGATTAGAAAAACTATCAGCGAATCGAGTTCTGCAACAGAAACATACTTAGCACACAATCTTCCCGATTTGATAGGGGCTATTGTTACTCCTTTGGCAATAATAGTATTATTATTCGTATTTGATTGGAGACTCGGGCTTGCTTGTCTTGCTCCGGTAATTTGTGCTTTTTTGATTATGTCCAAAATGACAGGCAAGAGAATGCAGGAAAAAATGAAACAATACAACGATGCCCTTATGGATATGAACAACGAAGCAGTAGAGTATATAAGAGGCGTACCTGTCGTAAAGACTTTCGGACAGACAGTGTTTTCTTTTGCAAAATTCAAAGCGAGTATTGACAGCTATCATAAGTGGGTGGTTGAATATACCAAACAATTGCGACAGCCTATGATGTTTTTTACATTGCTGATTGATTCAGTTTTTGTATTTTTGATTGCTGTAAGTTTGCTTATTGTAGGCAGAGCCCCTGCTGATAAATCATTTATTACTGACTTGGTATTTTATATAATATTTTCGCCTCTTTTGGTACTTACTATCACCAGAATCATGTATATGAGCGAAAACAATATGATAGTAAAGGATGCGCTAAATAGGATAGATCGTATTATGAATGTAAATCAATTGGTCGAGCCGGATAAAAGCGTAAAGCCTGTGAATAACAGTATAGAAATCAAAAACGTAAGCTTTTCATATCCCGATTCAGATATTAATGCTTTGGACGGTATCGACATATCGATAGAGGCGGGACAGAAAGTAGCATTGGTAGGAGAAAGCGGCAGCGGAAAAACAACGTTGGCAGGTTTAGTGTCTAGATTTTGGGACGTTAAGAGCGGCGAAATACTTATAGGCGGAGTAAATGTTAAGGATATAAGCAAAATCGAACTTTCCGATTATGTATCATATGTATTTCAAGATAGCAAATTGTTAAAAACATCGATTTTGGAAAATGTACGACTTGCAAATCCCAAAGCATCGAGGGAAGAGGTGCGAGATGCCTTGCACTATGCTCAATGCGATGATATTCTTGCAAAATTACCGGAGGGAATGGATACGGTTATAGGAAAAAACGGTGTATATTTATCCGGAGGCGAGTGCCAGAGAATAGCTATCGCAAGAGCGATATTAAAAAATGCTCCTATAGTGGTTCTGGATGAAGCTACTGCCTTTGCCGATCCTGAAAACGAGCATATGGTACAACACGCTCTCAAGTTTTTGACAAAAGGGAAAACTGTGCTTATGATTGCCCACAGATTATCCACAATTGTCGATGTCGATAATATATTTGTGCTTTCTGAAGGCAAAGTCGTTGAAAGCGGTACACACAAAGATTTAGTTAAAGAGGGCGGCGTTTATTCAAAGATGTGGAAAGATTATATCACTTCAGTAGAATGGAATGTGACAAAGGAGGAGCAAAATGGTTAATGCATTAATGAAAAAATATGCACTATCCCGTCAAGGGGCAGTCGATTATATAAAAGCTTGTGTTGCAGGTACTGTCGTAAATTTGGTCAAAATGTTTCCCGTGTCATTGCTGTATATTCTTGTCGATACATTTGTAAGCGGAAAAAGCAATTACAATTATTTGTTCTACATATTGTGCAGTCTGGGTATTTTGATTGTTATGTATCTTACAAATTATATACAGTATAATTGCAATTATCTTACTACATACAAAGAAAGTGCAAACCGTCGCATATCGCTTGCGGAGAGAATGAGAAAACTGCCGTTGTCTTACTTCGGTAAAAAAGATTTATCGGATTTGACTACTACTATTATGGGCGATTGTGCTTTTATAGAAACTAGTTTTTCGCACTTTTATCCCGAATTAGTTGCCTCATTTATCAGCACGACTTTAATTGCCGTTATGTTGTTTATATACAATTGGCAAATGGCTCTTGCGTCTATGTGGGTATTGCCTGTTGCCATAATTATCGTAGCCTCGTCCGGAAAGGTTCAGAATATATTCAACCGTAAAAAGCACAATGCTGACTTGGCTTTGGCAGACGGCATTCAAGAATGTCTTGAAAGTATCAGAGATCTTAAGTCGTGTAATGCAGAGGATAAATATTTGGAAGGACTTAAAAAGAAAATTAATTGTGTGGAAAAAAGACATATTACAAGCGAATATATGACGGCTATTTTTGTAGTAAGTGCACAATTAGTCCTAAAGTTTGGGATAGCAACAACTGCTTTGGCTGGCGGACTTCTATTGTCTGACAACAAGTTGACGCTGATGACTTTCTTTATGTTTTTGTTGGTAGTGTCGAGAGTATACGATCCTATGAATAGTGCGCTTACGAATTTGGCGGCAGTAATATCTTGCAGAATCAATATCGGCAGAATGAAAGAAATATACCAGTCGCCTATACAGGACGGTAAGAAAGTTTTTGAACCAAAGAATTATGATATAGAATTCAATGATGTAAAATTTGCTTATAATCAAGATGAACAGGTGTTGAACGGTGTATCTTTTGTGGCAAAACAAGGTGAAATAACTGCTTTAATAGGTCCTAGCGGCGGCGGAAAATCCACTATTGCAAAACTGGCAGCAAGATTTTGGGATATTCAAGGCGGAAAAATATCCGTAGGCGGAGAAGATATTTCGGAGGTTGATCCCGAAACGCTTATGAATAAATATTCTATAGTATTTCAGGATGTTACGCTATTCAACAATACGATAAAGGAAAATATTCGAATAGGTAAAAAAGACGCTAGCGACGAAGAAGTTATACGAGCGGCAAAAGCGGCAAGGTGTGATGAATTTGTCAATAAATTGCCCAATGGTTACGATTCCGTAATCGGAGAAAACGGCAGTATGTTGTCGGGAGGCGAAAGACAGAGAATATCTATTGCAAGAGCTTTGCTTAAAGACGCACCGATTGTTCTGTTGGACGAAGCAACTGCCAGCCTCGATGTGGAAAACGAAACCGAAATTCAGAAAGCTATTTCCACTCTTGTAAAAAATAAAACGGTGCTGATAATAGCTCACAGAATGCGAACTGTGGCAAAAGCAGATAAATTAGTGATGATTAAAGACGGAGTTGTTGAGGCACAGGGCTCGCCGAAAGAACTTGAAACAAATAGCAGAGCATATAATAAAATGAAAGAGCTTCAATCAAAATCCAGTGAATGGAAGATATAAATTTTATTTATTGAAGCAAATATAATTAATTATAATCAACACCGCATTGACAGTATTTTATTGCGACAACGCAAAATGCAATGAAATACAAACAAAGGCAAATTTACAATTCAAATTTTGCCGAATGTCAATGAGGTGTTGTTTTTTTATTGTGATAAAGTCTTATGTATTTGACTTCAAACGCAGATTAGTGTTGTCTTAAAAAATTTAATATATTTTTCGTATTGAAAAAGATTAATTAGAGCAGTTTAAGATATTTATATACTTGAAATTATAATAAATTTTACAAAAATCTTTACTTTGCACGATTGTGGTAGTATAATAATCAAAAGGGGTTTTTAATGAGAACAAAAGAATCAGAAGAAATGTATCTTGAGACAATATATTTGTTGAAAAATCAAAAGCCTTCGGTAAGGTCAGTAGATATTGTAGAGTCTATGGATTATGCAAAATCTAGCGTATCGAGAGGCGTTAATCTTTTGCAAAAAAAAGGATATATTACTATATCTCACGAGAGCGGTGAGATTAATTTTACCAAAGAAGGGTATCAAAGAGCAGTTGAAATATACGAAAGACACGAGGTTATCACAAGCTTGCTTGTAAGTCTTGGGGCAGAGAAAAAATCCGCAGAGGAGAATGCTTGTCGTATAGAGCATGTAATATCTAAAGATGTCTTTGAAATAATCAAGAATTATGTAAAAAACAAAGACTGAGTTTTGCATAGGAATAAATAAAGGTTGACGGCACGGACCGTCAAAAAAATAGTCCCGAGGTTCGCTTTTGCGAACAAGCGAATTAAAAAATCGTATCATAATGGCAATAAAATTGCCATAAAAATATAAGGAGGGGTTCGCTAATACGAACATTAATATGACGGCATCACAATATAAGTATCTCGATTGTATCGACAGCCTTTGTAAGCAAAACGAAAACTTCAATATGGCAAGTATAGCGACAAAGTTGGGAGTATCCAGAGTAAGCTCATATAGGGCAATGGAAAAGTTGAGGGCAAACAAGCTTATCGACACGACAAAAGAAGGGAAATGGTTTTTGACAGAAAAGGGAAAAGAAAAACTTGAGGAAGTAAGAAATGGTATCAGGTTTTTGCAAGAGGTACTAGAAAATACTTGCGGTATAAACAGTAAAATATCGTATAGAGAAGCTTCAAATGCTTATTGTTCAATGAGTGAAAACGCAAAACTTATCATCAGCTTAAAATCTGTCGAAAAAAATCAGTTGTAAGCCAAGGCTACAAATTGACATTAAGATTTGCGTGCTTTTATAATAAATATGCTTGATAGAAGCATTAATTTTTTTATGCTATAAAGTTAGCCTTGGCTAACAAAATCTCTTTTGCAAGTTTAAAAGATTTGTTTTATCATTAAACTAATTCGTGTTAAACGCTATTAGGAAGTGAAGAAAACAGACTGTTGCAACCGCATAAATATATAGTCAAGTTCGTCAATGCGAACTATATGGAGAGCAAATGTTATTAAAGCTAAAGAATATCGGAAAGATTTATGACAGCAACGGAATATTTACCATAGGAATCAGAGGTATTAATCTCGAGTTGGATTACAACGAGTTTGTAACAATCGAGGGAGAGAGCGGTTCGGGAAAGAGTACGCTTTTGAATGTCATAGGCGCCAACGATACATACGAAGAAGGAGAGTTGTATTTTAACGGAGAAGAAACTTCGCACTATTCCGAAAGCGATTGGGAAAGGTACAGAGAAAACAATATTGCCACGATATTTCAAGACTTTAATATAATAGAAAATCTTACGGTGCTGGAAAATGTAGAGCTGGCATTGTTGAGAATAGAGGATAAAAAAGAGAGAAGAAGACGAGCAAAAGAGCTCATAGAGAGGGTAGGACTTGGCAAGCAGATAAATCAAAGAGGAAGCAAGTTGTCCGGCGGAGAAAAGCAGAGGACGGTAATTGCAAGAGCTTTGGCAAAGGATAGTCCTGTTATACTTGCAGATGAGCCTACGGGTAACTTGGATGTAAAAGCGAGCAAAGAGGTAGCGTCGTTACTCAAAGAGTTGTCGAAAGACAAATTGGTAATTGTAGTAACGCACAACCCTGAATTTTTCAAAGAGTATGCGACGAGGAGAATTCGTGTATTTGACGGAAAAATCAGTGAAGATAAATTGATAACGAAGCCAAAAGAAAGAGAGGAAACAGAAGAAAAAAAAGAAGACCGCAAAGTAAGCAAATGGCTTAACCTAAAAAACACTTTCCACATAGGAGCGCTCAATTATAAGAGTCGTCCGAAGTTCACTTTAATGATGTCATTTGCGTTGTTTGTATGTGCAATTACTATGTTTTTCGTTGTGGCAATATTCGGACAGGGACTTATTAAGCCAACAACGACAACATTGGATCACACAGGGATAACCGGTAAGGTCATAATCTCTAATCAGCAAAACAAAATAACGCAAAAGCAACTTGACGAGGTTGCGGGCAAGACAAAAGCCGGATTTTTCTTTTTGGACAGAGAACTTTCACAGTTTAGCGTAAGTATTCCTAAATTAGGCGGTATGTTGCGAGAACACGAAATTGTGTGTCTTTATTCTCCTTATGAGCATAATATCGAAGCGGGAAAAGCTGTACTTGTTGTACCTAATTCGCAAAAGGGTGATGCTGATACCATTAAAGAAGCTTTTTTGAATGCGGGTATAGGATTGTATGAAATATCCATAGAGAGCAGTTTGAATGTAGATGGAGTATATCTATATTTAAGTTATGATGATTTGAACGAATACGGAGAAAAAATCCAAGCTTTGTATTCGATGATGACTTTCGGGACGGATAAGACGAGAGTCTATAGTTTCGAAGTAAATGAAAATTTGCTTGAGGGACAAGTAAATTTAGTAAACTCAAATTTTTATTCAGCTGATGGCAAGACTGTAGTATTTGATGCAAAAACAGATAAATCATATATAGTTATTCGCTCAGACGAAAAGAATAACGAAGTATCCGGACTTATTGTTCAGATGAATCGAGGGGATTATGAAGCAATGTTTTTGAGCGATGATAATGCGGTGCAAAGCGTGCTGTTTTATAAAAATAACGATGAGGCAAAAGCTGCAATAGCATTACTACCTGAAGGGTATATAGGTATGCTATCGACTACAACTGTATATGTACAAGATGTGATGGATGTATTCACAATCAACATATTGTGGTATTTAGCACTAATTGCAGTGGGGCTTATATTTGCAATGTTGATAAGCGTTATTTTTATGCGAAGCGTAAAGATTTATCAAGCTGATTTTTCTGTATATCGAACGCTTGGCATATCGCGAAAAATAAGTGCCAACAGTCTTTATATGCAAATGTTGTTTATTTTCTTGCCTACTCTAATACTTTTGCCTATTGTAAGCCTCATTATGGCGATTTTGCCGGGAAGCAATTTTATGCTAATTTCAATAGGCAACTATATATTTATTGAAATAATGATGTTGTTGATTGTAGAGTTTGTAGCATACGGATTCAATAAAAGCATCAATAGTCAATCTATTCGCAAGAGTTTAAGAAGGGGATCTAAGTAATATGGCAAAAATAAAGGTTGAAAATATAAGCAAAGTATTTAATCCCCGCTCCCTCAATCGTAATCAGGTGTTGAAAGGAGTATCTTTTGAATTACCTGAAAAAGGTCTTGTTGCGATTTTTGGAAAATCCGGTAGTGGTAAAACCACGCTTTTGAACATTATCGGTGGGCTTGAAAAGCAGGATAGTGGCAAGATATATATCGACGGCGAATGTGTAGGGCGAAAGGTAGATAAAATTCGCAATGAAAAAATAGGTTTTATTTTTCAAAACTACTATCTAGAAGGTGGATATACCATATCCGAAATAATGCACAATGCAATGTATATTGCAGGATTTAAGGACGAAGCGGAAATAAAAAGACGCAGTGACGAAGTCTTGAAAATAGTGGATATGGAGCGATATAAAAACAAGCAAGGTGACGCATTGTCAGGCGGGCAAAAACAGCGTGTAGCCATAGCAAGAGCTCTTATAAAAGGAGCGGACATTATACTTGCGGACGAACCTACTGGTAATCTTGATGCTCAAAATACAATCAAGGTTATGAATATATTAAAGGAAATATCCAAGACAAGGCTTGTGGTTCTTGTTACGCATGAAATAATGCTAATAAAGGAATATGCAGATAGTTTTATCAAAATAGTAGACGGCCAACTAGTGGAAGACGCCTATCTTGAAGAGGTTGCAAACTATGAAACGCAGACAAACGATATATTTGTAGACGAAAAAGATGCTCGTGAATATAAAGCAGAGGGGTTGAATATCGAAGTATTTGGTTCGACTATTGAGAAAAAAGATAAAATACAAATTATCAATAAAAACGACGAACTTTATATTCGTGCAGGGAAAAATGTAACTATTCTTGATGATACAAGCGAAAAGCGTTTGGTTTTTAATGGTAGGAATGAAGATAGTGTAAATTCTTGTAAAGCCAATATGGTAATGTTTGAAAAAAGCCAAACAAAGCATAATGGCAGGCTATTTAGATTCAAAAATATATTAAGGCAGTTTCGTCTGAATGGAGAAGAAAAACTATATTCTACTGCAAATATATTTAAGCAGATATTTATTGTTGCAATGGCAGTAATAATGTGTTTTTTTTCATTCTTTGCCTTTGAAGCAATCAATTTGACAGATGAGAAAAAACCATTGGGCAATGCGAGCGTGTATGTAGATATGAATTCATATGCAGAGGTAAGCAGATTGAACAGACAATCAGTACCTTTGTATAATGACATAGATTTCTTTGCATTAGATTATATCGAGGGATTATTTTCGTACAACAACATTCAGTCGTTGTCGGGAATTAAGGTAAAATACGAGCCTAGATCCTTGCCAAGCGATTCAACGGCTAAAAGCGTGGGTTTGCAGTATGGAGATATGCCAAAGAGAGGAGAAGTTCTTATCAGTCGCAACCTAGCGCAAACACTCAAAAGTCAACTGCGTATAGCTGAATTGCAAAATGACAGTTCTATATTGCTTATGCTTTTTGAAAAAAAGTATAGCATAAGCGGTATTGCGTATGGCGACGAGCCTTTTATCTATATGAATAGAGAGGATTATATTAATTTTCTAGGAGTATATGGCGACATATATTTTACCGATCGAACCAATCTGTTTTTCAAAGATAGTTATATAGATAGAGAGACAAAATCTACCATAAATGGTTTTTCGGCAGAAATATGTTTGTATGACGGCAACACGCTTGATCTCAATAACGATGAAGTGGTCGTAGAGATCAATAGAAACGCGGTGTATAGGATGATTGAAGATACTTCGCAGGCGGATTATCTCATAGAATCAGCAAATAAAATACTTCTCAATTCTCCACAGCTTATCTCATTGACAGATAGCTATCCTATGTATGTTCGACAAATGCAACTCACAAGGTCCGCAATGACAACGGATATACGCATATATGTTACGCAGAATACTCTCAATGATATTTTTGTATATATCCGTCCCAATCTTGATGCGTTGGGAAGTGACTCAGGATACTATTTTGAGATAAATACATCGGGAGGAGAACAACTTGCAAACTTAAATCAAAGGCTTGCAGAAAGAGGTGTGGTAGCAGTCAATCTCAGTGCATTATATGAAGAAGAACAAGCCAATACGCTAAAACAGTCGCTAAGTAATCTAATGATATTTTTAGTTGCTGCAGTATTGATGTATCTGATTTATTTCTTCATAGAAAAGTCAGGAAGTATAAAAAATAGCAAAGAGTATGGTATTTATCGTGCTATAGGTGTGAATAAAAGCAATCTTTTATTCAAAGAAACAATAAATGCATGCATCAATAACCTAATAGGATATCTTATAACATTTATCATTGTTGCTATTGTTATGAGTATAAGATACTTTATGGGAAATATAGCATTTGGTGCATTTATCGGACTTGCATTTGCATTGTTTGCGATAAGTGCGATTATAATGATGATTATATCTCTAATACCATATTTGTTTGTGCTATTTAAGACGCCATCGCAAATTCTTTCGAGATATGATATCTAATACTAAATTCGGAATAAACTTTCCTAATTGAGGGGAAGAATTCAAATAAATAATTATAAAGGAGTAAAAATATGATAATAGCAAAAAAGAAATTGCTCATCGTGCTTGCACTTGTCGTAGTAATTTTTGCGGGGATTTCTATATTTTCTGCTTGCAACAGTGATAAAGACAATCCCAAAGTCACCTTTATGGTGCAGAACGACAAGGGCGAATGGGCATCTTTCCACGAAGCAGAAGTTGTGGACGGAAAAGTGGAGATGCCTAAAAACCCCGATAAATTGTATTATAATTTCAGCAACTGGTATTATAAGCAAGACTTGACAGGGGATGCTTTTGCAAATAAGGATATAAAGCAAAGTATAAGCGTATATGCAAAATTTGTGCCTATTGAGGTAGGAGTAGTGATCAACGGCGAAAATTTGGGTACGCAAAATCTAATAGATGTAGTAAACGGTACATATGATCCGGGCGAAGGCTTGGAGTTCAGCGGATGGTACACTAACGCTAATTTCACTGAAAGTACTAAATGGGACGGCAAATCTATTGTTACTACGCTTTATGCTCGTTCAGTAGCACGCATTACTTTTAACAATGGATACGAAGATGTATTTACCACAACAGTAACCCCCGGAACGGTATTTACCAATCCTGCATCTGAAGGTGGCATTGAGGCGACAGAAATCAGAAAGAATTATATGTCCAAATATGATATAGCATATTGGGGAGAAGATAATAAGGAGTTTGATTTTTCTCAGCCTATCACTCAAAATACCAACATCACCGTAACTTGGAGATCTCCATTTTTAGCATATCAAGTCAACGAAGCTACAGGCAACTTAAGGTTGACAATGTATCAAAATGATAAATATATTTATGATGATACACAAACAGACGCTAAGGCAAACACGGTACCCGTAATCTCTATTCCCGGAGAGCTTACTTTTGATATGGACAAAGATGGTATTGCAGAAACCTATAAGGTAGAAGAGGTAAATCTTAATGGTACCCTATTAAGTGGTTCTGTTATAGAAAAACTTATAATAGGCGAAGGAATATCTATTATACAAAATATCAATGCGTCTACTGCTTGTACAATAAAAGAAATATCACTTCCTTCTACACTAAAGGTGATTATAAATTGTTTCAACAACCTCAACAAACTACAAACTGTTGAAATTCCTCAAGGCGTAGAAGTAATTATAGGAAGTTTTTGGGCAAATTGCAATGCAAGTTGGAATAGTCTTGCAGGAAAAGTGAATTTGGGAGAACCTTATTCTTTTGATATAAAAGTTCCTTCAAGTGTAAAAAATCTCTCAATGATTCCTGCAAACTTTATTTTTGAAGCTACAAAATCAACTGCGGAAATTGGCGAGTTTTATAGAGATGGAAATTATGTATATAAAATAGACAATGCACAAGGACATGAGGGTAAACTTCTTCTTATAGCCGATTACAGTAAAGAGGGCGGTACTCTTATAGTTCCTGAAGGAGTAGAAGGTATCCAAGTAGGTACTTATATGAATCGTTCATATAACTATATTGTTTTGCCTGAGTCATTCAATTATATAGGTTATAATGCAAACGCAAATGATTATGCAGCTTATACTTATAATAGCAGTACATATTCTGGTTGTAATAATTTCCTATGGGATGAACAGTTTGCATCTTCTCCTCGAGGTAATATCGCTATTGGCGGATATGCTGTATACAATAAAATAGATGACCTTATCAATCTAGTATTCAACGGAGAAGCTCTTGTAGGCGATTGTGCAGGGTTTGCTTTTATGGGTGACCCTACAGGTAATGGCAGTATGATAGAATCTCAATATGAACCCTATACATCTACATCATATAAAGATGTTGTTGTTTATATTGGAAAAACAGATACTCCACAAGTACAAGTTGTACTCAAAAATGAGTTTACAGGCGAGAGTTATTCAGCAAAGATTGAAAAGAACAAAAATGATAAACTAACATTAGATGAACTTTTGAAAGCTATTGATACAGCAAATAGCACATCACTATACAAGGCATATTCGACAGACAAAGTTCTTAAAATTTCTAGCGTAACTTCGTTTGGAGCTGAATATGATTTTGATAAAAACCTTACTACAAATGTATATTTGACCATTGTGAGTGATTATGTGATCGACGGAGGTTATATAGCAGAAGACAATGGTGATGGTACTGCAAAGATTACAGGTTTTGCAAACAACGGATATAAGACTAGCAATGGACTTTATATCGTAGGTATTCCTAATGAAGTAACTATTAATGGTGCAAAGCTTAAGGTAACCGAGATTGCAGACGGAGCTTTCGATGCAACAAAGAATCCCAATTGTATTAATATAGGATATGTAAGCATTCCTTCTTCAGTAAAAGTTATTGGCGAAAAGGCTTTTTATATGTGTGAAGGTCTTGTTGGTGCAAAAATTGCAACAGGTGGATTGGAAGTTGTTGGCGCAAGTGCTTTTGAGGGTACTTCTTTGACTGAAATTGCTTTGCCTCTTGCAAATCTAAAAGAAGTGGGAGCATACGCTTTTAAGACAGAAACGCTAAAAGAATTTATTCCTGCAAAGGGTGAAGAAGATAGAAATATGTTGACAAAATCAGACTTAAAAGTTGGCGACTTCTTTATTCGTCAGGATATTGTCGGCATAGATGGTTTCTCACCCGTATACGGCGGATACGGATTGTATCAGTATGCAGGTAAAACAACTTCAGAAGACGGTGTAACTACTTGGAATGTAAAATTTGTTGCAAGTGCAGGAGCTGTCAATGCCAACAAAGATATTGTAATGATAAGTCTTGGAGATATAACGGATAGCAAGAATATAATTAATTATGAAGTGATGGAAGGTTCGTTCTACTATATCAATGATAAGACATCATATAGTACTACAATTATTTTTAATTCAGTATCCAAAATACACCAAAATGCATTTACAGATTGCGGTACAGATATATATATTCAGTACTCAGACTATATGGGAGAATTTTCTGGCAAAACTTTAGCTGAGTTTATATCTGCAAATCAATCAGTATTTGAAGATGGTTGGTATCAAGGATATACAGAAGAAGGCATGGGTAAAATTCGACTAAGCAAAGTATAATAACTAGAAAGTATAATTGTGGCCCGTATATACGGGCTGCAATTATGCATTGTTTGTGCATACATACAAGGGAGGCATAGAATTTGAAAAACAAAATAAAAGGCATTATATTGTTGATATTTTTAATGATTATGGCATTAAGCATTGCAGGTTGTACTGTGCAGAATGGAATAAATACACCTCAGGATGCCATCAAAGACGCTTATGGTGATAAGCAGTATAAGATTTCATTCTATGCAGGCAATTTAGAAGAGCCTATTTCGGACATCTATTATTCTGCCAACGATATGCCTACTCTTCCCATACCCGAAAGAGTGGGATATGTCTTTGCCGGTTGGTTTTTTGATTCTGCCTTTACAGATCCTTGTGATGTTTCGGATGGAGATTTATATTGGAAAATGTGCGATGTAATGTTGCATGCAAAATGGGAAAAAGAAGCAATAGTCAACAATGGTAAATACGATATCGAATTTGAGGCTCGTATTGACGAAGAAAGTATTGCTAAAGGAATCCTTGCCGACAAGTATGGTTGGCGTGATTTTAGCGAGGACATAATTGCATCCGAAACATATATAGAAAAAAATGATTTAGGTACTTGGTTGCGTATTCAGTATGACGCACACGAGCGTGGACCTATTTTTGGCAACGACGGAAATATGTCTAAGCAAGCATATACGCTTACAGACGGAGGCACGGGCAGAATCTCAGAAGAACTTAGCGTATTTGACAGAACAAGTACATTACAGACTCTATATTATGATATTTCTGATTTGGATATTTCTCAACCAATCACTCTTTATGTAGAGTATTACAATTGGGTATCAAAACTTGAATCGGGCGAAAATCGTGATAATTGTTCTGTATCATATGCAGTAAAAGTGGATATCACTTGTTTGTTCGGTTTTTCTCAGTCCTTTGTCAATATAGATGGAGTGTTGGAAGACGGTATATATCTTGTCCCTACTCACTACACAGAGTTAGATAAAGGTGCGGCAATATTAGATTTTTTTCATCCGGTATATTCGTATATCGTAGCAGAGAACGGACATTATAAGCTTATCAAACAGCTTACAGCATATAATTCTGATCTTATGAACTTAGAAGGCGACGATTATTTTGATCGAAGCACTGGTTATGCTCGAGATTTTGCATATTTTTTGATTAATTCAAGCAATACCGTAAGTCAAGAAGAACTTAATTCTTCAAATGTATACATTCCCGGACTTTTGGATGCAGGTGCTTACGGAACTCTCACATATGAGTTTCATGCCGATAGCGGAAAGTATTATTATACTTTTGACTTAGGCAATGAATTAAAAAAGGATATAATTTTGTATGGTGGCAGTACTGGTGCTATGGAGCAAATGTTTAATATGCCTTTTGGCTATCGTAGACTTTGTATAGGATACAATAGTATGGTTCGTATTACAGATTGGGATTATACTCCTCTAAAAGGCGATTCATATACATATTCAGATAATGTACCTTTTTATTCAGGTTATGCAGATGTGGATTTTGCCAATGATAATACTATATATAGTACTTTGCAAAATTATGAGTATGCAGTGAGAATGGTAAATATGTTCTATTCATCTCTCGACGGAGGAAAGACGGGTTTAGTCAATTACGATAGCAAAATGACTATTACTCCATCCGCACAGACTGCAGAAAAAAATGTAGCCGATATGCGTGGAAAACTGTCTTATTTCGATATAGTATATGAGGCTTATGGATATGACTGCAAGACTCAAGGCGAACTATATTCAAGCGCAGTGTCCTACCTTTCGTTAATAAATATGGCGGCTACAAACGCAGACAGAATGCCTGTCGATATAGGTAAAACTATAGCTCCTAATACAGATGTTGATTTGGTTGAGCTATATCAAGAAAAAGTTTATCCGACAATATCGCTGTCAAATCTAGAATGGCAAGCATACCTATTGGATAAAAACGGCAATATAGATTTTTCTTCTCCTATAAATTTATCACGCAATTTCAAATTTGATGAGGGAGTTGCTATTTCATACACAGCAAACTATGAAAACACAAAACGTAGTTGTATAGTTACGCTTTTGCCTCAAGAGGATCCTACCTATGAAATTCAGGATAGTAAATGGAGATACGATGAAAATGAAGATGTATGGATTACGGACGAACGCTTTCTTTTAGGGTCATATGTCCAGGTACCTGAGATAAGGTATAAGTGGCTAGGAAGAGAATATACTACATATTCTTTAATTAAATATGAAGACGGAAGCGATGAATACCGAACAAATTATCTGTATGTTGCAGTATGGAAGTATTGGAATGGAATGTATCAGCGTGAATATAGTCAGTTTGCAGGCTCATATGGAGAGGGAAACAATATTTTTACTTTGAGCTCAGAGCGAATGAGGATTTCTATGCGTCTTGCCAACCGATTCGGAGAGTGGCAAACGATTATTCTTGAATATCGAGGAAACAATGTGGGGAATTATTATATCACCGATGCAAGCGGGGGTAGGCTACAGTCTAGCGACTTTACTTATACCGATGGGGTTCGTGACACTATTAACTATAAACATATAGATACTTATGTATTGCAAAACCAAACAGATATTGCCAATCTTCCACAATATTATGATATGTACATTACCGAATCCGAACAATCATATTTATCGCAGTTAGCTTTTTCTTATGCTACAATATATCTGCGTGATAATACTCAAACAATAAATGATATCGGGCAGATATGGGAATTGATAGAAAATCAACCTTATGCTGTAATTACTTTGCATTATTACAATAATTATGGCGACCACGCTTCTTGTAGTGCAATGTATAATTTTATGATCGATGCAAAAAGTGTGGCAGAGTATAAGTTTATAGACGATGGTTCGGCATTGTTTACGGGGCAAGAGATCAAGATGGAAAGACCCAAAATCTTTAGTGGTAATACCTCTCTATCTCGTGGCACATATTATGTCTATATGCGTTCGGGTGACAACTATAGTTATGCATCAAGAGATTTATATACAAACCAAAGCACAGATTTTGGTACGGTACTCACATTTTTGCAAGAGGGAGAGTATATGGTAGAACTTGTTTTTGCATTCCATACCAACGAATATGGTGACCCTGTATTCTCTAATTATGATCCTTCTGATTCAGATACATTCGTTACAGCTTCACTATGTCGCAAATTTATCGTATATGATGATAAATGTGATATACAAGTTACTTATGTTACGGACAAGGAACATCCATTCAATATAGATCGTTTGAATGGTGCGACTATTACAGAAGATCAAAACTATTACTACTATACGATTACCGTTAGTATGGCAAATAATAACATGTCATTATCTTCGCTCCATTTTGAGTCCACAAAGGATAGATTATACGGATGGAGCTCGACACCTCAAATGAGTGGATATTTATTCAAAGCAGGAAGTTCAGTGGGTAAATTGGGAGTCGAATTGGGTACGCTTAAGCCTATGATATATGCTTTATGGGATAAAGGTATAACAATAAAGGCTTATTATGATATGGATGGCAAAGATACAGAATATATGGGAGAGGTAACATATTATAGACCCAACAATGGCGGATATTCAAATTACACAGTCAATATTTTTGATTTCAGACAATTCTACTCTTTCCCTAACGGGTACCAACAGGTAGGTTGGCGTGCAGACAAACCTGTTTTTAGTGAGGGATACGGATCAAACGCCGTATATAGTTATACTACAGATAAAGGTTTTGATTTTAGCTTTAATGTGAAAGAAACATTTACTTTGTGGGTAGTCGTTAAAAAAGTAATGAATATAAGCTATCAAGCAGTTGATGAAAATGGTAATAGTCTAGAATTTACGAATATCGTAAGCGGTTCGCGTAATATTTTAGAAGATAGTACGATAGCCGAAAGTGTTTCAGATAGCAAGCTCGATCAACTTAATTCCGTAACTTGCACAAATCTCGCTAAAGAGTTTGCATATTGGGCAGTATATGTTGATGGTGAATATAAGCAGTTTGATCTAGAAAAAGACCCTATTCTCATCGAATATATTAGTTCGGGCAATAGAATTATTCTTTATGCTGTATTCAAAGATAAGGAGATGTCTTTATGAAAGTTAAGCAAATAAGTTCAATATTTATCATCGTGCTTATGCTATTTATACCTTGTACTATTGCATTGTCGGCAGGACAACAAGTTGTTTATGCGCAAAGCGATATATTCTCAATGGACGGCGAATATAATGTGTCTTATTCTATCGGCGGACAATCGGGCATTGGCGCAAATATGATTGCAAAATATTTTGATAACAATGCCATAGTCGAAAAAATAGGCAACAATTATTACGCGTCCATTACACAGCTTTCTTCATCTATGCAAAATCTTTCGCTTAATCTTGAAGATGGTAAACAAGTCGGTTACAGCATTACATATAGTGACGCAAACAAAAAGACTTATCGATTTACATTATCAAAAGAGAATTTATCAAAAGAGTTGCCGTTTTCGGTATTTGTAGCGCCTAGAGACGAAACTTTTTATTTCACTATCCGGCTTAATCTTGCCAACGCAACCAGAATTGGAGATATCGAAGATGCTACTACTGATCGTCCGGCAGAGTTTGTTCCTGTAATTTCTACTACATCAGGCAATGAATACGAAACGGTACAAGGTTCGGTATTTACTATTCCCGAGGCAAAAGCAACGCTCGGAGAAGAAAATTGCAAAGTCAGGATATTAGTATATTATTTAAGCGGTGACAAAAAAATAGAAGTGAGTGTAACAAATAATCAGTTTGCACTTGATGAGATAGGCGAATATAATGTCGTTTATCGTGCAGAAAGTTCACAATATAAATCCTTGCTGGGAAATAATACTTTTACCGAAAAAATTATAAAAATATTATCTCTTGCCGAAGGAGGTACTCTTGCAAAGTTTGAGGATCCTGATGGAGTTTTGGACAAAGGTGTATCTATTCAAGCAAGCAGGCTTACAGAAGAAAGTACAATTTACAATACCGTGGCAGAACAAATGAAAACTATTGCAACAAACTTTGAAGTATTTCAAACAAGTCTTATAAATACAGACGGAAGCAAAGCCACGCCTTTAGGAGAATATGTACTATACATAAAAGCAAAATCTACTTACGACAGAAACGATATAGTTGTTTACTATATGGCAGAGAATGGTTCACTTATAAAGATTTCAAGTGAGAATGGAGGAAGTTATGTAAAAATCAATACTGACAAGACGGGTACATTTATTGTATGTATACCGGGAGTAGACTTTGTAATGCCTATGTGGGGATATGCTTTGATTATCTTAGGAAGTCTTGTTTTAATAGCAGCCCTTACAACAAGCATCGTGCTTATAGTCAAAAAACATAAGAAAAAAGTCTTGCAAGACAACGCAAATTCGTAATAAAAGGAGAGAGTTATGCTTAGAAAATTTTTAAGTAATTGTAAAAAGCCCCAAGGTAAGTTTGGCAAAATGGTATTAAATGCTATGAACAAAGGACATGCTCCTTTATGCAATTGGGCATTTGATTTGGTGCCTTTTGACAATGAAGAAAAGGTTTTGGATGTAGGATGTGGCGGCGGCGGAAATATTATAATACTTCTCAAGAAATATCCGTCAATTGAGGTAGACGGCGTAGATTATTCAGCCACAAGCGTCGAGAGCAGCATACAAAATACGCAAAAGTTCAAATCACGCACAAACATAGTGTGCGGAGATGTTATGAATCTTCCATTTGAGGATAATTCGTACGATAAAGTTATTTCATTTGAGTCAATATATTTTTGGCCTGACCCCGTAGAAGGACTTAAGGAAATCGCAAGGGTATTAAAGGATAAAGGAAGGATTATTCTTGCATTAGAGATGACAAATCCTCAAAAAGCACAATTCTGGACAAAACGCTGCGAAGGTATGAATATCTATACTCCTGAAGAGTTAAAAGAGTTTTTGCTCAAAGCAGGCTTTGAAGATATTCAGTTACATACAGCAAAGAAAGTATGGTGTTTGGCTGAAGGCGTAATTTATAAAGCATAATAATAGTCAATCAGACAAAACACTATAGATAATTAATTATTAGATACGAGTTATAAAAAGTTTATAAATATAAACAAAAAATAGTAATATCTCCAAAATCATTGTTAGGATTTTAAGAAGACGATTATGCAAAAGATTATTTCTAAGGCATAGTCGTTTTCTTTTTGCATTTTATAGAAAATTTATACATATAATAGGATGAAGGTTAGTCTCTCTTAAAATAAGTTCGCATATGCGAACTATTTATATAAAAAGGCTTGCGTTTTTGAAAAAGTAATGCTACAATACATATAGGTTCGCATATGCGAACTAAAGGAGAAAATATGAGTCAAGCAGAATATAATTTAGGCAAACATTGCGGTATAACATTTGCAAAGTTAAAGCCGGCTAGTTTATATACGATAAAAGAAGATGAGAAAGATACATTCATCCATTTTTTAGGCAAGTTCAGAGCAAAAGGCTTTGAATATAAATTTATGAGAGCGGCAAAAGGTCGATTGCTCGTATATGTTTATAATCGCAGCTGTCTAGAAAAAATTCTTTTTGATGAGCTCAATCGCCATTTTCTTAAAGAAAAAGGATACAATTACAAAACTTTGACTCAAGCCGTTGAGCTTATGAGAAAAAGGTTGCAAGAGGAGGATTTTCCTCACGAAATAGGAGTATTTCTAGGTTATCCTTTAGAAGATGTAAGAGGCTTTATCGAAAAACCTACCGCACGCACAGAATTGTGCGGTTATTGGAAAGTATATTCAAACGAATGCGAAAAACAAAAGATTTTTGACAGATTCAGAAAGTGCACAAATTGTATTTGCAACAGAATGATTGCGGGTCAATCTATTACAAAAATATTTCAAGTAGAATAAAAAACAGGAGGATTAACAATGAAAAGCATAATAGTATATTGGTCAGGAACAGGCAATACCGAAGCTATGGCACAAGCGGTTTATGAAGGAGCAAAAGAAGCGGGCGGAGATATAAAACTTTGCAATGTAGCTCAAGTAGGAGACATAAGCGAATACGATGTATTGTTGCTCGGTTGTCCTGCTATGGGTGCCGAAGAGCTCGAATCCGAAGAGTTTGAACCCTTTTTCTCATCAATCGAAGGTAATATCAATGGCAAAAAGATAGGATTATTCGGTTCATATGATTGGGGTGACGGAGAGTGGATGCGTACTTGGCAAGAAAGAGTGCAAAACGCAGGCGGAATAATGCTTGCCGAAGGTATAATAGCAAACAATGAGCCGGATGACGAAGCAATAGATGCTTGCAAATCGCTTGGCAGATTGTCAGTCGGCAAATAATTCAATATAAAAATATCTATATCAAAATAAAGGCAATTCAAATTAAGGATTGCCTTTTACTTTGTTATTAAATTCAAAAATAGCATCAATATAATTTGAATTGTAAATAAAGAAAACCTCAACACTTATATTAAAACACTATATAAGAAAATCAAAAGTTTATACAAATGATAGTTGCAAACCAATCTTTGGAAAAGAAAAAAACGAACCTTGAATTTTCAGGGTTCGTTTTATTCCTGCTTGGTGCCGAAGGCGGGACTTGAACCCGCATGATGTCGCCATCACCGGATTTTGAGTCCGGCGCGTCTGCCAATTCCACCACTTCGGCGTATGTTTTGCTAATTGCTTTAATATATTAGCATAATATTTTGCTATTTGCAATCAATTTTTTATAAAATCAATTAAAAATTTTTTGTTTTTGATAGATTTATTTGCGGTTTTGTAGTAAAATTGTAGTACGATACATTATAAATATATCATAAAGATTAATTTTTTGGGGGAAAGATATGAATATTTGGCATGATTTGAGCAAGGACAGAATTGCTCCTGAGGATTTTATAAGTTGTATTGAAATCCCTAAGGGCTGCAAAAACAAATATGAAGTGGATAAGCAGACGGGTATGCTTATTCTAGACAGAATTTTGTATACAGCCACTCACTATCCTGCCAATTACGGTTTTATACCTCGCACTTACGCAGATGACGGCGATCCTTTGGATGTGCTGGTGCTTTGCAGCGAAGAGATAGCCCCGCTGGCTCTTGTGAGATGTTATCCTATCGGGCAGATAGCCATGATTGATGATGGCAGAGAGGATATAAAAATACTTGCCGTACCTTTCAGAGATCCGAACTGGAACGATTATACCGATGTAAAACAGCTGCCTCAGCACATTATAGAGGAGATAAAGCATTTCTTTGGAGTATATAAGCAGCTCGAAGGCAAAAAAATGGAAGTTCTGGAACTTTCGGGAAGAGAGGTAGCGATAAAATCTATATCAAAAGCCATACAGCTTTATGATGAGGTATTTCTCAAAGAATAACATATCAAAAAAAGCAAGTACGGTGTAATCATCGTACTTTTTTATACTGACAAACTATTATTACAAAAGACAAAACGACAAAAGAAGAATGCAAAGAATTTTTAATTTCAGATTGATACCATTGATTTTGATGGGTATTATTTTGGCTGTATGTTGTGGGGTATATCTCGATACGGCACTCATTCTTGCTGTGCTTGCGGGAGCATTGATACTTTTGTTGTGTTCGGTATTCGTAAGACAAATGAAAAAGGCAAGAGGCAAACTCATAGCGGTGCTTCTTGCTTTTTGCATTATGCTTGGCGTGACAGAACTGAATTTTGCGGCAATCGAAGACAGACAGATTTATCTCAAAAATGTGGAGATAACAGGCAGAATAGACATAATCAGCGAAAGCGATAAAAGTGGCTTTGTCAATGCCGAAGGAAAAGTGGAGATATATCTCGAGGACCTAACTTTTGCGGGAGTTGAGTATAAGGGAAAGGCACAGACAGTCATATTGGATGGCAGCTTGCTAGAAGGATACAAAATAGGCGACAGAATAAAATTCAAGGGAGATGTGAGTCCTTTGAAGGTGGACGCAAACGATAGCTATTCTGTGGCGGATTATACGGACGGCATTTATTATTATATAAAAGCCGATTGGGACAGCACAAAAGACGATTTTGTCTTTGAAAACAAAGGAAACGATGCGACCATAACCGACAAAATAAAGCTCAGAATAAAAAGCGTGCTTTATAACAACATAAAATCTGATACGGCAGGCTTTTTGTATGCAATGACCTTTGGCGACAAATCGGGATTGGATGATGAAACCATTGACGCTTTTTCATACACGGGCACGGCACATATATTTGCGGTATCAGGTCTTCATATCGGTATGATAGCGGGAGCGGTGTTGTATTTGCTCAAAAAATTCAAGATAAAAAACAGTCTCGCAAACTTTTTGGTAGTGGGAGCAGTTCTCATATCTTTTTGTGCGATGTGCGAATTCTCGCCATCGACAATAAGGGCGACAATTATGGTGCTTGTATTTTTGGCAAGCAGAATATTTATGATGCGAAGCGATGCTTTGACAAATCTGTCTTTGGCGGCCGTCATACTTCTTGTAGTGAATCCTATGTATTTGTTTGACTTAGGATTTTTGATGAGCTTTTTGGCGGTCTTGGGACTTATTACGCTCTCAAAGCCGATAGCAAGGTGTCTCAAAAAGCTTAGATGTCCGTCAAAGTTGATAAGTCCTTTGAGTGCTACATTTTCGGCAAACATAGCTTTGCTTCCCGTCATGCTTGTATATTTCGGCGGACAATCGATGTTGTTTGTAGTGGCAAATCTCATTGTCGTGCCTGTGCTTTCGATAATATTCCCCGTATATCTTATCGTTGCTTTTTTGGTGGCTATACTGCCTTTTATGGGATTTTTGCTCACGGCTATGGGGTGGATATTTACATTGCTTGTGGAAATCGTCAAGGGAATCAGCAAGTGGAATTTCCTTATGATAAACTTCAAATTGAATAAAGTCTTTATAGCAATAAACATTTTGATAATGCTTGTTTTGTCAAAATACATTATGATACCCAAAAAGGCAAAGCAGATTACCTCGGGAGTATTGCTTGCGGCGTTTTGTATAGGCATAATCGCAAACCTCAACATAAAGACGGCAGATACTACTTTTGTATATGGATTTGAAGACGCAAGCGAATGTCAGATAATCATTGTCGATGATACAAAAAACGGTACATATCTGATTATTAACGGACAAGCGGGCTATGACGCACCCGATATTACTCAAGAAAAGATAAGAGAATATCATATCACAAAGATTGACGGCGTAGTCGTGGTGGATACTTGCGAAGAAGAGATATTGAAAGAGATAATGTATAAGTCGAATTGCTCTGAGCTTTACAGCTTTTCAGAAAACGATTATCTCAATATCGGCTACAAGGTAAACACTTTGCTTTTTGACACGGATTTTATGATTGGCTTTTACAATAGAGGCACTTTGGAAATAATAATAGGCGAAACAAAAATCAAGGTGCTGGCAGACGGTTATGTCAACAAAGACAACGAATATGATATTCTTGTGAGCTACGATTTGGCAGGAGCGGGAGAAAAAGACAAGTATATCGTGTGCGAAGAAGGATTTGTAAATTCACTGCAAAATTATATATCATCAACATTTACAATTAAGATAAAAGATGCTAAAATAAAAGCATCATAATCACGGAGAAGGTATGCAGGCACTTCAGCTCAAACGCTCATTCAAGGATAATATAGCGGATATTTATTCTCTTATCGGCAACGATGAGGGGCTTATCTTGTATTCATTGGAAAAGTTTTCTGAGCTTATACCTGAAGAAGGAAGAGAGTTTTGCATACAGACTTTTGAAGGAAACGAAACCACCACTGACGAGATTATCGCATCGCTTGCCTACGGAAGCATGTTTGGCGACAAAAGAATAGTAATAGTGAGAGATGTGACGGCAAAACTCAGTGTGGATGACGCTGAAAAATGGCTGGATTATATCAATGACAAATCTTCAGACAACATTCTTGTTTTGGTCAACAGCCCTTCGATAGCCAAAGTAATAGATTCATACATAGTAGTAGTGGATTGCAATACTATGGATTTGCCTATGTGTGTAAACTATATCCAGACCTTGCTCAAGTACTACAAAGTCAAGTATGACGAAAAGACCGCATCAGCCATTGCCAATGCCTGCAACAGGGATTTTGCCAAGATAAACAACGAGCTTGACAAGATAATCTTGTATTGCGGTCAGGAAATAGTGGCAGATACTCATATCGTGGAAGAACTCGTACCTGCCGACATAGAGACAAAAGTCTATGAGTTTATATCATCCATGCAGGACAAAAACTATGACAAAGCCATGGGAATAATGAGCGTTATGCGAGCAAGAGGCGAAAAGCCCTCGGGACTCTTGGCACTTATCACGGCAAGCTACAAAAACATTTTTGCACTTATGACAAACAGCGGAGAAACAGATTTTCTTGCAAAAAGTCTCAACATAAAAAGCGGTGCAATCTACAACATAAAAAAGAGGATAGAGGAATCAAAACGAAAAATCCCCGGCTATCTTTACAAAATAAAAAATACACTTTACTATCTCTATGACTTGGAGTACGATTTCAAAAGCGGAAAGATTTCGCCCGAAAACGCACTTGACAAAGCGATAGTATATTTGATGGGAAAGACAAATGCAGTATAATCAGAATCCAAACCCTAATATGAACAATCAGATGTATTATATCCGTCCCAAGACGCCGAAGCTCAAAAACAATGCCTTGACAATAATCCTCAAGGTAGTGCTTTTCTGTACGATATTCTTTTCGTTGGTGTTTACGGATTTGCAATCTTATAATACGATGTTTTTTTATAAGATATCCACAAACAGCACGGATTATTTTACCGAACTTTTGGGCGGAGCAAACATGCTCGAAGCTTTGGGCATATTCCAAAACAATATGGTGATGATAAGCTATAAGATAATTACGCCGCTTATCATGACTTTGATATTCTTTTTGTTGTATCATCTTTATGCAAAGTTTTTTGCATATCTTTTGTTCAATCAGATGCTTGTTTTGGGAAATACATTCGACATCAAAAAATTCAGAATATGTCTCGATTCGAGTTTTATTTTCCTTACATTGGCATTGGGTATAGCAGAGCTTATCTTTTATCTCAATCCTATTGCTTACAACATAGGCAGAGCTTTGGTAAATGTCTTTTTGGCAGTTTTGGCAATGGCATTGTTTTTCTTGTTGTACACGAGAAAGACAGAAAAAAAGCTTTATCCTATAATCTTCCATATTATGATGATACCGGCAATTACTTTGCTGTTGTTTGTGTGAGGTGAGTATTATGACGATAAACAGATTGATGAAAAGAAGCGTTGCGATAATATTGATAATACTTGCACTTGCAGGCATAATGCTTTTGTCCTTTTCGGGTTGTCAGAAAGTCTTGACGGATTTTGACATAAAGACATCAAAAGGAGAATACGGCGATAAGGCATATTCATATATGCAAGAATTGTCGGGCGAATACGCAAACCGTACCATGGCTACCGAAGGCGAAAAGAAAGCGGCAGAATATATCGCTTCTCTTATGAGCGGATGGGGCTATACGAGCGAATACGAGACGGACGGCGTTGCGGGCTTGGATTCATTCAAGTTGGGCTTCAACAGATATGACGGAAGTTCCGTAAAAGACAGCCTTGCTTATAATGTGATTTTCACAAAAAAATCCGCTCAGTCAAAAGGTGAAATTCTTCTCATGACTCAATATGACAATCTCTATGCCGAAAAAGGCAGTGACGGAGAATGGGCGGCAGACGGCAGTTATGAGAGCGGTGCGGGCGTAGCCGTAATGCTTACTCTTGCCGAACTAATGAAAGATACCGATTATGGCTATGACATTACTTTTGCGTTTTTAACGGGCGGAAGCTATACATGGATGGGAGCAAAATATTTTGCCGACAATCTCAAAAGAGCCGATGTGGAAAACATAAAACTCGCTATCAACTTCTCTATGCTTGCCGGCGGAACAAATCTTTATCTTTATACCGGAGAGACTCAGACAAGTTATGGCAATTATCTTTCAAAGGCTTCACAGGGACTTACGAAGTTGCCTGCTGACAAACAGGCGGGAAACTTTATTTTGGAAAGCAGTGCCATCTACAATTATTCTCATATCGGTATGCTCGGAAATCAATACTATCTTATGAACAAGGGAATACCTGCGGCAAACTATTTGTCTTTGGATTGGTCGACAAACGACAACCCTATGATGACTGAGATAAAAGGCAAGACGAATGTATATCATACAAAAGACGATACTTTTGCCAATATGATAGAGAGAAAAGGCGAAGAGGCAGTCAAGGGCATGACAAACGATGTCATAAATTCTGTGCTTGTGGCACTCGACACTCAAAACAGCGAAGTTATGACAAAAGCTTTGTCACTTGCCAAGGACGAGCAAGTCAACCAAACAGCTCAAAGCTCAAGAACAGCTACATGGATAAACATTTCCGTAAAAGCTGTCGTGATTGCTCTTATTTTCGGCGGCTCGATTGCAGTCAAGAATTATGTGCAGAAAAACAGGGACAAATATATCGTCAATATGGGCGGAGAGGAAAATTCTTCAGAACAAGAAAAAGAGCCTTTTGACGACAATTTCGATACTTTTAAAAGCGATAGTCATATAGAAAAGAATAGTGAGCCTGCTCATAACAAAAAAGACGATGACGACCCTTTTGTATAATCAAAATCGATAGGTTTTCAGGCTCAAAATAAATATATTGCGGGCTAAAAGCCAAACTTGCCCAAAAACACTTTATTTTTAACATAAAATGTAATATTATAGATAAGAAAGAAAATTTCGGAGGACGGTATGGAATCGGCAGCTTGGGTGATTATTGATATAGTAGTTACATTGTCGGTAGCAATAGCAATGCTTACCTTTTTTGCAAGACGCAACAGCTATCGTATAGCGGTTTGCGTGGCTATTTATACCGTTGTTTATCTTGCTTTGCTTATTCTCAATCATAAGTACAGCAATATTGCATTCATAGCAGTAGACATATTGAGGTATGTGACGATATTCTGGATTGTTGCGACAGTTACGGTCTACCGCTCTGACCTCAAGATATTCATGAGCAAAATCGCAAGAAAACAAAAAGTCAAGTACGGCGATTATGCCACCACGGACGAACAACTCCTTATTTCTGCCACAGAGATAGTAAAGGCTTGTCAGAATATGGCAAAGAACGATGTGGGTGCTTTGATTATCATTGCTCCTACGGAAATTCCCCCTCACATTCTCGATACGGGTACGACAATGGACGCTACGATTTCCAGCGGTTTGCTTGAGAGTATATTCAGCACAAAAGGACCTTTGCATGACGGTGCGGTAGTAGTGCTCGGCGACAGAATTATCTCGGCAGGTTGTTTCTTGCCCTTGTCGCAGGAAGTGACGCTTGCAAAGGATTTGGGTACCAGACACAGAGCTGCTATCGGCATCACAGAGGAAAGCGATGTTTTTGCCATTGTAGTGAGTGAGGAAACAGGTATCATAAGCGTTGTACAATCAGGCACTATCAAAAGATATATGACTCCCGAAAAGTTGCTCGAAGAGATAAAAGTCATCTATCGCATAAGCTCTCAGCCTGCTAGAAAGAGAAAGAAAAAAGGCACCAAAAAAGACAAATAAGAGTGTGACGAAAATGTCAAACGAAAAAGTTTGACATTTTTTATAGTCGGCTCAAAAAAATATTCAGTTTTTAATGCCGATAAAGTCTTATCTATATATTATCATAAGAGGAAAACATAAATGAAGACAGTCAAAGTTCCCAAAATACTTTTACCCAAACAATACATAGACAAAAGCAAGTGGAGCGTCATTGCTTGCGACCAGTTTACATCACAGGTAGATTATTGGGAAAAGCTCAGCGATTTTGTAGGAGAAAGCCCTTCTACTTTAAATCTCATTTATCCTGAGGTATATCTTGAAAAAGACGACAAACAAGCCCGTATAGAAAAAATCAACGCCAATATGTACAATTATCTAAAAGGCGGTGTTTTTGAAGAATTCGAAGGCTTTGTGCTTGTTGACAGAACCATGAATGACGGAAGACACAGATTGGGACTTGTTATAGCGGTAGACCTCGAGGACTATGAATATACCGAGGAAAACGATGCTCTTATAAAAGCCACGGAAAAGACTGTCGTAGAAAGACTTCCTGCCCGTATAGAAGTGAGAAAAGGAGCGTGTCTCGAGCTTCCTCATATAATGATGCTTATGGATGACAGAAGCCAGAAGATAATAGAAAAGCTTTATGAAAGCAGAGATTTTCTAGAGCTTATATATGACTTCGAACTCAATATGAACGGCGGAAGAGTAAAAGGCTATAAGGTGACAAACTGTTCGCAGATTCTTGACGAACTTGCAAAGCTTTTGGATGAAGAAGTGCTTGAGGAAAAATACGGAACAAAAAAGCCTATTTTGTTTGCAGTAGGAGACGGCAATCATTCATTGGCTACGGCGAAGGAATGCTGGAAGGCTGTAAAGAAAAACCTTACCGCCGAACAGCAAAAAAATCATCCCGCACGATATGCACTTTGCGAGCTTGTCAATCTTCATGACAAATCTCTCGATTTCGAGCCTATACACAGAGTGGTATTCGGCGTGGACAAAAAGTTTATAGACTTCATGCATGACAGATTGCAAAAACTTGACGGGAAGGAGCAGATAAAAGTAGTATATGAAGATACCATATATTATTGGAATGTATGCGACAATCCGAGCGATGCTATCGCAGATATTCAATCGCTTATGGACGAATACGCAAAAAAGCACAAAAATATGGTGATAGACTATATCCATGGCGATGAGCACTTACTGAAAGTCGCAAAAGATGGAAAAGGCGTGGCAGTCTTTATGCCAAAACTTCAAAAAGACGGATTGTTTGATTATGTGGTAAGACGAGGCGTATTGCCTAGAAAATCTTTTTCCATGGGACATGCCGAAGACAAGAGATACTATCTCGAGTGCAGAAAAATCACTGAAGATTGATATTTTGATACCGCATTTTGAATGGAAGATAAATTGCGGTATCTTAATTGATAATGATTGTCAAAAAACAAATTTATTCAAATCCGCTATGGATTTGGTTTTGACAACAATTTATAAAATTTTGCTGAATAATTCTAAAAAACCGCCCTTTAAGCTCTTATATGGCGGTTTTTTTACAACAAAATATTATTTTGTCATTTCAAATTGCTTGCCAAAAGACAAGTGGCATTGTAAAATATTGAGTATAAAGATTATAAGAGGAAGTACATTATGTCAGTTACTGTTGTTAAATTCGGCGGAACTTCTATGGCTGATGCCAAGTCTATTTCCAAAGTTGCCGATATCATCAATCAAGACAAAAAGCGTAGATATGTAGTAGTATCCGCTCCCGGCAAGAGATTTTCTCAAGACCACAAAATTACGGATATGCTTTATGCTTGCTATCACGATTTGCAAATCAATGGCGAATGCAAAGCTACTTTTGAAAAAATCAGAGAAAGATTCAAAGGCATAGTAGAAGATCTTGCTCTCGACCTCGATATCGACAGCTATCTCGACAAAGTAGAAAGCGATATGTTGAAGTACAACTCCGCAGAGTTCTGTGCTTCGAGAGGCGAATATCTTTCTGCTGTTATCACCGCTGCTAAGTTGGGATTCACTTTTATCGATGCAAAGGATATCATGGTCTTCAATGAGAGCGGTGATTTTGAGCCTGAAATCACAAATCAGAAAGTCAAAGAAGTGCTCAGCAAAATCGACAGAGCTGTTATCCCCGGTTTTTACGGCGGAGACGAAAGCGGTCTCGTGCATACTTTCAGCAGAGGCGGAAGCGATGTTTCAGGTGCTGTAATTGCTCGTGCGGTAGGTGCTTCCTTGTACGAGAACTGGACCGATGTCAACGGCTTTATGTCCGCTGATCCTCGTATTGTCGCAAATCCCAAGCCTATCGAAAAGTTGTCTTATAGAGAATTGAGAGAATTGGCTTATATGGGTGCCAATGTATTACATCCCGAGTCTATTTTCCCTGTAAGAATAAGCAATATTCCTATCAATATTCGCAATACTTTCTGCCCCGAAGCAAAAGGTACTATGATTGTGGCAGAACTCGAAGAAAAAGATATGGCAGACAGAGTCATCACAGGTATTGCAGGCAAAAAGGGATATAGCATTGTTTATATCGAAAAATCAATGATGAACAGCGAGCTCGGCTTTGTACGCAAAGTTTTGGCTGTGCTTGAATACTACAATATATCTTTTGAGCATTTGCCCACAGGTATTGACACAATGAGTATCGTCATTGCCGACAGCGAACTTGCAGGCAAGGAAGAAGTAGTAATCGAAAGAATCAAGAAAGTCGTAAATCCCGACCATATCGAGATAAAGAGCGGCATATCTTTGGTAGCTACCGTAGGACACGGTATGTCATACAAGCCCGGTACAGCGTCTTTGCTTTGTCAGGCTTTGGCAAAAGAGAATATCAATATCAGAATGATAGACCAAGGCTCAAGCGAAATGAACATCATCGTAGGTATTGCTACGAGCGATTATGAAAAAGCTATCAACGCAATATACAAAGCTTTTGAAAAATAATCTCAATTAAAATATAAAATGCACTTCAAAAAGAAGTGCATTTTTTTATTGTAAGTTTTTCTATTATTAGTTTGTTTATTAGAAAAAAACAAAATTTTTTATTTTAAAACTATATTCAAAGGTTGAAATTTTATATTCAAAATATTAAAGATAAAAAACTGCAATATGATTGTCATAAAATAATCGCCAAAAACATAGCATATAAAGAAAATTATAAAAAAGTTTGCCAAAGCTAACATTTTTATTGACAAACGCATTTTTATCTTTTACAATATAGTTGATTACAGCAGAAGACAAAAAAGCCAAGATAAATAAATCGCTTTTAAGGCTTTGACAAAATATAAAAATCGAAAGATTTAATTTTTTTTGGACTATAAAGTTAGCATAGACTAACTATTAATAAAGAGGATATTATGCAAGAACAAAAAGAAATTCAAGTCGTAGAATTCATGATAAAGCTTTATTGCAAAAAAAAGCACAAGTGCGACAATTTGTGCGAGCAATGTAAGGAGCTTTTGGATTATGTCAAAGAAAGACGGCACAAATGCCCTTTTGGCGATAACAAGACATTTTGCAGTAATTGCAAGATACATTGTTATAAGCCCTCTATGAAAGAAAAGATAAGACAAGTCATGAAGTACAGCGGACCGAGAATGATGATTTACAATCCCCGACTTGCCATTCAGCATATTAGCGAAACAATAAAAAACAAACATCAACAAAAAAAGGAGAAAAAGCAAAATGCAAAAACTCAAAAATAAATTGATTGTCAATATCATAGTTTTGATTGTCCTTATCGGTATTGTGGCAATGTTTGCAGCCTGCGAAGACAAAAGCACAGAAACTATAAAGTCGGGAGTGGATTCTTTTGGCAGGACTTACGGTCAGATATACGATATCGATGAATATAAAAGCGGCACATACTCAATCGTTTATGAGATAGAAGACACAAGCACTATGGGCAAAAGTATGATAAGCAAATATTGCGAAGACTATGTGATTGTAAATATAGACGAAGGCATTTGCACTCTTACTTTCTATTGCTCGGGCAATATGCTTGACAATGTAAAACTTGGAAAAGACGACATTTTTATAGAGGGACAAAGCATGATAGAAGGAGATAAATACGGCTATAAATTTGATATTCAAAGGGATATGCTTGACGACAAAATGGCAATGAGTACCAAAGTAAAACTCATGGGCAAAGAAGTAAAATTTTCGATAAGAGTCGATTTGACAAAAGCGGTGTTGGTAGGTTGATATGTTGGACAAAGAATTATTCAAATTGCTAGAAAACAAAAAAGGCATAGTTTTTGCAGTGATTATATCAGTATTGTCTATGCTCATAAATATAGGCATTACGGCATGTATCTGCGTTGCGATTTATTTTGCCTACAACAAAGCGTCTTTTGTAGATTTTATCCCCTTGTTTTCAGGGATATTTTTAGGAATAATCATTCGCATGATTTTGTCTGTTTTAAATGGCAGAATAAAAGACAATCTCGGTGCAAAAGTCAAAAAAGATTTGAGAGGAAAGACATACAAGAAGATAGTCGATTTGGGAGTCAATTCTTTGGACGACATGAATGTCGCAGGACTTACCCAAGTGAGCCTTGAAGGTATCGAACAGCTCGATTTGTATTATTCCAATTATCTGCCTCAGTTTTTTTATTCGATGATAGCACCTGTATTGCTTTTTATCGTGTGCGTATTTTTGGATTGGCGTACGGCACTTGTATTGTTGGCATGCGTTCCGCTCATACCCGTATCTATTGTGGCGGTGTCCAAGTATGCAAAAAAAATCTTTGCAAAATATTGGGGCAAATACATCACAATGGGCGACAGCTTTCTTGACAGCATACAAGGCATGAAAGAGCTGAAAATTTTCAAAATGGACGAGGTCTACAACGAAAGAATGAACCAAAAAGCCGAAGAGTTCAGAAAGATAACCATGAAAGTACTTGTAATGCAACTTGCAAGTACCACGATAATGGACATAGTGGCTTTTGGCGGAGCGGGAGCAGGCATAGCTATAGCAATATGGGGAGTGGCAGCAAAAAATCTCTCGCCTTTTGTAGCTTTGTTTTTAATTCTCATAGCAGTAGAATTTTTCCTGCCCTTAAGAAGCTTAGGAAGTGCCTTCCATGTCGCTATGAACGGAGCGAGTGCAGGCAAAAAAATATACAAACTACTCAATACGCCTTTGCCCGTATGGGGAAAAGAAAAAGTGCAAGGCACAAAGATAGAGCTTGAGGACATAAGTTTTTCCTATGATAAAAGCCGAGATATTCTCAAAGATATAAACATGACATTTGACAAGGGTATGACGGCAATAGTAGGCGAAAGCGGCTCGGGAAAATCCACGATAGCCGGATTGCTTACGGGTGCTTTAAAGCCTTATAAAGGAAGCGTAAAGGTAGGCGGAAAAGAACTTTCTTCTTTGGATAGAAGCGATTATTACGAAAATCTTTGCGTGGTAAATTACAATACATATATTTTCAACGAGAGCGTGTATGACAACTTTTTGCTTGCTTGTCCCAATGCTTCAGAAGATATGATGTGGCAGGCACTTGAAAAAGTCAATCTCGACAAGTTTATAAGACAAAACGGCGGACTTGACAAAATCGTCAACGAGGAAGGCGACAATATTTCAGGCGGACAAAAACAAAGACTTGCCCTTGCCGTCAATCTCTTAAAAGATAAGTCAATTTATATTTTTGACGAGGCGACTTCAAATATAGACATAGAGAGCGAAGCTGTCATCATGAAAAATATTTTGGAGCTTGCAAAAGACAAAACGGTAATCATCATATCGCACAGGCTTGCCAATGTAAAAGATGCAGACAATATTTATTATATTTCTGACGGCACAATAATCGAGCAAGGCAAGCACGATTATCTCATGGAAAAAGGCGGAGAATATCAAAAACTTTGCATTACTCAAAAAAGACTCGAGCAAGGTTATCTTGAGGAGGCGGCTGTATGAAAAAACAAAAATCGAGAAGAAGCGGTATAGTCATTATGTCAAGGCTCATAGTTTTGCTTGGCAGTCTTGCCTACGCAATGCTCTTTGCCGTCCTCAACGGAAGCTTAGGATTTTTGAGTGCAATGGGAATCACGATATTCGGCTCGCTCGGCATAGCCAAAGCATTGGGAGCAAGCATAGCATTGTCATACGGCTGGATAATCGGGCTTACGATAGGCCTTGGCATCATAAGAGGACTTTTGAGATTTATCGAGCAATATCTCAATCACTTCATTGCTTTCAGACTTTTGGCGGTGTTGAGAAACAAAATATTTATTGCGTTGAGAAGGCTTTGCCCTGCAAAACTCGAGGATAAGAAAAAAGGCAGTATTATCGCTATGATTACAGCGGATATCGAGACGCTCGAAGTCTTTTACGCACACACCGTTTCGCCCGTATGTATAGCGATTGCGGTAAGTCTTACTATGCTTGCAATACTCTTTTTTGCCATAAGTCCATATATGGCTCTTGTGGCACTTATAGGATATTTGACGATTGGCATTGTCTTCCCTCTTGTATTTTCTTCTTATCTTAAAAATGACGGAGTAAGTTATAGAAAGTCATTCTCGCTGTTCAATGCTTTTTATATGGACAGCATAAAAGGCATCAAGGATATCGTCTTGCACAATGCAGGCGATAAAAGACGAGAAGAAGTCAACAAAAAATCTGACGAACTTTTGCTTCATGCCCGCCGTCTTAAAAGAAAGACTACTCTATCTTTTGCCCTTACAGAACTTGCGGTATCTGTCTTTACTTTGCTAGCTGTCGTTGTGGGCATTTGGTTGTATCAAAAAGATATAATCGACATCGGCAAAATGATAGTCGGCATTGTAATAATATTCGGAAGTTTCGGACCCGTCATTGCCATATCCGCATTGCCTAGCAATCTTACACAGACTTTTGCAAGCGGCGAAAGAGTCTTGAATCTTGTGGACGAAAAGCCGATAGTATATCCCATAGAAGGCAAAGAAAATTTTGTCTTTGAAAATCTAAAAGTACAAAATTTGTCTTTTGGCTACGATGACTCTCACAAGGTATTGCAGGATATCTGCATGCACGCAAAACAAGGCGAAATAGTGGGAATTATCGGCGAAAGCGGCTCGGGAAAATCCACGCTCTTAAAACTTCTTCTCAGGTTTTGGCAAAAGAGCGAAGGCGATATTTTCTATAATGACAAAGATATAGAATCAGTCAACACGGACAGTCTTTTGGACAATGTGACAATGGTCAGTCAAAGCACTTATCTTTTTGACGACACTATAAAAGAAAATCTTTTGATAGCCAACAAGGACGCAACACTCGCCCAGCTCGATGAAGCCTTAAGACAAGCTTCTGTATACAATCTTATCAAGAGCCTTCCCGAAGGCTACAATCAGCAGGCAGGCACTCTAGGCGACAATCTGAGTGCGGGCGAAAAACAGCGAATAGGACTTGCAAGAGCCTTTTTGAGAGGCAGCAAACTTATACTTTTGGATGAGCCCACAAGCAATGTAGACAGTATCAATGAAGGCATAATTCTTAAGTCGCTCAAGGACAGCAAAAAGGACAAATGTATTATTTTGGTATCGCATAGAGAATCGACAATGGCGATAGCAGACAGAGTCTACAAAATAGAAGACGGCAAAATCAAGGAGGTGAGATAGTGGAAGATAAAGCTATAAAGACAAATCAAAATCAAACAAAAGAGGAAAATGCAAAAGACGAGTTGTTTGTAAAATACAAGCACAAAGAAGCCGACACTTTCTGCGATAAAGAAGCTTTAAGCGATATAAAAAACAGCGACAATATTTTGCAGGATAATTATCAAGAAACAAGCGACAATGATATTCATAAAAGTATAAACGAAAAAAATCTTGAAAGCTCAAAAAAGAGCAACAAAATATTTGAAAAATATCAGGTCAAAGATATAGTCTTTCTTGCGATAATGTCTGCAATAGTGCTTGTGACAAGTGCCGTCATGCCATTGGTAATCCCTCTTCAGGCTACGGTATTCGGCATTGCTCAGCTTGTGACGGGACTTCAGCTTTCCATATTTCCCGCAATAGCAATCATGAAAGTGAGAAAGGTAGGCAGTATGTTTTTCATGTCGATATTTACGGGCATAATACAGCTTATAATGTCCCCTGCAATGTTTGTCAACAACATCGTCATAGGACTTATATTGGAATTAATGATAATCTTGATTTTCAGAGGCTATAAAAAAGACAGTGCGGTATTTTTTGCGGTAGCTTTGTACAATCCTTTATCTCTGCCCTTCAATTATGTCTACAATCTCATTATCGGCAACGAGGTCATGACCGCAGTAGCGGACAAAGCACCTTGGATGGCGGTAGGCATGAGTGCGGCAGTGCTTGCGGTGAGTGTAATAGGCACATTGATAGGCATCAGAATTTCTAAAGAACTCAAAAAAGCGGGAGTATTCAAAAAGTAATATGCAAACGATAAAAAATAAAAACGGCATATATCCGTTGTTGAGTATTCTCACGAGTATAGTCATACTTGTAGTCGGACTTTTGATGGCAAAGAGCACAAAGGGATTGTATTATCTTGGCGGGATATGGTTGTTGTTTTTGCTGTTTGGATATTACAAGGCATGTCTTGCGATTATTCCCTTTTCTTGTGTTATGTCGGGAATATTCTGTCTTGCGACTTATGCCATATCCAAAGATACAAACGCTACTTTATCCGCACTTGGCAGAATACTTGCCGTATGCGTGGCAGTCATCCCTGGGCTTGGACTCGAGCCGTCAAAGCTTGTGAGCAATTTGTCTACATTGAAGGCTCCGAGAGTATTGACGCTTGGCATGATGATAGCATTGTCATTCTTCCCTCTTCTTGTCAAGGAAACAAAAAAGATAAGAGAAGCCATGAAGACGAGAGGAGCAGGAAGCATCCTCAGTCCCAAGATATTTTACAGAGCTTTTCTTTTGCCATTGGTGGTAAGACTTGTCAACATATCGGATACGCTTTCTTTGAGTGTGGAAACAAGAGGATTTGAAGTAGGCGACAAAAATTTCAGTGTGTATAAAAAAGTAAAAACCAAATGGACGGATTTTGTATTTGCCATATTGTTTTTGGCGATTACAATACTATCGGTGGCAGTATGAGTGCAATCAAATTAAAAGATATCAATTTTACATACGAGGGGATGAAACAAAAAGCTCTCGAAGACATTGACTTTTTTATGGAATACGGAGAACTAGCGCTGCTTTCAGGCGTGTCGGGTTCTGGCAAAAGTACGCTTATGAACATCATAGCCGGTATTATTCCTCATGTGATAAAAGGTCAATTATCGGGAGAAATATACATTGATGACAAAAACACAAAAGGTCTTAGCATGGGGCAGATATGTCGAAGCGTAGGAGTCGTGCTTCAGAATGCCGATGCACAGATAATTCAGGATATAGTAGAAGCCGAGATAGCTTTCGGGTGCGAAAATCTAGGTATGAAGGCAAGCGATATAAAAGAAAGCATAGATACGGCTTGCGACAGAATGAAACTCGATAAGACAGCGTCCACTCGCACCTTATCTGGCGGACAAAAACAAAGACTTATTACGGCATCGGTACTTGCCATGCGACAAAAGATACTCATACTTGACGAGCCATTGGCAAATCTCGATATGCAAGGGGCAAAGCTTTTGATGACATCTTTGCTTTACTTGGCGAAAAGCGGATATGCCATACTTGTCATAGAGCACAGGCTTGACAGCGTAATGGACTATGTGGACAGAGTGTGGCATATAGAAGACGGCAATATTTTTATGGTCAATGACAAGCAAAAATATCTTTTGTCAAGAGCGGAAAGCATAAATGACGATATCGGACAAATTCTCGGTCAGGGAAACATAATGAGTCTTGAAAATGTAAAATACAAAGTCGCAAAAAAGGATATTCTCAAAGGTATCGACTTGCAAATAGCAAGAGGCGGCAGGACGCTTTTGATGGGAGAAAACGGCTCCGGCAAGACTACTCTCATGCGACTAATTTCAAGACTCATAAAGCCTTGCGAAGGCAAAATAACGCAATTTATAGACAAAAGTCTCGGACAGAAAAGAGCAAGCAAAAAGTGGTTCAGAAAAGTAGGAGTTGTGTATCAAAATCCCAATTATCAGCTTTTTATGCCTACCGTAAAAAAAGAGCTCGAATTTGGTGCGACTTCAAAAGAATATGCCATGGAAATAGCAGAGAGATTTTTTTTGACGCACCTTTTGGACAGACATCCGCAGTCTTTGTCAGAAGGACAGAAAAGACTTGTCACGATAGCAAGCGTAGTCGCTACCGAGCCTCAAGTTTTGCTTCTTGACGAGCCTACTGTCGGACAGGATTATCAGGGTTTGAAAAGACTTATGAGCATTCTCAATGATTTGCATCTTAAAAGTCAGAATACGATAATCGCCACTACTCACGACAAAAGATGTATTGACGCACTATGCGACAATACGGCGATTATTTCTGATGGCGTAATAAGTGCTTGCGGCACAAAAAAGCTTGCTCACGATTTTTTACAAAGAAAATAAATATATTTGATAAAAAACAAAAATATGATTTTGATAAAATAAAGTCTATATCATTATGCTACACGCATAACAAGATATAAATGATTATACCTCCATTTTATGTTTTTAATTACCTGACAAAAGACAGCCTCGGCTGTCTTTTGTCAGTATATAGATACATAAAAATTATTTTTGATTTTCAGAATTATTGTCTATTATATTTTGAAAAAATCTCGAGCTGTTTGCATATTGCTTGTTTATAAGATCAGCCATTTGTTTTGGAGTTTCCTTGCAATCTTTTTCCAGCCATCTTGCACAGATTGCCTTCAGTCCCGCCCCGAAAAATCTCATTTGATAGTCGAGCTCGCTTTCGTTGTAATAAAACTTTTTTTCTTTTGCCACATTCATAAGCGGGATTTTGAATTTTGCATACATTTCTTTTTCCACAAAACTTTCTATGCTGTATCTAAGGTACGCCTTATAAAATATTTTGTTTTGTTTGATATACTCAAACATCTTTTCAAAATTGTAAAGCAAAAAATTGTCGTTGTGCTGGAGAATGTTTGTAATGCCTTTTGAGAGGTATTGCTCGGTGCGGATAAGCAAATCGTTGATATCGGTATAATGCGTATAAAAAGAACTTCTGTGAAGATTTGCTTGCTCACAGATATCTTTAACTGTAATATTGTCAAAATTTTTGTATCTTAAAAGGCTGTAAAGAGCTTGTCTTATCTTGTCGTCAGTAGTCGCAAAGCGAGAATTGTTGGCAATATTCATAAAAAAACTCCTTTATCCCGACACAACAAAATTTTTTGTCGGTGCAGAATATGCTTTTATTATACTATACTTTTGATGAGGATACAAGAAGGATATTAAAAAAACATGTGTCCTATTAATAAATAATCAATAAAAGGAGAAAAAATTATGTCAGAACAAGTAAAATCAATCACTTATGATTACAAAACAGTAAAAGCAAGAAGAGATATGGAAGTAGTGGTATGCGACAGTTATCAGGTATTGGGCTGGGAGCTTACCTCAAGCAGCGTGGCAGAGGGCTCGCCTAGTTATGTCAATTTGTCTTTTAAAAGAGACAGAAAGATTGCCAATAAGATTCAGCTTCTCAAAGAGCAGGAAAAAATAGACAACAATCTTTCAAACATCGATATTTTGCAAAGAAGCAAAAAGTCAGCCGGCTGGACAGCAGGCGTATGTCTCGGCATTCTCGGAACACTCGTATTAGGAAGCGGTATGAGCATAATTATGACGATAGGAGGTCTCGGCGGTACGATAGCGGGAGTCGTATTGGGAGTAGCAGGAGCGGGAGTAGTGTGTCTTGCTCATTTCTTGAGAAAGCTTATTCGCCGTAAGAAAATATCAAAAATCAATCCTATTCTCGAAGTAGAATTTGACAAGCTTGCAGAGGCTTGCGAGAAGGCAGGAGCATTATAAGACAATCGTCATACGGAGGTGACTCCGTATGACGGAAAATATATAAACGGAAAGAAAAATGTGGCTAAAAGATTTTATACATACCTTAAAAACTGACAGAATAAAGCGTATTAGACTTTTTACGCTCTTGGGATTTTTATACAACATAATCTGGTCGACAGGCAAGATTTTGTTTGGCATTTTTTCCAAGGCATTCTTTTTCAGTATAAGCGGTGTGCATACTTTGTGTATAGGCATAATCAAGAGTATATTCTTCAGGCACTATCAGAATGCTGATGAAAAACAAGAACTCAAGGTCAGCATTATAATGGGTTTGCTGATTATAATATCGGCTACGGCATTTATCGTGTATATGGTAAGACTGTTTTTTATAGAGGACGAAAGCTCTTACGGAACGATAACTTCGATAGCGATAGCCGCATTTTCTTTTGGTGATTTAGGGGTAGGAATACACAACTTTGTCAAGTCCGTAAAAGAAAAGGATATTATGTTGATAGGACTTAGAAGTTGCAATATTGTAAGCGGATTTTATGCAATCGTCTTGACGCAAGTAGCTATCTTGTCGGCAAAGGGGGGAAATAATTCTATTGCGAATGCGTTGGGCGGAACGGTATTCGGTATTTGTGCACTTTTGATGGGAGTATTGCTCTTGATAAGAGTAGGATTAAGATATCGCCACACAAATCATGAAAATGAAGAATTGCCAAACGAGCAATCTTTGGAAGAAATGGATAAGCACTAATAAAATTTGTATGTATCGTATGTGTAATGTGGAGGGAAAAGTTTATGGCAAAAGCGATATCGAGGGAATGGGGATAAAAAGTAAAACGGATACCAAAGTTCGCAAAGAAAAACAAGCACTTTTTAGGTGCTTGTTTTTCTGTCTATGGTATTTTGATTTAACAAAAACTCAATCTTTAATGTTCAATTTGTCCAAATAGAAATCAATTGTGACAGCTTTGCCTTTTGTGAGCTCGAGTGTTTTTGAGCTTGAGGACAAAGGACAAGAGATTGTAGCCTTACAATCCTTTTCGGGCAAGATTGTCACGCTTGCAGTTTTGTCGGCAAGATTCCATTCAAGTTTTGTCATGACTGCTTGTATTTTGAGCCTTATACCGCTTATGCGGCCCTTTTCAAATCCGCTTGTAGCAAGACAAGGCAAAATTTCTACTGCATTTTTATCGGAATATACAAGGCTTTCGTTGACAATACCCACATAGCCTATTGCGTAGTCTGTACAATATGCACTGCCCTTGTCGGTATCATGGTTTGTCATAAGCGAATTGTAATATATTCTCGAAGCCATAAGTCCCAGCAAAGCTTCGGTCATAGCGTCTCTGTCTTTTAATCTTGCAGCTATCAAAGAGCGATGCACGAGTGCATGGCTTGCATTGTTTTCGCTCGCACGATTTGCAATAGCCTGAATTGCGGCATCTTTTAAAGCTTGGTCGTATTGAGTATCGTTGAGAGGCCATACGCAATACAAGTGGCTAAGATGTCTGTGCTCGTTGTTTTCTTCAAATTGATAAGTCGACCACTCTTTTATAGCTCCCGTATCGTCCAAAAGCACAGGAGGAAGTTTGTCGATAATAGTCTGCCATTCAGATATATCAGCAGCAGGATTTACATCGAGCATTATGTCAATGAGCATTTCTATATTGCTGCGGCATGCGGAAATATCTATCGTGGCATTTGCACAAGAAGGGCTGGGATAATTGGAAGGATTGTTTTCGGGAGAATATGAAGGGATAATGCAATATGATTCGTTTTCGTCAAGCTGAGTTTTGCCCTCTTCATAGTGAATATATCCTTGAGCATCGGTATAATATTCTGGTGTAAGAAGTTGTTTCCAATAATTTGCCGACTTGAGAAGAAGAGGCAAAAGGATATCTTCTTTGAGCATCATATAGCCTTTTTCTTCAATGGCTTTTATTTGACTTTCCGTAAGGTCGACAGATGTCATTGACAAGACTGATTTTATGTCGTTAAGGTCAAATTCGTCCGACAAAGGCACTTGCAAGTCGCCGTAGCAAAGGACTGTCTCATAAAGAGGTTGGAGCATCCAGCTCGCACCTGCGTTCCAATATCTGAAAGGATAGGGATAACAGCTTTCTGTAAAGATAGCTCTGTCGCCGTCAGAGTTTACAGGAGCCTGTATGGCGTCCTCAAAGCCGTGAGTAGCATAGGCATTGTCTTCCCAATCGTCCACTTGACGGAGAATAAAATTTACATATCCCAAAGGTGCAGATATGATATTTCCCGTATTCATAGAGGAAGTCTGGAGATTGACATTTGCGTCCATTGTGTATTTGGCACCCCACTTGCAATTCCATTCACCCGTCCACATTCCGTAAAGTCTGCTTGTAGAATATCCTGCACAGCAAAGATATGCGTATCTGCCTGAATAATAAGCCTTTTGAGCCAAATCGGAGCTTATCTCATCTTTATGCAATCTTTGAGACTTCAAAAGGCTTTCGTTGGCAATATCATTGGAGCCGCCGATAGAAAACTCCACTGAATTGAACAAGGGCGAAAAAATATCTGTATGAGCTTTGAGAGCCTTGTCATAATCAAATTTTGAATTTTCGGTATATTTGCTTGCCACAGAAGAAGCTGTGTCATAAAGGCTGTTTACGAGCTCATAGTCTTCTTTATTTGCAAAAGTAGACATATCGCCCATATCATAAGTGCGGTCGGATACGGCAATGATATAGACATTGTCTGCATCGCTTATTTTTATGGCGGGATTGGTATCACCGACATACTGCGTGTCGTTTACTTTGTCGAGAGAAGTGAGCTCTTTGCTTCCGCCCTCGCATACGATATAGCAAAGCGTAGCATATCCGCCTTTTTTGAGCTCGCTGTTTTCATAGTCGGGATAATGAGCTACCATAGCAATATAGTCCGCATCAGAGCCTGCGATTTTTTTATACTGAAGGTCTACTTCGTTGCCTTGACCGAAATTTGTCATGGTAGAGATATTGTCAATAGACAAAGTTAGATTGAGTTTTGAGCCCGTACTTGACGAGGATATTTTTGTGATTGACACATTATCTTTCTGAGAGGTAAAACTAATTCTTTCCCACTCGCCTCTGTCGTCTTTGTATTTTACGCCGACCTGAGCTGTTTCATAGTCGGTATAACGCATGTATTCGGATGTCTTTTGTTCTTTTTGAGAAATACGCAAGATACCGCCTGCGTGGTACATATAGACATCGTCATAACTTTGATTATCCACAATATCTTTGCCGTTGACGATATTTTGTCTTATGCTCTCCAAATCGTCAAAAGAGACGGGATTTTCTCTCATATTTTTGTTTGGAAGAACAAAGTGAATGTTTTGATAAATCAATACATCTTCATAAGAAGAGCCGTTTGTAATAAAGCCCTGAAGCCCGTTGCCCGAAACCATACCTTCACGCCAAGCGGTAGAAGGGTTTGAGCCGCTGCTCACATACTCTTCGTATTCATAGGAAAATGACATTTTTTCGTCAAAAAAAGAGTCATCGCTTTTATCGCAAGCGACAGAACTCATCAAAACGCCTATCAATATTGCACATACGGCAATAAGACAAAAAATATTAAGTTTTCTCATAAACTTCCTCACATTATTGAAATCTTGCTATCTCTTGTTTGTATTTGGGCTTTCCTTGCAATTCAAGTGCCAAAGCAATGTTGTCCTCTCCTCTATGCTGAATTCGTTGAGGATGTTGTATTCCTGAAAAATAAAACCTACATAAGTGTTTCGGTAGCTGTCAAAATCGCCTGCCGAAAAATCTTTGCTACTCTTTCCTTTTACGATTATCTCGCCGCTGTCGGGAGCGTCCAGTCCTCCGCAGATGTTGAGCAAAGTAGATTTACCGCTGCCCGATTTACCGAGCAAAAATACCATGCCTTTTTCTGCAAAAGATATGGATACATTATCAAGTGCCCTTACTTCTGCTCCGCCTTTTGTCTTGTAGATTTTTGTGAGGTTTTTTACTTCTAACATTTTAGCCTCCTTTTTTCTCAAGGCATTTCAAGAAAAAATATTTTTTGTCTATCATATCATACAAAATATGCTTTGACAATATCAAAAATCAAATAACTTGCAATTTTACACAAATTAAACAAAAGGATGTTTGACGCAATAATAAAGCTTTAAGATTATATTGTTTGAATTAGAATCGAATTGGATATGATAATAATTTATCTTTGATCTTTATTATATCTTTACTGCGATAGGCTTGTGATTTAGGTATTTGAAAAGGTACTTAAATCCCAATGATTTCAATACTTCGCAGGACTTGTCATATCCTCTGCAAAGATGCTCGAATTTGTGTGCGTCAGAGCCGAATGTGAGAAGTTCTCCGCCAAGCTCTTTGTATCTTTTTGTAATTTCGACTGAGGGAAGAAAGTCAAGTCCCGTACCTTCGCTGTGAGTGTTTATTTCCAAGGCTTTGCCCTTTGAGATAATGTTTTTGAGAATATCATCAATCAAATCGCTGTAATCGCTGTAATTAAGAGATATATCGTCATATATGGATTTTCTTATCACATAACCGATATGACCTATGCTGTCATAGTGATAAGGTGCGTCAATGCTTTCTCTTACGGCTTGAAGATACACAAGATATGCCTGATATTTTGTGCGTTTTTCAAAGTATGAGGGAAGATAGCAATCTTCGTATTCTATGGTATGGATAGAGTTTATCGTCATATCTATATCATAGTTTTTTAAAGTGTCGAGATAAAGCTTTTCTGCCTCTTTCATATATCCGCATTCTATGCCTACGCCTACCTCTATTTTGTCTTTGTATTGTTCTTTTAACTCGGCAATTTCTTTAAAGTGTCTGTCGAGGTCGATTTGAGGGATATAATCGAATTCGGGAAGGAATGTCAATTCCCCGTCATAGTGGTCGGTAATAGCGATGTATTCAAGCCCCATTTTGATAGCTTTCTCGATAAGTTCTTTGGGATTTTGTCGGCTGTCATGCGAGTGCATGCAGTGCGTGTGCGTATCAAACATAATTTATTTACTCCTGCATGCAATATAATACTCCAAACAAGCTTTGTATGTCAAACATAGCACATTGACAAAGCATAAAAAATAATGCTAAAATATTACAAAAAATCAAAGAGGCAAAATATTATGTCATCGCATTTGGGAAACAGTTGGGACGAAAAGCTTGAAAGTGAATTTTCCAAGGATTATTTTGAAGATATAAGAAAGTTTTTGCGTGAGGAATACAGCCATTTCAGAGTATATCCTCCTATGAAAGAGATATTGTCGGCATTTGAATATACTCCTTATGAAAATGTCAAGGCGGTAATATTGGGACAAGATCCTTATCACGGCGAAGGACAAGCCAATGGGTTGTGTTTTTCTGTGAAAAAAGGCACAAAGTGCCCCCCTTCGCTTGTCAATATCTATAAAGCACTCGAGTATGACCTAGGTATTCCCGTGAGCAGTTGCGGCGATCTTACAGGCTGGGCAAAAGAAGGAGTATTGCTTCTCAACACAGTACTTACCGTGAGAGAGTCTTCTCCTCAAAGCCATGCGAATATCGGCTGGGAGAGATTTACCGATTCTGTCATAAAAATGATAAGCGATTCTCCTTATCCCACCGTATTTATGCTTTGGGGTAATCCTGCAAAAGCCAAAGAAAAGCTTATCGACACTTCAAAGCATTTGGTACTAAAGAGCGTGCACCCTTCTCCGTTATCCTTTTATCACGGATTTTTGGAGTGCAAACATTTTTCAAAAGCCAATGAATTTTTAAAAGCTCACGGCAGAGGCGAAATAAATTGGGCAAGGCGTGGCGAGTAAGATTTATGGCAAAAACAAAATAAAAGTCCTACTTTCCTTTTGTTTTTACGGGCTTTTAAAAATTATTTACATTATGAGTGTTAAAACTGACAAAAAAAGTTGAGAATTTTATTGCAATATCTTTTTTGTTATATTATAATTATACTTGTTATTATGTAAATTACCTGCGTATAGGAGTTTAATGATGAATAAATTTTTCAAGATTATCATTCTTTGTCTGGTACTTTGTATGGCGATAGGCGTGTTTGTTGCGTGCGAAAATACCAAGTACGGACCTATCGGTACCACCGAGGATAAAGATAAGGAAGTCATCAACAACGGCAGCCTTGTCGTTCAGCAAGGCAAATACCTTTATTATGTAAACGGTATGGATGCTACTTCCAATATCACAAAGCCCGAAGACAATTACTTCGGCAAAGCTTCTGTTAAGGGCAGCATTATGAAGAGCGAAATCGCCGAAGACGGTTCACTTAAGAACACTGCGGTAGTTGTTCCCAAAATGATGTACACTGCTGCTACAAACGGCGGTATCTATATCTACGGCGAATGGATATACTATATGACGCCTTCCACCAAGACTGACAACCAGAGCAATGTGCTTGTTGACCAGCTTGTTGCTATGCGTACAAAGATTGACGGCACCAAGACCGAGCAAATCGCTGAGCTTTCTGCAAACAACAATCAGTATGTATTCACAGAAAGTGCATTTATCTATTATGAAGGCACATCTCTTAAAAAGGTTGGCTATTCAAATTCTAGCGTAGACAAAAAGGCAAGCGAGATAGCAAAGGATATCACAGGTATATTGTTTACAAACAATTCTACTACAATATTCTTCACAAAGGCTACTGAGAGTAAAGTTCGTCAAAACAACAATATCTATGCAGTCGCAAACGGTCAGGTAAAGGAAGTGACCACAGACGCTACTTATGAAGGCAGCGAAAACGACCTTTCAAAGCAATATGTATTCTCATTGCTCCAATATGACGCAAAAGAGAATGTTTTGTATTATAGCAAGTCAAACAGCTCCAGTGATGCTTCCAAGATTACAGGCACATACGGATACAAGTTCGGAGAAGACTTTAGTTTTGACGCAAGCAAAGAAAAGATGTATGCAGTAAGTGCATTGAGCACTTTCGTAAGTCTTGGTTTTGATAAGGGACTTATGGATATGTCCGCTGTCGAGTTGAAGCTTTATAAACCTATCAATGCAGGTTCTTTCGTAAACGATACAGAAGTATATGCTACTCTTTCCGCTACGGGAGCAAAGGTAATCAAAATCGATGACACATATATGTATTATGTATTGTCAAACAAGCTTTACAGAATCAAGTATGCTGACAAGAAAGCCGTTGTAGAACAAATCAGCAATGACGAAGACCTTATCAATACTAGCTGGTTGAGTGCATCTATAATCGGAGATTACCTCTATTATATCGACAACACATACAGCTATCTCTTCAGAATGGATCTTTCAAGCTATGTGGCAGAACCCAACAATATCGAATTTGCCAAGAGCGAGATTGTGAGCGGAACACGCAAAGCGAAGTTGACAAAGAACGATAAGGACGAAATCGTTATCGAATATGTAGCAGATGATGCAAATGAAGAAGGCGTGACATATTATCAGATACCCAAGTTCATGACAGAAAAAGATATCGATACTTATGCTGCGGCTATCTACAAAGATCCTGAAAGCGATAAATAATGTATTAAGACAAAATCTAAAATTAAAAAAGGAGCGGTACCGCTCCTTTTTTCGCATCTTTTTTTGTATATAAAATATTGATAATAAATATATCTATACAATATGATTTTTATTTTATTTATCTTTTATCTTGGATTTATATATTTTAATATTGTAATATTGCCATGAGTTTTTTATCTTTTTTGATAGATATGTTGTGCCAAAAAGCAGTGTATAAATTCGATGCGGTTTAGACACAACGATTATTCTATAAGCTTTTTGTTTTTATATTATAAATCTGATTTTCTTTTATTTATCATAAAAAGCAGGGACCGAAAATCAGTCCCTGCTCTGTCTTTTTTGTGTTTTGTAGCAATTAGAGTGTGATAGTCACCTTGTTAAGGTTTCTGGGAGTGTCTACATTAAGACCTTTTGCCAAGCCGATATTGAGAGCAAGAAGGCTTATTGCAGTGCCGTACAATACGGGAGCTTCTGTGGTGTCTGCCTTGGGCATAACGATTTTGTTGTCAGCAAGTTCGAGTACTTCGGGGATATTGCTGAATACAGTGAGATTTGCTCCAAGCTTGTGTGCTCTTGTTGCCATATCGATAAATTCTTGCTTGCATTCGTTGTCGGGTGCGAGCATGATTACATTTGCCTTGTCGTCAAGCAATGACAAAGGACCGTGCATAAAGTTTGCAGAAGAATATGAACGGTTGAAAAGATAACAGCATTCTGTAAGCTTCAAAGCACACTCATCGCCTGTTCCGAGCATTGTGCCACGGGAAAGAATGATAAAGTTGTTGCGAGTATAAAGCTTTTGAGCTATTTTTGCAATCTCGGGATTGAGGTCAAGACTTTCTTGAATTCTGTCAGCGAGTTTGTTGATATCGCTGTCGAATTTGCCGCCCAAAGCTTCTGTGAGCATATAGAGAGCAAAAAGTTCGCCGATATAAGTCTTTGTAGCTGCCACGCTCTTTTCTTCTTCTACATCCATAAACAAATGGAAATCTGCATCCTTTGCGATAGGACTTTGTGCGTTATTGGTGACTGCAATAGTCATTGCACCGTTTTTCATAGCTTTTTGCATTACTGCGATTGTGTCTTTTGACATACCGCTTTGCGAAATAACTACCATACAAGTATTTTTCATATCTACATCGCAATCGTACACGGTAGTAAGCGAAGGATGATATTTGCCTACTTTTATGCCTGTCTTGAGGGGGCATACAAAAGAAAATACCGTAGCTGCATTGTCGGAAGTACCTCTTGCCATTGTTACGATATTAGTAATGTTTTTTTCCTTAAAAGCCTTTGCGATTTCAGGCAATACAGGTGAGCAAGCTGCGATTGTACGCTTCATCATTGAAGGTTCGCTGAAAATTTCTTGTTGCATCAATGTGGTCATAATTACACCTCGATAAAATTATTTACATAATGATTATATCATAAACTATGTATGTTTATCAATATTATTTTTGTATTAAAAGATTTATGCCTGATTTTGGCAATCAGTGCAAAAGCGTGTTGACAAACTGCTCTGCCATTCTGCCCGATTTTGCACCGTTTCGCATTGCCCAAGTAAGAGCCTGTTTGTCAAGCTGTTCGGTATCCATAAAGATATTCGCTCTCTTGGCAAGTTCATGCACGATATTGAGAAATTGTTGTTGGTCAGGCGAAGGATAATATACGCTGAGGCCAAAACGGGCTACAAGCGATAGCTTTTCGTTTTTCGTATCGGACTTATGAAGTTCGTCATCGGCACTTCTGTCATTGCCGTCACTGTAATTTTCTTTGATAATATGGCGTCTGTTTGAGGTAGCATAGATAAGCACATTATCGGGCTTAACTTCGAGACCTCCGTCTATGATAGCCTTAAAATACTTATATTCCACTTCAAAATCGTCAAATGACAAATCATCTAGATAAAGTATATATTTATAGTTTCTCGAAGCGATTTGGCTGATGATATCGCTTATATACATAAATTGATGTTTGTATATCTCGATGACTCTGAGACCTTTGTCATAATATTCGTTGATGAGAGCTTTTATCGTAGAAGATTTTCCCGTACCCATATCGCCGTACAAAAGTGCGTTGTTGGCTTTTTTGCCCATAAGAAAAGCTTCGGTATTTTGCACTACTTTTTGCTTTTGAAGTTCATATCCTACCAAGTCGGACAATCTTTTTGAGTCCATGCTTGTGATAGGAAGAAGCTGTGAAGCGTGATGCGTGACTTTCTTTTGGGGCAAACTTTCTTTTGCTACGACTCTGAATGCTTTGTTGAGTCCCAGCTCACCTACGCCGTACACACGATAAAATTCTGTCACGCAATCGAGAAAAGATTGTGTAGAATGTGCGTCCTCTAGCTTTTTGGTAAAATCTGCGATAAGCTCTGCATAGGGCTTTTGCGATTTTTGAAGAGTGCTTGTGAAATTTGTAAGAAGATTTACGCAGTCGCTCAAGGGCTTTATATTGGAAAGATTATAATTGAAAATATCCATAAGGTTTCTGCAATCGTCATAGGCGAATTGCAAAAGCGAGCTTTGGACTTTTTCTCTTCTTTCATAAGCCAAAGAAAAAGCATTGACATCGCTTGCTATAAAATAAGCGATATAATAGTGCCAGCAGTTGCCTTTTACGGCATGCGAATTGGCAAAGTCAAGCAAATCTCCGAGTGTATTGTTGAGATTTACTTCTTCTGTTTTTCCCTGAGAAAGTTTGACAAATCTCTCGAGGATTGTGTTTGTAATATCGTATAATTTCAATTTTTGTGTATAGTTTTGCATAATATCCTCTTGGATAATCATTATAGCACATTTTTATTTGTAGGCAATTAATATAATATGATTATTTTTAAAATTTTGCATACAAATCATACTCAATGGGCTGTTAAAACTTCAAAACTTTGATATTCTAGGTTTTTAATATATTTTTGATAAATAAATCAGTTTCCAAAATATTACAAAATCACGACATAAATTTAGTATAATTTGGTGCTGTGACAAGCTTAAAAAAACATTTTCCCATTATATGTCGATTAATGTTTTATTTTTTATCGCACCGATTTTTGCGATATGGGCGTAGGTTTGAATTTTTATCAAAGTTCATCAAATTGTCTTGAAAACATGCTTTGTTGGAAAATTTTGTGTGTTGCGTGCTAAATAATCAAATGATAGAATGTGATTAGAAAAAGACAGAAGGAGGTCGTTTATGAAAAGACTGACAAAAACAAGTTTGGTGATAACATTATGTACGCTTATTTGTGCATTGACATTTGCGGCATGTTCTGATCAGCCTCAGAATGACAAAGACTGGGTGGTAGAATGGGACAAATATCAGCCTTCTTTGGGCGGAACTCCCCTGCCTCCTCTTGACGAAGATACTTCGATTGGAGATAATGAAGAAGATGCAGAAGACGGAAATGACGAAGAAATAGAAGTGCCTGTGATTACATATTCTTATATGATAAAAAGCAATACATCGGCTCTCAATATTCGCTCGGCTCCCAATACATCGTCTTCGATTGTGGGAAAAATGGATAAAGGCGATATGTTGAGATTTGAAGGCGAACAAAACGGCTGGTATAAGACTGTTTATAAGCAAAAGACGGCTTATGTGTATTCAGGCAACAATTATGCTTATGTCGTAAAGATGAAACAAACAAACGAAAAGGTGGAGAATGTAATCTCAATCGGCGAAGAACTCATGGGATATCCCTATGTATGGGGAAGTCAAAGATATCATTGGGGCAACGGTATATTGAATACCAACTTCGTGCAAGGTCAATATGACTGCTCGGCACTTATGCAATACATATATTTCAAAGGTGCGAATATCAATCTTGACCTTACCACAAGGACGCAAGTATTGCAAGGAAGACAAGTGGCAAACGGCGATTTGCAAAGAGGCGATTTGATGTTTTTTACAAACTCTTCTAGATACAACAATACAGGTGTGGAAAGAATAGGACATGTGGCATTGTATCTCGGCGACAACTATATTCTACACACGGCTACCGACTTTGCGGTAATAGAAGAGATAAGTGCGACAAGATGGAGCTATTTTATAGTAGCCAAGAGATTTATCTGACATAAAGATAAGAGTATAAAATTATCATCAAAACAAGGCTCGTCCGCAGATTTTGCGGGCGAGTTTTTTTATCAAAATTTTTAAGGTTGCAAAATTATAGTTTATAACATAAGGTATATGAGAACTTAAAATTTGTTAAGGTCAAAAGAGAAAAATAGAGGATATTTTTGCCAAAATATTTTAAAAAGTTTGATATTTTATAAAACTTTTTTGCTAAAAGTATTATGGATAAAACGGGAAATAATTTTTATAGGAATACAAAAACGGCATTTTTATTTTTAAGTATCAGTGTCAAATACAGAAATATAAAAAGCAAGGCGTTTAATGGATATTGTTTTGTCAGCAAAAGAAGTGAGGATATTTTTGCTCTTGCCTGCTAATTGTCAAAAAATCCCGTAAAAATCGTGTGTTTTCATAAAAGCTGGAAAAGGTCAACGATAAGTATTTTTGAAATAATATTTATCTTGAGATAATAAGAAAAAGTGTCTTTGATAGTTTTGGAAGATATCTTTATAAGATATAATGATAATGAATGATACTTTTTAAAAAACTTTTGAATAAAAATAATTTTATGGACAATATTGCATTAAATTTTACTTCGATGGTTTTTCAACAAACAATATCCGATCATCAAATTTTATATTTATCAAAAGATTGTTTGCCAAATGAATTTGTTATTGCTAAATGGTTAAAATATATGTTATAATAAATACGGAAAAAGTATAATGTCCGACATGATAAAATTTATCGGTTTTGATGATAAGTCTATCATGTTTGTTGCGGAGGATAAAATGAAATTTTTAGTAATCGAAGATAATATCAATCTTAATCAAAGCATCAGAGATTGCCTCGGAAAGTTGGGTAGCAGCGATGCCGCTTATGATGGTCTTGAAGGCTTGTATATGGCAGAATCAAATACCTATGACCTTATAATTTTGGATTTGCTTTTGCCCAAGAAAAACGGTTTTGAAGTATTGCAGGATTTGAGAAAAAAGAGCACCTGCCCTGTAATTATTCTTACGGCACTAAGCAGTACGGATAAAAAGATTGAAGGACTTAAACTCGGAGCTGACGACTATCTTCCCAAGCCTTTTGACAGAGATGAGCTTGTAGCAAGAGCTGAGGCGGTACTGAGAAGGTACAACAACAATTTCCATACCAAATACACCTATGACAATATCGAGCTTGATTTTGCCAACAAGATGTTCAAGGTAAATGGCGAATATGTCAAGCTTGCGGGCAAAATGTATGATATTGTAGAATATCTTATCCGAAACAGAAATATTATCATTCCTAAAGAACAACTTTTCAATAGAATTTGGGGATTTGACAGCGATACGGTAATCACCGTAATAGAAGTTTATGTATCCAATCTCAGAAAAATTCTTGAGAAGTACGGATGTAAAGATTATCTCAAGACAATAAAGAATATCGGATATATGTGGAGAGAAAAAGTTGAAGATTGAGGAAAACAACAGAAAATCTCCTATAAGCAAGAATACAATGTTCAAAATTTTGAACATTGTTATTCCATTTGCCATTTTTTTGTTGTCCACAATATTCATAATTCAAATTTGGAAGATGCAGCTTATGAACGATCTTACTTCTCGTACGAAGAAGTATGGAAATGAGTTCGCTCAGACCAAAATACTTACAAGACAAGAGGCTTACACTCTTACAAACAATTGGTATGTCTTTTATTATGATGAAGACGGAAAGTGTATAGTAAACGGTCAGATAGGCAGTCCTTTTTTTGAAGGCGTGCCTGAATCGTGTCTCGAAGGAGTCGAAGAAGTAATCGAACTCAATGATTTGAGCTATTTGTGTTTTTCTATGCCCGTAACGCTAGAGAACGACTACGGAGCAAAGTATCTTGTAATATTCAGAAATATCGAGAGCGAGAACGCAATGTTTGAAAAGGGAACGGCGATATCTGTCACGATAATGTTGCTTGCGATGGCTCTGGTGATTACTTATTCTGTAATAATGGCAAAATTCCAGATAAAGCCATACAAAAAGCTTGTCGCCAGCAGCAACAGAATGATTTCCGACATATCGCACGAATTGAATACCCCTCTTGCCATAATAAAGACGAATGTAGACAATATCCTTGCTCATTCAGAAAAGACTATTGAGGATAGCTCGGACAAGCTTATGGTAATTCTCGATGAAGCTACGAGAATGAGAAGAATGGTAAGGGATTTGCTCGAGCTTTCCCGTTCGGACAACAACAGGGTTGTCATAAACAAGACATATTGCAATATATCGCATCTTTTGCAGGATTTGGTGGAGCCTTTCGAACTTATGTGTGAGATGGATGACAAGACATTTGTCTCAGATATAGCTCCCAATGTAATGGCCACTACCGATGCGGACAAAATACGACAAGCCGTAATGATTTTGCTTGATAATGCGGTAAAATACACACGCAAGGGCGATGCAATTATAATACAAGTCAGACACAGCTCTACAAAGGTGCGTATAAGCGTGGCGGATACCGGTCCAGGGGTAAGCGATGAAGACTTGGAGAAAATCTTCGATAGATTTTATAGAGCGGACAATTCAAGAACGCAGTCGACTGGCGGCAGCGGACTAGGTCTGTCGATAGTTAAGTCCATAGCACAAACTCTCAAATGGACGATAAATGCAGGACACAACTATCCTCACGGATTCAGAGTAGATATCGAAATGGACAAAATAAGCGAAAACGATTGATAATACGCAAATAGAATTAAGAAAAGAGCGATTTTTCGCTCTTTTTTTGTGGAAAATATATTAAGCTTAAAAAGCATATTTAGATTGAAAAGCTGGTATCAAAATATATAATAGTCAATCGTAAATCATGTTGGATTTATATATATTTGCAATAAAAGTGCAATAAATTTTGTTCTGATTTATCCATAAATTATTCATCATGATTTTATAGCGTTTTCAACAATAATATGCACAAAAAAAGTGTTTGGAAGCAGTGTGTGTTTATAAGTGTCTTATTCTTTTAAATCCAAAAATATATTTAAAAATTCGGCTTCATTTATAGTAAAAATCAGACATATTAAAAGTGATAAAAAATCATATTTTATACTCTTAAAATGAGCTTGTTTTGTATTGAGTAGGCATAATTGATTTTTCAAAAATTATGGCATGGTATGAGGAAAAGTTGTTTTGGATTTGGAAATAAAAAATTAAAAAAACAAGCAAAAACCTATTTATACAATTTACCTAAGGCTTAAATTGTATAAATAACTAATAAATATTATATTATTAATAATTATTTACGGCTTTTTATTTCGATAATTTGCTAGTTTAATTGATTATATACAAGTTTTATTTTTTGCAACAACTTTTAGATTTTGTGAATAAAACAAAATTTTAGAAAAAATATTGGTATGATTTAAAGATGTCGGGAGAAGATATAAAAAGGTCGATTCTTAAATTTTTTATGACAAAATTTTACTAGATAAGAAGATCGTTGAGCGATAGTTTTCTGGCTTTTAAACATAAAATTTCTATTCCCATTTTATCCATATAATTTACATGTGATATTGGAGATATCTTTAGTATGAATTAAAGAGCAAAATCGTCAGTATCGTAAGTATAGAAATCAATCAAAAGCCTAGAATGAAATAATACGCTAAAAGTATTTAGTCTGTTTGATTAGAACAATAACAAAACAATATTGTAGTAATATTCCTAGGAATGTCCCGAGATATCTATCGCAGAGTGCAATTGTTTGCTGCTGATATAAGATGTAAGTTTTTTCCAAGAAGATTATGCTCTAATATCCAAAATAATCGTCTGATTTGAGATGCAATAATCCTCAATTCTTTATTGTTTTTATCCAAATCGATGCTTTTGCATTCGACAAATTTGTATAAAAGTCGTAATGTTTTGCAAAAAGTTTTGTTAATTATTAAGGTATTTTTAAGTTTTGCATTTGTAAAATTTGTGTAAAATATTAATCTAACCTTAAAAATTTTGAAAAATAATTTTGCATTCAAATCCGACTTATTTGTGATATTTTTGCCTTAAATTAACATTAAGTTATCGCTTATCAACTGCAACAGACATTATATAATATAGGGAAAAAGATTTTTTTAAGTTTTCTTTAAGGTGCCATTTTTAAAATTAGTGTGCATATAAATTTACTAATATAGGAGAGGAAATTTATGAGAAAATCCAAACTTTTAATTTTGTTGGTTTTGATTGTTATCATCGCATTGACTTTTGCTTCCGCTCTTATTGCCTGTGACACTGAACACGATCAGATTGATTCTGGCGACAGTGGCGACAGCGGCGATATCGGAAGCGGCAGTGGCGAAACTCCGCCTTCAGGTGGCACTGAAGAAAAGCCTGTGGTGATAAATCTTACCCAAAAGCAGGCTCTAGAGGCCATTACCAGCGGTATCCCTTCTGCTGAAGGAGAACCCGAAAAGGCACTCAGTATTGACTTTTCTACAAAGGTTAATTCGCCTGACGGAAAACAAATCATGACTTTTGTTTTGCAGGCAAATATCTTTAGCGAAGTCAAAAATGAGATAATGCTGGCAATCTATGCACAGGGTAAAGAAGAATCCGATGAGGCTAAAGAGCTCAAATTCGGTCTTTATGTAATTAATGGCAAGGCGTATATTGACCTTGGCAAAGACGAAAACGGTCAGCAAAGAGCTTTGTTGTATCTTTCGGACTTTGATTTGAATTACATATTGCAGATGCTTGAGAAAACTCCCGAAAAACTTCCGGAACTTCAAACATTAATCGAAGGTTTGCTCGCTGATTTGGGATTCCCGCTCAAGCTTGAAGCCGTCTTCAACAATGTGATTACGATGTTGTTCAAAAGACCTACGGTGACGGGTTATGATAATACAAGAGTAGTCAAGACAATTGAGATGGAAATCAAATTGAGAGATTTTCTTACAAATATTTCATTGCTTCTCGGCGGTTCGTTTACATTGCCTTTCGATTTGAATGTAGTTATAAACTATTTGCTTGAGAATGTAGTTCCCGATGCGACATTCTTTGTAGTCGCTGATTTTGAAAGGGACGGTACTCTTAGCGATCTCGAACTTCAATCTAAAGAGAGCAGCGGTACAGGTTCTGTCAATTTCGATTTGGACATAGGCACAGAAGCTTTGGATATTCCTATTCCCGTAGTAGAAGAGATCGAGACATCTGAATTCAGCCTTACAAACATAAATTTTGCCGTAGACCTTACATTGGGTACAAGACAAAATGCTGACGGCTCTATCACAAAACTCGATGTCGGCAAACTTATCAACGGATTTATGGGACAAAACATCTTGCCTGTAAACCTTTTGATGTTGCAGGGCGGTACAGGTCTCAGACTTAAGTTTGCTTTGGATCTCGACCTCAACTATGACAAACAACCTGTCGACAACAACAAGATGGCTATCGAGCTCTTCTTGATTGACCAAAACGGCAATTACAAGGAATTCGATGGCGGAAATCCTGTTCCTCAAATAGGTATTTACTATACAGAAGGCAGTTTCTATGTCAATATGGACAGAATGTTGCCTGACTATATGCGTGGCGTCAATGTAAAAGTTGATGCTGATTTATCCGCACTTATTGACGGCTTGGTAAAACTTATTACCGATGCTATCGATGGTGCTTTCGGTATTAGTTATGACGATATAAAGAACAGCGAAATGCAAGTTCTTGACAATGGTCAAATTTCCACTACATCCACAGAAGATATCATAAGCCTTATGTCAAGTGCTGCTGCAAACGGCACAAAGGTTTTGGCTTTGAGCGGTGACGAAAACGGTACAAAATATGTATCGGCAGGCGTTCAGGGATTTATCTCTGCACTTGCTGAAATGTTGATGTTGCCTGAGAATATCGTGGCTGACGATGACTCCATAGACATTATCGTCAACAATGATTTCCTCACATCTCTCGGAAATATTATCGGACAGCAAATACCTTTTGCATTCCCTGACTTTATGGGCGACCTTGTCCTCTCTATTAAATTCTCAGAAATAGGTCTTGACAGTGTCAATGTAGAAGCTTCTATCGTAGACGGTCAGAGCGATCCTGCATTTGATATTAAGCTCAAAGTATGGGATTTCCTTATAGGAACTGCAAAAGAAAATCTCGATGTATATATTGCTGACAGAGTAGATAAAGACAATACAAGTTATGTCGAATCGCTCAACGGAGTAGTCGACAAGATTCTCGGCGGCGTGACGATGAGCAGTAGATTCACAATGTCTTTCAACAAAGGCACATACAATCTTGCTCCTTTCATAGCAGGATTCGGATTGCCTCAGCTTGAGAAGACAGAATTGCTCTGGAACTTTACAGAAGACTTTGTTCTTGACGCACAACTCAACATACAGCTTTCGCTCAATCGTCAAGATGCTTCGCAAAGTCAGATAGTAGTAGAGCTCAAGACTCTCAACGGCATTAAGGTAGGCGAAACAGAAGTTATCGCTCCCAATACCGTAATGATCGGTATCTACGGATATAAGAACCAAATCTTTATAGATTTGTCAAATCTCAAAGTGGCAAGCATTACATTGCCCAAATTGAGTTTCAACCTCAACTTCTCTGATCTCGTTTATACATTGCTCGGAGATCAAATCAATAAATTGCTTGAAGGTGCCGGCATCGAAGGCGGAGATTTTGAATTCGACTTCGACTTGGCAGGATTGCTCGGACTCAATCAAGTAGCAGGCGGTTCCGAAGAAAGCAATGTTTCTATGTCAAACGGCACTGAAACTACCGAAGGCACGGATAGTCCTCTCTCTGAAGAAGAGCAGGCAGCTATTATCTTCGGTCTTGACACAGACAGAATTTATGCTACCGTATCTTTGGCAGCAATCATGGCTATCTTGTCTCAAACACAGACTGAAGTAGGCGAGTCTATTTCTGAGGCTCTCAGCCTTATGGAAATCAAACTCGACTTGGAGATGGGTAGAAAGAACGGCTTTAGCTTTATGTTTGAAGGTGAATTGATACCTATGCTCGATGCAGAAGGCGTATCGGTTTACTATTATGACGAAAGCGGCAACAGATTGCCTTCAAAAGATAGAGACGGCAACATTATCTATTATGAAAAAGGTACTTACGCAAGCAAGAAGTACAATTACGGCAGCGATATGAAACTCACTTTCAGAGCTGGCAATATCGGTGTAGAAGGTGAAGAAGACAATCCTATTATCGTAGGCGATCTCGGCAATTATAAATTCCCTATGGAAGAAAAAATCGGCGAATTCGAACAATATCAATCTGACCTTGTACAGGCTCTTGTAAGTACAATCGGTGAAGCTTCTATCAAAGCAAAGATAGACCTTGCTACACTTAATAATGAAATGAATCTTACAAATATTATCAATAATATATTGGCAAGTTCAGGTCAAAGACTTAATTTGCCTATAAACCTCAACCTCGATGATTGGAATTCACAGGTAGATTTGGTAATACAGTGGGATCTCGACCTTAAGAATTCTGCCAACAGCACTATCGTGTTGACATTGGCTTATGAAGGAAAGCAGATATTCGGTGTATATGTATATCGTAATAGCTTGATGATTGACCTTGAAGGACTCGGCTTCTTCCAAGCAGAAATCGTCAACTCGAGCATTATCACAAAAGTATTTGCGGCAATAGACAAAATTGTAAGTCAGATTGAAGGACTCGACCTCAACACTATTATCGGAGATTTGTTGGAACAAAACGGTTTGCCCACAATTCCCGGTACAGGCGAATCCGAAGGCGAAGTAGCTGAAGATGATGAAGCTGCTACCGAACCCGCAGATGATATTACAATGGATATAATTAAATATATATTGCAGGCAGTAGGTTTTGAAAATACCAGAATTACTGCAAACATATCTGCTGCTTTGTTCAAAGAAATGTTGAACGAACTCGCAGGTATCAACCTCGGCTTTGACATCAGCGTAGGTGCAGACCTCGACTTGTTTGGCGGAAACGAATTCGTATTCAATGTAGATGTAGAAGATATCGAGACTACAATTACTATGCAGCTCGCTATCGGTGAAAAGCCTGAAGTAAATCTTGACTATGACGCAATTCCTGACTGGGATGCTACAAACGGTGAGACATTTACAAGAGCATTGCTTGACAATCTCAATATAGGTTTCACTATCGATATCGCAAACTTTACAGGTGATACCGAAGAGACAGCAGGAGACAAGCAAGCTATCTATACGAGAGCTATTATCGAAAAGCTTACCGCAAGCAAGACTTTGGCAAATACGGCAAACAATATCGTAGCTCCTAAGGGCAGCTTCCTCATCACTCTTGCTCATATTGACGAAACAAGATACAACAACTCAAATGCAGGTACATTCACTCCTTTGCTTTATGTAATACTCGATTATACAAAGACAAGCGGACAATTGAGAATTATTCTCTGTCAGAATGTTATCAACTTTGTAGTTGACCTCGGAAACTATATCGATATACCTATCGATCTCGACCTTGTAGGCACATTGGCTCCCGTATTCGACAATCTCTTCACACAGATTGACGGTGTACTCGAAGACCTCGAGACTATCGGTCAGAGTACAGAAACAGAAGCAGATCCTCAGGTCGGTGAAGAAGTTGTTGAGCCTGCGGCAGAAACTCCTAGTGAGGAACTCACAGGCTTCGACAAGATTTTTGCAGAACTCGATATCGTAGCTTTGTTGGGCGGCGGTATAAACGCAAGCTTGCTCAGCAATGGCAACTTTACAGTAAATATCAAGTTTGATACATATCTTATCAACAAGCTCCTTGACGATGTTCTCTCAATGGTATTCGGTCCTGAGACAATTCTCGACCTCTCGGTACTTGCTCCCGATATCTTCTCTGACAACTATTTGTCAAAGGTAGAATGGACAAGAGAATATAAGGGCAAGCCCTATGACACGACATCATTCTGGGGAACACTCAGCACGCAGATTCCTCCTATTCTCTCCGATGTAATCAAGAATATGGCAGGTCTCAGCATTGCTGACTGGGCTATCAGGCCTTTGATCGGCGGCGTTCTCGGTCAGATAAGAGGTATTACGGCAGGTATCTTGCCTATGGCAGTATTCAACGAGCTTACAGCAAACATCGAAGTAGCTGACGCTACAATCGCAAACATCAGCATCGAAGGCTTCGACTGGGGACAAGATATTAGGGACGAAAACGGAAATGTCGTATATCAAGTCGCAGACAGAAGCGGTAGATACGGCAGCACAAGCAACAACTCCGTATTGAGAAGAGATGGCTATTTCACATCAATTAAGATTTACAATACATCTCAAAGCGTAGGTAAACCTGTATATGATGATGCTGGCGAAGAGATCTTCCCTGAAGGTATCGTGACATGGGATGAAATTCCTACTCAGATTACATTCGACCCTTATGCTTATGCTTCTATAGATGCGGGCGTACAATACATTATCAATACACACTTCACAGGTAAGCAGGCAAGCTACCAGAAGGCTCAGGATTTGTATAAGACAGAAGTACAATTTACAATCATAAGCGAAAACGGAGTTGCTACGAACAAAGCAATATCCGAGCTCAATCTCAATACTCCCGGTCAATATGTCATCAAGGGCGTAGCTACATTCAACAACGGCGTTGTAAGAGAGCTTCAGACTATAATTAATGTACTCAACGATGGCGGCGGCGTAGCAAGCATTGAGCCTATACAAATGCATGTATATGACGAGTTGCCTGACTTCGTAACTCTCGTTATGAATGACGGTACAACAAGAAAGTTGCACACAAGATATGTCACATTCCAAAACAATGCTCCCACAGCGTTTACAGAGCATACCGTAACAGGTAAGGCTATACTTGCAAACGGCACTGTAGTAGAAAATGTAGAATTCAGATATCTTGACAGCACAATTATTCAGATCAATATCGAAGGAGCAGAAGGTAATGTAATCACAATCGATTTGTACGATTACAATATCGGTGTATCCAAGATAACTGACTATATCTCAGACATCGTATTCTTCAAGTATTCTGACGGATTGTCCACAGGTCTCGAAGTAGAAGGCGATTGGGTTCTCAGCGGTACAGATGAATTCTTCAACAGAGAGCTTGACAAGGAAGGAATGTGGTCGACAGATGTATCGGGTACTCAGTTCTCAGCTACAAATACTATCGGCTCTGGTGCTACGGCACAAGAAGTAAAGATTATCTTCTCTGTTAAGACAAAAGATGTAGCAAAACTTACTATCAACGGATTGGAAAATACATTGAGAGTTGATCCTTATAGATATTATATGTATCTTATTACAGGAGACGAGCAATACAATCCTTTCACTACTACCGCTATCGCTGAATACTACGATAAGTATATGTCAGCAGACGGAAGCACAGAAATTATCGACTCTTACAGCGAAGAAGTAAATATCAGCTGGGGAGATTACAGCAATGTTGACTTCAGCTGGAACAACGACAATACGAGTGCTACATCAATCGTAGCTTCGCTTGACAACTCCAAGTATCCCAACAGCTCGTTCACTTGGGACTTCGATACAAATATCGTAGTAATGAGAAACGAAGTCGAAGGAATTTACTTCGATGAAGAACTCACTCAGTACACATATTATATCGATCCTTTTGAATACTTCATCAATGAGGAAAAGGGTATTGCAAATTATCCTGACCATGCTTATGTGAAGTTTACAAACGGCAAGGTATACTATATGCCTATTAAGTGGATGAACACAGAGAGCTTTGAAGTTAAGTACGCAAATCAATTTGCTCAGCTCGAAGTAATGATAGGCTTTGACGAGGGCGGAAAACTCCAAGGAGTAAAGGGTGACTTCGAACAGACAGCTATCGTAAATGTAAGAGTAGAAGACCTCAACCCCGTAGGTATCGAGCTTGCAGGAAGTGAACTCACAGGCGGAACATTCTATATCGATCCTATCCAAGTAAATTACTTCGGTATGAGTGCATTCCCTGAGACAGTAACAGTTAAGTACGACAACGGCAAGACAACAGAATTGCCCGTATCCGAATGGATTTATGACTTCTCACTCGACAGCTTGAGCGGTCAAAAGAACCTCAAGGCTATCGCAAAGATTACTGATACATATCAATATTCTGTAAATGTAGAGATAATCGACCGTTCGGCAATAACAACAGACCTTAAGTCTTTGAGTGTAGATCCTTATACATTCACACTTGACGAAAAGGGCAACAGAGTATATGAGGCATTCACAAAGACAATCCTCACATACATCATCGTAGGAACAATCGACCTCGAGACTTTGGAAGTCAAAGGTAATATCACTACAAGCTCCATGGCATTGTCTACTGAATATGCTCAGTACTTGCAGTATATTATCAACTACACCACAACAGTTGAAGGCGAAGTACAAAACAATGTATTTACCTCAACAAAATGGGACGAAGTAGTCAACTTCATCAATCAAAACAAAGCTTCTATTACTTCCACAGAAGTAAGAGAATGTTATGATACTCCCGTGACTTGGGACCTCAGTGAAATCAACTATGCCGTAGCAGACGATTATATCGTAAGAGCTGTATTGGGTAGCGGTGCAAGTCAGAAGACTTTCAGAATCAATACTACAATCATTGATAAGAAAGTAGACAGAATCGGCAATACATATTACACAGTAGCTTGGGGCGGAGACAACCTCACAGAGGAACAAAAGCTTACAAACAAAATCGTAACAAATCTCATGGTTTACTTCTCTGACGGTACAAGCGGAAGCTATGAATGTACGATAGACATCTCTACTATTGCTTATACAAACGAAAACGACTACACATTGTTGATGACAGTCGAGACAAATGAAGACGGCACTACCGGTAAAGTTGTTTACAAAGACAGCCAAGGACAGATACTCGACAGCGAAGAAGCAAGAATGAATGCCGCAATCGATGTAAATGTGACAATCTTCAGCGGTGACATCACTATCAATACAACAATGAAGTTGCATGTTTTGAAGCAAGTCACAACAATAGGTTGATAGGGGGATTAGGAAAAAGTTATGAAAAACAAGATATTTTACAAGACATCAATATCCGTAATCGCAGTGCTACTCATAGTAGCACTTGCGATGGCGTTGGTAGCATTCATGGGCATCGAGACGCCTAGCCAGCAGGCAAAAGCCGAAGAACAGCTCATGTATGCACAATACAACGGTACAAACGGACAAATCACTGACGACAGTGCTGAGAACGGTCATTATACCCGTACTCAGATTGCAGCTCAAGTAGGTTTGGGAGATGCTACGAGATTGTTGGCAATCACCACGGGTGAACAGCTTTACAACTTCCTCAACAATCAAGGCAGCGAAGCAGGTTATGACTATGCTTATCTTGAAAACGATGTAGCGATTGCATTTTCCAATATTTCAAAGAGCGGTTATTACACAGTTTCGGCAAACAGCACAAATGCAGTATTTACCAAATATCTCGAAGGAAACGGATATAAGGTTTCTATCGAGGCAGGTTCCGGCGATGGTGCATTTGTCGAGGGCGACCAGACAGGCGACTATGGCGGCAGACACGGCGAGAATGGCGGCAGACATATCTATACAGGTTATCTTACCGCTATCAACCAAGGTACTATCAAAAACCTTACTATCGATTTTGCCTCCAACCACAATATCATAGGACAGGCAGACAGCTCAAACAAAGCATTGTTTGTCGGTGATACAAATTCCGTAGCAGGCGGCGGTATTGTAGCAGGTCTCAATAAGGGAACAATTGACAATATCAGACTCAACCTCAACGGTGTATTCTCCTTCTACAAAAAGCCCGGTAGCGACAGAAAGCTCTATCAAAACACTATTTATACAGGCGGTATCGCAGGTGCTATGACAGCGGGTATAATTTCCAACTCTCAAGTACACATTGAAAGTAATGCCGGTGTATCTGCATTTGCCGAAGGTAGAAGAACATCTTTGACAGATGCTTGGGGTACAGGTACCGCAGCTGCCGGTATTCTCGGTAAAATTCAGCAAGGCGATTCAAAGGTAATGTATTGTGCTTTGACAGGTTCAGGTACAATTAAAGCCACATCAAATACTTCAATGAATCCTGAAGGAAAATGGGCATACGCAGGCGGTGCAATAGCTACAAGTGCAAACATCAATGATGATGTCACATTTGACAGCACTATCGTAAATGAAGGACAAATTCAAGGTATCATATCATCTTGGACAGGTCAAAGAGATGACAACTTCGGCCAAAATTATAAGTCAGTAAACGGATTGTTGTTTGATGCTGTCGGCAGCAATGTTCAAAGCTGTGCAGTGCTCTATGACCTCAAAAAATTTACACAACAGAGCGGTACTCCTTATACCACTCTCGACAGTGGCGGCAAGATTGAAAACTGGACAGAAATATTCCCCACATCTATCGATGGTACTTTGAGTGTAAGATATGACAGAAGTGCTGCTCTTTATGATTTGAGAATCGAGGCGGTAGCTGACGGACATGACAGCGAAAAGCAAGCTATCAGCGAGCACGATATGAGCGGTACATCCGTACCTTATTACAAATACTTCCTTGGCGAAGGTTCGACAGGAAAGATTATTTGGTCAGGTGTCTTCATCAAGAACGGTGCACCCACAAACCATATCGATATGTCTCTCGACCAACCTATCTATGCAGAAATTTATATGTTGAAAGCATCTGACTATGGTGTGTTCAACTATACATTCGGTACAATGGGCGAACTTGAATATACTGACAGCGGCAATGTCGTAAATGGTCAGTATGTAAAGAAATATACAGGTCAAAGCGGTGTTTTGAAGCTTCCTAATGTTGCGTTCAAGGGAAATATTCAGGCACAAGGCGAATTTGTATGGGAAGTATTGAGAGACGGCGTAGCTACCGATATCAATCAATCTTACATGCCCGGTACATACAAGATGCGTACATCTGTAAAGATGGGTACAAATACATACGGATATTTTAATGAAAGCGAAAGAATTATCGCATGGCAACCCAAGAATGATTATGTGTTTACCATTACTCAAGGCGATTTGAGCTTTGGTGCAGGTACTACCGAATCATCCGACTGGGAAAAACAATACACATTCGTACTCGAGATGCCTCAGGCAAATGACTTTGATCTCTTGAGATATCAGCAAAACGGTAAGTTTGCCGATGAGCAGATAGAAGTAAGCGACACTGAAAGAAGTGCTACAATCACTACTACTCAGGGTACAGGTAAGAACGGTATGCAATATACATTCTATGCTTACAAGTACGATGAAAACATCCAAGATTATGTAGTGGTAGCAGTAAGCTCTACAAAAACCGCTAAAATCGACAACGAAGCTCCCGAAATCTACGATGTACAATACTTTGTGGAAAATTCTGAAGGAACTCGTACTCCTATCTCACAAGCTACTTTGAGTGATTGGAGAAAAGAAAAAGTCATTGTCACTTATATGGTAAGCGACAACAGCAAGAGCGGCATCAACTCAGTTCAAGACATAAACGGTGTCACAAACAACGAACTCGTAGGTGAAGACTATAAAGTCACGCTTACGCTTTCCGACAATACGGCATACAAACTCAATTATGTCGACAGAGCAGGAAATAGTACAGAATTCGATGTGCAGGCAAATGTAGATTTGGTATCAGGTTCGCTCAATGCAGCTATTAGAAACTATACTCAGCACAGTGAAATCAACGGCAGATTCGACTATGACGGCTTTAGCATAAACGCTACTTCTTCTATCGGCAATTCAGGCTGGACAATGTATATCAGCGAAGCTACCGATGAAAACGGCGAAGATATCTGGAAAGAATTCGGCGAAGTAGTAAACGGCGACTACACTTATGTAGTGGATTGGAATGTGGGTGATTATGAACAGTTCCTCCCTGCTACTATGAAGATGAAGATGGTCAACAACGCAGGTCTTTATGATGATGTATATGTTCAGGTAGGTGCAAACGAACCCGGTGTACTCGGCAACTTCCTCGTATATATCAAAGTCGCAGATATTTATGTAAATGACACTCTCGAGTCAATCGTAGACGAAAGCGGCAATACATTGCAGTCTCTCTTGGCAAATCCTGAATTCTTCAACAAGGTATATGACGGTACTCAGGATTATACAGCTCATACATTTACTGTAGATATGACAAAGTCAAGCGGTATCAGCATTGTTTATACAGACGGCTATTCTGCTACTCATCCTGAAATCGCAGTAAAGAATATCGATCTCGTGCTTGAATACGAAAGAGCTTCTATCGGTGCTACCAATATCAGAATTTGGGCAGTATTGACAGGCGAAAACGATTATAAGTACGATGTATGGTTTGCAGACTTCGATGCAGAAGATTATCAGAAATCTGCTTGGACTATTCATAAGCTCAGTGCAAATATCACAAGATTGCAAGTGACTGTCAATCTTGCAGACTATCTCAATCCTACATATCTCTACGGCGATGAAATTCCTACATTCGTAGAAGCAAACATCACCGAAGAAGAGACGGTAAGAATTGACCTCGATACTCTTGCAAAGAAAGGTGCTGCCGTAGGCAACTATAATGTACTCGGCGATTTGCATGAACCCAATGACAGTATCGATATCACTATCAACGGAACAAGTATAGCAATCAATCCCGCACCTGTATATATGGACATCAAGTTTGACGGCATGGATTTGCCTCCCAAGTGGCAGTTTGACGGCAAAGAACATGTTATTGATGTCACTTATAAGGATGTAATTACAGGCGAAATAAAACAAGGTATGGTAGAATATTATCTCGGCGAGGACAGAGTTCCTACCAATGGTTTCTACAATATCGGCAAATACTATCTCGATCTTAAGACAAATGACAACAACTATGTAGTTGACGGTCAGTCCACTTTTGTAATCGAAATGGTAAAAGGTATTCTCAATGTTCAAATGGGTGTCACCGAAGTAGATTACACGGGAGAACAAAACGAATATAAAATGTCCGGTATTACTGAGGAGCAAATCAAGTACATCGGAAAAGAGAATATCATCATCAAGTATTATAAATACAATGAAGGAGCTTATTTCGATAAGACCACTCAAAAAGTAGAAGGTACTTATGACAGAAATACTCCTACTACGGATACAGCAAATATCGGTTTCTATTATGTAGAAGTCACCATCAACGATACAGAATACTTCTATGGAAGCACTACGACTGAAGGCGAAGGCGGTTATCTCATCGTCAATGTAGCACAGACAGTCATCGAATGGAATGAAAAAGTATCATATTCTTATGATGATCAAAAACATACTTTCGACCTTGCAAAAGGCGAAGTAAAAGTAAAATCTGTCGTAGGCAAAGAAGTACTTTGGGAAAGCACACAATCAGCTGACGGAGTAATCGTAGTCAAGTATTATGACGAAACTACAAATTCCTATGTCGTTGTGGACAATTCTGAAGACAAACTCGGCGGTTGGTTTATGGAAATCGGAAGTTATAGATTCAGAATAGAGTATCTCGGAGATGCAAGCGGCAACTATGCTCCTACTACTTTAGATGTCACTTTGGAAATCACAAAGGCTGACTTTATAGGTGTTAAGTTTGACAGTATCGTAGGAACTTACAACGGAAGCGACTTCAAACAGCAGCTTATCGACAAGATGTATATCCCCGATGAATACAAAAACAGTGCTACAATCACTTATTTGTTCAACGGAAGATATTACAATACACTCGAAGAAGTTCCTGCATTCGTAAACGCAAATACTTATAGAATCACATTGAGAATGTCAAAGGACAATTACAATACTCTTAATTCTGAAGCTACAATTGCTGTAAATGCAGCAAAATTGGATAATATTACCGTAGCTCCTTTGGTATCCACTTACAACGGAGAAGAGCAATACCTCCAGTTCAGCAATCTCGAACTCAGAGGCGAGAAGTATTATTACATGGACCACGGCAAGGAAGTCGAAGCATTTGTCAACGGAACATATTCGGTAATAAACGCAGGTGCTTATGCAGGCACGGTTCAGGTTATCATCAGCAACTATGAGCCTCTTACACTTGAATCTTATATCGAGATTTACCCTGCTGAAATCCAAGCTGAAAATGCAAGCATTACATTGCCTGACAAGTTGCCTACAGGTGTACCCGTAACAAGCTACAAAGGTACATACACCGATGAAAGCGGCAGCAAGAAGACAGGAAGCCTCTTGTTCTATGCTCCCAACGAGATCACGGGCGAGCTCGGTCTTGTACAACCTGATGAAAACGGCGTATTGCCTGACGGCACATACACAGTTCGCATCGAGGTAGACCAGAACCACTTTATCGCTCAAGAATGGTCTTTGAGAGTAGGACCTATCAACGACAAAATGATAAGCACAGAAGGCTGGATAGTTATCGGCGTTGTGGGAGCTCTTATGGTAGCAGCTATTATTACGGCAATAGTGACTGTAAATAAGAGAAAGAAAAGAGGAATCGTATAACAAAATCCATAAGGCGGGTTGATATCCTCAGCCCGCCGCAACAAAAAAGATAAAACAACGAAAACAATTACTAGTTAATAGTAAAATCATAAAATACAAAAACAATATCATTTTAAATATTTTGTTAAGATGGACGGATTTTAAGTTGTGTTCGTCAAAATGATAGGAGGTAAATATGACAAAAGCAAAAAAACAAAGTCTGATACTTGTCATTGCGATAGTATTGGTAATGTTTTTCATTGCGTCTATCATAGGTATGTCGACATCCCAAAACAAAGTTTTGGCTGATTCAAGCGATATATCTATGGGTACCGGAGAAGAAGGTGCCATTCAGATAGGCGATCTTATGATAAACGGCAATGTCGGCAGCAATTATAAGCCCAGCGGAATTGCAATCAATAATATCGATGAGTTAAAGCAATTCATTAAAGGAGAAGGTCAGTATGCAGGTACCAATGTTACAGGTTATCTCACTGCTGACATCAACGATTTCTCTTGGGACGGAGCTTTTACAAATCTTTTAATGGCAGAAAGCAGAACCCTTGATGGTGCAGGTCATAAAATTACTATGACTGCGAATACTTTGAATACTTCTCCTTGGGTAAGTATAAATTCTTCTACTGATTTCAGAAATACACTCAAGAATACATTCTTCTGCGAATCATCTTATGGCGGAGACGGATTTACCGATGCAGGTTATGTAGACCTCAACGGCGGATTTGTAGGTTATATCCCCAGCAATTGTGTGATTAAGAATGTAAACTTTGTCTATGACGGTAAAGTAAGCGGCTCATATAGTTCTGACGAATCAGGTACAGGCGGTATTATAGCTGCTGTATCTGCTGGTACAATAGACAATTGTAGTTTGACTGTAAACGGATATTTCGATGTTACCACTACCGGTATGTATGGCGATATCTGGGGCGGCTATCGTGAAATGGCGAGCCACTCTTATGCAATCGGCGGTTATGCAGGTATGATGTCCGGCAGCAATGCTATTGTTTCCAACTCCAAGATTACTTTGAGCGGCAATTCATTCGTAAACAGCTATATCAACGGCGTTTCAGGAATTACAAACAAGAATACAAATATCAGTGCCGTAAGACATGCCAACAGAAGCAAATCCAATATTAGACTTTGGGGTGGCGGTGTAGTAGGCTGGATGGCAAACAGCTCTCAAGTTTACAACATTGCGACAGCAGGTAGCGGTAATATCGCTGCTTTCACAGGTACAAACGGTACAAACCCCTTGTCTTATACAGGTATCGTAGCTGGTAGCTGTGCTACTGCTAAAAACGGAGAGAAGTCAAGCGTTGTCGGCAACACAGGCGGTCCCGGCAGTATAGACGGTGTTATTAATTCATGGACAGGTAGAGCTATCTATTATGTTCAAGATACAAGTTTCTCTCCTATCGGAACAGGCTCAAACGAAATAGCTTCTCAGATTTGCGGACTTTCAGGTAATGAAGTAAACGGCGGCGACACGGTATCCAATATTTATTTCATGTACAATCAGGCAGCAATCGACAAGTCGAGCGTGACGGGTTATAATTTCTCCACAGGAGCTTGTAATATGCCCGTTACATATATCTATGTAATGGATTATGATGATAATACCGACAGCTATTATAATGTCAACGGTACAGCAAAAGCAAATAATGCTTATCTTACATATTCCAATACTACAAAGACCGCAAATGTCCTTGCAGTATATGATACAGACCTTGACCAAAATCCAGGAGCTATTCTCTGGCAAATAGATGTAGACCTCAATACTTCTGACTCTACGGCAGGTCAAGTTCAGAATTTCTACGAAAAGATTTCTACTATCAAAGAAGCAGACAAATATGCCGTGACTTATACAGAAATCAATCGTACTCATACTACTCCCGTAGAAATCAAATACCAGCTTGGCAAAATCATTTACTATACAATGAATTTTGACAACTGCTCTATAAAAGACAATTCAAACAACAAAAATATTATTCTCAACGATAAGGATTACGATGGTCAAATCGTAAATATCCCTAATATCGAAGTTAGAGATTACAATACAAAGGCAGTTATCGATACTATACTTGCTTCTTCTCCCGAGGCAAGCTCTTATTGGGTAGCTAAGAAAGCCAACGATATGAATTTGTATAAACTCAGCGACACAAAGAATGTGGGCGAGTATGAATATTTCATTTACAACGGCGATCCCAACAGCAATATCGATGCTTTGGATACTACAAACAGATATGTAGCATACAGAAAAGACAATCCTGAATATCCTCAGGACGGAAGCGGTGCTACGGGTACAGGTGCTACTGCATGGCAGCCCAGAGTTTCTCAGACTGTTGTGCCCAAGAGCCTTACCATAAATTTGAATGCTCCTTCTGACTTTGTACAAAATACTCAATATGACGGCGAAGGCGTATTGTATACTGCAAGCTTCGGAGCAGGTATTGTAGGCGGAGACAGCGTTTCGGCAAATCTCGGTTATTACGATGCTACCACAAATGAAAAGCTTGACAACAACAGTGCAGTAAATGCAGGCAGCTATTATGTAAAAGTTGACGGCCTCGACAATTCAAACTATACATTCAGCGAAACCAAAAAGGACTTCACTATCACAAAGAGAGAAGTCAATATTGAAGACAACACAGGTGCTGTAATCAAAGTATCTTATGAATTGCAAAAAGAATATACAGGTCTTGATCAATCTCTCACTTACGGAATTTATGATGCAGCTCCTGCCGAAAAGACAGAAAACATTATAATTACCAATGTTCTTGAAAAAGACAAAGGCATCATCAATGTAGCTCACAGCGGCGATACCGTAAATGTAGGCGAATTTACAGTAGATGTGACTCTCAACAGCGGTCTTGCTTCTCAGAACTATGTTTTGGGAGATAATGTAAGCTATAAAGTTGCGATTACTCCTGCCAAGGTAAAAATTACTCTCGGCGAAGCAAAGACTATCACTTACGGACAAATCGATGATCCTACCGTAACCGTTGAAGGCGTAAACGGCGAAGTACCTTACGGCGAATGGCTCTATATGCTTAAGGACAATGTTGCGGCTATCGGCGATTATAGCCAGTACATAAGCGGTATCCCCGATACAGCGGGCATATACTCGATGGTATATTATGTTGGCGGAACCTTCGGTGTAAACAAAAACTATGAAGAGACTTACAGCGAAGAATATACCTACACAATCAACAAGAGAAATGTCACCATATTCTTCGATGAAGGCTTGCCTACCGAATATGATTACAACGGAAACGCAGTAAATGTGGCAGCTACATTCGAGACACAGAATACTGAGACAAACACAGGTATTCTCAATATCCATGCAAGCAGAATTACTCTCAAATATACCTTCAGCAACAATGGCGGAGAACCTATTGAGCAGGCTATCGATGCAGGTTCTTATACAGTAAACGCAGTATTGGAAGCAGGCTTCGATACAAGCAGCTACAATATCATTTATCCCAATGAAGGATTTGAGTTTGTCATCAATCCTATGACAATCGATATCACTATCGACAATGCTCAGAAGACTTATGGTTCACTCGATCCTCAATTCGTTTGGAATTACAGCGGTGAAGCAAACTTCCTCGAAAGAGATAATGTTGTTCTTACTCTTTCGACAGAAGCAGGTCAATTCGGAAATGTAGGCAATTATACTATCGCTTACAATATTACTGAAGGAAAGGGCTCCAACTATGTTATCAATGCAAACGAAGCTACCTTGGAAGTTCTTCCTTATGAAGTAAATATCAAGACCACTACTTCAAAAGAAGTGCTTACTTACGGCGATGAAGCTCCCGTACTCGGTTATGAGTTTGTGGGCGAAAACAAGTTCTTCGAAGAAGACGGCTTGACAATCAACGCAGTAGCTGACAAAGAAATCAAAAATGCAGGTGTTTATACAGTTTCGGTTGAAGGTTATACCGACAACTATACTGTAAATATCAAAAGTGCTACATTCGAGATTCTTCCCAAAGACATCTCTATCCTCAGTGCAGAAATAGTAGGCGGCGATACATTTACCTATACAGGCAGCGTAATCACTCCCGAAGTTAATGCAGTATTCGAAGACGGCGTACTTATCGGAGACGATACAGTGGAAGTAGCTTTTGATTATTTCCAGAACGGCGAAAAGGTAGAAGCTGTAAATGTAGGTACTTATGATGCCGTTATCAGCGGCGTAAACAACCCCAACTACAAACTCGTAGTAGGCGAAGGTCTCGAACTTCCTTCTACTTCATTCACAGTAGTTGCAAGAAAAGTTAATATCAATGTAGGCGATGCTACAAGAGAATATGGTATTGAAGACCTCACTCCCAAGGCTGAAGCTTATACTTACAATGAAGGTGACCAATTCGTAGAGAGCGATATCAATGACGGCAGACTCGTTATAAGCCTTGCTACCGATGTAGAATTGAATGCAGGTGCAAATGATTATGCCGACAGCGTATATATTGTATTGAGCGGCGAAGCTGCTACCAACTATGAATTGACAATCGCAAAGAAAGGTACTTTGACTGTGACAGGTGCAAATATCTCTTCTATCCAGCTCTTAAACGATAAAGTTGTTTACAACGGTCAGAACCTTATCGACACAATCAAGTTTAATGTAGCTGAAGGCATCACAGGCTATGGCTACAAGGTGACAAGCGATGCTGAAGGTCAGAACGAGATTTCTGAAATCATCAATGCCGGTACCTATTATATTACTGTATTCGTAGACGGCGAATCAATGTTCGAAGGCGAGCCCAATACTCTTACTTTCGTAGTAGATAAGGCAAACCGTGTACTCACCATAGACGATATCAATAAGATTATCAATTACAACAAGCTCACATTTGAATGTGCTTTTGAAAATATGCAGTACAGCGTAAACGGCGAAGCATATCTCAATACAAATGTATTCGATGCAAAAGCTCTTACTTCTTATACAGTTAAAGCTAAAGCAGGCGAGAGTGCAAACTACTATGAGTCCAACGAAGTTGAGTTTGAGGTAAAGACAGGTATCGATACTACTTCTATCGTATCCGCTCTCAACAAAATGAACAAGGTTGATTTCTCCAACCTCGCTGCATACAAAACTTTGTTGAGTCAGCTCGAACTCGTAGGCGAATCTGACAAAGCAAATATCGACTATGACAAAGTAAATGCCCTCAAGGCTTCTTATGAAGAATTGCTGAGCGGTGCAGAAAGCGTAATCGGCGATGCTCAGAAAGTAGCAGGCAAGGCTTCAGGTATGACTGCTAAGGGTGCTGTATCTTTGGCTCTTACCACAGGTGTCGGTCTTGCATTCGCAGGCGTAATGCTCTCCATATCAGCAAAGAAAGGCAAAAAGGAAGAAAAGAGAGTGTCTAAAGTAAACAGAAAATCCATAGCAAAAGCTATGACAATGATACTTGTAATAGTACTTATCTGTGCAGTAGCTTTCGCAGGCTGCAAAAAGGACGAATTCTCACAAGACAGTTTGTTCAAACTTGCTTCTTACACCACAGACAGCAAGGAAAAGGACAGAGATGTCAAGATTGTGGTAAATAGCGGTTCGACACAGATTTACAAGTACGAAAACGGTGAGGAAACTTTCCTTGAAGGACTTGAAAACTCCGGCAGCTTCTCTTTGGCAGGCAAAGGCACAGGATTTACTTTCCAAGCCGATATGTTTGAAAATGCTGAATTCACAAACAAAGACGGTGTAGCAACATTCAAGGCAAATGTAAAAGACACAAACAAGTTTTTGGGTGTAAGCAATGCCAAGAATGCAAAAGTTGAAGTAAAAGCTGATTCAGCAAACAACAAACTCAAGAGTATCCAAGTAAGCTACGATGTAGAGCAAAACGGTATCTCTTATTCAGTACAAATCAATGTCGATATGAAATATTGATTAAATCAAAAAGACAAAGGACCGCAAATCTGCGGTCCTTTTTTTGTTATCATCACAAAAAGTATGTCGTCAAAACAAGAAGTGCAATAAGGAAGGGATAAACATTCAAAGCGTCTTGTCTTTGAGTATTCTCTTTTCTTGCCAAACATTTTAAAGTAATATATAATAATATTGTATAAATTGAGTTAACTACGATATTAAAGTCTGTTATAGAATTTTCAGGAGGAATTATGCAAAAGAGCGTGGTCATAATCGGCGGCGGAGCAAGCGGTATTTTGTCTTCAATCATTTTTAAAGAAAATGGTTGGGATGTATGTTTGCTTGAAAAGGGCGAGAGGATAGGTAAAAAATTGCTTTGTACAGGCAATGGAAAATGCAATCTTACAAATCTTAATGTTTCGTTAGACGATTACAACACCCCTTTTGTAAAAGACATTATCCAAAGATATTCTCCTGAAGTCGTCATGAAATATTTTGAAAGTCTCGGACTCATAATGAGAGTCGATGACGAAAAAAGAGTCTATCCGTACAGCGAAAGTGCCACTACGATTTTGAATGTCCTTTTGCAAAAGTTGTCGCAGTCGGGAGTAAAGACAATATGCGAGTGCACTGCGGAAAAGATTGTCCAAAAGGGCGATATGTGGATAGTAAAGACTTCAAAAGGAGATTTTGAGGCTGACAAGGTGGTGCTTGCTACGGGAAGCGATGCGACTATGGGCACAAACAGTCATTATCTTTATACCTCTTTAGGACACAGAATGACAAAGACGGAGTATGCCATAGCTCCTTTGCTTTGCGATGACATAAAAGGTGCCAACGGCGTAAGGGCAAAAGTACTTGCCACTATGTATATTGACGGCGAAATAGTCATGAGCGAGAGAGGAGAATTTTTGTTCAAAGACAATGCTTTGTCGGGAGTATTGGCATTCAGATTGTCGAGTATGCTTGCAAGAAGAAAGGGCGAATTTAAAGATTGCAAAATCGTCATAGACTTTTTGCCCGATTATTCTATCGAAAAGCTCAAAGAACATATTTTCAATTACAGTAATGTCTTCAATCCCTTAGAAGGAATTTTGCACAAAGCTATCGCACAAAATGTAATAGGCAGAGTGCCTATGGACAGATCGCTTATCATGTCAGAGCAAAAAGCCTTGAATCTTGCAAAAGGCTGCAAGCACTTTGAAGTGAAAGTCAAAAAAGTAGCGGGCAGACAATCGGCTCAGGTAATGAGCGGCGGTCTCGATACGAGAGATTTTGACAATATTACTTTAGAGTCAAAACTCAAAAAAGGATTGTACTGCACAGGCGAAGCTTTGGATGTGGACGGACTTTGCGGAGGATATAATCTTCATTGGGCATGGGCAAGTGCCATGGCTTGCGGAGGCAAAAAATGATAAGACTCAATCAAATAAAACTTCCTATCGGATACAGCGAAATAGAGCTTTCAAACGCAATCTGTCAGGCTTTGAGATTAAAATCAAAGGATGTGGCAAGCTACAAGATAATAAAAAAGTCTCTTGACAGCAGAAACAAACAGCTAAAATATGTCATCTCAGTTGCGGTAGAATTAAAGCAGGAAAAATTATATTTATCAAAAAACAAAAAGGCGGATATCTACAATACGCCTATAAGCACTATTGACGAAATACTCATAAAAGCAAAATGTGCTCAACGCCCTGTGATAATAGGCACAGGACCTTCGGGATTGTTTGCAGGACTTACGCTTGCAAAAGCAGGGTTAAAGCCTATAATTTTCGAGAGAGGCGAAAAGGTAGAAGACAGACAAAAGTCAATAGACAAATTCATAAATACCTGCGTGCTTGACAAAGAGAGCAATGTCCAATTCGGAGAAGGCGGAGCGGGTACTTTTTCTGACGGAAAACTCAATACTGGTACCAGCTCTGACAAAATCAATATAGTGCTTCACGAGTTTGTAAAATACGGAGCACCTTTTCAGATTGTCTATGAGGCAAAACCTCATATCGGCACCGACAAATTGAGAGAAGTCGTCAAGAATATGCGTGAAGACATAATAGCTTTGGGCGGAGATGTGTATTTTAATTCAAAGCTTGTCGGCATTAGGGCAAAAGACGGCGTTTTGCAGGGAGTGGAGATTAAGACAAAGGACAAAGGAATTTTGAGTGTGGATTGCAAGGATTGTATTCTTGCTATCGGGCATAGTGCGAGAGATACCTTCGAAATGCTGGCAGGCAAAATTCTTATGACAAAAAAACCTTTTTCGATAGGTGTGAGAATAGAGCATCTTCAAAGCATGATAGATTTTTCTCAATACGGCATGACTTCTGACAAACTTCCCGCTGCCGATTATAAACTTGCTTGTCATCTCGACAACGGCCGCTCGTGTTATACATTCTGTATGTGCCCGGGAGGTTATGTCATGCCTGCTACTTCTGAGGAAAACGCAGTCGTGACAAACGGAATGAGCTATTTTGCAAGAGACGGCAAGAATGCCAATTCGGCTTTGCTTGTCGGGGTAGAGCCTCAAGATTTTGAAGGTGATAATGTGCTTTCGGGAGTAGAATTTCAAAGAAAGTACGAAAGACTTGCATATTCGCTGTCAAATTCATACAAAGCTCCTTGCCAAAGATATGACGATTTTCTAAAAAATAGGCCGACAGATAGTTTCGGCGAGGTGTTGCCCACTTATCCTATCGGTGTAAGCATGGCAGACCTTAATGAGTGCCTTCCCGATTATGTATCCCAAAGCATAGCAAAGGCAATAAAGATTTTTGATACAAAATTAAAAGGCTTTGCATCGGGAGATGCTTTGTTGACGGGTGTAGAAAGCAGGTCTTCAAGCCCTGTAAGAATGATAAGAGACGAAAACGGCGACAGCTCGATAAAAGGACTCATGCCTTGCGGAGAGGGAGCGGGATATGCAGGAGGTATCACTTCGGCGAGTGTTGACGGAATAAATGCCGCACTCAATCTCTTGAAAAAATACGCAATATAACACCAAAAAGCCAAATTAATTGATGATAATTTTATATCTTGATATATATTTTGTGATATAAGAATCAATGTGCTTTAATATATAAAATATTTAATTGTAATTTAATGTATTTTATGATATAATAAAAAACACATGTGAAATGGGGAAATTATAGGAAAATTATCTACAAAAATCATAAGTTTGGCATTGTCGGTTGTCAGCATTGCAATCTTGTGTTTTGCAGGCTGTACAGAGAAAAAGTCGGTGGATACATTCGACACATCTATATTGCCGGAGTATTTATACAAATTGAATGAAGAGAAGAACGGCGTAGGCAATATTCCTTTTGAAGAGTATCTCAAGGAAAAGACTTTGCCCACTGACAAAAAGTCGTATATGTATCTCAAAGAGGTGCATCTGAGAATAATGACGGCATAAGCAATGCAAATGCCATTAATGCGGTCATCTCGGAGTTGTCCTCAAACGGCGGAGGAGCGGTAGTAATTGACGGCAATTACAAGACTTCTACCATAGAATTAAAAAGCAATATCAGTCTTTATATCAAAAAAGATTGCACGATTATATCTCTTGCAAATTGCTTTAAAATCGGCACGGAAACATCAAAAGATGTGACAAATGTCATTGTGGAAAATCGCGATTTCTTTATGGCAGGCGGCATTGTGGGCGGTATGTCGGGTATAGCGATTGAATCTGCGGACGGCTCGAATGTAAGCGATATAAAAGTCAATGACATTAGAATGAACGGTATATCGTCTCCTATTCTTATCTGGCTTGGCAACAGACTCAGCGAATCAAACGGCAGTGACGGCACAATGGGCAGTATGCAGAATATCCAGATAAGCAATATTTATTGCGATAATGTCGAGCTTGCTAGTGCTATCGTAGGCGTAGAGACAAGAAAAGAAACTTATTATGTCAAGAATGTGGATATTAAGAATGTCTATGTAAGATACAGAGATACCAAGGAAAATCTCGATGTGGCAGTGCCTACTCTCGAAGACAATATGAATGGTTATCCTGAAATCACGAGAGTATCTCACAAATACATAATAAGCCATGAAGGCAGCAAGTATTATGATTTGCCCGTTTACGGATTATTCTTAAGACATGTGGACGGATTGAATCTCGAGAATTTCAAGGTTATTCCCCGCACTTGCTCCACTCTTGACAAATGGAACCTTTGGGGAGAACTTGCAGTAGACAGCAAAAATATCTCCGTCAAATAAAAATCAATTTATTGTCAATAATGTATGTCGCAGGATATACAAAAATAAAGTAGTATATATCAAATTACTATTGAGGTAAATATGAACAAAACAAAACAGATTATTATCGTAGTCGCAGTATTCGTGCTTGCTATTGCATCAGTAGGTACCATTATCGGACTTATTGTCAATACGGGACAAATGGGAGATTACAGTGACGGCTTTAATTATACTCTCAGTGGCTCGAGAGCTACCATTACAGGTTATAGCGGCAGCGATACCGAAGTCGTAATACCCGACAAAATAAAAGGCAACAGAGTAGTTGCCGTAGCCAACGGTGCTTTTGACCAAAAAGCTTCGGCTATCACAAGCATAGTATTTGAGAGTACTTTTTCGGGTATAGAATTGGGCGAAGAAGTGTTCAAAGATCTTACGGCTTTGACAAAGGTGGTTTTGCCTTCGGGACTCAAGGAAATCCCTGACGATTGCTTCTATGGCTGCAAGAGCCTCAAAGAAGTTTATATACCTTCGGGTTTGACATCTATCGGAGAGAATGCTTTTTATAATTGCACCGCTCTCAAGTTTGCATACAACTCTACTTCATACGGCGATGATGTAGACGAGGAAGTATTCTATTTGCCTCAATCTCTTTTGGAAATCGGCAACAGTGCTTTTTACGGCTGTACATCTCTTGCAGGAGTGAGCATAAACAAAAACTTGGAAAAGATAGGAGACAGTGCTTTCAGCGGCTGTACTCGTCTTAGCAATCTTATCGTAGCAGAAGATAGCGAGCTTACCACGATAGGCGAGAGTGCTTTCTATGGCACAATACTGAAGTCAAGCGAGAAATCTCCCTTGAAGTTCCCCAACCTCAAGGTAATTTCTGCAAAAGCTTTTTCAAATGTAAAGACCAATTTCTCATACTTTGAAATTCCCAAGAGCGTGACTTCTGTGGGCGAGAATGCTTTCTTGAGCTGTACAAGTCTCAGCAAGGTAAATTTTGCCGAAGGTATCGAGGAAATTTCTTTTGGAGCAGGTGCTTTTGAAGATTGCACAAATCTTGCATATATCACTTTGCCTGAAGCTGCGACAAGCATACCCGAAAGAATGTTCAAGGGCTGTTCAAAACTTCTTTACAACAACAATTTTGTAATCGGCAAAAACATCGAGAGTATCGGTGACGGAGCTTTTGCTATCTATGCAAACAGCACTTCTTATGCAAGAAACGATATCGTAGTAGATGAAGAGAATATTAATTACACCACAATAAAACTTGAAGACTTCCACAAAAACGGAACAGCTACCGTATATACTCACGGTTTGCTTGCTACCGCTGACGGAAAGCATATCATCGCATATTTCGGCGACTATGATCAGGATTCAAAGAATTCTCAGGGCTATACCTTCAGATTGCTCGATCAGGACGGCAACGATATCGAAGGTATCGAATCCATAGGAGATTATGCTTTTGCAGGTGTGGATTTTGAATATATCAAGTTGCGTAAGACAATCAAGACTCTCGGCAATTATGTATTCTTCGGAAGCAGCATAGAAGCTATGTATATCGAATCCATAAGCTGGGAATGGCAGGAGACTACTTTCATGAAAGAGGATAAAGGCAAGCCTGCTGTGATGGTAGGTATTTTGCAATCGACTGCGACAGCTTCAGAAATCGATGCTTTTAAAGAGCTTTTGGCAGATGCGGTGCTTGACTCTATGACTGTGACTGAAAATCAGCTTCCCTAAACAATAAAAAGATATTATAAAAATCAAAAATACGACAATTTAAGTTGTCGTATTTTTTTATGTCCATATATAATGCTATAATTTTGAATACAAAAACTATTAATATAATTAATTAGAAATGTATTAATATTATAATATAAATAAATTAAAATAAAATATTGGTTTCAAAAGCTTTCTGAGGCTTTAGATTGCGTCAAAAATGAATAAAATATATTTTGTCGATAAAATTCTTATCAAAGACTAAACGCTGTCTAAAAGGCAAAATTCAAGCTTTAAAACAATTTAAATTTCAGACATGTTCTTTACACGACCATTCTAAGACATGAAGACATATCAAGTCGGTCTTAGAAAGAGCATTTTTGTCAAAATCCCAATCGTTTTTATTTGTATAGTGGGAAAGTATTGAATTGAGAGCAGATATCTTGGATGATTCGTCTTGCAAGAATTCTACACTTGCTTTTCCCATGACGGATTGATAAAAATAAGAATATTGACAAGCGGTTTTTCCCTGAGAAATTTTGTGATTTGTATCAGCTTCAAAACTCACTTTATTCTGACTTTTCAATAATTGAATTTTTTTGCCTTCTTTTGCAGAGTGGATATATATTCTTAAATCCTTTTTGTCTTTGTCTATCGTAAAGCCGAAATTAAGAGGCACGATATATGCCATGCCTTCATCGACAAGTCCGAGTCTTATGCAATCGCAAGACGATAGAATATTTATCATTTTGTCAAAATCTTTTATTTCTCTGTCACTTCTTCTCATAATGCAAATGGATAAAAATAAAATCGTGATTAATCTAAAAAATTATATTACTACAAAATCCCCTGGTGTGATAAACAAAAAGCTTATCAAGGCAAGTATCACCACAACAGCCACTTGGTGGAAAGCATATACCCAGATTGCTATTTTGCCCCAGAAATTAAAAGGCTTGTACCAATCGTATTTGCCAAGCCAAGGCAAGAGTGACCTTTTCTTGGGATAGAGTATGACGCTTATGCCTGCACCTATAAGCATATAGCCTGTGGTGGGGAAAATAGGATAATAGTCGGCAGAGGAAAAAGAAGTAGGATTGCCTAGCATGAATTTGCCGATAAAATACCAAGTGTTGTCGTCAGAAAAGATTTGATGATTTGACGAATAAGCGGACAAAAGAGCGTCATTCAACAAAATAATCATTACGCCCAAAAACAAACATACGCCCGCAGTAATCATTTTTTTGTGACAGCACAATGTATCTATAAGCCACCACAGAAGAATAGAAAAAGCAAACATGTGAAGTATGCCAAACTTTATCACGGTATCCATAAAGAATGTCACTATCGTGATAATGCCGGCGATTATGCTTGCCTGAACACCTCGTTTGAGATTGTTTCTTGAAAAAGAGCAGGATATACCGCAAAGAAGAGCGAATATCCATACCACTATATTTTGTACGGTAAAACGCAACTCGGAGTTGTCAAAATAATTCTGAGCTAGGCGTACAAGAGTAATTATGTTTTCCTTGCCGGTTGCTATCCATGCCTCATTAAAAAGACTGCCTATATCATACATTGCGTGATCGAATACCATCAAAAGCACGCATATACCACGCAAAAAATCCAGCTCCCAAATACGCTCTTTCTGGGGCTTTTGTTTTTGTATAGCTGTCGTGTCAAAGGCAGTCGAATGAGTCATTGTCAGATTTTGTCTACTCCCATGTATTTTTTAAGTACTTCGGGAACAACTATGCTTCCGTCAGCTTGCTGACAGTTTTCGAGAATAGCGGCGGTGGTTCTGCCCACAGCAAGACCGCTTCCGTTGAGGGTATGAACGAGTTTTACCTTGCCGTCCTTGTCTCTATATCTTATGCTTGCTCTTCTTGCTTGGAAGTCCTCATAGTCAGAGCAGGAAGAAATTTCTACATATCTGTTGTAAGAAGGCATCCAAACTTCGATATCATAAGTTTTTGCAGAGCCAAAACCGAGGTCGCCTGTGCAAAGACAAACTACACGGTAGGGGATACCGAGAAGCTGAAGAATATGCTCGGCATTGTTTGTGAGTTTTTCAAGCTCGTCATAGCTTGTCTCGGGAGTGGTGAATTTTACAAGCTCTACCTTGTTGAATTGGTGTTGACGGATAAGACCTCTCGTATCTCTGCCGGCACTTCCTGCTTCGCCTCTAAAGCATGCGGTATAAGCACAATACTTGATAGGAAGCTGGTCATAAGGTATGATTTCTTCTCTGTGCAAGTTTGTCACGGGAACTTCGGCGGTAGGAACGAGGTAGAAGTCCTGACCTTCATTGTTGACATAGTACATATCTTCGGCAAACTTAGGAAGCTGGCCTGTACCTATCATGGCATTTTTGTTGACCATAAAAGGAGGGAAGATTTCTGTATAGCCGTTCTGGATATGAGTATCGAGCATAAAGTTGTAGATAGCTCTCTCGAGTCTTGCACCGAGACCTTTATATACGGTAAATCTTGCACCTGAGATTTTGCTTGCACGAGGCCAATCGCAGAGGTCTTTTTCTTCAGCGATATCCCAGTGTGCTTTGGGCTGGAAGTCAAACTTTGTAGGCTCGCCCCATCTTCTTACTTCCACATTGTCATCGCTGTCATCGCCGATAGGCACTTCCTTGTTGGGAAGATTGGGGATAGTAAGCATAATCTCGCTTATCTTTGTCTCTACTTCGCCAAGACGATTGTCAAGAGCTTTTATTTCATCGCCCAATGACTTCATTTCTGCGATTTTAGCAGCTTTTTCATCGCCTTTCAAAGAGGGTATTTGCTTGGAAACGGCATTTTTTGTAGCCTTTTTTTGTTCGGTATTCTGAATGAGAGTTTTTCTCTCTTCTGCAAGTTCGCCAAGACCTTCGAGGTCAAACTTACCGCTTCGGTGAGAAAGTCTTTCTTTTACTTCCTCGATGTTTTCACATACAAATTTCAAATCTAACATAATATTCTCCAATCCCCTTAGCGGGGTAAAGTGTTGTTTGTCAAAAGACGAAAGGAGAGCTTTTGAATTAAAAGCGTTTTTTATGACTTGACTTGCAGTCTTGTTTATCATTAGTTATTTGAAAGTCAAGTCGATTTATACCTTTTATCAAAAGCCGTCCGATAATTATCTTGTTATTTGCAGACTATATTTACAAGTCGTTTGGGTATTACGATTACCTTTACTACCGAAAGTCCGTCCACTGCCGCCTTAACGGCTTCGTTGTCGAGGGCTATTTTTTCGATAGCCTTGTTGTCGGCATCGCTGGGAACGATTATCTTTGCTTTCATACGGCTGTTGACTTGTACGGCAAGTTCGTATTCGTCCTTTACGAGAGCTTTTTCATCGCATACGGGATATGACTTGTTGAATACAGAATATTCGCCGCCCATTTTCTCGTTGAGTTCTTCTGCGATATGAGGTACGAAAGGAGCAAGCAAAAGCACAAGGTCATTGATACATTCTTTGAAGAATTTTGCGTTTTTGTTGTCGGCCTTTGCGTTGTCGTACTTATAAAGGTCGTTGACATATTCCATAATACGGGCAATGGCTGTATTGAATGAGAATATGGCAGTATCTTCATTGACTCTCTTTATAGTATAGTTGCGAGTATAATTGAGTGCTTTTTCTTCTGCACCGAAAGTGTCGATGTCATTATTTGAAGATATGGCTTTGTCTACGATTCTTTCTACTCTTTCGAGGAATTTTGTGATAGAATCCATACCGCTTGCACTCCAAGGACCGCCTTCGATATAGCTAAAACCAAACATGAGATAAAGTCTGAAAGCGTCAGAGCCGTATTTCGATACATAGTCATCGGGAGAGATGACATTGCCTCTGCTCTTGGACATCTTGAAGCCGTCAGGTCCCAAAATTGTGCCTTGATGCACAAGGGATTTAAAAGGCTCATCAAATTTGAGATAGCCCATATCTCTCAAAGCTTTTGTGAAGAATCTTGCATAGAGCAAGTGCATGCAGGCATGCTCGGCACCGCCGACATATTTGTCCACAGGGAGCATCTTGTTTATAATTTCGGGGTCGAACGCCATTTTGTCGTTGTGAGCATCGGGATATCTGAGATAATACCAGCTCGAGCAAACAAAAGTATCCATTGTGTCAGGATCTCTTCTTGCAGGGCGGCCGCACTTGGGACATGTGGTGTTCATAAACTCTTCGCAGCTTGCAAGAGGAGATTTGCCGTCAGGCTTGAACTCAACATTGTATGGAAGCTTTACGGGCAAATCCTTTTCGGGTACGGGTACTTCGCCGCACTTGTCGCAATATATGATAGGAATAGGAGCACCCCAATATCTCTGACGGGAAATGAGCCAGTCTCTCAATCTGTAATTTGTCTTGAGTTCGCCTTGTTTCTTTTCCTCGAGCCATTTTACAATAGCCACTTTTCCTTCTTCTGAAGTCATGCCGTCAAACTGGGAATTTGTATTGCATATAACACCATAATCGCAGAAAGGCAAATCGTCATTCTGATTGTCTTTTGCCTTGATGACTCTCTTGATTTGGAGATTGAACTTTTTGGCAAAATCATAGTCTCTTTCATCATGAGCGGCAACACCCATTACGGCACCTGTACCGTAGGAATAAAGAACATAGTCGCCAATCCATATCGGCACTCTGTCGCCGTTTACGGGGTTAATGCAATAAGCACCCGTAAATACGCCTGTCTTTTCTCTTGTGGTGGAGAGTCTTTCTATTTCGCTGGCTTTAGCACATTGAAGTTTGTAATCCTCAACGGCTTGTCTTTGCTCGGGAGTGGTAATCTTGTCTACGAGTGGATGCTCGGGAGCAAGAATAACATAAGATACGCCGAATACCGTATCTGCACGAGTGGTGAATACTCTGAAAGTATCTCCGCTTTCGCACTTGAATTCTATTTCACCGCCTGAGGATTTGCCAATCCAGTTGCGTTGCATAGCTTTTGTCTTTTCGGGCCAGTCGAGAGTATCGAGTCCCTGAAGAAGTTCTTCAGCATACTTTGTGATTTTGAAAAACCATTGTGTGAGGTTTTTTCTCAAAACGGTAGTTCCGCATCTTTCGCAAGCTCCGTCCACAACCTGTTCGTTGGCAAGCACGGTATTGCAAGAAGGGCACCAGTTTACGGGAGCTTCTTTTCTGTATGCAAGACCGTTGTGATAGAGCTGGAGGAAAATCCATTGTGTCCATTTATAGTAATCAGGCATACAAGTCTTTATCTCATAATCCCAGTCAAACGAAGCACCCATGGCTTTGAGCTGATGCTCCATTGTATCGATGTTTTTGAGAGTAGAGTCTTGAGGATGAATACCTGACTTGATAGCATAGTTTTCAGCAGGAAGACCGAAAGCGTCAAAGCCCATAGGCTGGAAAACTTCTTTGCCTTTCATTCTCATAAAACGGGCATAGCTGTCGGTAGGTCCGTAGTTGTACCAATGTCCTGCGTGCAACTTGGCACCGGAGGGATAAGAGAACATTTCGAGGACATAATATTTGTCCTTGATTCTCGATTTGTCAAAGGAGTAGAGTTTTGTATCGTTCCACTTCTTTTGCCACTTTTTTTCGATTTCGATAAAGTCCATAAATTCTCCAAATTCAATAATTATAATAAAATTTATACATATATAATATATCCGCAAGGGGTTTTTGTCAATCATAAAAGCCACAAAGCATTTTTATTTTGTACAAATTAATGTGCAAAAAAGAATGGAGTACGCAAAGAGTTTGCCAAATCTGAGATTATATGCGATAATATTTATATAAGTTCGGCACAAAATTTTAGAAGATAGAAATCAATAGATTTTGCCGTACAGAATTTATAGCGAGGTAATATATGGATTTTTATTTTGTTCACAACAATATCAATGTGACGGATATAGACAAATCTGTCGAGTTTTACAACAAAGCTTTGGGACTTGAATTGGAAAGAAAGATAGAAGAAAAGGATTTTACCATAGTATTTTTGGGCGACAACCGCACTTCCCACAAGCTTGAGCTTACTTATCTCAAGGACAAGCAAGGCAAGTATAATCTCGGCGACAACGAGAGCCATATCGCATTTAATGTCAAGGATATCAAAGGAGCTTACGAGCTTCACAAATCCATGAATTGTATTTGTTATGTCAACAAATCCATGGGTATATATTTTATTGTCGACCCTGACGGATATTGGCTGGAGATTATTCCCGAAAACAGAGAAGACGGAAAGTTTCTTAAAGATGTGGAAGATGTGACATATTAAAAATTAACAAAATAAGCAAAAAATTTCTAAAAACGCATTTGATTTTAAGATTTTTTTTGTATTGATATTTTAGAATTTGTCAAATTGTGATGTAAGAATTTTTTATATCTGTATGCCGAAATTATGGGTAAAAGCGGTTTGCAGATTGCATCAAGACAAAAAACGGAGAGATAAATATGAAAATTTGCGATTTGTTCAAAGAGAAAAAGGTCGTGTATTCCTTTGAGATTTTCCCGCCCAAAGTCAATGACGACATAAACAAGATTTACGATACTTTGTCAGAGCTTAAGGGCGTAAATCCCGACTATATTTCTATCACATACAGTGCCGGCGGCAGCAAGAATTCACGCACAAAAGAAATTGCCGAAATCGTCAAGACAAAATACGGCATCGAGCCTTTGGCACACCTTACATGTATAAATTCTACAAAAGAAGAAGTGAAGTCCGCTCTCGAAGGACTCAAGGGTATAGGAGTAGAAAATATTCTTGCTTTGAGAGGCGACAGAATAGAAGGTGCTGTAAAGACTGACTTTGCTCACGCAAGCGACCTTGTCGAGTACATAAAACAAAACGGGGACTTCAATGTGGCAGGTGCGTGCTATCCCGAGGGACATCCCGAAAGTGCCAATATGGTAGAGGATATCCGCAATCTCAAAATAAAAGTGGACAAAGGCGTGACGCATCTCAACTCGCAGTTGTTTTTTGACAATGACGACTTTTTAAAATATCTCGATATGGTAAGACTTGCAGGTATAGATGTACCTGTGCAGGCAGGTGTAATGCCCTTGGTAAAGGCCTCTCAATTCGGGGGCATAGTAAAGATGACAGGTGCCAAAATCCCTTCAAAAATATCGAGAATGTACAGCAAATTCGCTGACGATCCCGAGTCTTTGATGGAGGCAGGAATAGCTTATGCGACAGACCAAATAGTGGACTTGATTTCAAGCGGAGTGCAGGGCATACACTTGTATATCATGAACAATTCTTATGTGGCAAAACGCATCACGAAAAATATTCAGCCGCTTATAGAAAAACTCAACAAAAAAGCATAAAACAAAGCTATCGGCACATTTTTATGATTGAGTCGATAGCTTAATTGATATAATCTAAATATTACGGAAAAACGGCTATAAATATCGATTTATAGGCACAAAAAGGAAGATATGAAATTTTTGGATTTGATAAAAGAAAGAATAGTATTGCTTGACGGAGCATTCGGCACACAGCTTCAAAAAAGAGGTCTCGAAGGGGGCGAATTGCCCGAAAGATTGAATATCACAAACCCCGAACTTATATACGAAATTCACAAAGAGTATATAGACAGCGGCAGCGATATCATATATACCAATACTTTCGGTGCCAACCGCAAAAAACTAAAAGACAGCGAAGAGGTAAAAAAGCTCATAAAAGCAGGTGTAGAGATAGCAAAAAAAGCTGCCTCAGGCAGACTTGTGGCTTTGGATATCGGACCTTCGGGAGCATTGATCGAGCCATTGGGCAGCATGACTTTTGACGAGTCTTACGAGCTTTTCAAAGAGCAGGTAATTGCCGGAGAACAAGCTGGGGCTGACCTTGTAGTCCTTGAGACGATGAGCGATTTGTATGAATTGAAATCTGCACTGCTTGCGGTGAGAGAAAACAGCAATTTGCCTGTTATGTGCAGCATGACTTTTGATGAAAGCGGAAGAACTTTTACGGGCTGTCCCGTAGAAGCGTTTGCACTTACGACAAGCAATTATTGCGATGCTATCGGCATAAATTGTTCATTAGGTCCCGACCAGCTTTTGCCTATCGTAAAAAGACTTTTGGACAGCACTTCTTTGCCTGTTTTTGTCAAGGCAAACGCAGGACTTCCCGACAGCGAAATGAATTATTCTGTATCGGCAGAGGACTTTTGCAAGACTTATGAAGAGTTTGTAAAAATGGGCGTGAGCATATTGGGCGGTTGTTGCGGCACTACGCCTTTATATATTCGTCAGCTTGCCTTGTTGAGAGATAAATATAAAATTGTCAAAAGAGATATAAAATACAAGACGGCAGTTTGTTCGTCCACAAAAGTGGTATATATTGACGGAGTAAAAGTCATTGGCGAACGCATAAATCCTACGGGCAAAAAGGCTATGAAACAAGCTCTTATGGACAAGGATTTCGGATATATCGCCACGCAGACTCTCGAGCAGGTAGAGGCGGGAGCGGAAATTCTCGATGTCAATGCAGGACTTCCTCAGATAGACGAAAAAGAGATGCTTACGGAAATGATAAAGTATATTCAGGGATTGACCGATGCACCCTTGCAGATAGATTGCTCCAAGCCTGACGCTATCGAACAAGCTTTGAGATATTACAACGGAAAACCTATCGTCAATTCTGTCAATGCCGAGGACAGCTCTATCAAAAGCATATTGCCTCTTGTGGCAAAATACGGAGCGAGCGTAGTGGGACTTACGATGGACGAGAGGGGTATTCCCAAAACCGTAGAAGAGAGAATAAGACTTGCCGAAAAGATAATAACTTCAGCCAAAGAATACGGTATAAAAGAGCAGGATATCTATATCGATTGTCTTACTCTTACGGTGAGTGCCGAACCCGATCAGGCTATCAACACCTTGCAGGCAATCACATATCTCAAATCCAAATACGATATCAAAACCGTCTTGGGCGTATCCAATATATCTTTTGGACTTCCCGCAAGACAGATAATAAATTCTGCCTTTTTGACAATGGCGATGTATGCAGGATTGGATTTGCCTATTCTCAATCCCAATATACCCGAAAATATGCAGGCGGTTGACGCATTCAATGTGCTTACTCAAAAAGACAAAAATTGTACTCATTACACTCAAAAATATGCAGATTATACACCTTTGAACAAAGCTGTCGTAAAGACAAAAGAGCAGCAATCATCTCAAAACAACGATTTATCAAAAGAAGATGATATATTCTATTGCATAGAAAAAGGATTGGACAAGGCAAGAGAGGTGACAAAAAAGTTGCTTGAAAATCTCAAGCCTTTGCAAGTGATAGACGATTATCTCATTCCCGCACTCAACAAGGTGGGCGAAAACTATGAAAAAGGCAAGATATTTTTGCCTCAGCTTATAGCTTCTGCGGACAGTGCAAAGGCATGTTTTGAAGAAGTCAAAAAGCATATTCCAAACAGCGAAAACACCGACAAAGGCAAAATAGTGCTTGCCACCGTAAAAGGCGATGTGCACGATATAGGCAAAAATATCGTCAAGACAGTGCTTGAAAATTACGGATACAAAGTCATTGATTTGGGCAAGAATGTCGAGCCTCAGCTTGTGGTAGACACCGTCAAACAAAATGACATAAAGCTTTGCGGACTGTCGGCTCTCATGACCACTACCGTGGAGAATATGAAAATCACGGTAGAACTTTTAAAAGAGCAATGTCCCGATTGCAAAATAATGGTAGGCGGTGCGGTACTCACAGAAGAGTATGCCGAGAAAATAGGTGCGGACAAGTATTGCAAGGACGCAAATCAAAGTGCAAAATACGCAGAAAGCGTTTTTAATAATTAGTTTTGAAAAAACAAAAGCATAGAGAAATTATGAAAAAGACATTGGAAGTGGTAGGTGCGATAATAGTAAAAGACGGCAGAATTCTAGCTGTCAAAAGAGGTGCCAGCAAAAACTTGCAAGTGGCATACAAATATGAATTTGCAGGCGGAAAGATAGAAGAGGGCGAAAGCAAAAAAGAAGCACTCATAAGAGAGCTTCGTGAAGAAATGTCCATGGAGATAGAGCCCATAAAAGAATTTTGCGATGTCGTGTATGAATATGAAGATGTTTTTGTTCATCTTTATGTATTTTTGTGCAGAGCTTTGAGCGACTTTGTATTAAAAGAGCATGTCGACAGCAAATGGCTTTTGCAAAAAGAGCTTTTTGATGTCGAGTGGGCACCTGCCGATTACGATATTCTCAAAAAATTGCAAAAAGCAGATTTTTCTCAGTACGGACTTTAAATTTTAATAACTTATATTCGGCATTATAATAATTTATTTTAGAAAAAGCAAAATATCGGAAAATAAAAAATATTGAGCTTAATAGCATTGATTTTGTTATAGTCAGAGTATTTATACAATTTACCTAAGACTTAAATTGTATAAATAACTTTATTATAATATAACTATAATATTATCACTTCGTATTATCACCAGAATTTGTCTTGATATCATATCAAATTCGTCCAAAACCTCTTTATCTCATATCGATAAAATAATCCTAAAGATATCTGAAGATTGTTTTATTTATAAACAAATATCTCAATGAGTTTAAAAAATCTCACTCTGGCAATAATCGGTATAGAGGAGTATGCCATGAGAGAGATAGTAAGACAAATTGACGAAGTAAAAAAGCGTGTGGGACTTATCATAGGTCAACCTCTTTCGTTTGAAATAAACAGGGGCCGCAATAAGTTTGTCAGATTTGACGGATATATAGAGAGTGCATATCCTGCGATTTTTACCATAAGGACAGAGGAAGAGGGAGAGGAAAGCCTTCAGTCTTATTCTTACAACGATATCCTTACAAGAAATGTGAGAATAAAAAAAACTGATATTTAGTTGTTTAGCATATTTAGGCACAAGTAAAATTGCTTGTGCTTTTTTTATGCCCTCGAAGATTTTTGAGATAAATTTTAAGATTTTTCAAATTGTATTTTATTTTTGCATAATACAAATTTTCTCCCAATATAATATTGTGTAAAAACATATTTGCGGAGGATATATGGCAATCAATACAATATTCAAGACGGTAAATACCGATTATGAAAGGACTATGGACGGAAAACAAATTGTTACGCAATGTAACTTTGATACTCAGTCGAGAGGCGGAGTGAGCAAATTGTGCGTACTTACGGGCGATGTGCAAATTACAAAGGTACAGACCTTGTCAAAGCAAATAAAAATCAGCGGCAGGCTTGCTCTCAAACTTGTCTATCTTGACGGCGAAAAGAAACTCAACAATTTTGATTATATATCCGACTTTGCAGAAGACATAAACGATGATCAGATAGTCGCAGAAATGCCTTGTATTGTCAAAGCGGATATTGTGGATATCCAGTCCGCTATTGCAGGCAATGAAATAAAAGTGCAGACGGTAATCGAGCTTGTTCCCAACATTGTCGAGATAGCGACAAGCGAAATTATCGAAGAAGCCGAAGGAGCACTTACTCTCAAAGAAGAGCAATCCTATCAAAAATATATCGGCATGGTAGAAGAAGAGTGCGAAATCTCAGAAGAATACGCTTGCGGTGTAAAGGTAGAGGATATTCTTTTGTATGACACAAAAGCGATAGTATGCGAAGTCAACAACGATGACGGAAAGCTCTGCGTATCAGGCAAGGCGGAAATCACTTTGGTATATAAGGCAGAAGGAATTGTGTCCACAAAGAATATGTCATTGCCTTTTATGCATGAACTCAAAGTCAAGGGAGAAAATCTCAATGCTTGCATAAGCGTAAAAGTCAAAGAAAGCAAGCTTGTCATCGAGGGCGATGAAAACGACAATATTCTCAAATCCTATGTGACATTGTGCATCAGAGGATTTGTGATGCAAAGAGAGTGCGTAAACGCAGTCGTGGATTTGTATAGTCCTTCGCACGAATTGGAAATAAGCAAAAACAAGGTATGCTTTATGCGTCAGGGATGTATGAGAAGATTCGAAGAGAGAATAAGCGGAAGCGTAGCGGTAGACGATGACGATAGCATCGAGAGTATTCTGAGCACCGTTGTCACGCAAAACAGCTTGTCAAATCTTGTCGCAATGGACGGCGAAGTTCTTGCCGAAGGCGTGGTCAATACATCTGTCATCTATCTCAACGACAAGGGCGAGAATAAGTGCATGCAGGTAGAATTGCCCTATTCATTGCAATTTGCTTGCGAGGGTATGCAAGAAGATGTCAAGCTCAGCGGAATGGCTTTGGTAAGCGATTGTGCATACAAGAAAAAGAGAGACAGAGAAGTCGAGATAAGCTTGACGGTAGAATTGTCGGTATGCACAAAACAGGAAGTTGAGCAGTGTATAATCAGCAAGGTGGAAGAGGGCGAAGAATGTGAGCACAATCACAATGCCGTAAGCATATACCTTCCCGACAAGGGCGAAACTATATGGCAGGTAGCTAAGACTTTGGGAATGTCCATTGAGAGTATAAAAGAGCAGAATCCCGATATCGCAAATGAAATGCAAGGGGACGAAAGAATAGTAATTTACAGAGAGATTGTCTAGAAGAAAATAGGCGGTAAATTGATAAAATTTACCGCCTTATAGTCTTATTTTACACAAAATTTGCAATATTGAAGATACTTTTACAAGTTTTATATTGATATGATACATTTGGTGTGCTAAAATTATTCGTAGAGGATACGGATATGGACAAATTTATTCAAGGATGCATGAAAATAAAAGATTTGCCGATAAAGGACATAAGAGCCATTATCGATGCCAATCTCGAAAACGGCATAAATGTGTTTGACCACGCAGACATATATGGTGCCGGCGAGTGCGAGACGGTATTCGGAAAAGCACTCAAAGAAGACAGTTCTTTAAGAGACAAAATATTTTTGCAGACCAAGTGCGGTATTGTCAAAGATTTGTCTTGCCACAGATACGACAATAGTACAAACTATATACTTGATTGCGTGCACAAGAGTCTCAAAAGACTGGGCGTGGAAAAAATCGACAGATTGCTCATACATCGTCCCGATGCACTCATGAACCCCGAGGAAGTGGCAAAAGCTTTTGACAGACTTCAGGGCGAAGGACTTGTGGACAGATTCGGAGTAAGCAATTTTTCGTCAAGTCAGATAAGCTTATTGCAGAGTGCTTTGCGTCAGAAGATAGAATGCAATCAGGTGAGAGTAAGCATTGTGCATTGTCCTATGATTGAAAACGGTATAAATTACAACCGCTACAACGAAGGCGGCGTAAACAGGGATATGGGCACATTGGATTATTGCAGACAAAACGGCATTCAGATTCAATGTTATTCGCCTTATAAGGGAACAAACAAGAGCTTTATCGGAGACTTCAAGTTCAGAAAACTCAACAAGCTTTTAAAAGAATATGCATTCAAATACAATGTCGAGCCAAACGCAATAGCGGCGGCATGGCTTTTGAAGCATCCTGCGAATTTTGCTGTAATAAACGGCACTACCAAGGCAGAAAGAGTAAGACAGATTGTCAAGGCAAAGGACATAAATCTTACTAGAAGCGAATGGTACGAATTGTACAAAGTGGTAGGCAGAAGACTTCCTTAAAAATTATGATCGACACAAAAAAGACAGCTTCAAAAGAGCTGTCTTTTGCGTATATGCGTGAGCGTGCACGAAGAAATAGTCTTAATTTATACAATTTAAGTCTTGGGTAAATTGTATAAATTATTTTATTATAATATAAATATATTAGACACAAAAGCTTTGGTATTGATTTTTGGAAAAAAGAATGTTATAATACTAAAGAGGTAGTTATGCAAGAAATAAAAATCAAAGTAAATGCAAAAATCAATCTTTCGCTTGACATAAAGGGAATGAGAGAAGACGGATATCACCTCTTGGATATGCTTATGAGTTCTGTGAGCATATACGATATTATTTATGCAAAAAAAAGCAGTCAGAATATCATTCTCATGGACGGGAAAGAGGCAGATAAAAACAATACTGCTCTAAAAGCATTGGAACTTTTGAAAAAATATTTTGGCATAACAATGCATGTCGAGATACAAAAAGGCATACCTTTTTCAAGCGGAATGGGCGGTTCTTCCGCAGATGCGAGCGGAGTATTTTATTGTGCATACAGATTGTACGGAGTGGAGATGGAAAAGCTCTTGCCTTTGGCTCTTAAAGTGGGCTGCGATGTGCCGTATATGATTTATGGCGGCGATGCGAGAGTTATGGGAGTGGGCGAAGAGATCTCTCCTTTGACTTTTCCTAATATGCACCTTGTGATAGCTCAAAAAGTTGTCGGAGCGTCTACCGGCGAGATATACAAAAACTATGATAAATGCGGCGGAGAAAAAGGAAGTATAGATAAAGTACTCGATAATATAAATATAACTTTTCTGCCATTCAATGTGCTTGAAAAAAGTGCGGTCCAATTGTGTCCCGAGATAGAAAAAGCAAAAAAAGCTTTGATGAGATATACAGACAAAGTTTTTATGACGGGAAGCGGCTCGGCTTATGTGGGAGTTTTTCTCAATGAGGAAAGTGCTAGAAAATGCCTTGAAGGATTGGACGATATGATTTATAAATCCTATGCCGTCACAAAAGACAAAGGCATCGAGGAAATAACCATTTGACAAAAATAAGAATTTGAATACTATAAGTACATACAAAAGCCCGACAAAACTGTCGGGCTTTTTGATTGCTTTTGGTTTAAAGTAGTTGTCTTAAAATATGTCGATATAAATAGGCTTTGACAAATTTTAAAAATGTTAGTCCTCTTTTAAAAGGCTTGAGGTAATGACATAGTTTGCAGTAGCCTTGTTTGTGGCAATAGGTATATCGTATACGACAGCTATTCTGAGCAAAGCTTTTACATCGGGGTCATGAGGTTGTGTCTGAAGAGGATCCCAGAAAAATACTACTATATCGATCTGTCCTTCTGCGATTTTGGCACCGATTTGCTGGTCGCCTCCCAAAGGTCCCGAAAGATATCTTGTAATATTGAGATTGGTCGCATCTGCTACGAGTTTTGCAGTAGTACCTGTTCCGCACAGATTGAATTTTGCAAGAGCGTCTTTGTTTTTCATCGCCCAGCTTACCATCTCTGCTTTTTTGTTGTCATGTGCTATCAATGCCAAAGTTTTTATTTTGTTCATATAATATTATACTCCTGTATTGTCAAGCAAAATTTTGTCATATTGTACTTTTATTATATACCAAATAAAGAGTATGTCAAATTACTTTTGACAAAATTTCCGCCCAATAAGGATAAATTTAAGTCAAAATCGACATCAATGCAATATAATTTGACTGAAAATTTGTCGGATTTGCTCGTTTTGTCAGAAAATGCGTAAAATACGATATTGACAAAAAGCCTTTATATGATATAATATTTTTATAAGATAAAGAGGTACTTTATGGATTATTCAAAACTTTTAAGATATTATATGGCAGAAGCCGAACAAGCAAAAGCTTCTGATATTCACTTAAAACCCGATAGACCGGGTATTATCCGTGCCAACGGCGTTCTTAAATCGGTGGGTACGAGAATACTCAGCAATGAAGATATAGTCTCTATGGCAGACCTTATTCTCAACGATGTCCAAAGACAGACATTGGAAAAGGAAAAAGATGTGGACTTCTCATTCAGCCTTGACGGAAAAAAGAGATGCCGTTGTAATGCTTATCAGGATATGCACGGCTTGTCGCTTGCCATAAGAAGATACAGCGATGAGAAAAAAGACTTCAAACAATTAGGTATCCCCGAAGTGCTCAAAGAGCTTTCTATGAAAAAAAGCGGTTTTATCCTTATTACGGGACCTACGGGCAGCGGTAAGACCACGACTTTGGCGACAGTGCTCGATTATATCAATACACATCGCAGCGGACATATCATCACAATAGAAGACCCTATCGAATTTGTATTCGAGAGCGAGCAGTGTCTTGTGACTCAAAGAGAAATCAACAACGATACTCCTTCATTCGCAGCCGCACTAAAAGCTGTATTAAGACAAGACCCCGATATTATCGTTCTTGGCGAAATGAGAGACTTGGAAAGTATAGGCACGGCATTGACGGCGGCAGAAACAGGACACTTGGTTCTTGCCACAATGCACACGACAGGTGCGGTAAATGCGGTAGACAGAATTATCGACTCGTTCCCTTCTGACCAGCAAAACCAAGTAAGAATGCAGTTGTCAATGGTGTTGACCTGCGTAGTATCTCAGCAGCTTATTCCAAGTTCTGTCGCAGCAAACGGCAGAGTGCTTGCGACAGAAGTAATGGTAGGAAACGCAGCAGTTCGAAGCCTTATAAGACAAAACAGATTGCACATGATACAAAACACAATGTTGACATCGGGACCTCAGGGAATGTACACTCTCAATCAAAGTCTCGAGAGCCTTTACAAAAAAGGACTTATCAGCAGTGCCGATTACAAAGTATATGTGGCAGAATAATTATAACAAAAGAAAATACAGCAAAATTCCTTGCTGTATTTTTTATTGAATATTTTGACTGCACATAAATATGGCTATCGAAAAAAATATAAATTGACAATATAAAAATTATTTTATATAATAAAAAAACCAATTCTTTAGGAGGAATTATGAAAAAATTTAGGACTATATTTGTAGCATTATTGGTTTTGACGGCAATGGTATTTGCTTTTGCTGCTTGTACAAGCGAGGGAAGTGATGCTCAAAGCGGCAAAACTTATAAAATAGTTTGTCAAAACGGAGATAATTATACTCTTTCAAGCTCTTTGGAGAGTGCGAAGAAAGGGGAAAAAGTTGTCATCACTGTCAAAGCGGATGAGCTTTTTGAAGTAGAGAGCGTAAAAGCAAACGATGTCGAATGTCAAAAAAATCTTGCAGGTCAGTATGAATTCGTTATGCCTGAAGAGGATGTCACGGTTACGGCAAGCGTAAAGGCTCAGGCTGATATAAACTTGGACGATGGCATGTATTGGCAAAAATATACCGACCAGCTGTCTGTAGTCAATGCAGAAGACAGCTTTATGGCTACTTACGAATTTGAAATAAATTTCGGAAGCGAATATGTTGTAAACAGCACAGATTCAGAAAGCAATATGATTTATACCAAAGTGCATTCTACCAATCAGAATGTCATTCCCGATGAAGCTTTCTCAAGAGTAAGTGCTGGCAATGTGATAAACGGCTCTATGGCTACCGAAGCCAAATTCAGCGTTGACCTTAAAAAGGTGAAGACAGGCACCACAAAAATTGTCTTTGAAGATACCGACAATGACAGAATGATCACAAAGACCATACAAGTTGTGGCTTACGGCGAAGTAAGACCCGATAATCTTTATCAGGAAACAGTAATCGTTGATTTGACCAAGCTCAGCGGAGAATACGACAATCTTAGAATTTGGATATATGACAGCGATTATGTATATGGCAGTGTTTATGAAGAGTATCAATTTGACGATTTTAAGTACAGCGATGGCAAGTTTGAATATACATTCAGCTATACTCCCGATCACGCTTTCACAATCGCAATAGGATACGAATATTATGACGAGAATGTCCAAGATACAAGATACGCAAATTTTGCCATTGAAAATACAATTGTAGGCGGCTCTACCGATACAAGCTTTACGGGTATTGTGAGCGATGGAGGCGGCTATAAGATATCCTTCAGAGCAGACGGCGAAAAGATTACGGCAGTAGTCAAAGAAAAATAACAATAAATAAGCATAAAAAATACAGGAAACTTTTCAGCTTCCTGTATTTTTTTATGTCAATTAAATTGAGAAATTACACTTCGAGTCTTAATTGAGGTATTTTTGTGAGGTAATTGAGATTGTCATTGAGACCTTTCAAATACCAGAAGATTGTCGAATACGAGCCGTCAGGCTTGATGAGCCAATAGCCTGCCATATTGCCGTTTGTAGGACGATCTTCCAAAGATGTGTCCGTACGCTCATTGCAACAATACGAATCATATACCACATATTGAACTCCGTATTCTACGGCATCCTTGATTGCGTTGCGACATACGATATATTGCTGTTGGTCATCGCCTGCGATATTTGAAGGATAACCTATCTTGCCGAGAATGATATTTCTCTTGCCTGCAAAATCCGCATTGGGATTGGGAGCTTTTGAAGCGAGATAGTTGAGTTCGGTAAGAAGATCTTTTTCGCCTAAAGTGGTGTATCCGTCAGCAAAAGAGTAGAGATCTGCAGAAGTATTGGGTACTACGCAATCTACAAGTCTGGGACGGGTAACTACGCCGTTGATTTCGTTGGAGATATGGCTTACTTCTATACAGCCGTACACTTTTGCTTTTTTACCCGACAATTCTTTTACAGCTTTGTTGATGCCGTCCTGTCTTGCGTTGAGATAACGGGTATATGTCTCGATAAGAGCAAACTTTTGAGTTTCGCCGTTGTTGGCACCCAAAGTGCATTGGTCATAAAGCTTTCCGAATACATTGTCGCCGTCATAGGTAGAAAGTATAAATGTTTTGTCCTTGTTGCCGTAAGTCTGCAAGAGATATTTTGTCAAATCATAAAATTCTTTCGTAACATTCTGATATTGATAATAGAACCAGTTGGGGTCTCTGTTGTCAGTAGCGACATCTTCCCAAGTACATCTGTTGAATTCAGTAGCATCGATGATAAAAGTCTTGAGGTCGGGATTGTTTAATACCGCCTTATATTGACTTGTACTCGCAAGAGCCGTCATCGAATCCACATCAGCCCAATTCGTATTGAGGGCATAGATATTTTTGTAATCGGGAGAAAGATTGAATCTGAACACGCTTGAACCCAAATCGTGAGCTACCATCTCAGCACCTTCCTGCAAAAAAGGAAGAGAAGTGAAATTGTATTTTCCATAGGTATTGGAAGCGCCTACGATATCTTTTATCTGTCTATCGTCAGGGATATTGATAAACTCTGCATTTCCGAATTCATAATCGCCGATATAAAGATTGATACCGCTATAAGCATTGTTCAAAATAGGATTGATGATATATACCTTGTTGATATCGGGAACGAAATCGGGATCGAGCGGAGAAAAGTCCGAAGAGTCATCACCTGATTGAATAGGCGGATTTAGAGTTTCGTCATTATCGTCATTTTCATTGTGGGTATTGCTTGAATTATCGCCCGAAGGCGTTGTGTCGTCTTTTCCGCCAAAAAGCTCGCACGCACTGAAGAGCATGCCTACACATAAAATACAAATCAATATAATTGTTATAAGATACTTTTTGACTTTCATGGTTCCCTCCTTATAAACTACTATGGAATATATTCCATAGACCTCATCTTAATGTAGTTATATTATAAACCTTATTTTTACAATTTTCAAGATGCTATTTTTTATATAATATTTCCATATAGAATAATTTGACACAAAATATCCATAAATTCGACCTATTTTGCACAAAATTTATCAAAAAAATTTTCAAATTTTATTGTTCTGTGTGGATTAAATTGCGATTTTAGACAAAATGGTAGTAAAATATAGACAAAATGGTTCTATGATTTAAGAGCTTTGGTCGAAAAATTTCGTCTTTTATATTTGCAATCTGAATTAATTTTTAAAGATAAAAACTTATTTTGAATACAAAATAAACCAAATAAAAAATACTCAAAGAAAATTCACTTTTTCTTTACTTAATATTATATATTTATTAGTATTAATATATAGTTATATATACAATTTACCTAAGGCTTAAATTGTATATATAAGGAAATTTATGGCGATTTGCTGAATTTTTTTGATTTGATATTGAATAAAAATAAAATATGTGTTATAATACTATAAATTATAAAATTAGGGCGATATTATGAAAAAACACTTTGGATTCAGAACTGTATTTGTTTTTATTCTTTTTACCATTTTGTTGAGCAGTTTTTTTATGGCTGGCTGTGCCAAGCCGAAAACTGAGAATGTGCCTATCATATTAATCGGCGAAAATCAGGGAGTGAGATTGGAGATAGGCTCGTTTGAAGTAACGGCATTTTCTTCTGAAGACAAATTGCAAATTGTCGAAGTCTTGAAAGACGATGCAGATAAGTTTGAGGATTTTATAAAATCAAGTGAATTTTATCTTGGGGAAATAGAGCTCAAGGATTGCTATAATTTCCAAAAAGATTTTTCCAAGAATTTCCATATCGGCGATAAATGTGCGGTATTGTCGGACGGAGAAAATTATTGGATATGCAGAAAGGTATTGGACAAATATTTTTATTTTATGTTTGTTCCTTATATAAAAATTGTCGGCAAAGACAAAGACGGCACAAGTATTTCTATAAGTCTTCCCGAATATATATTTGCGTCTGATATCGAGATTGATGAATTAAACACGCCTTATAAAGTCTTGTATGATTGGGAAGAGCTCAAAGATTGTATAGCTCTAAAAAGCTTTGACGACAGTCTTAAGACAATGTATATAAATTGTTTTTGCGTCAATTTCGATATGCTTATAATGGGAAACGGAACAATATCTTTTGAGTACAACGATGTTGACAAGACAATTACTTTTTCAGATGAGTGTGAGGTAAGCGATGACGCATATAAAAATTCTCAATCTTAAAAAATATTACGGGAAAAAGCTTGTGCTCGATATAGATTCGCTTGATTTGGAAAAAGGACAATCTTATGGCTTTTTCGGAGCCAACGGAAGCGGGAAAAGCACTCTTTTGAAGTGTATGACGAATCTTGTGGATTATAAAGGCGAAATCCAAATCGAAAATCAAAATCTAAAAAAGAATCCCTCAATTCTCAAAGATATAGGATTGATAATAGAAAACCCTGTTTTTTACAATGAAATGACAGGAAGAAAAAATATTGAATATTTTTGTGATGACACTGCTTTATTGGAAGAGTATGCAGACATAATGGGCATAAAAGATATACTTGATAAAAAGTATAGGTCGTATTCTTTGGGTATGCGACAAAAATTGGGGATATTGCTTGCTTGCGTCAAAGGTAAAAAAGCAGTTATTTTGGACGAACCTTTCAACGGGCTGGATATAATAAGCGTAGAAAAGGCGATAAAGTTGATAAATCATTGTCACAACAAAGGCCTAACAATAATTCTCACTTCTCATCAGCTTGACATATCTCAAAAAGCTGTCGACAATATTTATCTTATGAAAAATTGTCGAATACATAAGTTCGTCCTTCCCAAGAATAAAGCGGGCGATAAAATTTTGTTTGAGTTTGCGAACAAAGGCGATGCCGACAAAGCAGAAAATTTTTTGATTTGTCAAAAAATAAAATACGAGAGAGAAGATGATATGTTGAGAGTTTTTTCTCAAGGCAAATATACTTTTTATGAGATAATAGATTTGTTGAAGCCTTTTGAATTTATAAAGGCTGAAGACATAACTTTTTCTATAAAAGAATTGTATCTGGAAATGGAGAAAAGTTTATGATAAAAAAAGAATATATACATTTTTTCACAAGGAAATATCTCTTGTTTTTATTGCCGGTATTGATATTTGTATTGATAAGCGGATATATGACTTTCAAAAATTCGGGCGGAAATGATGAAAGCATGTACAGCCATTTTTCAGAGTATGTGGATTTTTATGAAAATAGAGAGGAATTGCAAGCTCAATATGATTATTATCTCCAGCTTTATAAAAGCCAAGAGGCTGTAAGCGATGACGATATCGCAATCGGAAACAACAAGGATATGCTCTATAAAAGAGTAAGCATTCTAAAATTTTGTCTTGACAACAATCTTCAGTTTGACCAAGTGATTGATGGAGCAAATGTGTTTACAAACGGGAAATATACGACATTCAATTATCTATATTCTTATACAATAGCTTTTGTGGTTTTTGCAATATCTGCCTGTATTCTTTTGGGAAGCTGTTATCAGACAGCGGATACATATAAAAAAACTTCTATATTCGTATATACGACAGGAGAAAAAAGAAACAAAATAATAGACAGAAAGTTTTTGGTTTCGCTGTCAATGTTGGTCGGATTTTCCTTGATATATTATATCCTTGTAGCATTGTTTGGTCTTCAATTTTTAAAATACAGCCCTAAGCATCTTCTTTATTTTTTGGGAGAGAAACTTTTTGACATAAATTATTTTGAATTCTTTTTGATTGTATTGTCAAGCCAGACTATAATGCTTGTTTTGACATATACATTCATCTATTATTTTGCAGTAGCAGTAAAAAATCCGATAATAGGATTGTGCACAATGTTTTTGCTTTTTGCTGTTTCTGTATTTATGACAAGTATTTTAAACAAAGACATTTGTGCTTTAAAAGATTTTTTGCAAGCAGGATATATTATGCTTTTCAATGCCGAAGTATATGAGATAAAATATTGTTTATATTTCATACCGTTGATTGTTGCGGTAATAGCTATGATTGTAATATCAAAAGTCGTATCTAAAAAAGCCGATTACAGCAGATAAGCGATTTAAAAAAGCCGAGTTGATATCGGCTTTTTTTTGTTTTTGATAGTTTGATAAAATATTTTTAAAATTTTGAAAAATCATTTTCTGAATTTTGCTCTGTACTGCGAGGGAGTGAGCCCCGTATAATTTTTAAAGACATTGGAAAAATAATGTTGGTCTATAAAATTAAGGTTGTCTGATATGTCGCTTATGCTTTCATCACTCGTCCTTAGGTAGAGCATTGCCAAATCTATTTTTCGCTGGATATGATATTTTGCGGGAGTACAGCCGAATCTGCTTTTAAAAGTTCTTATAACATAGTTGACTGAATAGTGCAATTTATCGGCAATGTCCTTTACGGATAGATTTGATGAAGAAAAATCTATCATTGACTTGATTTTGTCGGCGATAGAGAATGTATTGTGTTTTAAAAACACATCTATATCAATCATAAAACTCGAAAAGAGCAAGGTGGCATATCTTATAAAAGATTCATAATCGTTTTTGTATTTGACATGCAAGTCTTTTAATGCCGTAAAGAAGTAATCGGCATTGTAATTTTCTATACAAGGCACATCGCCTATATACCAATCTATCATTTTGTGAGCGAGTTCTCCGTCAAGGACTATCCATTCTTTTACCCACAGATTGTCAGAAGAAGGATAATATTTGTGTGAAGAATGTTTTTTGAGAATGACAAGGCTGTTTGCCTTTAAATGATAGGTTGTATCGTTTATTTCCAAAAATCCTTCGCCTTCTTTTATGTATTCAATGGCAAGAAGCTGGGAGTTTTTTCTCTCGACATAATAGTTCTTGTCATTATACTTGCGACAATCGGAAAATCCTATCATGCCCACGAAAAAAGGCATCTTAGGATTGTAGAAATTCCACAAATCTGTCGCTTGGTCGCAAAGGTTGATTTTTTTAACATTCATAATTGTTTTCCCTATTAATATCATAAATTGTTGTATGATATAATGATAATATCACAATTAAGGTTGATTTTCAACACATAGGTAAGGGAATTATGGGAAAATTAAGCAATGCGATGTATGACATTCGCAGTTTTTGGGAAAAGCCACGCAAACATGAATATGTATCCTATAAAGAAGTATTCTATTTTAGTGTAGGCGGAATGGGTATCAAGAGCTTAGGCTCGATATTGTCCTATATGACGCTGGCTTCTACTTGTATGCTTTTCGGAGCAGTGTACGGACTGAGCCCCAGACACTTTGTTATACTCACGATTATCACAAACATAATCAGTATAATAAAGACGCCTTTTGTCAGTATGATAGTAGACAATACTCATACTAAAATAGGCAAATTCAGACCATATTTATTGTGGGCGGGAATTCCTACGGTCATAGGATTGATAGGACTTGCGTACATACCTTTGGATGCTTCGCCGCTTGTCAAAACGGTGCTGGTGGGCATACTCATAAATCTTGTCACGATTACACAGCCTGTCTACAACAACTCATATATGGGCATATCCCAGATTATCACGCCCAATTCGCAGGAGCGAACAAGAATTCTCAGCATATCCGAGCTTCTTGCCAATCTCGGTCCAAGCATAATACAATTTTTGTTGCCCACTCTTGCGGGACTCTTTTTTGGAAAAGACTGTATGGAAAATATCATGACATACAGAATATTCGTGCCGATTTTTGCAATAAGCGGATTTTTGCTCGGTCTTTTGTGTATGTACAATACAAGGGAAAGAGTGCTCGAATCAAGACAAAGCGAAAACAAGATTTCATTTTTCAAAGGCATGAAGGAGCTTGGTAAAAACAGATATTTCTGGATTGTATCGATATCCAAATTCTTTGACGGTTTCAAGGGCGGTATATCCGTTTTGCTTGCTTGGGTATGTACATATCAACTTGGAAATTCTTCGGTACTAGGAATTGTGCAGACGATAGTATCTGTCGGATTTACCCCTGGCATCATACTTGCACCCTTGCTTATGAAAAAAATGGGACGAAAAAATGCGGCATTCTTCACGCATTTTCTCAACTGCGTAATGGCACTTTTGATGTTCTTTACATTCAAAAAAGGTTTTGCTTTTTATGTAATTGCAACATTCTTGTACAATTTTGCACAAGGTCCTCAATATGTGATTCAGACCAGCATTTTGTCAGACGGACTTGATTATCATCAGGACAAGTACGGCACGAGACTCGAAGGCTTTGCTCAGAATTTCATGCTTATGATTACCACGATAGGCACGATTATGTCCACGGTAGTATTCTCATTTATTTATGAGCATTTCGGTCTTGTGGCAAATCCCGAAACAGGACTTACCGATTACAGCATACTCAAAGAAGCAAGCGTAAGAGAGCCTATAATAGAGTGGGTGGTAATAGTCGTTATGATAGCAGGCGGACTTGCTGCGTTGCCTTATCTCTTCTGCAATCTTAAAGCAAAAGATATGGTAGAAATAAGAGAAAGACTCGAATACAAAAAGTTTGTTCAAGCAGGAAATTTCGAAGGCATGAGCGAAGAAGAAATTAAAGCAGCTTACGAAAAGCATCTTGAGGAATTGGAAGAAGAGCATTTGCTTGACAAAAAGAAATTGCAACAGGCAAAAGACGAAGCCGAGGCACGAAGACAAGCGGCAATCAAAGAAAAACAAGATTTTTATGACAGCCTTGATGAAATGCAAAAATCCATGCAAGAGCAGGGAATAAATAAAAAGCAAATCAAAAAAGCTGTCGCCGAAAAGAAAAAACAATACAACGATGCAAGACAACAACAGCTAAAGCAAAAGCTCAAAAATCTTGCAGAAGACAGAAAAGCATTCAGAAAAAGGAAAAAAGAATTTATTGCTCAGAACATAGCCGAAAGAAAGGCAAACGGAGAAAAAGCATATTTGCGTATTCTTGCCAGAGAGGCTTTTGAGGATATGATTATAAAAGAAAACAACAAGGAGAACGAAAATGAACTCTCAAAAAATCTCGGATAATTCAAAAAACAATTATTTCTCTATAAGACAGACAGAAATTTTCAATGCAAGCGACTCGGATATCAAAATCGAGTCTGAGCTAAAAGACAATGAACTCAGCTTGTATGTGATAAGCGAAAAAGCCTGTCAAACAGACAAAATCAGTGTGGAAATAGACTATGATTTCAAAGAAGGGGACAAGGTGTATGTCAATGGTTATCAGTCTTGGACAGACAGCAAAGAATATTCTCTTTGCGAAAAGATGTTTGCTCCCGCTCCTTTGATGCAGGCAGTGTTGAGAGGACCTATAGGAAAATCCACGGGTATTGCAAATGCGGGAGATACGCCTATCTTGAACTTTAAAAGAGAAACAGGAAAGTTTTACGGATTTTCTTACGGATATGTAAGAAGAGGCGACAAGGTAGATGTCTTTGGTTCGCTCAGCGAAAGAAACGGATATACTATCATAGAATTTGACAGCACAAAAAATCGCATTGTCATATCCGTAGATTTAAAAGGCAAAAAGATAATCGCAGGCAAAAATTTACTTCTTCATGTGGGAAGATTTACGGGAGAATACAACAATGCTTTTGACGAATACTTTAAAGCAATGGGCATTACTCCTAAACAAAAACCTCTTCTTACGGGCTATACCACTTGGTATAATTATTATCGCAATATCACGCAAAAGATTGTGGAAAGAGATTTGCAGGCTATAAGCAAACTAGATGCAAAGGTGGATATATTCCAAATAGATGACGGATATCAGCTTGCCATAGGCGATTGGCTTAATTGCGTACAATCAAAATTTCCTGACGGCATGAAAGCTATGTCAAAGCTCATTCACGAAAAAAACATGCTCGCAGGATTGTGGCTCGCACCTTTTGCCGTCACAAAAGATTGTTTTATCTTCAAAGAGCACAACGATTGGATAGTGAGAGATGAAAAAGGAAAACTCGTAAAAGCCGGAGCAAATTGGGGCGGTTTTTATTCATTGGATATTTACAATCCCAATGTAAGAGAATATATAAGAAAGTTTTTTGATGTAATTCTCAATGATTGGGGATATGACCTTGTAAAACTCGATTTTCTTTATTGTGCCTGCATAGTGCCTATGTATGGAAAATCAAGAGGAGAAATAATGTGCGATGCCATGGATTTGCTGAGAGATTGCTGCGGCAAAAAACTTATACTCGGCTGCGGCGTACCGCTTGCTCCTGCGTTTGGCAAAGTGGATTATTGCCGTATAGGACCTGATGTAAGTCTTGATTGGGGCAAGAATAAATATGACAGCAGAGAAGGCGTATCTACAAAGCATGCTATCCTCAACAGCGTATTCAGAAGACATCTTGACGGCAGAGCATTCGGCAATGATCCCGATGTGTTCTTGTTGAGAGATACGAATATCCGATTGAATGCACAGCAAAAAAAGAGCCTTGCAAAGATAAACAAGCTATGCGGAAAAGTTTTGTTTACATCCGACAATATCGATGACTACAATGACGACAAAACAAATACAATCAAGTATATCTTTGACAGAAATATCCCCAAGATATTCAAAGCCGAATATGATGACGGCGTACTCACTATCGAGTATGAAGAAAATTCCAAAAAGGATACTTTTACGATAAAATTATAAAAAAATATAATACACCCAAAGGCACTTGCATTTTGCAGGTGCTTTTTTATTGTCAATACAAACATAAAACTAAAATTGTCTGATTAGATTTCGACTTAATATTATAATATTATATATTTATTAGTATTAATATATTGTTATATATACAATTTACCTAAGGCTTAAATTGTATATATAAGGGATAAATTTATTTCGATACGGGTTTTGCATAGCGAGTATTCAAAATAGGTATTTGAAAAGTATGTAGGCTTGTGATATTTTATAATTAGAAAACAAAAAGGAGATTAGATATGGAAAAACAGACAGCAGGAAGAGACAAGCTTTTTGATATCGCTCCCAAATTTGCCGAGCTTAATGACGATGTCTTGTTTGGCGAAGTATGGTCAAGGACGGACTTGTTGGGACTTAAAGAAAGAAGCATTATTACAGTAGTAAGTCTTATTGCAAAGGGAATCACAGACAATTCATTGAGATATCATATAGAAAATGCCAAGAAAAACGGCGTTTCGAAAAGCGAGATGGCGGAGATAATCACGCACATAGCTTTTTATGTAGGCTGGCCAAACGCATGGGCAGTATTTCCTATGGTAAAAGAAGTATATAAGGATGACGAAAACAAGTTTTTGCCAATGTTTGGTCTCGGCGAAGAAAATGTAGCATATAAGGATTATTTTATAGGAAAAAGCTATCTTAAATTTTTGAATAGCAAAGACATAAAAATAGCAAATGTCACTTTTGAGCCTTCTTGCAGAAACAACTGGCACATTCATCATAAAGGCGGACAAATACTCTTGTGCGTTGACGGCGAAGGCTGGTATCAGGAATGGGGAAAAGACGCTCAAAAACTATCGGCAGGTCAAAGTGTATATATCGCTCCCGAAGTCAAGCATTGGCACGGGGCGGCAAAAGATAAATGGTTTTCTCACATAGCAATAGAAATCCCCGCAGAAGATGCTTCCACAGAATGGCTGGAGCCTGTATCGGATAAAGACTACGATTTGTTGAGATAGACAAAATGCACGGCATTACACCGTGCATTTTTTATATGTTAAGATTGTCTTTTAGGTTTTTCAAAAATATTTGCGATGCTTTTGAAAAAAGCTGATACTTTTTCCATACAATGAATATTCTCGATTTTATATCGGGTTTGAATGGTACAAAGCACAGTTCGCTAGAGGACGATGTGTCTATAATTTTGTCAAGGCATACCGCAGCCCCTACCCCTGCTTTTACAAGCAAAGAAGCATTGTACAAAAGATTGTAAGTAGCTTTTATATTGAGTTTGTCCAAAGAAATTTCTAGGCTTGAGGTCACATGGCTCTTTGCAAAAGAATGTTGAGAGCATATTATCGGCAAATTCTCGAGATCTGAAGCGGTGATAAATTGATTTTGACTAAGAGGGTGGTCTTTTCGCATAAGAAGTCCCCAAGTGTCATATACGGGAAGTTGTATGTATTCATATTTTGAGATATCGGCAGGCTCTATGAGTATGCCGAAGTCTATAAGTCCCTTGTCAAGTTTTTCGCATACGGCGTCTGTATTGCCGCTGAAGAAATTAAACTTGATATCGGGATAATTTTGTTGGGTAATTTTTGTTATGTCAGCCACAAGACTTACCGCATAAGATTCTCCGCCGCCGATATTTATCTCGCCTCCTATTTTGTCAGAAAGAATTATGTCTTCACACATCTTTTCATAAAGCGATATTATTTCTTCGGCTCTTGTTTTGAGCAAGACGCCTGCGGGAGTAAGCTTCATTTTTTTGTTTTTTCTCTCAAAAAGGGGCTGGCCTACTTCTTTTTCTAGATTTTGGATTTGTCTTGTAAGACTTGGCTGAGTGATAAACAAATATTCTGATGCTTTGGATATGTTTTCTTCTTTGGCAATAGCCAAAAAATATTTTAATTCTCTTATGTCCATATTTATACCTCTACTATAATATACAACAAATATATATAGCCGTCAACCATAGAAAAGCTATATCAATAGAATACGGCTATCGATGATGTATAGACAAAAGTCATACATTACTATAAAAATAAAGCATTTTACATAAAAGCGTTTTTAAAATATAATTTTATCGAGGAGAAAAATATGGAAAGAGAAAAAATCGATGAATTTATAAGAATAATGGACGATCAGGATAGAGTCGTGGCAAAATCGGATGTTCATAATACAATGCATTTGTTGAGTGAAGAAGCAAGAAAAATCACTTGTGTATTGAATGGCGGATATCACACGAATGAAGAAATAAGAGCATTGTTTTCTGAGCTTACGGGAAGAGATGTCGATGAGACCTTTGTGCTTTTTCCTCCCTTTTATACCGATTGCGGAAAGAATATAAAGGTGGGCAAAAATGTGTTTATCAATTCGGGTTGCTGTTTTCAGGACCAAGGCGGAGTCATAATATCTGACGATGTGCTTATAGGTCAGCAAGTGGTTTTGGCAACACTCAATCACGATATCGTGCCGTCAAAGAGAAAGGATATGTATCCTCGACCTGTCAAAATTGGCAAAAATGTATGGATAGGTGCACACGCCACCATTTTGTCGGGAGTAGAAATAGGAGAAAACTCTATCGTAGCGGCAGGAGCTGTGGTGACAAAGAGCGTACCCGATAATGTGGTAGTGGCAGGAGTGCCTGCAAAAATAATAAGACATATCGACAAAAATAATTAAATTTTAAAGGAGGCAATCATGAGCAAAAAAGTATTTATCGTATCATCTACAATGAGAGCAAACGGAAACTCATATTTATTGGCAAAAGAATTCGAAAGGGGAGCAAAAGACGCTGACAACACAACAGAGTTTTTGGATTTGAAAAATATAAATTTAAATTTTTGCAAGGGCTGTATGTATTGTCAAAACAAAAAGGGCTGTGCAATAAAAGACGACATTAATGAGATTTTGGGAAAAGTGCAAAACAGCGATGTTCTTGTCTTTGCCACTCCCGTATATTATTATGAAATGAGCGGACAGCTCAAGACTTTTCTCGACAGACTCAATCCTTTGTATTTTCAAGAAAACAAGTTCAAAGAGATATATTTTCTTGCCACAAGTGCCGATACTTCAAAATCCGCACTCGACAATGCTATAAACGGCATAAAAGGCTGGGCAGAATGTTTTGACAAGGTTTATCTCAAAGATGTCGTGTACGGCACAGGAGCAGAGGCAGTCGGAGATATCAAAAAATCTCAGGCTATGAAAAAAGCTTACGATATGGGCAAAGCCATAAAATAAAATCATTTTTAGGAGAAATATTATGTTAGGAAATTTTGAATATTGCAATCCCACAAGAATTTATTTCGGACAAGACGCATTGGAGGGCTTGAACAAAGAGTTGCCTTTGTATGGCAAAAATGTAATGCTTGTTTACGGCAGGGATTCAATCAAGAAAAACGGTATTTATGATAAAGTAGTATCAATATTAAAATCAAACGGCAAAAACATTTTTGAAGACAAAGGCGTAATGCCAAATCCTACTGTGGAAAAACTCTATGAAGGTTGTAAGATCGCAAAAGAAAATAATATCGACCTTATATTGGCAGTGGGCGGCGGTTCGGTATGCGACTATTCAAAAGCCGTTTCGGTATCCGCATATTCTGACAGCGACCCTTGGGAAAAGTATTTTATAAAAATGCAAGATGTGGACAACAAGATAATACCTGTCGGCTGCGTATTGACTATGGTAGGCACGGGCAGTGAAATGAACGGCGGTTCGGTAATCACAAATCATTCTCAAAAACTTAAGATTGGTCATGTATTCGGGGACAATGTTTTTCCCAAGTTTTCCATTCTCAACCCTATGTTTACTTTAACATTGCCAAAATATCAGATGGTGTCGGGTATTTTCGATATAATGTCGCATATTATGGAGCAGTATTTTTCAGGAGATGACGACAATACTTCAGACTATATCATGGAAGGACTTATGAGATCGCTTGTACACAGCAGTAAAATCGCTGTCGAAAATCCTCAAGATTATGAGGCAAGAAGCAATATCATGTGGACGGCTACGATGGCTTTGAACACTCTTGTGGCAATGGGCAAGACTACTGACTGGGAAGTACACATGATAGGACAGGCAATAGGTGCCTATACTGACGCTACTCACGGAATGACTTTGTCAGCTGTGTCTATGGCATATTATAGATATATCATGAATTACGGCTTGCATAAATTCAGACGATTTGCCATAAATGTATGGAATGTCGAAGAAAAAGACAAATCGGATATCGAGATAGCAAACGAAGGTCTTGACAGAATGCAGGCATGGATGAAACAAATAGGTCTTGTCATGAACATAAAAGAGTTGGGCGTAAGAGACGAAATGCTCGAAGGCATAGTAGGTGCGACATTTATTATGCAAGGCGGATACAAGGTTTTGGATAAAAACGATATTATGGCAATTCTTAAGACTGCATCGGAAGAACTATGAAAAAGACAACGATATTTTTACTGATATGTTTGATTATTCTGACGGCATTTTCAGGCTGTATAGACGATTATGAGGAAGGCGATATGACAAAGTCTTACGAAATGTATATAAAGATAGGAGATAAAATACTCACTGCCGAGATGATAGACAATGCTGCCACTCAAAAACTAAAGAGTATGTTGACGCAAAGCGATATAGAGTTGGATATGCAAGACTACGCAAATATGGAAAAGGTAGGAAGACTATCTGAAAGTTTGCCTGCCGATGACAAATATATCAATACTCAGGCAGGAGATATAATCCTTTATCAAGGCAATCAATTCGTAATATATTATGATACAAACAGTTGGAGCCTTACCAGATTAGGCAAGATAAAAGACATTACAGCTCAAGAATTAAAAAGCATTCTCGGAAAGGGGGATATAAAAATCGTGTTGTCTTTAAAAAACAGCTAAGGCTGGATTTATAAAAATTCAAGCTTTATTATATCTAATAGATAATACAAAACTAGCCATTAAACAATAATTTTAGGACGAAAATCATCACAAAAGAAGCTGCGATTTTGCAGCTTCTTTATTTATTGTTTTTTATATTCATAGTATGCAAAGGACATTGTTCATTATTATATTTTTTAGCTTTTAGATGTCATTTAGATAAAACAAAATTGGAAAAATTAATGATATAAACAGTATTTAAAGAATTTGCAATGAATTAGATAAAACATAAAAATTGGTATAAATTTGGTAATTTTAAATTGCTGCTATGTTTGATTTAAAATGCTATTGACCAATCAAAATTCATTTGCTAAAATGAAGACAGGAAATTTTATAAGAAACCTTGGGAGGAATTATGAGACTCAAAACCAAAATAGAAAACCTTATCAGAAAAATAAGCGACAGATTCACCGGCAATGGTCTTATGCAAGATGAGAATCAGGCGGTCGGCGAGAGATATATCACAAAAGGTTTGCCCAAACTTATAAGACAGTCGGGAGCAGAAGGTATAGTCTTGCTCAAAAACAACGGGGTATTGCCTTTAGAAAACAAAAAGAGGGTGGCAGTATTCGGTCGCTGTCAGATAAATTATTTTTATGTAGGTTACGGAAGCGGCGGAAATATCAATGCTCCTTACAAAATCAGTCTTGACGATGCACTTTTGGAGGCAGAAAAAGATGGCTATATCTTGCTTGACAAAGAAGTGAGAGAAGAATATGTCAAATGGACAAAAAATCCTGACAATCAGCCTAGCGATGGCTGGTGGGGACATTGGCCGATGAGTTATGAAGAAATGCCTCTCGACAAAAAGCTTGTGGAAAAAAGTGCAAAGACAAACGATGTAGCTTTGGTAGTGATAGGTCGTGCCGCAGGCGAAGACAGAGAAAACAAACTTGAGAAGGGAAGCTATTATCTCACCGACAAAGAAGAAGATATGCTTGACAAGGTATGTGCAGAATTTTCTCAAGTAGTGGTGCTTATAGATGCAGGCAATGTAATAGATATGTCTTGGCAGAATAAATACAAAGACAAAATCTCTTCTATACTGTATGCTTGGCAAGGCGGTATGGAAAGCGGAAATTCAGTAGTAGATGTCCTCACGGGAAAAGTATGTGCGTGCGGAAAACTTACAGATACCATTGCCGTAGACTATGAGTCATATCCTTCGGCAAAGAATTTCGGGGGATTGGAATACAACAATTATAGAGAAGATATTTTTGTAGGATACAGATACTTCGAGACTTTTGCAAAAGAAAAGGTGCTTTATCCTTTCGGATACGGACTGAGCTATACGGATTTTGAAATAAAAGTTCAGAGTTTTGCAAGGACAAAATCCAAGATAAAGATAAGTCTTGTCATAAAAAATACAGGCAAAAGAGATGGCAAAGAAATAGTTCAGGTTTATGTCAAAGCTCCTCAGGGAAGACTCGGCAAAGCATCGAGAGTGCTTGCGGCTTTTAAAAAGACAAAACTTTTAAAAGCGGGAGATAGTCAGAATATCGATATAGAGTTTTCCGATTATGATTTTGCATCGTTTGACGATTATTTGGATAGTGAGACAAAGGATTGTTTTATTCTCGAAAAGGGAAAATATACAGTTTTTGTCGGCAATAGCGTAAGAGCAGAATTGAGAGCAGGAGAGTTTGAGATTGAAAAAGACGAAGTTTTGTCAAAGCTCAACAGTGTTTGTCAAGTAAAAGAGCCTTTTATGAGAATAAAAGCAAAATGTATTGACGGACAAATCATGGCAGTAGAGGAAGAAGTACCAAAGGATGATTACAGCCTCAAAGAGAGAATACAAACAGCTTTGCCAAAGAGCATCGGACCAAAAGAATACAAAGGACAAAAATTTGAAGATGTCCTCAGCAAAAAAATTACGCTTGACGAGTTTGTGTCCGTGCTTTCAAATGACGAGCTTCAGGCTTTGACAAGAGGCTATGGTGCCATGAATGCACCTCAGGGAGTAAAAGGCAATGCAGGAGCTTACGGAGGCATAATCCCTTCGCTTGAAGAAAAAGGCGTAAAAGCAGCAATTACCACGGACGGACCTGCGGGTATAAGAATTCAATATTATACTGCATTGTTGCCTTGCGGTACGGCATTGGCAAGCACATGGAATACAGAGCTTGTGGAAAAGCTTTATGCCAAAGTAGGAGAAGAGATGGAATATTATAAGTCAGACATCTTGCTGGGAGCGGGTATGAATATTCACAGAAATCCTTTGTGCGGAAGAAACTTTGAGTATTATTCTGAAGATCCTCTTATCAGCGGAAAAATGGCGGCAGCTTTTATAAACGGTATTCAAAGTCAAGGAAAAGGTGCTTGTCCCAAACATTTTGCTTGCAACAATCAGGAAGTAAAACGAAACAGAAACGACAGCAGATTATCTCAAAGAGCATTGAGAGAAATATATCTCAAGGGCTTTGAAATTTGCGTCAAGGAAAGCAAGCCTATCAATATAATGACAAGCTACAACAAAATAAACGGCGTATGGAGCCATTACAATTATGATTTGGCCACTATGGTGCTAAGAGAAGAATGGCAATATGAGGGAACGGTAATTACCGATTGGTGGATGAGAAGAAGCAAGAGTCCCGAGTTTGAGAAGATAGAGGACAATGCTTACAGAATAAGAGCACAAGTAGATGTTTTGATGCCTGGCGATATGAAGTATGTCACAAAGGGATATAAAAAAGACAAAAAGCTCATCAAAAGCATCGGCAAAAAAGATATGATAACGAGAGGCGAGATGGAAAGATGTGCCAAGAATACTCTCAAAACTTTGATATGGTTGGATGAAAAAAGCAAAGAAAAAAATCTCTTTTAAGCAAAAAAAATGAGATTGCTATCTCTAAAATTTGGGATTGACAAAAAAGACCGGACAAAAACCGGTCTTTTCTATTTTTAAAAATAAATTCAAAATTATTTTTATTATTTGTTTTTTTCGCTTATTGTTTTTCTTAGAGAATCAAGATTTACGGGCATGCCGTTGTTTTGTCGGGATTGTTCACACGCAAAAGCTATAAGGTGACTTTCTATTGACTTGGAAATATCTGTCTTTATGTTGTCTTTTGCAAGTGCTTTTATCAATCCGTAATCTCCGCCTCCGTGAGGGTCTCCGCCAAGTCCTAAAAGTATTCTCTTTTTTCTTTTTCCGAATATATTCAATATCATATAGTTTTTTGTCATGTCGCATTGCAAGTCGCCGAGAGTTCCTCTAATGCGTGTTTCTCTGTATACTTTATCAGAAAAAGCCGTCATCGTGAGAGTAGATGTAATGCCGTTTTCAAAAATCATAGTCGACACCTGATAATCGACTACATCGTTGTCGCACAAGAATACGCATTTGCCAAAATCTGTCGACTTGATTGCTTCATAGAGCTTTGCTCTTGTGACTACGCCGTCTTTCATAAGTCTTGATTGGGGCTACATATATTTTATGGCAAACGAGGGCAAGTGTTTTATTGTGTCTAGATAGAGTTTTTCTGCGTCATAAGGGCACTTATCTTTTGCCTTGCATCCGCCAAGACAATATTGTGTCGCACCTTCGGGAGCATGCTCTTTATTAAAAAAATTCAGTTTTCCTTGACTTGAAACTCGTACGCATTTGCTGTCGCTCAAATATACAGCTATGTCAAGGTCATGACAGCATTTTGCAAGTATCATGGGATTGCTTTTTTGCGAATTTCCCCAATCTCCTCTTACAAAAGAATGTGCCTGATGCCAATATCCCACATTCTCCACCTGATCGATTGCTATTATCTGACCGAGTATGCCGCTGTCGATGATGGATTTTATTTTTGAATAATACTTTGAATATCTCAAGACATGGCACACCGCTACTTCTACATTATATTTTTGGGCTTGGTTTTCTATCTCTATACAATCTTCTGCCGTGCAAGCGACAGGCTTTTCCAAAAGCAAATTAAATCCTTTTTGAATAGCTTTTAAGGAGTGTTCTAGATGCAATTTGTCCTGCGTGCAAACAAACATCCAATCTGCATTTTTTTGTTGTTTTAAATACTCGTCAAGCGAAGAGAAAAGCTGGTTGTCATCAAGTTTTAAGATTTTTTTTGCAAGATTGAGTTTGTCTTTTGAAGTGTCGATGACGGCTACTATCTCAAAATCATTTTTCATTTTTTTGCATAGATATGAATATCCCGTTCCTCTTCCTCCAAAACCTAGCACTGCAATTTTTTTCATTTTATTTTCCGCCTTTTATTTTGTTGTCTTGCAATTATTTTATCATATATGATATTATATGTATATAGACTATTAGGTCAATTTTATATAAAATCAGACATTTAAGGATAAATATGCAATACGAAGGCTTGGGCACCGATATAAGCAAAAAGTTTTTTTTAAAAAAATTGTACACTATGTTTGAGTACAAATATCCAAAAGGCTATTATTTTGATGGCGAGGAGCATGATTTTTGGGAGATAGTATGCGTACTCGATGGCGAGATAGGTGTTTCGATAGATGAAAAAATTTATAATGTAGGGGCAAATCAGGCTATTTTTTTAAAGCCCATGCAATTTCACAGACTTTGGGCGGAAAAATCGACTATGCCGCATTTGTTTATTGTTTCGTTTTCTGTCGGGGGAGAGTTTGATATAGAAAAAGCTATTTACAAACTTTCGAAAGAGAGAAAAGAAGATATATTCAATTTGCTTAAAATGGCTGAAAATATTTTTGAATTCAATGATATATTTGTCAAGTCAGTCAAAAATAATGCCGACATAAAAGCACATATTTTTGCAAACAAAATGGAAAACTTTATAATATCTTTATACGACAATCAGTCTTATTCGGATAATGTAGTCGTTTCCGGAAAGACAAAGTATTTTGAAAATATCATAAATTTTTTAAAAAACAATCTGGATAAAAATTTATCCATAAAAGCTATTGCCGAAAATGTCGGAATGAGCGAAAGCAATCTCAAAAAAGTGTTCAATACTTTTACGGGAAAGGGCGTTATTGATTATTTTAACAATATAAAAATCAATCATGCAAAACAACTCTTAAGTATGGGCATAAGCGTCAAAGAATGTGCAAAAAAGACAGGCTTTTCAGAGCAGAATTATTTTAGCAATGTGTTCAAAAAATTCACGGGACTATCTCCCAAAAATTGGTTGGCATCACAAAATAAATCTAAAAATCTTAATTAAAAAATTTTTCTACTTAATATTATATATTATATATTTATTAGTATTAATATATAGTTATATATACAATTTACCTAAGTCTTAAATTGTATATATAAAGGATAAAATCGTAAAATCAAAGTCTTTAAATCATTCAGAATGCTTGTTGAGATTTTTAGGTTTTGATGATAATATAAAAATAGAAAAAAGGTGAGATATGAAAAAAATTGCAATAATCATTATAGCGGCAGTGCTTGCGATAGCTATCGCTATAGGAATAATTATAGGTGTCTTCTATTTAAAAGAGAATTCTGACAATGAAAGAGCACTCGGCTTATGGTGGTGGGATAACCGCCTTGACTCTTCATATCTCGATTTTGCTTGCGAAAAAGGCATCAATGAAATTTACTATTACACTTCTTCTTTTTCAGAAAAAAATAGTAATTTCATAAAAGAAGCCAACAGAAAGGGCATAGAAGTACTATGGCTTGCAGGCAAATACGAATGGATAGAAGATAGCAGTGATTTGGTTTTGAAAATAGACGAGTTTTTAGAATTTCAAAAGATGTCTCCTCATAAATTCAAAGGCATACATTTTGATATAGAGCCTCATCAACATCCTTTGTTTGAAGAAAAAAGATCAGAGCTTTTGAAAAAATTTATCAATCTTACATATGTATTAAGAACCGATTATCCGAATTTATGGATAGAGTACGATATCCCATTGTGGTTTGACGATGTGATACTTTTTGACGGCACCGCAAAACCTGTCTACGAGCATATTATAGACAATGCGTCAAAGATAACGATAATGAGTTATAGAGATTCATCAGAAGAAATCTATAAGGCAGCAGAAAACGAAATAGATTATGCTTTGAGTGTAGGCAAGACTTTGAACCTCGGAGTGGAAACGGGAGAAAATGACGATGATATCGTGACTTTTTATGAAGAAGGGGAAGTGTATATGTATAATGAATTGTCCAAATTAAAAGAAAAATTGCCTCAAAATTTCGGTATAGCAATTCACCACATCAAATCATGGTACAATATGAAAGATTAAAGTTTGCCATTTTGATTTGAAAATTTTATAGATAAATCATTATTATTTTAAGATAGATAGTTTATCAAAAATAAAAAAGTCGAAAAATTTTCGACTTTTTTATTTTTTTATGTCACATTATATATCAAATTTTGCGTCTAATAAATAATAGATATTTTATTCGGCAAGATGATTTTCAACAATACAAATTAAAAAAAACAAATATGAAAAAAAAGATGAAAATCTTTAAAGAAGCAAATCCAGTGATTATGATTTGTCAATGTTTTTGAAAGAACACGAATTAATAATTGCCTATTGCAAAATATCTATAGTTATACTACAATATAAACAATAGAAATTATTGGTTCTGTCAAAAGCCATTAGGAGAATTTTATGATTAAAATAATAGGACTTAACAAAAACTATAATTTTGCGGTTTTGCAGGACATAAATCTTGAATTGCCGGACAAAGGCTTTGTCGCACTCATAGGGGAAAGCGGAAGCGGAAAGAGTACGCTTTTGAAGTGTATAGGACTTCTCGAAAAACCCTCATCTGGTGAAATTTGGTATGGCAATAAAAAATTGACTTCTCTCAATACTTTTGCCAAAGAGAATATGAGAGGAAAAATATTTGCATACATTTCGCAGTCTACCGCTCTTATAGAGGACGATACGGTAGACAACGGACTTTCATTTTTTTGCTCCGATGCACAAAAAAGATTAGAAGTTCTTAAGAAACTCGGCATAGAGGATAAAAAAGACGAATTGGCTCGCAATTTGAGCGGAGGCGAAAGACAAAGAGTAGCTATTGCACAGGCTTTGCTGAGAGATACACAGGTGCTTCTTTGCGATGAGATTACTGCAAATCTTGACCCTAAAAATGCCGAAGAAGTACATAAAATACTCAAAGAAATTTCTCATGAAAGACTTGTTTTGTGCGTAGGACACAATCCCAAAACGCTCGCAAATTACGCCGACAGAATGATTACTTTGAAAGAAGGCGAAGTATGTGAGGATAAATGCTTTGCCGAAGATATACATGTAGACGATAAAGAATGTACTATACAAAGCAAAAAAACAAGTATAGGTGTCAAAAAGTTTTTTAAAATATTTTCGTGGGGCATAAAGGCAAAACTTGCTAGAATTATATTTTGCACAATCTTTCTGTTTGTCGCTTTGACGGGTTTTTGTTTTGGTACAACTCAGGCCATATCCGGCAGTGACAGCCTTATTCGCAAGCAAGCTGAGCTTTTGGGTGTCGAGTTTGTCAAAGTTCAGGAACGACAAGAGGATAGCTTTTTTGCCATTAAATCTGACCATTGGCAGATGTGTACCATATTTGTCGACTTTGAAAAAGAAAAAGAACATTTTGAGCTTAAAGAAGGAAAGTTACCTACAAAAGAAAACGAAGTACTTATTTCTGAATTCAATGCAAAATATTCAAAATTAGAAGTAGGAGATAAATTATTTCTTAAATATGACGCAGAATTTATTATAAGCGGAATTTTTAAAAGCGATGTTTTGGACTACAAATTTTCATGGAAACTCCCTGAAGATTATCGTCCTTACCCTTCTCTTACTGCACTTTACTTATCGATAGGGTCTTTCTCGTATTATGAAGAGAACGGTTTTATGGGAAGAGTAAACAACAATGGAATCAGCATATTCAATTATATCGGCGAGCCCGTAATAGCAGGAAGATCAATAGACGAAAATGCTACAGACAGAGAAGTTCTTGCTTCTACGGGCTATATGTGTTTTCGTTTTGATTGCGAAATCGAAGATGTAATGGCTAATCTTCAAGGTTATTTTAACAAACTTCAAAAAGATATTAAGCTCAACGGATATGATTTTACGATAGTAGGAATATATGACAACGAATATGCAATCGGTCTGGACAAAATAGGTCCTAAATTATATCTCGATTCTTCTGTAGGATATTACGTGCCTATCGAAGAAGTAAAAAAAGATAATTTTTATCATGACAAACTTAATACTACTTTTATTACAACAGCTATGCAAAGACATGATTTAAACATCAAAATCGGTATGCCTGTATTCGGTGTTTTTGCATTGCTTGCCATAATACTTTTGGTCAATCTCAATCTTTTCGAAACAGATGAAAAAAAAATACTTTTCAGAAACATGAGGCAGGCGGGATTCAACAAGCACAGCCTCATAGCCTATAATCTTTTTGTCAATTTCTTCATTTTGGCGATAGCTTTGGTGCTTTTTATGGCAATAAGCTTGCCAATAATGTATCATTGTCAGATTATTGATTTGGAATTCGACTCTATGTACTTATATGTACTGAGTGGTTGGGCAGTTGTTTGTTCAGTATTAGTCATGACGGCAATTATAATTTTGTCATACTTTATTACCTATGCAAAATTCAACAAGGAGATAAGCATATGCTCGAAGTCATAGGAATAAACAAAAAGTTCAAAAACGCTACCGCTTTAAATGATATAAATCTTTCATTCGGCGAAAAAGGACTTGTGGCGATATTAGGCGAGAGCGGTAGCGGTAAAAGTACGCTATTTAATATCCTTACGGGCATAGTCAAGCCTGACAGCGGTCAAGTATTGTATGACGGCACACCTCTCAATACGGATGAAAAAATAAACTCGCACAACATTTTCGGTATAATCTTTCAGGACGGAAACCTTTTGGGCGGTCTTACCGTAAAACAAAATCTCGATATATGCTCTGCCGATACTCAAAAGCAAACAGAGATATTGCAAAACCTTGGCATAAAAAAATATATCAACACCAAGGTATCCAAGTTGAGCGGCGGAGAGATGCAGAGAGTTGCAATAGCAAGAGCTTTGCTTGACGACAGCAAGATACTCTTGGCAGACGAGCCGACAGGAAGTCTGGATGAAAAAAACGGCGAGAACGTTATGTCAATTCTCAAAGAGATTTCTTTGCAAAAACTCGTGCTTGTCATCACTCACAAAGTAGAATTTGCCGATAAGTATGCCGACAGAATAATAAGGATTTACAAAGGCGATATACAAGAAGACTCTGAGCTTTATCAAAAAAATTCATTATCATCTAACAATGAAAAAATCAATATCGATAAGACTGAAAAGGATTTGCCCCAAAATACAATTGGAAAGCCCCGTCAGTTGACCTTTTCTTCTCTCAACAAATTTTGTTTTGCAAAACTGAAAAATACTTTTGCAAAAAAATTGACCTCGATATTTATCCTTGCTTTAATGTTTGTGTTGATAGCGTTTCCCCTTGCAATTCTTTTGATGAATTGTAGAAATGAATATCTCAAAAATATTGAGGTTTATGAATACTCGACTCTTTATAATGACGATGATATGAACTTGTTTGCACAAAAAATAGAAGGTGCGGATACAACAGGACTTTTGAGATATTACAATTATTATGGGACAGAAGGACAAAGCAAATATATAATTGTAGATGACAGTCTGAAAGACAATGAGATAAAACTGGGTTATGCCACTAAAAAGGTGCTCGACAATAAACTTCTTGACACTGTAAAAGAAGGGGATATGCTCGATTATTTTGACAAAAGTTTTGTCGTCAAAGAATTTATCAGGGATATACCTTCTAGCGAGGAAATAAATTTAAATTATGCCGTATATCTCAATGATAAAACCGCCAAGGAAATTATCCTTACTCCTGAAGTATCTGTATTATTCAATATCTTTCATAATCAAACAAAAATCGTAATGGACGATACTCTAAAAGAAGGAGAGTGTATTGTCAATTTTGGAATATACTATGCGTTGGGGAAAAATGAGCCTAAGTATATAGATTTGAGAAAAAATACTATTACTTGGGAAATAAAAGATTATCGCACGACTCTTTATTCAAAAGATTATAAAATCCAATCTGTCGATAGGACAAACGAAAATGCTGAGGAATATATTCTCTATGTTTCGCCATCGGATTATCATGATATCAGCATGGCAAGACTATATTACGGATATTTTATAAAGACCGCTGACAAAGATAAAATTGATTATTGGTGGGACAAAGATGTCGATATATACAATGAAAATTATTATGCCTACAAAGATGCTCGGATAATACAAAAGACGATGCAGCCATATGTCTACACAATACTTTTTGTCGGTATAATATTGGCGTCTTTGTATATGCTGGCAGTTCTTAGCCATATTGCCATTATAAACACTAGAGAATTGTATATACTCAAGACTTTGCGAATAGGAGAAAAAAGTATTTTCGGTATATTGATTTTGCAGGCTCTGCCTGTGATTTTGTCTGCCAATACTATAGCTTTGATTGTAAACATAATTGCCAAAGTATTGATAGAAAAGAATATACTTTTCTTTGTCTGTCAAGTAGCCGGTAGCAATGCGATTTTGCTTGTTTTATCTATAGTCATCACTTTGGCCATTACAATTATAAAAATGCACATGCTTAAGAAAAATTTCAATATAAATCTCACAAGATAAAAATATGATGCAAATATAATAAATTCCAAATTATCTATAAAATCCCATAAGATATTTCACTCTTATGGGATTTTAAATTGTAAAATTATTTATTGAGTAAATACAAAATAATACTTAAAGGCAAAATAATTACACGTTTCTGTCTATTATGCGATAAAAAGTTTTGCTTTCCATATTAAATCGATGAAGTTGAGTTGGAGTCATTTTCTCACATACTATCAATTCAATTTTCTTATCTGCCACCAATTCTTGAAAAGCAGTATAAATCATATTTAGTATTTCATAGGTGTTTCGTTTTGGAGAACACGAGATTAAATCTTCCGAAACACGCTTGATTGTCCCTTGTTCTTCGCCATCATAGATATCAAGATAATATATTATTCTTTCTTTTATCTTCATAGAAATCTCCTAATTGTTATAACATATTATAACATATTTATATCAGTATTTCTATAATTTTTAAAAAAATAATCTTTTTATTAAACTTTTTTGCAAATAAATGTATTTATAAAAATTTTAGATAATTGAAACCCAATATTCAGTTAATATAAAGTACCATAAGAACTTAGGTGTTCTTATGGGAACCGCTTGGTGAGACACCTATACATTTAATAGAATGTTTATTTTATTGCTCTTTTAAGGCTTTTCTTATAGATTTTGTTGTATAAATTTTAATAATATGTTATAATCTTATTAGTTTTATAAAGTTAAGGTAAGATGGATGTGTTATGAATATCGGGGATAAGATATCAAAAGCAATAAAAGAAGGCAAATGGCTTAATATATCATATATAAATCAAAAGGGCGAAAATACATATTATTGGATCGCAGTAAAAGATATTGATTTGGATAGTCATAAATTGTATGTGACTGCATTTAACGATAAAAAATCCATGAAGACATTTGAATATTGGATATATTTCGAAAATATTCAGCAAGCGGAAATAATAGATTTGGCATCATATGATGTGCCCGATGATTTAATTAATAAAATAGAGAAAAATTTAAGTAAATGTGCTTGGCTAAATTATGACCATTTTAATCACAATGTGCTAAATTATTATGCCGAATGCAACATATTAGATAACGATCCTTGTCAGAAAGAATATACGGCAATTCCGGGAATAGATTTAATTCAGTTAAGAAAAAATAAAACTTATTCGTTAAGTGATGAACAGGCTAAAAAAATAATAGCCGATATTTACCACTACAATCTCAAAAATAACAGTAACAGTTTTTACACATTGGCAATAAATTGTTTTTCCATAGATGAAGGCAAAAATAAATATGTAATATGTTATTATGCAATTACATTTGATCCAGTTAAAAAGGCTTTGGTTCTGAACAATAAATTAAGGTTCAATCAATCTTTTATAGTAGACGGTCGAAGACATTCTTTATTCAATTATATAAAAATGGATGTTGAAGAATTTACCAGAACATTTGCTGATAAATTTGATTTTTATCAATCTGTAATCAAAGAGAACTTAAAGCCTGGCGAGTACATTGATACAAGACCTGATATAATGCTTTTGCAAAGAGATATCCCTGTTGATCTAACAGAAACCTACGATACTATTGAAAGAAAGTATTATGACAATGAGTTGCCTATACCTTTAAAATCATTTTTTGGGAATATCACGAAAAGAAATAATTTCAGGCGGAAAAAACCATCTTTGATTATTTACGATAAAAGAATAAACATTAATCAAATGAGAGTTTTGTACAATGCTTTGAAATATCCTGTAACCTTTGTGCAAGGACCGCCCGGAACTGGCAAAACTCAAACAATTATAAATGTGACTCTCAGTGCTTTCTATAATGATAAAACAGTTTTGATTTGTTCATCAAACAATAAGCCGGTAAACGGAATAGTTGAAAAATTAAAATTTTCATATAGAGACGAAATAATCAATTTTCCTTATTTAAGACTCGGTAATTTTGAAGATGTAAAGAAGGCTACATTAAGAATAAGAGAATTATATAACTATAAAACAGATAAAATCGCAAAAGATGATTTATTGAATAAAATAAAAGTTACTGATGACGATAGAAATAAAAAATTAATTAATTTGTTAAATATCCAAGAAAAAAGAAGCGAAATAGAAAATTGTTTAGAGAGTTCGCGTCGATTAATTGATTCTTTTGGTGATAATAGCAGTAAAATCATCGATATCGTAAAAGAAAAGATTGAGCAATTAAAGAATGAACTAAAACAGTATCCAGAAATATCTAATGAAGAAATAACATCATTATTTACTCCATTAACTGAAAACTATTATCTATCGCAATTTTTATTTTTCAAATCGTTGCAGTATATATTGAAACTAAAAAAGCCAAGATATTCGGAATTGATAGGAATATGCAATATCGAAGATGACGATGAGCGTGCTACAAGTTTCAATAAATGGATGCAGGACGATTTGAATATGAAAAAGTTGGTCGAAGTATTTCCTGTAATATTCTCGACTAATATCTCTTCAAGAAGATTAGGTTCGCCGAAATTTATGTTTGATTTGGTAGTTATGGATGAGGCAGGGCAATGCAATGTTGCTACAGCTTTGCTTCCGATAGCAAAAGCCGAATCTTTGTTGCTAGTTGGAGATCCCAATCAGTTGAAGCCTGTTATTATACTAGAAGACCAAGTCAATGAAGACTTAAAAGAACAATATAATATATTAGATATTTATGATTACAAAACCAATTCTATCCTTGATGTAATGGTAGAAAATGATAATATTTCAAAATACATTTTATTAAAATATCATTATAGATGCGGAAAGAAAATAATAGGCTTTTCAAATCAGAGATATTATAATAATTCATTGAATTTGTCTTATGTGGATTTTGAAGGCGACTTAAAAGTAATTGATGTAAAAAATCAAAATGTAAAGCAGAAGAATGAAGCAATAGATGAGGCAGTAGCTATTGTTGATTATATAGAAAGGAACAAAATCGACGATGCGTATATCATTACTCCTTTTGTAAACCAAAAAGATTTATTGCAAAAGCTATTGAAAGAAAGAAATATCAAAAATATTGATTGCGGCACTATACATTCTTTGCAAGGAGCAGAAAGAGATACTATTATTTTTTCGACTGCGATATCAAGCAAGACTAGTAAAAATACATACAAATGGCTAAAGAATAATTACGAATTAATTAATGTTGCAACTACCAGAGCGAAAAGCAAATTAATTGTCGCTGCCGATGTGGAAATTATGGATATTTTATCAGATAAAAAGGATGATCTTTATAATCTGATTCAATATGCAAAACATAACGGAAAAATAGTTGTACCTCCTAATGAATCAGTAAAAATAGAAGTAGGAAAATCTAACGGTAGTGTTGCTGAAGATGAATTTTTTAAAACAGTATCTCATTTCTGTACATGCCATAAGTCTTTTGAAGCAGAAAGAAATGTTAAGTTAAATAAAATTTTCAAAAACAATTTGCCGCAAAATCTGGCATCTAAGGAATTTGATTTAGTACTTTATGAGAAAACATTTTGGGGAAAGAAACCGGTTATTGTTTTTGAGGTTAATGGGGGCGAACATTTTGGAGTGTTGGCAAGAGAGAAGTCTGATAGAATGAAAATGGAAATATGCAAACAAAACAACATAAAAATAATTTTTATTCCAAATTCATTTGTAAAAGCATATGAATATATTGCCGACATAATTCTATCCGCCAAAAACAAGTCTACTACAATTCAGCAATCAATGTTTGATGATTTTGATGTTCTTTGATAAAAACATTAAAAATTAAAAAGGAAATAGAGTCAAATAAAATTATATTATTTTCAAAAAACACGCATAGGGTAGTCCTTGCGTGTTTTGCAATTTTGCTATGTATTGCTTATAATCTCATCTGCATATTCTGCATACCTGTACGGATCAAAATCTTCTGACGATATGCCTGATAATATTACTTCTCCGCTGTCTTTATAAGCCTGCAGCGTTTCTTTTGTAATATTAATACGGATAAACTTCATTGTCATATCCTTAAGGTTAAAATCACCGTAATAGTATTTTCCGCTTGCAGGGTTGCTTCTTATCTCTCCGAGAACATATTCGTTTGTTTTGCCGATTTGTTTTTCTGTAATTTTTTCTGCCATCTTGCCCGCAAGCTCATTCAAAACTTCTGTATCTTCTTCCTCAAACAATACGGCAGGTTTTTCTGCACCGTACAATATTTCATAATCGGTATAATCCTTTCCCCAATGATTGTCTTTCAAAAATTTAGCAAATAGAGGATTATCTTCTGTGGGGTTATCAGTGCATATTGAATATTTACCTCTAATCACAAAAGGATCGCTCGACAGATTTCCTGTATAGGCAATAAAATAAACATTGCCTATGTCATATTTGGACGGCTCAAATTCGTTCAGTTCTTCTGTTTCGATAATACATCTGAACATAAAGCTGTTATTAAGTACATCTATTGTCTTGATATGCACAGGAGCATCTTCAGGAAATATATTTACTGTTGATTGAAAACATCTTTGCATTATTATACTAGGCGGCGTAGGAGCGCAAGCCGTAAATCCAACGGATATTACTGCAATGACGATTATAAAAACAACTATTTTCTTTAACATTTTGTCACCGATATTTATTACTATAAATATTATAATCCCATTTTTTATATCTGGCAATACTTCTGTTAATTTTGCAGGTATTAAATTGTGATACTAGTAGATTTTCACAATTATTTCTGCCATTAAGTGCACTACAAAAGGAAGTGCATATTATTAATGTAAAATCTTGTATTGTATATTTATTTGTGTTATAATATACGCGAAAATATATGTTAAGCAAAGAGGTATAAATGGCACAAAGCAAAAAACTTGAAGTAATTTATTTAAACGGGCAACCAGACGGAATCAGGTCCATACGTCGACATCTATCAACAATGACAACTTATGTGATTCCTCGCCCCCTACTATCCGAAGCAAAGAAGATAACGGGCATAAATAGACCTGGAATATATTATTTGATAAACGAAAATGACGAGAATAAGATAGCTCAAATTTACATTGGACAGACACGCAATGGGGTTACTAGGTTGGATGATCATAATCGTTCGAAAGATTTTTGGAATAAAGCGATTATGTTTCTTGCAGATAATAAAACATTTTCCCTTGATATGATAAGCGGTCTTGAAGAATACGCGATAATTAAGGCGCACGAGTCAAATCGTTATAAAGTTGAGAATTTTGTAAAACCTCAATACGAAATTGACGAATACGATTTGCCGTCAATAGAAGAAGTTTATGAAGAGATACAGTTTATTATGGCGACTCAAGGCTATAAGATGGATAATGCAAAAGAAAGTCTTAATGAATCGGAAATTTTTCATACTACGAGACTAGGCATTACTGCTTATGGTGTTTACAATGGCGATAAATTCCAGGTATTGGAAGGCTCTGAAATAAATATGCAAAAAGATGTTAATCTTGAAAAATACAATAAGCAAAGACGAGTACTTGTAGAAAAAGGAGATATTGTTCAGGAAGTAGATAAGTATTTTCTTAAAGTTACATTAGAATTTAATACTCCTAGTGGAGCGAGTGATTTTGTTTTAGGCGGCTCGACAAACGGTTGGACAGAGTGGAAAAACAAAGACGGCAAAACATTAGATAAAATATATCGAACCAAATAAAATTGAGTTTTATTGGAGGATAATTTGAAAAAAGTAGCGAAATCATTTCAGGCAATTATCATAACAATGCTATTTGGTATGTTTGTTCCTAAGATATTTGAGATTACGGGTTTTTCTCTTATAGATAAAGTTATAATTAAGGGCATATTAAGTGTATCTTTTTCATTAGCTACTATATGCGTAGGTACCTTGTTCTCAATGAAAATATTAAAAGACAGGGTAGCGGGCGGAAAAACTAGAATAGCTTTGTATATTTTGATTTCGATAATACTGTTAAGCGCTGTCACGCCAGTGTTAGCGTTTATAGAATCGATAAGTCAAACAATTTTATACATTTTATCATCAATAACGATACTTTTTATTTTTGTTTTAATAGTATGGACAGTAGTAAAAGCTTTAAAAGTAAAAAATGCTTTTAAAGTATCTCAGGAAAAAACTGTTAGCGAAAAGATTTTGCCTAATACGAAACAAGTAAATCAACCTAAACCACATGTAACTCAATATAATAAGGAGTATCACAAAGTACAAGAACGCCAGCAAAAACCGAAAGAGAATGAGTTTATTAATAACAACCTTGAACATGCTGATATGCCACAAAAGCCTGAATTAAAGACTCTATATGAATTGTGGTGTTCGAAAGATGCTGATAAGAAGTATCTTAAGGCCACAAACGAAGAGAATCCTGATTTGAAGTGGGTAAAAATTTGCAAGCCTCCCTATGCGAATGGAAAGTTTTACGGATATGTATTAATGAAAGATGCAAGAAATACTGTCAATGGTGAAATATATTTTGCGGACAGAAAAATATGGAAGAAGTTAGATTGATTGCAAATTAATATAAAAAATTATTCTTAAGTCTCTTAGGTAAAAACTAAGGGACTTTTTATTAATATAAATTATTAAAATATCTTTTCAAAAATATTTTGTTATGATACAATAAAAGATAAGGCAAATCAAAAATTAAATACTCAATAAAAGGTAAATTTATGACGATAAGCGAGAGACAAAAACAGACAACAATCAACGTGCAAGAAAAGGCTAACTTAATATGGGCAATAGCCGACAAATTGGTAGGAGTTTACAAACCTCACGAATACGGCAAGGTTATATTGCCTATGTGTGTAATCAAGAGATTTAGCGATGCGTTGGTAGGCACAAGACAGGCTGTATGGGATAAATATGACGAATTGAAGAGCAAGGGGATAGAAGTCAAAGACGGCTTTTTGAAAAGAGCGTCAGGTTATTTATTTTACAACACCAGCAAAATGACGTTGGAGAAGTTGTTGACCGACGAATTTAATATCGGCGAAAACTTCAGGATGTATTTGCAAGGTTTTAGCGAAAATGTAATAGATATTCTCAACAACTTTAAGTTTGAAGACGAAATCAAGAAGATGGAAGACAACGGATTGCTGTATCTTGTTATCTCGGAGTTTTGTTCGCAAAAAGCAGATTTGAGTCCCGATAAAGTTACTAGTACCGATATGGGCTATATATTCGAAGAATTGGTGCGAAAGTTCAGCGAGTCCTATGACGAACAAGCAGGGGCGCACTTTACGGCAAGAGATATTATTTATCTTATGTCAGATATTCTTATCGGCGAAGACGAAGACAGACTCAGAGAAGAGGGCATAACAGCTACGGTATACGATATGGCTATGGGTACAAGTCAAATGCTGGGTTGTATGACTGAAAGATTGCTTGAGCTGGATAAAGACGCAAGTATAAAATGTTTTGGACAAGAACTCAACGAAGAAACCTTCGCCATAGCCAAAGCCGATATGCTTATCAAGGGCGGTAATGCTGAGAATATGAAACACGGCGACACTTTGTCCAATGACCATTTTGCAGATTATACCTTTGACTATATAATATCCAATCCGCCTTTCGGTATCGAATGGAAGAAGGAGAAAAACGCCGTTGAAAACGAGAGCAAGAAAGCTGGTGGCAGATTTAGCGTAGGCTTGCCACCTATATCCGACGGACAAATGCTTTTTATGCTCAACGGTATATCGAAATTAAAAGATACCGGAAAGATTGGGCTATGAGTTTTTAGGATGGTATTATGAAGGAGTGATGATGGATGAAAATATTCAATTCCTTTATACTTATGACATAACAATTCAAGCTATGTGGAATATAATTGAATATGAAATCACATATGAAAATTACGAGAATTGTCAAAACCTAATTAGGAATTATACAATTGAAAATTCTGTTGTTTTGCCCATCCCTCAAAAATTAGGATATAAGTTCCTTGGATGGGAAGATGGAAGTGGACAAATAATTAATGTAATTCAAAAAGGTTCACACGGGAATTATAAACTTAATGCTAGGTGGTATGCAAACGAAGTAATTGCAAACACTTCAAGTTCTGTTTATAACATTACTCTTGATTATTCAATATTCACGATCAAAGGTAACGTGAGTTTTAGTATTAAGAGTAATGTTGATCAAGTAATGTTTACTACTAATAATATACAAAGAACTGTAAACATAAATGTGGAACAAAGAAGTAGATCTTTAACTATCATTTTTAAAAATTCAAAAATGATTAGCAAGTCTAATTCTACTTTATTAGTGGCAGACGAGTGTAATAAACTAAATATTATTTCTAATGGTACAAATACTTTGACGGGTGGGAATATTAGTTCCAGTACTTTAACAAGCGTAATTAATTGTCAGGAAATTATTTTTTACGGAGAAGGAAATTTAAGTATCGCTGGGGCAAATAATATTGGCACAAATGGTATTCATGGGTTACAAGGTGGATACGGCATTAGCGCTACTGGTTATGTAACAAATAACATGAAACAACTAATAGTTCGAGGAGGAAATGGCTCGAATGGCAAACAGCCGGCAGAAGCCGCAAAAATGATTTCGGTTCCAGAAAAACAAACACAAAAAGATAAGCCCGGATTACAAGGTTACACTGGTAATACTGGAATAACAGGAGGTTCAGGAGGTAAGGGCGGCATTGGTATATATAATGCTATAAAAGTGGTTAATAATTCATATTGTATTAATAGTTATTTAGAGCAGACTGAAATTTCCACTAAATTCAGTATTTATGGCGGTAATGGTGGCGCTGGCGGCCAAGGTGGTAAAGGAGGTCAGGGCGGCAAAGGCGGTGAAGGCCGAGACGGAACACTATTTGTCTATGGAACAGTTGGCGGTAAAGGTGGCACTGGCGGTACTGGTGGCAATGGCGGTCAGGGCGGCAAAGGCGGTGAAGGCCGAGACGGAACACTATTTGTCTATGGAACAGTTGGCGGTAAAGGTGGCACTGGCGGTACTGGTGGCAATGGCGGTTCGGGCGGCGAAGGCGGTTCAGCTGTTTATCTTACAGGGGCAATCGTTAACTGCTCCACATCTAACGGAACAAAAGGTGTGATTGGATATAAAGGCGAAGGCGGCGAAGGTGGAGAAGGCGGCCTTGGCGGTAAAACTTTATTAGGCGGGGATCGTCATGCTTCTGGCGCAAACGGCGAAAAAGGTGCTGACGGCGTAGAGGGTAGAGATAGAACCTAAATCATATAATCCCTGGCAAATACAATACAGTAGTTTGCCAGGGATGTGGAGGATTACATGATACAAATTAAAAATCTAACAAAACAATATGTTTCAAAATCAAAAGAAAGTGTTTTAGCTATCAATAATATTTCATGCGATTTACCATCAAAAGGGCTTGTGTTTCTACTTGGTGAAAGCGGAGCAGGAAAAAGCACACTTCTAAATATTATTGGCGGGATAGAAAGAGCCGATAGCGGACAAATAATAGTCGATGGAGTGGATATTCAAAATATAAGTCAAATAAAACTCGACAAATTTAGGAATACGGACATAGGTTTTATTTTTCAGGAATTTAATTTGCTGGATAATTTTAATGTGGGCGAAAATATAATGCTTGCACAAAATTTACAACACCAAAGTCAAGAGAGCAAAATTGAAGAAGTTTTGGCGGCAGTTAATATGTCGACGTTTTCTAAGAGGAAAATTAACGAACTTTCAGGCGGACAAAAACAAAGAGTAGCTATTGCAAGAGCATTGATAAAAAATCCTAAAATAATACTTGCCGATGAGCCAACAGGTGCGCTCGATGCAAAAACAGGTCGCTCAATATTGGAGTTGCTTAAGGAAATATCAAGAAACAGCTTGGTGCTAGTTGTTTCGCATGATGAAGGTTTTGCTAATTCTTTTGCGGATAGAATAATCAGGCTTGCTGACGGTACTATAATTGAGGATAAATGCTTAAAAGAAACTGTAGCGAAAGATATTGAAGAAAGCGTGAATGTTAATGAAGAACAAGATAGAATTCCAAAAACCTTTAAAAGGTATTCATTATCGCCAAAGGCGGTAGTAAAGATGTCGACATACAGTCTTAAAAGTAAAAAAATTCGGCTAGCTATCACTTTACTGCTATGTATTGTTTGCTTTGGGCTGTTTGGAATTGCTGATAGCTTGGCGGCTTGGGATTCTGTAGAAAATACATACACAGCAATTGTTAATTCAGAAGATAAATACTTGGTGAATTTTGCAGATGCAGATTATTCTTTGGGGGATAATTACACTTTATTATACAAAAAAAATCAAGTGGGTGTGCTTATAAATGAAAGATATTTGCCAATTAGGGAAAATGAATCAAGTTACGGTTGTTATAGTAAGTATGCAGACGGCTATGTCGAAATCGATGATATGGTAGCAGATGAATTAGGACTTAAACTTTATGCGGGAAGATATCCTGAGGAAAATGGCGAAATAGCTATATCATATCATATATATAGAAGTTTTAAGGCGGGAGCATATAAGACTGACGATATCTATATTGACGGGAGTATGATAGAGCCTACAAATGAAGAAAATGGTATTTTAGGTAAAACTATCACTTTGGATTGGGAAAACAAATTTACAGTTGTAGGTATTATTGACAGTGGTTACGATTACGAAAGGAATGCAAGCATTGACCCGCTTTCGGAAGAATATAACGGTTATAAAAGCGATGTGGGAGATATTAATCCCGACGGGCATTCTATATTATACTTGCACAAAGGCGGTATAGAATATATTAATTCTCTTATGCAAATGAGTGATTTTGATTATGGAGTGCCTTCGCATAGCAGTTATGAGTTTGAGATGCCTATTTTGAATGAACTGGTAACGAGCAAAAAAAATACTTTTGTTGCTGATTTTGAAACATTCCGAAAAAGTAATACCAGTATTCTGTGGATAGGAGAAGAAAAGACATCTTTATCTGACAACGAAGCTATAATTTCGTATTTGGACATATCATCTTTATTGGGAAATATGACTAATATACCAGGGATATCATCTAGTATCGGTAGAGAAATGAATTTGACATATGTACAAAATATATCTGGTAAGTTGTCTTTGGTAAGTGAAAATTTTAATAGTATAAACAGCAAGCTATTCAAAGCATATTCATTGTCAAAAATTTATGAATATGCTGTTGAAAATGCTCAGCTTTACAAGGAAGATGAGAATATATCGAAAATTATTCAAAATTACACAAATGGCGATGAGGATTTGGCAATGGCAGTTGCTTATTATCTGTCATCGATAGCAATCAGTAACGATATAGAAAGTGGCTATTTGGATAATCCTTTAGGAAAAAGCGGACTGCAGATAATTGCCCAGGCAAACATGTCGCTTATCAATAGTTATAATATTGCAGATAAATTTAATGCCATAAAAATTAAACTAGATGACGGCAGCCAAATAGATGCTAAAATTGTTGGTGTATATATACCGAGCGAAGCTACAGGGGTTACAAAAAAAGAGTTTTCGTCCTATCCTGGTGAATATTATGTAGATGAGGAAAATAAAGCATTTGTTAATATGGTAGCATATGAACACGATAAGGCAATTTTGGAGTCGAATCATCTCGACGCAAGAGTAGGAATAATAAAAATTGATTCACAAAATCAATCTGACATAGTCAAAGCGATAACTGAATATTTTGATAATGCGTATGAAGGAATTTATACGTCAAATAGCATTATGGAACAGGCAGATTTTCTCAAAGGCACAATGGATATTATGAAAAAAATATTCTATTATATTTCTTTGGGAATAGGTATTTTTGCATCTATAATGTTTGCAAACTATTTGATAAACTCTATCATGGCAAGAAAAAAAGAAATAGGGGTTCTGAGAGCTATCGGTGCGACATCGAGGGATATATTTTACATTGTTTTGTGTGAAGGGGCTATTCTTTTTGCCATTATATTCCCTATATCATCGATATTAAGCGGTATCGCAGGTTTATTAATAAATTCAATGGTAAGTAATGAACTAGGTATTTTAATTCCCATATCGGTGTTTGGCATCAGACAGATATTGTTGATATTGCTGGTATCTTTTGCTGTTACATTGTTAGTGTCATTAATAGGAAGCTATTTTGTTTCAAAGCGTAAACCTATCGACATTATACGATAAATATATTTAATAAAGTCAATAAAGAGCCGCTTTGTTGCGGCTTTTTATATTATTATTTTAAGCGATAAATATTGTCTTGTACTGTAATAGAGTTGCTATAAACTTTTACTTCATCTTGTTGACAAGCTCTAAGATAAATTTGATTTGTATTATATTCAACTTTTGGCATATCTCCAAAATCAAATTTATCTTCTCCTCCGACTGCAATTATTTTAAAGCCTTTGGACACTATATATGAGCTGAATTGCCAAAGTTTTTCAAATCTGCCGTATGAGTCCATAATAACGGATATGTTTTCAGTAGGGTGGTAAGCAGTAATTCTAAAATAGTCTTGCATAGTTGTATTCTCCTTTCATGATGGTATTTTCTTAAGTGTTTTGTTGGCATAGGGTAGCCAAATTTTATTGACATAGTGGAGTATGTCTTCACTAGGTTTGCTATCGTGGTCACCGTAGCATTGCAATACTTTTCTTGTTTTAAGAGAGTATTCAATGGTAACGAAAGGAATATCCGGGGTTTGCTTATTGCGTATAAAGAAGATAAGGCTTTCTTCTCTAATAAATCTTTGGTCATAGTTCATTCGTCCTACGCAGTGATGAAGCACTTCGCCTTCGTTTATCAAATCGGCAGGGGATTGAGCAATGATGGCTATGTATTGTCTGCTGTTTTGTTTTTCTAGGGACATATACTTTTCGGCTACATATGCAAACTTGGCATAGAGTTCCTTTTTCTTTTCTGCATCTTCCAAAGCTTTTTTGGTAGCATATTCGTCAATTCGTATATCGTGCCAGCGTTTGAAATTATGAGGGAAGCGGTTTTTGTCTATTGACATATCCAAACCGAGATATTGACAGGCTTTAACATAGTCTAAAAAAGTATGCGGATTTGTATCTTGAAAAGAGATATAATCGAAAAAGCGTTCTAATTCTTTGCCTTTGAATAGTTCTTTAATTTGAGATAGGTTGCTATCGTGCTGCAACTGAAGTTTAGCACTTTTATATGATTGCAATTTATCTACTGGTCTGTTTGTCTTATATGCCTTTACAATCACATCGTTATAGTAGAACTTAGATTGCAGTTGTTCTTTATGATTAATGAGCCACTTGCAAAAGCTTCTGTCTTTGCCTGTTAGCTTTAGTATTGTTTTACTTTGTGCAATTCTGGTAAAGCCGAATTTCATAAGCATTTCCATTTGAGGGTATTGCTCATAAAGTCTTAGGTACTTAAATATATCGTTACCATAGTAAAGCTCGTAAGCACTGTATTTGAATTCCTTAAAGCGAGATATATATTCTCTATTAATTAGCGGAGCATAGGGATCGTAATATTTATCTTGTGCATAGCACCAATCTTTGCTTTCAAACCAATTACGGTATTTCTGCAATCCTTCGTCGTGCCAGCCGACTCTAAATCCCATACCTACCATTCCGCAATATTCCAAGTCTTTTACATAGCAGTTTTCTGAATGTAATCCGTGTATAGCTACTTGCTTGCAATACCAATTTTTATAGCGGTGTTTTACGGCTACCGTAACTTTAATAAGTTCGCCTTTCTTTGATGTGAGATAAGAATAAAATCTGACATGTCCGTCAGGCATAGGGTAATTTAACTTATCTATTTTTTGTATTAGTTTCAATATGTATTTTGGTATAGGTCTAATATCTTTTTCTGTCATAGTAGTTACCTCACAATAATATTGTTTTCGAATATGCGTTTTAATGAAGACAAGATATTGCTATCTGATGTATTGTTTTGCAAATCGTCTTCAATCTTATCTAACAAACTCATCGGTTCGTCAATATCTCCGTCAAACTCACGCATTTCTTCTTCTGTCATTTCCTCGTATTCGTCATCGTTTTCGGAAGTATTGTCTGTCTTTAAGTCTTCTTTTTGTTCAGAGTCCATAAAGTCAAATAAGGAAACTTGCTGTTGTTTGGGTTTTTCTAGTTCGGCTTTCTTTACTTTAGCAGGCGTGTATTTCGGTGCAGGTTTGTATTCTGTACCGTCCTCATTGTAAAGAGTTCCTTCGATACTGTCTTCTTCAAAATAGTGGATAGCCCAACCGAATACGACTTTATCTTCGACACACGCACAATTAGCACCTTTGGAGGCAAGTTTCCTTGCCTCGTCAGATGCGTATTTCATAAAGCTGTCAAGCGTCTTTTTGTTGATTAATATCTTGCCGTCTTTTTCGAATGGTGTACCGTTATTGATTTTATCGGCAAGAGTTTGGCTTACATTATGTTCGAGATATTGTTTTACGAGTTCTTGTTCTTTTGTTTTAGCTTCGAGATTAAGTTTCATAATAGCCTCCTTAAAATGGTACATCTTCGAGCAGTTCGGCAACTTTGCTAGCTAATCTTTCAAGCGTAGTATAGTTGTTAAATCCGCCTCGGTAATCTACTTCGTTTTTTGCAGTACGAACAAGTATATGTCTGTACCATTCATTAGAAAAATATCTGACATCGCTTATTGATATGTAGACATACTTGTTATGTGAGCTTTTGATAAAAGCAGAGAAACAATAATGGTTCTTGCCTACATTTACAAGTTGCCAATGATTGTCTTTGCACATTGCTTTTAAGTAGTTGATATACTTAGTTTGGAAAGCCTTATAATCTTCTCCCGTATAAATACCTGTGGAGAATTCATAGTCGATATATTTTTTGAGTTCTTGAAGTTTTGCCATAGATTATCCTCCGTTTAAGCAATTCTTTTAATACCGCCACCAAAGCTGTGTAGGGTAATGCTGCCGAATTCTGAAAACCAATCGCAGTCTTTGTTCCATACATAGGCAAAAGCTGTATGTTTGTTGCCTTTGCTGTATATGAGTGTGTCCCACTCTTCGGGATAGTCTGTTACGATAAGAAAGTCATAGAGTTCGCCAAACTCTGTGTATTCGTGTGTTACGGCATATACTTTGCATTTATGTTCTTTTTCAATCTCTTGCATTTTCTTATAGAGTTCGGGTTCTTGTTCTATCCAAAAACCTCCGAATTGCTCGAAGAAACATACTTTGTCTTTTTCTTCAAAGCCTTTGATGTAGGGTTTGTATATGTCCAACTTTTTCATAAGTTCGATTGCTTTTTGTTTTTTAGTAATAGTAGTTTTCATAATTCTGTCCTCCTTAAATGTAATTTTCTAATTGTTCGAAGTTGTAGCCGATATTTCTTAGAGTTTCTTCAAATCCGAACCAAGCAAGTAAGTTTTGATTGTATGTACCCTGAGCAAGCGGATCTTCTTTATCCCACTTATCTCCGAATAATTCTGACGGAGCATAAAGTCCTGTTCCGTTCATTGTGTCATACAAAAGGCTGTTGATTTCATCTTTGTATTGTTTATAAAAGCGTACTGTGTCAGAGTAGTATATAAGTTCTCCTACAACGCCTGATTGACAGCCATAGTTAAGTACATCGGTGAAGATATGTTTTTTGTCATCGTAGTCGCTCCACCTCGACATTACATAATTGCAAACTCTTTTGGTAAGTTTGTTTTCTGTATTTCTTTTGACTTCTTTGATATTTGCAAGGATAAGTTTCATTACGCTACCTCCATAAAGTCATCGAGCCATACTTTCTGATAAGTACAGCCGTATTCAAAATACAGATTGCCGTCTTTATCTTGCATAAGGTCATAAGTGATAACGCTTATTTTACCTCTGTCTGTTACGGCTATCTGAGCTTGCTTTCTTGCAGTGTCAATGCCTACAATATTGAAAGTAATGAATTCTTCGCCATCGAAGATTTCGAATTCAGAGAGATAGTATCTTTTGAATTCATTAAATTGGGAAACTTTGTTTTCCATAGGATTTACCTCCAAATTTATTTTGCCTTTTCGGCAGAGGCAAAGTAGCACCGATTGGGCATAGGTCTGTTTGCTTATTGTGAGATAATCCGAAGTCAATGAGCACCGAAAAAATATTGCCTTATAGTCGATACGATTTTTAACAATAAAAAAGCCGAGAAGAAAATTCTTCCCGGCTTCGGTAAAGCAATATATTAAATTTTAAGTGATATTTTTTCGCATTGACTTCAGCGAAATCTGTGCTACGCTAGCCACTACGAAACGGCAAAATTTGGAGAGCTTATTTATTTCAATGATTGGTTTTACTTAATTTTGAAAGCAGTTCCACATATCCTAATAAATTTTTCTTAATGTTTTGTGTTTGCATAGAAGCTAAAGAATTATATTCTCTGATTGTTTTTAAAAACTTATCTGGAGTTTTTAGACCAATGTAACAAAATGCCTCATTTATTGTCAGGTGATTCAAATAAACGGTTTCTTCGCACGACATTGTATGTAATTGATAAGTGTATTGATCCTCAGGACTTTTATATGTGACAATGTCCGCATCGTTTTTAATTTTATCTGCATTCTTATAAGTTGTCATTGGTATACTTAAATGATTTTGGAGCAGTAGCGAGTGGAACGGTATTCCTTTATGTCTTAATTCCGGATGCAATAAATATTGTTTCCATAACGGGGAAACCACGAGTATTGCAATGTTTGATGATATTGGAAAAAGAATATAATTATCAATATAGCTACTTTCATCTGCTATTTCTTTTTTGGCTATTTCATCGAAATTGTCTTTACCGTACAACTCCTGTCCGATTATTTGGGCAGTTTTTATAAAATCATCTTGTTGATCTTCTGGAATTTTTATTGGTAGTCTTTCTGTGCAATAGCCTAAATCATTTATGCAGAATTCATCTGCTGTTTTTATAAACATCAAAAAAGAAGAGTTGATTTCCAAAGCATTTTTACGAATGCCGATCATATCGGTTTTCAACAAAGAATCCCAATCAGAATCAAGTATTGTAAGCATTTCACGCTTCCAAAAATCCACTTTGCTTTCTTTTTGATTTATGTTAAATTGGCTTAACTCAAAAGTATTGTCCGGTATATTGGTATAAGATTTTTTATTGTGTGGTGTTCTGTAAATTTGAAGCAAAATATATTTTTTAATTGTTTCTAATTCGGCACGTGTAAAAGTAAAAGTCGGGGCACTATCATTGTCAATCTTATTAAGTAAAGTGCCCATTGGATCTTCTATGTTGGCTTTGAATTTGAGTTCTAAATCTTTGTTATTATCGGCAAATTCGACATCATATAAATTATTTTCACAAAAGGCATTTTCAGGTTTTGCATAATACGCTGAAAAATTAATAAGATTTAAAACACATATTACATCATTGCCGTTTTTATTTTGTTGTGCAAAACTTCTTAATAATCTACATTGCACATAATGATTTTTATCGTAATGTGGCATTTAAAACCTCTAAAAGACTTTTAATATCGTAGTTGTAATTTATTATATTATAACGTATCAATCAAAGATTTACCAGTAACGACGCACGTTATTTTTAATGGTTCAGAATACAATAACGTTCGTAATGTTATATGGGATGATTGTAGGTAGTATTTAAGAAGCTTTTATTGGATGGTCTATTTTCGTTTAACGATGATACCGAAGTAATCGACGGCAAAAAATAATACGACCTCGTATTCAGAGTTCGTATTATTCGCTAATGGCGGGCAGGGTCACGTTGCGTTTGAACTCTATTAGCTTCTTTTAGAGCGGCTTTTGTATCTTCCAAAGTAATCTCCTCGATATGATTGCCGCCCTTAATATTAAAATAGATATAGGTGTCGTCATCGCTCACATAGACTTTATAGACCAGATTGTCTATCAGTCGCCGCCTGAATTCCAAGTCCTCAACATCACCTTGCAAAATCATATTAACGAATGCTTTGATATCCTGTTCGGTGAGTTTTTGTCCGCGCTCTATAACGAGGCGGGCTTTTACTTTTTCCAAGTCTGCGAGCAATACTTCGCATTCTTGCATACGCTTTTCGATGCGCTGTTTCAATAACGGGCTTTTTGCCTCGATGAACGCATTAGCGGCCGCATCGGCTTCCTCTTGTATATCGGCGATCCGTTTTCGGATAGACTTGATTTCTCTTTCGTCTGTGCGGGAGTTAAAATACTTCAACACGTCTTGCGTAACGATATTCAAGTTGACTTCATCGGACAAGAAATCGATCACTCTCCGTACCACGAATTTTTCGAGCTTATCTTTGTGTTCTATTCTTTTTGTGCAAAGCTTCTTTTTCTTCTGTTTGCATTCGTAATAGTAATACTTTTTTCCCGTCTTGCTTTTACCGCCACCGGCTACCATTTCCGTACCGCAGTGTCCGCAGAATAATTTGCCTGTCAGAAGGTAAGGTTCTTTTGCCGTTTCCTTTCCGCCCAGAAAATACCGATTGCTCGCAAGCCGCTGTTGTACTCGTTCAAACATCTCCTTATCGATGATCGGCGGATACATATTTGTGCAGAGCCTTTCACCGAAATAGAATTCGCCGGTGTATTTCGTGTTCTTCATGTAATTGTCGAAAGTCTTGTGCGAAATGGACTTGCCTTTAACACGAATTCCTTGTGCGTTCAGATTGGCGGCAATTTGCTTTTTGCTTACGCCTTTGTCGTATTGTTCGAATACATAGCGGATGACTTTGGCTTCTTCTTCGTTGATAACAACACGTTTGATAAACTTGCCTTGTTTTCCGGGGACAGGCTCTAATTCGAGTTTATACCCGTAAATGATAAAACCTCCGCAAAAAGTTCCATTTGCAATGCTAGTGTCAAGACCATCGCGTACTCTTTTGGAAAGACGTTTGCTGTATTTTTCGGCATTCCATTCGAGGAACATTTCATAAAATTCGCCGCCTTCGTCTTCGGCAATCGGCTCCAAAGCGGATATGACTTTGACGCCGTATTTGTCTTTCAGCATTTCCTTATAGATAATGCTGTCCCTGCGATTTCGGGCAAACCTATCGAACATATAAACTAAGATGTACTGGAAAGCGCCGGTTTTGGCGTCCGCAATCATTTTCTGAAAAGCAGGTCGAGCGTCGTTTGTTCCCGTTCTGGCTTTATCGGTATAGAGATTGACAACGTCAAAGTCTTTGTTTTCGGCATATTCCTTACAAATACGCACCTGCGCTTCAATACTTTGTTCGTTTTGTCCGTGGGAGCTGAATCTTGCATATATAACACAATTTTCCATACTAAACTCCTTTATAAGAGATTTTGTTCAAGCTGTTGCCTTTTGCAAAATGCAAAACTCTACCTCAGTAGAAAAAGGTCAAGGAAACAGGCAATGCTTTATGCTTAACGAGGGATAAACATTGCCCCTTGAGCTTTTTCGCTGAGGGAGACACCTTCCCGACAAAAGGCAATAGCAAAAAAATTTTTGTCAATTCACCTATTTGTCAGATAAAAGGCTTGACTTTCGATTCTATTATAGCTAAAATATAATCATAACGCAACAAAAATTGCGTAATAAATCAAAAGAGCAGGATTTTTTTATGAAGGTAATGAGCGAATCGGTCTTTAACTCGATTATTGAGTTTATAGACGAATACTACTTTGCCAACAATACAGTGCCTACAATGCAGGAGATAGCGGACGCGATAAAGTTAAACAAAAGTAATGTCAGTCGCAATCTCCAAGCAATGAAAGAGCGTGGGTTGATTGAAACAACGGGAGGTTGGCGTGGTATCAGAACGAAAAAAATGTCAAAGGTATTAGCCGATACCGTGAGAGTTCCGATAGTAGGAAGCATTGCTTGCGGCACCCCTATGCTCGCAGAAGAAAATATTGAGAGTTATATCCCGATTTCTTCTTCGATACTCGGTCCCGGCAAGTTCTTTGCTCTTCACGCTTGCGGCGACAGTATGATTAACGCAAACATAGAGGACGGGGATTTTGTTATCGTAAGGCAACAGAATACAGCCGAAGAAGGACAAATTGTCGTTGCTTTGATTGACGATGAAGCGACGTTAAAGCGTTTTTATTTAGATAAGAAGAAACACAGAGTAAGACTGCATCCCGAAAACGATAAAATGGAAGATATGTTCTTCGACAGTATAGATATTCAAGGCATAGTGATAAAGGTTATCAAGGACGTTGTTTAGAGGTCAAGATGAACGATGGCGAGTTCGGTTAAATATGTCAAAACTTATGTTGACGTGTTGGTAAAAATGCGCACAGATGGGACTTTCATTCCGGTCAAAGTTATGTGGGATGATAGAGAGTTTGAGATAGATAGCGTTGTAAAGATACTGATGGCACCGCCTCAATATGTAGGCAGTAGCAGTACGATTAAATATTTGGTAAAGATGCGCGGTCAAGAACGGGCTTTATATCTTGAGGATAAGCCGAGAAGATGGTTCATCGAAAAACCTGTCGTTCAATTTGTGTAGGTATTCAGCGAATAAGGAGGTGTTATTTGTGCTGGAAAAAGTTTATTGTTCTAAGTGCGGGAGGGAAAATGAAAATGTAAAGAGAAAAGGAAATGAGCTGAGTTTTGTATGCAGCAAATGTGGAACAAAAAATGAAATCAAAGTTTTAGACAAAGAAACGATGTTGGCAAAGTATCCCGATTTGGGAGAAATAATCAAAGACTGACAATTTAAGAACGGATGCCCTACGGAAACAAGGGTCGGTCAATAAGCGTGACATTACTGTGTGACGGGAATCCCCTCCCTCACAATACAGTTGTCAAATACCCGTGAAGTGACTATGGGGAAAGGAGGATTATAAGTATGACATTAAAACCCATTACTTGTCCTCAATGCGGAAAATTATTGTGCCGTGCGAAAATCGGAAGCGAGGTCGAATTACATTGTCATGTTTGCAAGACTGTAGTTCAAGGCACGGTAGATAAAGACGGAGGCGTTTACGCATTGCCGCTCGCAGTTAAGCAGAAGAAGCAGAAAGCTTAATGCAGCGTAAAATATAGGAAAATTAAAACTTAATTGTATTGAGGAACGGAAGAATAAAACCTGTACTCGGCATACCGTAGAGTATCGAAGCGAACCGTTATGAGGTACTACCTGTTCCAAAAGATTGTTAGCTGAACATATTTAGTTTAGCGTAGAGGCTGGATCCGGCAAACCTATAAGGTTGAAACAAGAACCGCCAAGAGCCCTGACAATAGAGCCAAATCACAGTAAAAGTGGTTAGCCTGTTGTCAGGGTTTTTTTATACCCAAAAATAGGCTTTCTCTCCCGATGGCAGTGATTTGGTTCACTGCTGTCGGGTCTTTTTTTATTTTCAGAGATTTCCGACAGCGATTTACGAAAAATCGCTCGCCCCCCATTGAGCACAAGGGGAAAGGAAATCAAATGAAAACTATTAAGTATGAAGTCAATGGCACGTTTGTCGAAGTTGAAGTTTCGGACGAATTTGCAAGGCAGTATGAACAGATTGAGGCGGAAGAAGCCCGTCAAATATGGCGTGATAAGAAGCGAAAAGACAGTTCGTTGGAGAGAATGGTTGAAGCCGGGTTTCAGGTTGCTGATCCAAACAGCAATGTTGAAGAAAAACTTTTTGAAAAGTACGATATTGAGCAATTAAGTAAAGCTATAAAAACTTTAACCGAAGATCAAAAATGGCTTATTAAGCAGATCTTTTATTATGGACGGAAGCAGTCGGAAGTAGCGGCTGAATTATCCATTTGTAAACAAGCACTGAATAATAGAATTGCTCGAATTTTAGAAAAAATAAAAAAATTTTTGAATTAGACCGTGGACTTTTGCTTTTTTCATTCCCTTATAAGTGAAGGGGTTATTCAAAACCTCACTAAAAGAGGAGCGTTACATGGTTGAAAGATATCAAATGGTAGCTTGTATCGGGCTAAGAAAAAGCGAATCCGAAGAAATGGTGACCGTGCCTTTATATATCAAGGTTCGCGCGGAAGAAGGAAGTCCGTTACCGGCAGAACAGGAAGATCTGATCCATCGCGTTTCCGAATGTATGATACGACGTTATGAACAGCAACTAGCTGAGTTCATAAAAAATAAAGAAAAAGGAGAAAGCAAAGATGGCCAAGGCAAAGAACGAAAAACTGTTTGAGAACGTATATCGGACGCGCGATTACATAGTAAAGCAAGAGCTTTACCTTATTGTAAACGCCGAACAGAACAATGCCGTTTTGAGTGTGGACACCTATTATCGCAGAACGCTTTTGCGCGATAGCAAGTATTTGCTTCTGTATAAAGACCGTAAGCACATAGATGGCAAAAGGCTTCCGTCGAATACGTACATCCGTACCTATATCGACTAAACCGGCGTAACCGAACGCAGTGAAATTTGGCGAAACCTATGCGGTACTTCGAAGGATAAGAGTGGCCACTCACCGCAAGAAATCGCATAGGACAGCGGTCCAAGTGGAAGCGTTCGTTACCATATACAACTTAATAGCTGTGCTAACGGCGTGACGGGCAAAACAAATCACATTTTACAGGAGGATTTTACTGTGGCAGAGAAAAACAGTAAGTACAACAAACGTCGTTGGTCCGTTCCCTCGAAAAGAGCAAAGGGATATGCGGCAGACAGAAAAGCAAAGGTACATACCTACGGTCCCAAGGAAGGCAAGGAACTGACCGACTACGAAGCCGGTATGCGTTCGGGCTATTTGCAGTGCCAGACCGACCACGCAGGTATCTACAAGTACAAGAAAGCAATTTCCGAAGGAAAAAGCAAAGCAGAAGCGAAAGCCATTTCGCAGAAAAAAGGATAAACAGGAGGATTTCAGATAATGGCAAAGAACAACCAAAACAATCAGATTTTCGTCGAAAGAGAGACGTTTGAGAAGAACGGCAGAACTTTCTTCTCATATTTCATCAAAGGCAATATCCGCGGCAAAGACGTCAAAGTAGCCGTCGTTCCGCCCGACAGAGGCGGCTATACCGTACTCGACATCGTATTCGGGGATCAGATGGTGGCCGAGCTCGTTGCAAAGCCTTTCGAGATCAAGGACGAAGCGACCGGCAAAATCATTTCCGGCAACACCTATTCCGTGCAGACCGTGGACGAGGACGGCGGGATTTACGAATGTGCCGTCAAGCCTTACAGAAGCTCGGATAAATCGCTTCTGAATATGCTTCTCAGATAACAAGCAATTTCACAACGGATACTTTACGGCTGCGGTTTATTCTATTAAACCGCAGTTGTGAGTATCAGACAAAAAAACAGGAGGTTAATATGTACAACGAATTCAATCAACATAAAAAGTCGGACGCCATCAAATGGGCTGTCGTTTTCATACTGATCGCGGTGCTTTTTGCGGGTATGATTGCGGCGCTTGTGATGGCTTTGCCCGACAAAGAAAACACGCCTGAGGATCAGGAGATAACCGACGTTCAAGGCGATGGCGATAAGTTGTCCGTTATTCCGCAGAATACCGAAGTGATGACGCTTCGTGTGAGCGAGCCCTATTATATGGCTTCTCCGCTTGCGGTAAACGGTTATACAAAGTCGGTAGACCTGACGGCTACAATCTTCCCTGAAGAAGTGGCGGACAAAACGGTCGATTGGTATATCGAATGGTCGGACTCTCAGGCGAGCGGCACCGTAACCGATTATGTTACCGTCACCCCCGCTTCGGACGGAGCGTTAAAGGCGACCGTAACCTGCTATCAGCCGTTTGACGGCGATATCCTCGTAACGGTCGTAACTCGCAGCGGCAAGAAGTCTGCAACGTGTCTTGTGTCTTATGTCGGAGCACCCGAAACATTGAGAATTACGGCGAACGGCATCAGCACGACTTCCCATGCGAGCATCGGCGCGTATTATAAGCTTCCTACGGGCAGCACCTATACGTTTACGCTTTCCGGTGAAAACGGATTTAACGACGTGCGTACCGATTGCAACTATACTTACAGCGTCAGAGCGTACGGCAACATCATCACCGCAGACAGAAAGTACAACGGTCTGACGGACACTAACACTTTTGTGGACGGCACGGAAGCGACGCTTGCCATCAACGATATCACCAAGGTTTCCAATTACATTCCCTATGTGTTTGCCTATTCCATTTCCGGGAATACGCTGTCTATCGAATCGAACGCAACGCTTACGAGTTATTATTCTTCCTCTCAGCGCAGCGGACAAATGGTTACCTATTACGACAGCTTCAAAGCATACGAGGACGACAACTGGTATTACGAGCTTACGGTAACCGAATCCAACAGCGGAGCAACCCAAAAGATAAGGTTCCGTCCGGAAGTTTCGGTGTCCTCGGTCACTCTCAACAACGTCAAAATCGGATTTTAATACAGGAGGTAAAACATGAATACGAACATTATAACTAAGAAAAGACGGGCGGTTGCGATTCTCGCAGTCGTTCTTGTAGCAATTCTTTCCGTCACACTTGTAGCTTGCGGAACGAAAGATTCATCCGAAACGTCAAGCGGAGAAATAACGGCGGAACAAGCACCGGTTTATGACTTTACCGCCGAAATTCAGAATACCGAGTTCATAAAACTCGCTATGAGTGCGGCAGTTGCGAACTCGGAGAACGGCAGTGTCAGTAAAACGCTTACCGCTACCGTCACTCCTGCAACAGCCTCCAACAAACTTGTTGACTGGTCTGTCGAATGGGGCGACGAAAGCAATGAAACGGACGTGTCGGAATACATTACCGTAACTCCTTCCGGTGACGGCAGCACAGAAGCAACGGTAACCTGTCATAAACCTTTTACGGGTGTCATTTTGATTGTCTGCACTACGCGTGAAGGGGGCTATAGCGCCGAATGCTCTGTTGAATTCGTCGGCTTGCCGAGTTCGATTTCGCTTTCCGGATCTATTTCTCCTACGTCCGATGATACGCTTGGTTCCTCGTATAAGCTTGGTGTAGGTACTACCTATACGTTTACTGTTGCATGCGAAAACGCTTTTAATCAGGTCGGTTCATCGTATAACAATTACTCATTTTTCGTTGTGGGATACGGCGATTTGACTATGGGCGAGTTGCACCATAATAATTTGACGCTTCGAGATGACTGGCACGATGAGTACACTTCGAATGTCAATGAACTGAAAGATCAGCTTATATCCGTGAACTTGACCGGTAACAGTCTTGTAGTTGAAACGAAGAAATCCATTGAAGGGTATTATCGTTATTCTCAGAGATTGGACGGCGGGCGTAATACTTATTATTACGATAAGGTAAAGTCCGTTGATTCAGACGCTTATTTTGAAATAACCGTTATAGAACAAAACTCCAATTTGTACGAGAAATTTTATTTGCGCTTTGATGACAATGTTGTTACCGGCGTAAATTTATCGGGTTCATTAAAATTCTGATGACGGAGGTGAACCATGAGTTCCGCAAAACAGACAGGAAAAACAGTAGCAAAAGTGATTGCCTATATTCTCGTTGTCTTGGTTCTTGCGGGCGTGATAGGCGTAATCGTTCGTTTTACGGGTGGCTTTACAAGCAGTTTCAAGACGTTCTACGTCTCCGTGGACGGTAAAGATGTTCTTACATCGGCAGGCGGTTATGAGGTAACCAATGAAAAACCGTTAAATGTTGACGTCAAATATACGTTCGGTTCAGCCGGAGGCGGCGTCAGCGGCTATACGGTCAAGGTTGTACCTCATGTCGTGGACGGCAAGGACTTTGATTTTTCGCTTGACGGACAAATTTATTCGTTTCAGGCGGAAACAAATCTGACGCCCGGTTTCGATATCGAATACGGAGAAAACTCGTTTACGCTTACCCCCAAAGGTACCGTGACCGACGTGTTGCAGGCGGTCTATCCCAACAATGAGATCAGCGGATGCGAAGGTAAAGGCTATACCGATATGTATTCGCTCATCGTGACTTCCTATAACGGAGAATCCAGCGTAACGCTGTACTTCTCGGTGATAGAAGAAGTCGCAGGAGTCGAACTTGATCAGGAGGTGATTGTATTTTGACCACGGCAATTAAAGTAAAAGCGTTGTCTTTGCTTATTGTCATCGTGGTTTTGTTCGGCGTCGTCACTACGGCGGCGCCGAATATTGCTTATGCGGAGGAAGCGTTGAACTTCGATACCACCAATGTTTTGGACGATCTGAAATCTTCGTCCGACGGCGGTGAGGCATTCGATCTCAACGACTATCCTTTCGACGAAAGCAAAGATATACAAATCATCAATTTCGTGGAGTATTGCTATTCGTACAAAGCGAATATGTGTGGAAACTACGGGTTGTACGTCTACGTTTACAATCCGAAAGGTCTGAACATCTCCACGAGCAGCAAGAGCAATAAGATACAAATGGCGTCCTCTTATGACGCAGACGGCAACCCAAACGACTATGTGAAGTTTGACTTGCAGTTTTTGAGTAAGTCCGAGGACAGCAACTATAAAAACCTGTTCTACAAGTTCAAGGTGGTTGACAAAGAGATCAACGGAACGACTTTTGCGGACCGAGTAAACAGCAACGAACGCCGATACGACGTTTCCGGAATCGAGCTTATGACATACGGCGCCAACAACGCCACCGAGTATGCGGTCAACGGAACATTTAGGTTTACGGGCTATTCGCAAGGCTACGGTCCCGACGCTTCGGCTAAGAGTACGCTTACAAGTACCGTGGAATACCTCGAAACGATAACGCTGGACGTCAAGCACACGTTCTACCGTACAAAGACTTCCATTAAGGGCGCGGGTTATCAGAACCAGCTCGACACGGTATATTTTGCCGTTCCGCAGAGGTTCTTCGATACATACGGCAGACTGCAACGCATCAAGGCTGAGTGGTATGAGTACAAGACCAACGATATCGTCGTGACGAGCAATCAGGATTTTTACAATCAGGCGTCCTCTTATGTCGGCAAGCACGTCGGATACGATTATTACAATTCCGTGCTTTCTCTCGGACAACAGGCAGGCGACGGCGGTGGCGGAGTTATGGTCGCAAAATGGGGTTGGAACCTCGGCACGAATTATCTTCACGTCCCCTGCGAAACGCTGTATTACCTGTTCAAGGTAAACAACATCGAGGAGTACGATCCCTATGCGGATATCGTGTCTATCGGCAGCGTGGAAAGCAATGCCCTGTACGAGTATATCAAGAACTACAACAAGACCTTCGACAAAGGCACGTTGCCGATAAAAGACGGAACGATCAGCGCAGACTTGTTCGCCGACGATATTGACGATTACCGCAAAATGGATACGGAATTCGGCAAGATACAGCAAGGCTATTCGTATTACGATTTTGACGCGGACGTTGATTTGCAAAAGCTGACGAGCTGGCAGGAAGGCAATCCATCGTTCTGGGATAATTGGCTGAACTGGGGGCTGTGGGATACGATATTCGGTAAGATTCCGGAAGAAGAAAGCCGCACGATTTCGCCCATTTATACTCTCAAGGCAAGCGATCTGAACGGAAGCGACGAGGAAATTGCCGAACGCCTGCTCATCAACGCAGCGGACGTACCCGCTCTGAAAAGCTATTACAACGACGCCGTAACGGTAAGCGGCAAGGACGATGAAGAAAAGGTTGTCGTGCTGTTCCGATTTGCGACGAGCGACTATTATTCCGCAGCGGTCGATATTATGGAGCTGAGAACCATTCTGCCCGACAAACACACGAGCGGACAGGCGTATCGTGCATGGGAAAGCGTGTTTATGGATTTTGACATTATTCAGCTCACTTTTAACCGTGACGGTGTGTACAAAGCCATACCCGTTGTTTCAAGTCCTATGGATATCGTCAATTCGATTACTCCGCCCGTGCAGATGCCGGACGATACCGAGTGGTGGAAAATCCTGCTTGCGGTCTTACTGATTATCCTTTTGATAGTCTTACTGTTCCCCGTATTGCCGTGGATCATTAAAGGACTGTTCTGGATTATCTCGTTGCCGTTCAAGGCTATTGCCGCACTGTTCAAGAGTATCGACAAGGCAAAGAAAAAGCGAAGTGAGAAAAAGGAGGAATAACAAATGAAAACGGTTAAGAGAATACTTGTCGTATGCCTCTTAATCGTGACCGTTTTGGTCGTCGGCTATCTCGTCTATACGGGTAGCCGATTGACCGACGGTCAAGCGATTATCTCTCAGGTAGGAGGTGTATTATGAACAGACGAAAAACAGTCAATATCATATTTTCGGCAATCGTGTCGGTAGGCTTTGTCCTTCTCGGCTTCTTCGTCTTTTCGTCTTCTTATCTCAGAGCGTTCGAGGCAGGCGGCAACCTGATAGATTCAATCAAGTTTTACTTCGCGGAGATCTTCGGCATCGCACACAATACCGCTCCCGCCGTAAATGCTTGGTCGGAAGTTATGAAGTGGGATATCTTGCTCCCTTCGGACTTTGATACGTTCAAGGTTTCGGCGGCACGGTTTTTTGAACTCTTTGTAGACAAGGAAAATTTCATCGGCTATTGGTCGGTGGTCGGAGATAAATCGGCGGTTGCGGCAAATGTGATTGCGATTGCGCTCCCTTGCGTGCTCGTATTTGTCTTTGCGTTGAAACGGCTCTATGCAAGCGGAAACACGAAGCACAACAAAGATACGCTGCCTCTTAAAGTGTTCAAATCGGTATCTCGTGCTACATATCAGCCTGTAAAACGGTTCGTACTCGGCTATATCGATTTTCTGAAACACACGAATTGGCTGTGGATATGCTGGCTCGTACTGTGGGCGTTCCATCTCAATCTCGTAAGTATCGTATTAGGATTCTTTGCCTATTACTTTTACTTTTCGGCGTCCTTCGACGTCGCGTCTATATATACGCAGGTGTGCAAGCTACTTATCGACTTGCAGGTCATCTTCCGACACTTCCCGTGGTGGAGTATTGCAACGATAGCGTGGCTCATCTTCAACCGTTGGAGAAAGTCAATCGCCCTGAACAGACTGCGGCATTTCGAAGCCCGTAATTGCGGGTTTATCAACGAAGTACCCATCGTGTCTATCTCTTGCGGAAGTATGGGAAAGAAAAAGACAACGCTCATTACGGATATGACTCTCTCGCAGGAAGTTATGTTCCGACAAAAGGCATACGACATTCTGAAAAACAACGATATGAAATTCCCTATGTTCCCGTGGATAGCTTTTGAGGACGAACTGAGGCTTTGTATGGAACACGGCACCGTGTACAATCTTGCAACGGTCAAGGAATGGGTAAAGCTGAAAGAAAATCGCTACCTTAGGAATGGCAGAACGGACCTGCAATTATACGGCTACGATATTTGCCGTTACGGTCAGACCTTTAACGACGGACTGAAAGTAAGTACTCTGTTCGAAGTGTTGGAAACATACGCTCAGGCGTACTTCATCTATGTTATCGAAAGCAGCCTTATCGTGGCGAACTATTCTATTCGAGAGGATAACGAGCTTGTAAGCGAAGGCAATTTTCCCATCTGGGCGTCCGATTTTTTTCCCGAAGGGATTACCGAAGGCAGGCACGCGCATATCCTCGATTTCGATGTGTTAAGGCTCGGAAAAAAGGTCATAGAAAATAACCCGAAGGCAGGCAGCTTTGAATTCGGCGTTGTGGCGATTTCGGAGATAGGCAAAGAGCGCGGCAATAATCTGGAGCTCAAAGAGGTCAAGAAGGGAACGGAAGAAACAAATCAGAAAAACGACTTGTTCAATGCGTGGCTCAAAATGTGCCGTCACTCGGCAACGGTGGATAATTTCCCGTTCATCAAAGTCTTTACGGACGAACAGCGGCCCGAAAGCTGGGGCGCCGACGCAAGAGATCTGTGCGACATAATCCATATCGTGCAATCGGGAGAGCAAAGACTTGCGCTGCCGTTCTACACGATAGAAGAAATGATAAGCGAATGGACGTTCAACCGGTTCATTGCCATGTACTACGATTTCCGTTTCCGCAGGGGCGACAATACGTTGCTTGTGCATTTGCTGAAATGCGTAACGTCGTGGATATGGCGCAGGAACGTAAGGATATTCAACAGATTCGGCTATTCGGTTTTGAAGATAGAAAAAGAGCGCGGCACGATGGACGGAAAGCCGGAAAACAAGAAGTATTATCTGATGAATAAGAAGATTTACAGCCGCCGTTTTTCGACGGACTGTTTCAGCGATTATTTCAACGATATGGCGAAGAAAACAAATATCGGACTCGGCGATTATCTCGAATACGTAACCGAAAAAGCGAGCGTTGACGAGCTCAAAATGCAGAACAGTTATTTTATCAATTCATTGTACAGGGATACCGACGAAACGGGTTCTGCGTAAAGATGGTCGGTACTCCTGTAAAGGAGGTATCTATGCCATACGGCGAATGTAAAATCTACTTTGACGGCAGTCATTACATAGGAATACCGCACACGACAAGGCCGTCAAGGCGGCGGGAAAAACCGCCGGAAGAAGAAATCGTTGTAACGGAAAAAGAAGCCGAACCGCCCACCGAAACAGAAGAAAATAGCAAGGCAACTAAAAGCGCACCGTCGGAGAATGACGATGCGCCTATTGCACTTGAGAAAAATATTGAATCGTCAGAGTCTGAGTCTGAACCGCAATCCGAATCACAGCCGAAGGTAAGGACAATGACAAGAAAGGAATTGTTTGAGGAATTATATAAATCCACTGCAGGAAAGACCAGAAGTGATAGGAAGAAATTTATCATTCACAACATGAACCCGTATTTTAAGGACGAAAAAAGCACGGTAATGTATGTGAATGAGCAATTTGAACGTAAATTACGCAATCTTGTTTGTCGGCGTGTAAGGCTTACCCGCAAGGTTAATTTGCAGGAGTTTAACTATTTCTGCACGTTTACCTACGACGGCGAAAAGCACACGGAAGAAAGTTTCAAAAAGAAGCTTCAAGGCTGTTTCAAAATGATGTGCCACCGTAAAGATTGGAAGTATGTCGGCGTATGGGAACGCTCTCCCGAAAAACAGCGTCTGCATTTCCACGGGTTGTTCTATATCCCCGAAGGCTCGATGCCGGGCGAACTCGTTGAAGTCAAGGACTATTCTCCTATCAAAAAGAAGGTACAGACAACAATACAGAACTCGTATTTCAATAAACGGTTCGGTAGATCCGATTTCAAAACGGTAGACGATCGTTCTATGTTGGGTGAAGCAATAGCTTATCTTACAAAGTACATGGAGAAAACAGGCGAAAAGATGGTCTATTCTAAGGGATTGCCGCAATTCTTTATCTCGGACATTATGGACGAAGATGTCGTCTGTCCGATAGGTCTTGAAGATAAGAAACTGCTTCTTTTTGACGATTTCTCGTGCTGGGACGAAGGCTGCTATATGGGCAAAGTGAGTAAAGCCGTCATCGAGCAAATGCGCAAATGTAACTGAACTTCGAATGGTAAAATACGGTCAAAAAACGGAAAATGTGTGACGGTGAAAGCGGAAGATCGCCCAAGCGGTTCAGCGGGCGACTCCGCTTCCGTCAGCACTCCGCTTTTCCGTATTTCAGTCGAGTTAAGTTTACGTGGCGTGTGCTTGTCGCGGCGGAGCGGAGCGACGCCGCTCTCGTATCAAGACAAGCACACGCCGCGGTTGCAAATTGAGATTCTATCAATAGAGTGAGAGCAAATGTTGTTGGTGCGAAATAATAATAGTCAAGCGATATATCCTTGTAGGTATTGATTTTTTTTGAAAAAAGTGCTATAATGTTTGCAATATCCTTGCATTGAGGTTAAACTATGGAATTTAAAGACAAAGTCAAGTGCGCACGCGAGACTATACATATGAGTCAAAAAGAATTTGCTGATGCGATTGGTGTAGCTCACTCTTCATTAAATCGTTGGGAGCTTGGTGTCCGAAAGCCTACTTATGCATTGCAACGTAAGTTTTATGAATTTTGTGCACAAAATGGTATTCAGTTTGATGACTAATTTGACAATATGTTTTAGAGGTATTTGGAGTGGCAAACAATTCTATACTTAATAAAGCTAGATATACTGAAAACACAGACGAATGGTACACCGACTATGCAACTGTAGAGTCGGAGATTTCTCATTATTCTGAACAATTTCAAGGAAAGGTTGTTTTATGTAATTGTGATGATCCTTACAAATCTGCTTTTACAACCTATTTTTTGAAAAATTTTAATACACTGAAACTAAAAAAATTAATTTGTACCTCTTATAAGGGATCAAGAATTGTTGCTCAGTCGACTATAGTAGATGACAATTATTCTCCGCTAGTAGATAATGCTGCTTATGTAATGGTTGTAGAACAATTTCCTAATATTGAGGAAGTCTTACTTCATGGTGACAGTATAACAGATCTAATAAATAAATTAAAGGTTGTTAAGAAATTAAAAGGTGACGGCGATTTTAGAAGTGAGGAATGTGTTGAATATCTTAAGGAGGCTGATATAGTAGTCACAAATCCACCTTTTTCTAAATTCATAGACTTGTTCTCATTGTTGGTAAAATATAAGAAACAATACTTGTTAATTGGCAATCAAAATGCTATAACTTATAAAGAGATTTTTCCTTTCATTAAAAGTGGGCAAGCTTGGATTGGTTACCGTTTTGGCGATATGGCTTTTAAAGTCCCGAATGATACACAACCTAGAAAATATAGATTTTGGGTCGACGAAACCGGGCAGAAATGGCGTAGCTTAGGAAATGCAATGTGGCTTACCAATTTAGATAATGAACGTAAGCATCAGCAATTAGTCTTAACCTGTAAGTACGATCCGGAAAAATATCCTAAGTATGATGATTTTGACGCTATAAATGTTTCTAGAGTTTTGGAAATTCCATCAGATTATACGGGAATAATGGGAGTTCCTCTTACTTATCTAAAGTATCATAATGATTCTCAGTTTGAAATAATTGGTGAGGCAAATCATGGCTCCGATAATGAGTTCGACTTATTTAAGCCAAGAATCAAAGGAAAAGATATTTTCAAAAGAATACTTATCAGGAAGAAGATTAAATGAACATAGATGTCAATTATAGAATACTTGATTTGTTTTGTGGCGCAGGTGGAATGTCTTATGGGATGCATTTGAATCCCCACTTCAAAACAGTTGTCGCTTTAGACATAAATGATAAACTAGCTATTACTCTTAAGAAGAATATGCCGGATGTCCATGTTATTGTTGGCGATATTAAAACGCAAGAAGTGAAGAATGAAGTAATAGAGCAATCTCTTAAATATAAAGTCAATATGATAATTGGCGGGCCACCGTGTCAGGGTTACTCTATGAAAGGAAAAAAACTTGGACTTAAGGATCCTCGTAATTTTCTTTTCATTGAGTATTTGAAATTGGTAGAAAGGTTACAGCCGGAAGTTTTTGTTATTGAAAATGTTAAAACTCTGCTTTCTACATCTAAAGGTTGGTTTAAAGAAGAGATTATATCTGCAATAAATAAACTCGGTTACAATGTTGATGTCGGCGTATTAAAAGCAAGTGATTTTGGCGTTCCTCAAACAAGAGAAAGAACAATCTTCATTTGCTGTAAGAATAAAAAAATATGTTTGCCATTACCGACTTGCAGTAAAACTGTTACTGTTCGTGAAGCAATAAGTGATTTGGCATATTTGGAATCGGGAGAAGGAGCTTTTGAGCAAGATTATAGGTTGCCAGCATCGACTGATTATCAAAAAATGATGAGGAGAAATAGCGCAAAACTATATAATCATAAGGCTTCCAATCATGCTCAAATTGCGATACAAAAATTACAGATGATCCCCCCTGAGAAAGGAAAAGAGTTTTTACCCGAAGAGCTTCTCGGCAAACAAAAATTTCATTCAACTTGGGGACGCCTAAAATGGGACGAAGCTTCTCCGACGATAGATACCAGATTTGATGCGGCCTCTAACGGAACCAATAATCATCCGGTATTGAACCGCGCTATTACTCCTCGTGAGGCAGCACGCATTCAATCTTTTGATGATACCTATATTTTTTACGGTACAAAAGTCGCAGTGCGTACTCAAATAGGAAATGCTGTTCCACCATTGATGGCAAAGGCGATAGCTGATAAAATATATAATGATACAGTTGACGAGCAAGGAGAACAATGATGAATGCGCAAATGGCATATTTAATTGGAATGATTTTAGGAAACGGCGAGGTGCAACGTAAAGAAGATACAACTACAATTACGATAGAGTTGCCTCATAAAAATTTAAGGGACGATGAAGGGCGTGAAGTTTCCGTATATGTAAAAAGCAGTTTAGCAGATATACGGTGCGTTGTTGAACCATTGATTGGGCACTCATTACCTATTGTTCAAGGGAAAAGAGTTACGCAAATATCTTTTACCAAGCCAAATGCCGATTATACGATGCGAGAAATTATGCGATTTATTGGAAACGGTGTTCATCATTCTACAATGACAATGAATAGCGAATTGTTCTCGTTATCAAATGACGAAAAAAAAGAGCTGTTACGCGGAATTGCTGATGTGACAGGTTATATTCGACGTAGTAATATGGCATATGGGCAAGAAGGATTCCATAGAGTTTACATTGAAATTCCAGGCAATTGGCAAATGGTTATAGACATCTCTAATATGCTAAAAAGCTTAGATATTCCGGTGCAGACTATAGATTTCGGACATCCAAATTTTAGAGATTCAAATTTGAAAATGTATAATCAAGGAAAACCCTATTATTGGAAAAAAGAACACCAAGTAAAAATATGTGCTAATGAGTTTATGCCAATAGGATTTAATATTCTTCACAAACAACGCGCGTTGGAAAAATACTCGGAAGAACTTTTAGAATATTTGGACGAAAACAAAACGCATAAATTTTATTGGGAAAAAACAATAAGAAGGAGAGAACATAAACCGATTCATCCTATGGAAAATGATGAATCACTACCGGCAGTCATTAGAGGTAAACATTATGACTCATGGACAGATTTGGCAAGGGATTTAGGGTATGGAGAATAATGTAGCTAAAGAAGTTGAGCTTTATGCCGATATGTGCAAATGGCTTGAAATATATCTAGTTGACAAATATAAACGCCAAAATTGTGACATTAAAGTTGTCGATTGTCATTCAGTCTATTTAGATTCCGTACTTGAAAAATACGGTATAATAAATTATTATCCTCAAGTAGTAGGTTTAAAGATAGAAATAGATGTTTTAGGTATGGTAATATGGAGCAATAAAGCACATCTTTACTTTATTGAAGCAAAAAAGACACCCCTTACTTTACCCAATTTAGGGCAGTTACAGATTTACTGCAAACTTTGCGATCCGGAAGATGCCTATCTGCTTTCGTCGGCTGGACTTGGGAGTTTAAATAAAGTACTAAATATCTTACATAGAGAAGACTTGTTAGATTTTGGCGATGGTAAAAGAATCAAAAAAATCAAAGTCGCTAAATGGGATATTTCCCGTAAAACAATAGATAATCATACTATAATTCCTAAGTTATAGAAAGTTAGATTGGATATATAGAAGCTTAATGTTTACATTATAGTCGTGGAGAAATTTATGAAAATAGCTCGTGAGTTTTTACTTAATGATGCTCAGCGCATTAATAATTTTATTGCGAGAGGCGAAATAACTATTGACGGAAATCGTTTAAGTTACAATTTTCACAATGGCGTTGCAAGTTTTAGATTTATTTCGCGATATGATATAAATGTAGTTGTTATAAGAGCTTTAAATAAGAAATGGATTTGCTTTGATGAATATAGAAATCATGAGTATGGACATTTTGATTCGGAAGTTGATATTTCGCAAGGCTTTACTGCGTTTTTAGAATATGGCTATACCAATGGCTATGAAATTTGTTTTTATGTCAAATCAATAATAAGCAAAATTAGAAATGATTCTCCAATATTCAAAGTAGAGGTTTTTTCTCCATGCTTATTAGAACATTTTTTTGCCCCCAATAGCTTTGATTATAATACTAACGGATTTATTGATAATGAAGTATGCGCTGAGTTTGATATCGATGAAATACATATTAAAGTATATAAATCCACAGCAATCCATTTTAATCATAACCAACAATCTATGGAAATAAAATTCCCTAAAGAAATTGTTGGCGGGTTTGTGTTTGAAGCGAATAAAAGTATAAGTGATGATTTGGTTGTAAGAATTGTAAATGCGGTTAATAGATATTGTGAATTTTTGCTTTGTGATGCTGGGAATTTTATTAACTATGTGAACTTAGCGAATGATAATAATTTTTTGATAGAAAATATTTTTTTTATACAAGACACCAAAAGTATTTTAACAGAAAGTATTTTTAATTTTGATACTATAAAATCTGTTTTTTCTAATATAATGAAAATGTTTTTGATAGATAATTTTGATTTGAAAGAATTGTATTATTCTAAATCAAATACTTGTGAACCATTAGATATATTGCGGTGTGCAAGCATGTTTGAAAATCAGTATAGGGAAAATCTAAAAGCAGGAATTGAGGATTATTGTGTTAAAGAACAAGATTATAAGGTTGCTTATAAGCGTGTAATTCATTATTCAGATGGAGAAACAGAACTTGAAAAAGCTATAATTAAGAGTGAAAAAGATCGTGTCGATAAAATATTAAGTTCTTTAAGGTCACGTCTAAAATTTGTATTTGCTAAAATGCTAAAATGTTTAGATAAAACAAAAGCACAAATCTCCAGCAGTTTTGGGACCAAATATACTGGCTATGATATGACTAATTTAGCTAATAGAATAACGGATGCTCGTAATGACATAGCGCATTTATTAAAGAATAATATTGATTATCATACAGTAATGTTGGACACTCTAATATTGCAAAAAATGATATATTTTATGATTTTTGAAAGAGCAGGTTTGCCTCAAATTCAATTGAAGCAAGTCGTACTTAGTAATTCAAGAAGGTTAAAACAATTGTTTGATATAAAAGGAGATTAAAAGCGAAAAAACCGCAATTAAGCGGCTTTTTCTTTTTATAGTGTAGTGTATGATTTACCTTCCACCGTAATGCGGTTTCCTGTAATTTCCGCTTCACCGCTTTTGCATGCACGCAAAATAACGTGGACGTTATCGTATTCTGCTTTCGGCATATCTCCATCATCGAATTTGTCTTCGCCTCCGACTTCTATGATTTTGAAGCCTTTGGATACCATAAAGGATGAAAATTGCCAGAGTTTTTCAAACAGTCCGTTTGAATCCATAATGACCGAGAGATTTTCGGTCGGGTGATAAGCTGTAATTCTGAAATAGTTTGCCATTGTTTAATTCCTCCTATGCGGCAATTTGTTTGAGTGTTCTGTTGGCGTAAGGCAGCCATACTTTGTTGACGTAATGCAGTACGTCTTCGCTCGGTTTGTGGTCGTGTTCTCCGTAGCATTGCAGGATTTTCCGGTTTTTCAAGGAGTATTCGACTGTAACGAACGGCGTATCGGGTTCCTGCTTGTTGCGGATAAAGAAAATGAGCGTTTCTTCGCGGACAAATTTTTGGTCGTAACCCATTCTGCCGACGCAGTGATGCAACATTTCGCCTTCTCGAATCAGATCTGCCGGGCTGTGGGCGATAATGCAGATAAATGAGCTTCGTTTTGCGTGTTGCAAAGACAGGTATTTTTCCGCAACGGCGGCAAATTGAATATACAGTTCCTTGCGTTTTTCTTCGTCTTCCATAGCCTTTTTCGTGGCGTATTCGTCGATTCGGATATCGTGCCAGCGTTTGAAATCGTGGGGAAAACGGTCCTTTTCTTCTGTCATATCCAGACCGAGATGTTGGCAGGCTTTCAGATAGTCGAGATAAGTGTTCGGGTTGGTCTGTTGTTTTAGCATATAGTCGAAGAGCCGTTCAAGGTCTTTTCCTTTGAACAGTTCTTTAATGGGAGTAAGACTGCTGTCATGGATTAGTCTGAGCTTCTCTTCCTTATATGATTGCAACTGTTCAAGCGGTTTTTTCGTCCTATATGCACGGATTATGACGTCGATATAGTAGTGTCTGTTTTGAAGCAACGCTTTGTTGGAAATGAGCCATTTGCAGAAGGCTTTATCCGTTCCGCAGCGTTTAAGAATGGTGGTGCTCATGGCAATTCTCGAAAAGCCGAGTTTCATCAGCATTTCAATCTGGGGATACTGCCGATAAAGCCGTAAATACTTGAAAATATCGCAGCCCTGATACAGTTTATATGCGCTGAATTTGAATTCCGGCAAGCGGTCTATAAAGTCGGGATTGATAAGCGTAGCGTATGGATCGTAATATTTATCGTCCGCCCAGCACCAACCGCGTTCGTACCAGTTTTTGTATTTTTGCAAGCCTTCTTCGTACCAGCCGAAACGAAAGCCCATGCTTGCGCAGTAGCAGTATTCCATATCCTTTACGAAGCACTTATCCGAGTTCAGTCCATGTACGGCAACCTGTTTGCAGTACCATTTTTTATAACGGTGCTTTACGGCAACGGTCACCTTCACAAGTTCGTTTTTCCAAGTGGTAAGATAGGCATAACAGCGAACGTGACCGTCAGGGTTCGGATAGTTTTTGTTGTCCGTCTTTCGGATTCTCTCCAATATGTATTTTGGAATGGGTTTGATGACTGTAACTTTCATAATTTCACCTCAAAGTAAGTTTATCGCCGAAGATCTCATCGAGTTTGCAGAGAGCGTTTTTATCGAAAGCGGAAGTGTCGAAACCGTTATCGGGTTCGTCGTCAAGGTCTTTCGGTTCTTCTATATCGCCGTCAAACTCCCGCATTTCTTCTTCCGTCAGCTCATCGAAGTCGTCTTCGGGTTCAGGGAGCAGCTTTACGTCGTCGGGCGTTTCGGCGACGGCTATTTTGTGTTTTTGAGTTATTTTTGGGAGATAGTTGTTCGCTGCGTGATAAGGAAAACCTATCATCGGAATACGGCTTTCAAGTCCTACATCTCTGCCTGTAAGGGTTAAGCCGAGTTCATCGGAAAGAGTTACGGCATTATCCCCGAAAACTTCATAAAAATCGCCCAAGCGATACAAGAGAATACGGTCGGAGTGTTCCTTTTGAAGTTCTTGATATTTTTGCCAGATCGGTGAAACGAGCTTTTCCGGTTCCGCATCGGATTTTTCTTCTTCGGCAATTTCGGCAAGGATTTCGTCGATTTCTTCTTGTGAAGGCTGTTCGTCCTCATCGTCGCCGTTTTCATCGTTGACTTCGGGTTCGGGTGATTCCGGTTCCATAAAATCAAAGAGCGTAGGTTGACGCTGTTCCGGCTTTTTCGCTTCTACTTTCCTGACCTGAGCAGGCGTCGGTTTCGGAGCAGGATTATACTCTGTACCGTCTTCGTTAAAGAGCGTGCCTTCTATGGACTCCTCCTCGAAGTAATGCACCGCCCAGCCGTACACGACTTTTTCTTCCACGCAAGCGGAGTTTGCGCCTTTTGCCGCGAGCTTTCTCGCTTCGTCGCAGGCGTATCGCATAAAGCCGTCCAGCGTTTTGCGGTTGATAAGTTGCTTTCCGTCCTTTTCAAAAGGCGTGCCGTTGTTGATTTTCTCTACAAGAGTTTCGCTTGCGTTCTCTTCAAGGTATGCCTTTACGAGTTCCTGTTCTTTTGTTTTGGTTTCAAGATTCAATCGCATAGTTTTTCTCCTTCGATAAATGCTTCGGCAGCAATCATAATTCCCGTAGAAACGCCGCGTTTGTAAATCATTAGCATCAGTTCGTCGTAATGATCATCTATAAGCTCGATAAATTTTTCAAAGAGTTCGTCGCTTTCTTTTGACAAAGTTGCTTTCAGTTTGTCGTAAAGCGCAAGTTCTTTTTTGCGTTTCTTTTCGGGTAATACAATGTCTTTTGCATAGATATTTCCGTAATACAGTTCTTCAATGATTGATTTCATATTGCGCCTCCTTAAAACGGCATATCGTCGAGCAGTTCGGCGGCTTTTCCTTCCAACCCGTCGAGTGTGGTGTAATGGTTAAAACCGCCTTTGTAATCGACTTCGTTTTGCGCCGTGCGAATGAGAATATGGTCGTGCCATTCGTTGTTGAAATACCTGACGTCGCTTACAGAGATGTAAACGCATTTGTTATCCGCACTCTTGATAAAAGCGGAGAAGCAGTAATGATTTTTTCCGACGTTTACAAGCTGCCAGTGATTTTCACGGCACATTGCTTTCAGGTAGTTGATATATTTGGTCTGAAAGGATTTGTAATCTTCGCCCGTATAACAGCCGGATGAAAATTCGTAATTCAGATACTTTTTGAGTTCTGCTAATTTAGCCATAGTGTTATACCTCCTGTAATTTAACATTCGAGCCAGAGTACGACATCCAGCGAATCTTTGAAATTCTGCTCGCCGATCAGTTCAAAAAACTGTTCGTATCTGTCGTCGTCCATTTCGTTGATGGAGCGGTAAAGCCGACCGTAAAATCCTTGCGAATTCATAAGGTCTACGACCGTTGCCGCGAAAATCCTATGATTTTTATTGCCTTCTGCGGCAAGTTTTTGGATGTTAGTCATTGTTGATTCTCCCGTAGAGGTCGTCTGCGTAGTAGGTGCAGTTGAACCAATTAAAAAGGGCGTGACATTTCACGCCCTTATAGTCCACGATGTAGTCGTTATCTCCGATTTTATCGATTATCGTTATTTCGTCCATTTCACCGTTCCGGGAATGGATATGAGCTGTTGTTTTATAGGGTTTCATTTATTTCACCTCCAACTGTATGATGGCGATGTAATCGTGCATCTGCCAGTTATATTTGTTCGTGATGTTCCAATATGCATAAGTTTCTAAACGCGTATCGGGCTGGCATTCATCGAAATCATATCCGTCAAGAATATCGCCGTTTTCATCGAAAGCTTCATGCACCCAAGACATATCCGTCTTTTCCTCGTTTATGCGTTCTTGAAACCTTAGAGCAGCTTTTTCATAGGTGTAAAAAGCTTCAATATCTACGTCCGAGTCATCTTCGGTAGACCATTCAAATACTACTAAGTAAATTTTCATATTTCACCTTACGCAATTCTTCTGATACCGCCCCCGAAGCTTTGTACGGTAACGCTGCCGAATTCCGAACACCAGTCGTCGTCTTTGTTCCAGACGTAAGCAAAAGCCGTATGACGGTTGCCCTGACTGTATACGAGGGTATCCCATTCTTCGGGATAGTCGGTTACGATAAGGAAGTCGTAAAGTTCTCCGAATTCCGTGTATTCGTGCGTAACGGCGTAAACCTTGCACTTGTGCTTTTCTTCGAGGGCTTTCATCTTTTCGTAAAGTTCAGGCTCTTGGTCGATCCAGAAGCCGCCGAATTGTTCAAAGAAGCATACTTTATCTTTCTGCTCAAATCCGTTTATATAAGGCTTGTAGATATCCATTTTCTTCATGATTTCGATTGCTTTTTCTTTTTTGGTAATTGTCGTTTTCATAGTCTTTTCTCCTTAAATGTAGTTTTCTAATGATTCAAATTTGTAAGCGATGTTCCTAAGCGTCTCTTCGAAACCGAACCACGCCAGAAGGTTTTGATTGTAGTCGTACTGCGCCAGCGGATCTTCTTTGTCCCACTTGTCGCCGAATAGCTCGGAAGGAGCGTAAAGTCCTGTACCGTCCATTGCGTCGTACAGAAGGCTGTTGATTTCTTCCTTGTACTGTTTGTAGAAGCGCACGGTGTCTGTGTAGTAGATAAGTTCTCCGACAATACCGGATTGACAGCCGTGATAAAGCACGTCGGTAAAGATGCTTTTCTTATCGGAATAGTCGCTCCATTCGCCTATAACGTAGTTGCAAACCCGCTTAATAAGCGGACTGCTTGAGTTACGTTTCAGTTCTTTGATGTTTGCAAGAGTAAGCTTCATTACGCCACCTCCTCGAAGTCGTCCAGATGGACGTGTTCAAACATGGCGCCGTACTCGAAATACAGTCTGCCGTTTTTATCCGTCAGAAGGTCGTAAGTGATAACGCTTATTTTGCCTCTGTTGGTAACGGCTATCCGGATTTCATTCTTGGCAGCATCGATTCCTACGATGTTGAAGGTGATGAATTCTTCACCGTCATAGAGTTCGAATTCTGAGAGATAATATCTCTTGAATTCAGGAATTTGGGAAACTTTGTTTTCCATAGGATTTACCTCCAAATTTATTTTGCCTTTCGGCAGTAGCTGAGCAGCACCGATTGAGCATAGGTCTGTTTATTGGAAGTAAAGAAACCAGAAGTCAAACGGCCACGAAAAAATATTGAGTTGGAGTTGTTAGATTTTCAAAGCAAAAGAAAAAGCCGAGAAGAAATTTCTTCCCGGCTTTTAAATTAAGAGATATTTGATTTTTAAGCGATATTTTTTCGCATTGACTTCTGCGAAATCTGTGCTACGATAGCCGCAACGAAACGGCAAAATTTGGAGCGTTGATTTGAGTTTTACAATAATTATGATATACTATTTATAAAAATTTTGAATTGAATTCAGGAGAAAATTTTAATGTTAATATTTTTTATAGGTGATAATGATGCAAAATGATATGTTTTCGGCACAATCTTTGCCAAGTAATGAGGATAGGCAAGAAACTAAGGTCAATTATTTTGATGTAAACTCACTGTTTATTGACACAAAAAAATTTTGCGCCAAGAATGGATTGACTGAACTAATTTCTGTTTCTGATATAGAATGTGAAGATAGCTGTGATTTGATAAATAAAGATTTAAGAGAAAAAGTAAGGAAATTCAACAACTCGATCTTCTATTTGAGAAACTCATTATATAGTTATATTCATTATTGTAAGCTATGGAGTGAGAGTGACGAAGAAATAAATAAATTGCTGTTAAATGTGTGGCAGAGATATGAGGCCAGATGCGTATGCTGTGAAATTTTTATGTATGTGGAAAAAGTAAAAAGTTTAGTAAGAAGTATTCTGAATTTAGATCCGAAAAAAACTGAAAGAAATAGCGATTTTATGAATGCGCTTAAAGAATGCGCTCGAAGTAACAACCATGTTAAGGAATTTTATGATGAGGCTGAAAGATACAAGATAAATAGTTCCGTACGTTTTATCAATAAGGTTAGAAATGACGAAATACATAACGAATCGTGTTTGGATAATTATACCGATAGGATGGAAATAAATCACGGACAATATTTGACAATAAATTTTACTCATGCAATTCAAAACAATGAACTTTATAATAAAATTAAAAATTGTTTAGAGGCTCTTTTAAGACTAAAACAAAATTTACAGAAAATTATTGATAATTTTGTTGTAGGATAAACATAAAATAGACGGTTTGTGCCGTCTATTTTGTATAGTTGCCGTGTTCATCTCTTTTCTGCGTCAAGTAGAAGTCTGACAATTGAGGAACATAAACTTCGGTATCGATTATGATGCCGGCAACCCCCTTAATACAAAAATAACAGAGCCGCGGGTTCAAACGCAACTCTGTTTGGCGGAGAAAGAGGGATTTGAACCCTCGCTACGGTTTCCCGTACTACTCCCTTAGCAGGGGAGCCCCTTCGGCCTCTTGGGTATTTCTCCAGACTGAAGTGTAAAATTGTGTATTTCAGCATCTTATCAATGAAATTAAGTGATAGGATAGTGATATACTATTTGCTTGTTGCAATATGTATAATATCATACTTTTTGTGTCTTGTCAAAATATTTTTTAATATTTATAGTTTTTTTAATTTATATCTCAAAAGGCTTTTGAAAAGAAATGTAATTTTGTGGGCACAAAAGTATATTTTTGTCAGACAGCTAAAAAATAGCAAATTTTTTACTTTTGTAAAAAAGAATAAAAAAGTTGTCGTTTTTCATTGAATTTAAGTTTATTTTATGCTAAACTATATTTAGATTACAAACAAGGAGTAATTGATATGTGTTTTTTTAGAAAGAAAAAGAAGCAACAACAAACAAATGCGGTAGAGCAAAAAGAAGTTAAGGTACAAGCAGAGAGCAAGGAAGAAAAGGCACCTGTAGTTGAGGAAAAGGCTCCTGTAGCAGAACAACCCAAGGCTACTCCTGCAAAAGCTGAAACGGCTCCCGAAAAGGAAGTTGTTGAGGCTTCGGCAGAAAAGAAAACAGCTCCTAAAAAAGCTGAGCCCAAAGCTGCAGCTGACAATGCAAAGAAAGCAAGATTTGTATACAGAAAGACAGATAAAGGCAATTATGTATATAAGCTTTATTCTTCCAACCACAGAGTAATCGCAATCGGCGGAGAACCCTACTCATCTTTGGCATCCATGAAGACAGGCATCCAAAGCATAATCAAAAATGCAGCAGACGCACCTGTAGAAGATCAGACATTGAAGAAAGTAGTAGAACAGAAGTGTCCTAAGTGGGAAGTATATCTCGATGCAAAGGGCGAATACAGATTCAGACTCAAAGCTTCAAACGGCAATATTGTATGTATCACAAACGATGGATATTTGTCAAAGCCCGCATGCAAGAACGGTATGCAAGCTATCGCTAAGGCAGCTGTTAATGCAGAGATAGTACAAGAAGAAGAGGAATAATCTTTTTAAAAATTAAAACGCACCTTTTTTAGGTGCGTTTTTTTGTTTGCAATAATAATTTAAAAGCAATTTTCTTAAAAATAAAAAAGTATATATTTATCAGAATACTTGCAAAACAAGTAATTTGAGATAAAGACTTTCTTCAGTAGATAGCATAGAAGGATGGTCGCTTGATTGAGTACGCATTTCTACAATTCTCACTTTTTTGCCGCTTTCATGGGCTGCATCTGTGAGCATATTCATAAAAAGAGGAAAAGTCATATAGTGAGAGCAAGATGAAGAAATGAGAAATCCGCCTTCTTTCACAAGCTTCATGGCAAGGATATTTATGTCTTTATAGCCCTTATAAGCATTTTTGACTTCGCTCACGCTTTTGCAAAAAGCAGGGGGATCAAGCACGATTGTGTCAAAAGTTTTGCCTTGTCTTTTAAAATCTCTCAATACTTCGAATACATCGCCTTGAAGAGTGGAAATATTGGTCAAATTGTTGAGTCTTGCATTCTCTTCGACATTGTCAAGGGCAAGACGAGATATATCCAAAGCCGTGACTTTTTCTGCTCCTGCCACGGCAGAATTGAGAGAAAAGCCGCCTGAATTGCAAAAGCAATCCAATACTTCGCCTTTGTTTGCATATCGTCTTAAAGCAAATCTATTTTCTTTCTGGTCAAGAAAATATCCTGTCTTTTGTCCGTTTTCTATATCGACAAGCATTTTAAGCCCGTTTTCTTCGATAATGACTTTTGTATCGAAATCTCCATATAATTTTCCTTTGACAAGAGGCAAGCCTTCTTTTTCTCTCACAGCGACATCGCTACGCTCATAAATGCCTTTGGGATTGAAAATTTCTACTAAAGCACGGACTATGATATCTTTGTTTTTGTCCATGCCCAATGACAAAAATTGTACGCACAATATATCTGCGTATTTGTCGATTATCAAGGCAGGTAGATTGTCGCTTTCGCCAAACACTACACGATAGCAGTTGTCAAATCCCAAGTTTTTTCTATATTCATTGGCTTTTGAAATAGCGTTTTTAAAATATTCAAAATCAGGAACAGAGTTGTCTCTTATGAATATTCTTACAAGAATCTTTGATAAATGATTGATATATCCTTTTCCTATATATCTTCCGTTGTAATCATAGACGGTGGCGAGAGCACCGTTTTTGTCCTTTCCTTCGATTTTTGCTACTTCATTGGCAAATACCCAAGGATGACCGGCGACAATTCTTTTTTCTTCATTCTTTTTAAGATAAACACTATAAGGCATAATACGCTCCTTTAAAACAAGCAAAGTATATCACAAAACCAATCTTTAGGCAATAAATCTTTGTATGCTATTGCAAGTCAAAAAGAAATGAGATATAATTATCCTATGAAAAAGATATATAAAATTTTTTTAATAACGGTTTTAGCAACAATAATTTTGGCAAGCATATTTGCAGGTTGTACAAAAGAAGACAACAAAATTTACAACAATCAGTATGCTAATGACGCATCTTATGATAGCGGAATATCTTCAAACCAATACGAAGTAAAGACTTTTATCGCTGACGGATACAAAGTATACCAACCGCAGGTGAATACAGAGTGGGTATTTATTTTTTATTTGGGAACAGCAATGAGCGTCAACAACTATGACGAAATTTTGACCAAGGTGGCATCGCACGGAATAAGTGTAGTAGTGCCCGACAACAAGATAGCTGATCTGGGATATAAAAAAGAAGAAAAGGCTTTTTTTATGTTTGATTGCAAAAACTATATTATCGGCGGACATTCACAGGGCGGCGGTGCGGCAATAAGAAGAGCAGAGGAGAATATGGAAATCGTTAAAGCTTGCGTATTATTATCGCCTATGATATCAAATAGTTCAAGTCTAAAAGACAGCACTCTGCCCGTATTGTTTTTTGAAGCAGAGAATGACAAAATTCTAAGCAGCGAGCAAAAGAACGAAGTGAAGTCTCGCATGAATGATAAGTGTCAATATGTCTTGCTTGAAGGAGCAAATCACATGTGCTATGGCGAGAGCAATCTTATGTCAAATGTCGATGGAGAAAACACGAGAGATAAAAAGGAAATTCAGCTTGAGATAACAAGTGAAATAATAAGTTTTTTGGATGGTATAATCAAATCGGTTAAGACAAATTGATAAAATCGATAACTTGAAGGTGGAAGATGACAAAAGAAGCAGGAATATTATTGCCTATATTTTCTTTGCCAAACAAATACGGAATTGGAAGCTTTGGCAAAAGTGCATATAAGTTTGTAGATTTTTTGAAAGAATGCAGACAAAAATATTGGCAGGTTTTGCCTCTTAATCCGACTATTTACGGAGATTCTCCTTATCAATCGCCTTCTGCGTTTGCGGGCAATCCTTATTTTGTAGATATAGATATGCTTATCGAAGAAAAAATTCTCGACAAAGAATACGCAAAAGGATTTGAGAGAAAAGATGAAAGAATAGATTACGGATATCTGTTTGAAAGCAGACATTTTTTGTTGAGAAAAGCTTTTGAAAAATTTGATATCAACAATATCAAATACAAAAAATTCAAGGCAGAAAACTCCTATTGGCTTGACGACTATGCTTTGTTTATGTCAATAAAAGAATACAGAAGCAATATGCCTTGGAGTGAGTGGAAAGAAGAGGAAAAATACAGAAAAGACATCTCAAAATTGAGAAGAGAATATCTGGGCAGCATTGAGTTTTGGTGCTTTGTGCAATATGAATTCTATAAACAATTCGCAAAATTAAAAAGATATGCCAACAAAAAGGGTATAGAGATTATCGGAGATATGCCTATATATGTGGCATACGACAGTGTAGATGTGTGGGCAAAACCCGAAAACTATCTTTTGGATAGCGAACTCAAACCTTACTTGGTGGCAGGCGTGCCTCCCGATTTGTTTTCTGAGGAAGGTCAGCTTTGGGGAAATCCTATATATAATTGGGACAAGATGAAAAAGCAGAGCTTTTCGTGGTGGATGAAAAGACTGGAGTGTGCATACAAATTGTATGACATCATAAGGATAGACCATTTCAGAGCATTTGAAAGTTATTATGTAGTAGACGGAGATGCAAAGACCGCAAAAGAAGGCAAGTGGTGCAAAGGCGTGGGAATGGCGTTTTTTAAAAAACTCGATGAAGCAATCCCCAATGCCAAAATAATAGCCGAAGATTTGGGAATTATAACAAATAAAGTGAGAGCTTTGTTGAAAAAGACGGGATATCCCGGAATGAAAGTTTTGCAATTTGCCTTTGGCGATAAAAACAGCTCATATCTTCCCAAAAATATTAAGGACGGAAACTGTATCGTATATGCGGGTACGCACGACAATATGACCACACCTCAGTGGCTTGAAGAAATAAGCGAAGAGGAAATGGCATTTTTCAAAAAAGTGTGCAAGCCTTTTAAAGGAGAAGATCTCACGCATTGTATGATAAGAACAGCTATGTCGACATCGGGCGACAGGGTAATTATAGGTATGGCAGATTATCTCGGACTCAAAGAAGAGGGAAGAATAAACGCACCTTCTACCATGGGCGAGAATTGGACATGGAGAATGAAAGACAAATACAACACAAAAGAGCTGAGAGAATATATCAAAGAGCTTACTTCATACAGAGAAAAATAAAGTGATTGTATTTGATGAAAGATAAAAATAAATTGAATTGAAAATATTGATAAGAAGATAAGAACAAAGGTCGCCTTTTTGAGGCGACCTTTGTTCGGTAAAAAACCAATAATGTGGAAGTGAAAAAATTATGTTTTGAGAAAAGTGACTAAACGGTATGTTTTGTCATCATTTCCTCGTCGTATAAGTCTAAATCATAATATGCTTCGAGATCTTCTTGAGAAATCTCTTGTTCATACTCAGGCTTTTGAGGAGCCATATTGTTTTTTGTCATCTCAAGCAAAACCTTTTGTCTCAATTCGTTGTCATTGGGTTTTCTCGAGAGAGCTTCTGTCTTGTTGATAAGTCCTTGAGCCACGAGTTTGTTTTCCAAAGGAGTCAATCTCATATCGTATTGGTCATAGTCATAGCCGTAGAATTCGCAGATAGTACGGTCATAGACCTCTTGAGTAGCTTTTTGGAGATATTCTACATTTTCCTTGTCGCTGATACCTTGTTTGGGGTAAATAGCGGGGCAGATTTTTACCGTGACATCCTTTTTGACGCCGAGTTTTCTTCTCAGCCAATTAGGATCTCTGAAAAGTATAACCGTCATGACGATAGGAACATTGTTTTTGACAGCATAGTGGAAAGCACCTTTTTTGAGGGGACGAGAATTTTCGTAGTTTTCCCACATTGCTTGCTCGGCATAAAAAGTGACGATTGAATTGCCTTTTTTGTAGATATCGCTTATTGTCTTGTCAAGATTGCTCATGCCCTTGATAGAGTTTGCAAGAGGCAAAAAACCGCCGCAACGGAAAATTTTTCCGCTCAAACCTTTTTTGATATTGAAGTAAGCACCGGTCATAAAGTGTCTGTGACCGAAAGCTACCTGAAAGTTTATCATGGTATCGAGGAGCAATACATGATTGGAAACTCTGATGCAGTTGTCAACCTTCTTGAGATTGTCTTTTCCTTCGATTTTGAGATCAAAGAGAATTTTGTTTGCAAGAGGCAACATAGTACGCAAAGCACCCTTGATAAAGAATTTTCCTATTTTGAAACCTACTGTATCAGGCTGGAAAACATAATTTTTGTCTACGGTAATTGCGTTTTTGTCATCAAAAGGGTGAGACCAGTGGTCAAAAGCTTCCATACGAGCATAGTTTGCATGTAGCTGGTCGTAATCTTTTCTTGTCATTTTCTTTTCCTTTTCCATACTAACACCTAACAATTCATTATAAACGATGCGATTTTGTCGGCACCGTTGTCCGTCTTGTCTATCTTAAAAGTATTGATAGTGTACTTGTCGATAAGAGACGGGTTGTCAATCCAGCTTTCAATCGTAGTTTTGATTTTAAGAGGATTGAAGATAGCCTCGCCGCAACCCAATTTGTCTACAAAATAATTTATAGTAGCCTTCTCTATCGGGTGGGCATAATAGTCGATTATTACAGGAGTGTGCATATAAACGCTGTCGAGGACGGCGTTTGGTCCGCCTTTGCAGACAAACACATCGCTTGCCGAATAGTATTCGTGAATATTCTGCATAAAAGGCAAAACCGTGAGGGTAATGTTTTTTGGCAGATTATCTTTTAAGGCGGTGTATTTATCGTACAATTTTTTGTTTTTGCCTGCGACAAAAATTATGGAAATCTGACGGTCGGTATCGAGCAAATAGCTTGTCACGATATCAGATTTGGCTTTTGCATAAGCTCCGTCAGCGATTATGACGGTGAATTTGTCAACGGGCAAACCAAACTTTTTGCGATAAAACTCCTTGTCAAAAGTGCTGTCAAGAATGCACTGTCTTGTGGTGTAAGATACAAGATATAGGTTTTTTCTGTCAAAATGTTTTTTGATAGCCTCTTCATAGGCAAGAGAGTTGTTGACAAAAAAGACACCGCCCTTGCGATTGTCCCACCACATGTGCACATTCGTATCGGGATTGTAAGTAATGACTTGCGTATCTGGATGAGTCTTTTTGTACTCGAGTCCGCAATAGGTCATATAATAATGAGTACTTACAATAATGTCGGGGCACACGCTTTCAAAATACTTTAGCACTCCCTTTGTCGCACCTCTGAAAGTTGTTTTGTGCAAAAATCTGAAAAATCTCAGACCGAAGAGCGAAAGTATGTTAAAACACATATTGCCATAACCTTTTAAAGAATTTGTCATCTTTGTGTTTTTGATGATAAATTTTTCATAGTTGAGCATTTTTTTGTCGTTGCCCTCATGCATGACATAAGATTTTATAATATCTATATCATTATATTTCTCAAGGCTGTCGCAAATTGCCTGAATGGCTGTTATGTGTCCCATTCCCGATTCAAAATAAGTGAGCAGAACTTTTTTTGACATATTATCTCCTTATAGGTATTTATGTACATATAAAGAGCAAATTTTGAAGGTACAATTTTTCAAAAACTAATTGACTTTTATCAATTAATTTACTATTCTTATTATAAGCGAAATGCATAAAAATATCAATCTAAAAACCTATACAATTTAGCTTGAGAATGTATTATAATTGACATTATGATACCAAAATGTACATTATTATACCACATTTTTGGCAAATTGTTGGGGGTTAATAATTAGTTAACAGATACTTAATATTGAGTTAATAAAGACACAAAAAGATGCTTCAAAAAAAATATTTTGCATTTGTCTAAGGAGGGGGAATTATGGATAAAACAAAAAAAGACAGACGATTCAAGCGTACCCAACAGCAATTATTGTGTGCACTTAAAGAGCTTATTATGACAAAAAGCGTAAACAATATTTCTGTCAGGGAACTTGCTGAGCTTGCAGATGTCAACAGAGCTACATTTTATCTCCATTACAGAGATCCCTATGATATGCTCGAGCAGATAGGCAATGAGTTTATTGAGAACATGAAGTGCATACTGATTAAGGATAATGAAAGTTTTAATCCTGCAAAGAGCTTTGTAAATCTTTATAAATTTGTCAAAGAAAACTATGACATTGCATATATTTTGTTCAGCCCCAACTGCGACAGCGGATTTGGCAGACATCTTGAAAGGTCGCTAGAAAAATTTTGTTTTGACAGCTGGATAGTGAGAGCCAAAGACGATGATTCGAGAAATTGCGATTATTACAGCGTATATCTCGTGGCAGGCATCAAGGCACTTCTTGAGAAGTGGGTATATGACGGATTTATAGAGACTCCCGAAGAAATAGCAAAATTATCGCAGTATTTTATGATGTATGGTGGCAAGCAATTCTGGGAATAGGGTGCCCTTGTATAGCACTGCGCCTTTCGTTTTTCTTCGACGCTCCCGCTCAGTCACGTACGCCCTGTACGCTCCTGTCGCGGTTGGTCTCGAAAAAGAAAAAATCACAGCACTCTCCAAGGGCTTCAAAATTATTAAGTATGTAAAAAATCAAAAGACCGCTATCTTCTCAGAAAGCGGTCTTTGTTATTTATGAACCACGCCGTTTATAATATATGTTCTTGGAAGTTGCATACGGCAAGTATTTTTCTGTCGAGTTCGGTCTTGAAAAGCAAAAATCGCACCGCTTTTTAAGGATTTTGATTCTGCCAAATATAATAAAAAGACGACTCGATTTGAATCGTCTTTTGCGTATATGTGCGTACACAGGTAAGGATTTCTCTTAATTTATACAATTTAAGTCTTGGGTAAATTGTATAAATTATTTATTATACTTATATAAATTAAATAAGCCGTTGGAGAATGGTGCGGTTTTGTGAATTTCTAGCGGTTGCCCCGAATCCTGAGCGTACTTGCCATACTCGACGGTGAGGGGTGTTCCTAAAATTCGCAAAGGCGTGCTGTTATACAACGGCGCCATTAAAGTTTTTTCTGAGAAGTCTTGAGCCATCTCTTTGATATGTAGAATAAGAAGGATACCAAGGCTCCCAATACCCAGCCTATCGGCCAGCTCCACCATATAGATACATATCCCCACTTGAATGCTTTGACGAATAAGTAGCTCAATCCTACTCTCAGCACAAGATCGGTCATTGTGCTTGTCGTAAAGCCTGCCATATCCCCCGCACCTCTAATGAAGCCGTCAAAGATAATCTTTATGCAGACTATTATGTAGAAGGGAGCGAGTATGTAGAGGAATTGTGCTCCGATATAAATTATCTCTTCATTGTTTTCTATTGTGAATATCGATACAAGACCTCTTGCGAATATCAGATAGATTGCAGTGGATACAAGGGCGATTACTATCGTAGAGAGCATGCCGCCTTTAAGTCCTTGTTTTGCACGGTCGAGTTTTTGAGCACCGATATTCTGTGATGTGAATGTCGCCATAGCATTGGATATCGTGGTGAATACCGAGATTATTATGTAGTTGACTTTAAAAGCCGAGCCGTATGCTGCGACAAGGTTTGCGTTTGAGAAAGAATTGATAAGACCTTGTACGAAAAGCTGACCGATAGATACGGTAGAATTTTGAAGTATGCTCGGCAAAGCCATAATCATTATGCTTGACCATATCGATATAGAGAAGTATTTGTTTTCCAGAAGTTTGTGAGAATGGACTTGTTTTTTTACTCCTTCGATATCTTCGCCCTCTAAGTGAGCGTCTTCTTTAGGGAGTTTTCTAAGATGTACGATAAGAAGTATGAGAGATATTATGCTTGCAAGTCCCTGTGCTATGAATGTACCCCAAGCAAGACCTTTGACGCCCATATTGCAATATTTTACGAATATGATATCTATTATTACATTGAATATCGTAGAGCCTATAAGAAGATAGAGCGGAGTATTTGAATTTCCCAAAGCTTGGAAGATAGAGCTTACGACATTGTAGAGGAAGAGGAAGCTCAGTCCGTAGATATAGATATTTAGATAATCTACGCTTTGCTGATATACCGTTTCGCCCAAATCCTGCGAGTTCATAAGAGTCAGAAGAGGCTCGGATGTAAAAATACCCAAAATGGTAAAGATTATAGCAAAGAGAATAATGTTGATGATAGCTGTGCTGATACATAGTTTTGTACGGGAATAATTCTTTGAGCCGAATATACGGGATATTACCACGCTGCCTCCCACGCCGAAACCATTGCCGATAGCGATAAATACCACCGTGACGGGATATGCGGCATTTACCGCAGCCAAAGCTCCGCCACCGTCAAAAATAAAATTGCCGGCAATTAAACTGTCGGCAATGTTGTAAAACTGTTGAAATAATACTGATATTATCATCGGTATGGCAAAAGCGTACAAGACTCTCAAAGGTTTTCCCATAGACATATCTTTCATAGTGCTACACTCCTTGAAGTTTATATCTTTCCCATAATTAACCTACTATGTTATACTCCCGTCAATAGCGTTTTGGCAATTATTTTGAACAAAAAAAATAAAGAAATTTTCAAATAAAAAACTAAAGAATAAAATTTTCGGCAAATCAGTTTTCTTAACTATTCCAATTCTAAAAAATCATTATTCTGGGACATAAAAACTTGAACGAATTATCAATTGATGGTGGTACTTCTCGTGCAGAGAAAGGATACCGATATAGGAAAGATAAAAAACGCTCTTGAAATAATATATCTAGTAATATCAAATACGGATTTTTTAGTAAAAACATTAAATATTCTTATCATAATGATAAATACAATAGATAATATTGTGATAATATACAAAGATTTGAAAACTATAAGACAGCTGCAATCTCATTATGCGACATTGTCAACCTACAAAAAATTTGCGAAAAATATATAAAAAAATCACTCAAAGTTGGCAAATTGGGTATTGTATATTAAAAAATAATATGATATAATTTTTGTAGAAAGTGAAAGGAGAATGAGTGTGGATAAAAAAATTCCCGTGTATTTGTTTCACGAAGGTACAAATTATGAGGCGTACAAGTTTATGTCCCCTCACGAGAGCAAGGTAGACGGCAAAGAAGGCTGGCGATTCAGAGTATGGGCACCCAATGCCAAGTCTGTAAGTATTGTGGGAGACTTCAATGATTGGAACAGAGAAAAAAATCCTATGTACAAAATCAGCGACAGCCTTTGGGAAGGTTTTGCCGAAGGACTGAAGTGCTTTGATATTTACAAATACAGCATAGAGGCTCCTGACGGCAAATTGCGTCTTAAAGCAGACCCCTATGCCCGTCATAGCGAGACAAGCCCTGCGAATGCTTCAAAACTTTATAAGTCGCAATTCAAATGGACTGACAAAGCATGGCTCAACGAGAGAGAGACCTTTGACCCTTTTAGATCTCCCGTGAATATCTATGAAGTACATTTGGGAAGCTGGAAAAGATATGCTGACGGCAATACGCTTAATTATCGTGATTTAGCGGACGAGCTTGTGGCTTATGTCAAAGAGATGGGCTATACTCACATTGAGATTTTGCCTATATGCGAATATCCTTATGAAGGAAGCTGGGGTTATCAGGTGAGCGGATTGTTTGCTCCTACCTCGAGATACGGCACCCCCGATGATTTCAAGTATTTTGTCAACAAGTGCCACAAGCACAAGATTGGCGTAATACTCGATTGGGTATGTGCACATTTCCCCAAAGACGAATTCGGCCTTTATGAATTTGACGGAACTCCTTGTTATGAATATTCAGACCCTTTCAAGCAAGAGCATAAAGAATGGGGTACGAGAGTATTCGATTACGGCAAAAAAGAAGTGCAGTCTTTTTTGGTGTCTTCGGCAGATTTTTGGGTGAGCGAATATCATATAGACGGCATAAGAGTGGATGCGGTGGCATCTATGCTTTATCTAGATTACAACAGACGAGGCGGAGAGTGGCGTCCCAATGTCTTTGGCGGCAACTATAATCTCGAAGCTATCGATTTTCTCAAAAAACTCAATTCTCACATGCTGACAAAGTTCAAGGGATTGCTTATGATAGCAGAAGAATCCACGGCTTTCCCCAATGTCACAAAGCCCGCTTATGACAACGGACTTGGTTTCAATTTCAAATGGAACATGGGCTGGATGAACGATATGCTCAGCTATGTGGTGCTTGACCCTTTCTTCAGAAAAGACAATCACAACAAGATTACTTTCTCAATCACCTATGCATACAGCGAAAATTATATATTGCCCTTGTCGCACGATGAAGTAGTGCACGGAAAATGTTCGCTTCTCAACAAGATGCCCGGGGAATATAATGATAAATTCAACGGACTGAAAGCATTCTTGGGCTTTACGATAGCTCACCCGGGAAAGAAGCTTCTTTTTATGGGCGGAGAATTCGGTCAGTTTATCGAGTGGGATTATCAAAAACAGCTTGATTGGTTTTTGCTCGATTATGACAGCCACAGAAATCTTCATAATTTCGTAAAAGACCTCAACAAGTATTATCTCGAACACAGAGAGATGTATTATCTCGACACGACCTATGACGGCTTCAAGTGGATTTGCGTGGACGACAATACTCAGAATATCGTATCGTTTATGAGAAGTGACGGAGAGGGCAATTATACTATTGCAGTAGTCAATTTCTCGCCTGTGACGAGAGAAGGATATTGTATGGGCGTGCCCGAAAAGAGAGTCTATAAAGTAGCTTTGACGAGCGATGACAAAAAGTACGGCGGAGAAAGCCTGCCCGTTCATTATACAGCCAAAAAAGGCGAGATGCACGGACATGCTTATCATATCGAAATGACTATCCCGGGAAACAGCGTGATGTATATCACTCCCGCAAGGAAAGTCAAAAAACAGCTTTTAACGAAGTAAAATTTATAATTTATAATTTATAAAAGGTATAATTTTCGAGCTTGCAAAATATAATAATGCGAATAAATTTGCAAGCATATTAAGGAGGAAAAATGTATACAAACAAAAAAGAATGTATTGCTATGCTTTTGGCAGGCGGACAGGGAACAAGATTATATTCTTTGACCAGAGATTTGGCAAAACCGGCAGTATCGTTTGGCGGTAAGTACAGAATTATAGACTTTCCGCTCTCCAACTGTATCAATTCAAATATCGATACGATAGGCGTACTCACTCAGTACAAGCCCTTTGACCTCAACCAGTATATCGGCAACGGCCAGCCTTGGGATTTGGACAGACTCAACGGCGGCGTATTTGTCTTGCCTCCTTATATGAAAGGCGAGACTTCGGATTGGTATAAGGGCACTGCAAACGCTATTTATCAGAACATAGAATTTGTGGACAAGTTTTCTCCTGAATATGTGCTTATTCTGTCAGGCGACCATATCTACAAAATGGATTATTCGCAGATGCTCGAATATCACAAGGAAAAAGGTGCGGATTGTACAATCGCAGTAATCAATGTTTCGTTGGAAGAGGCGTCCAGATTCGGCATAATGAATACCAATGAGGACAACTCCGTATATGAATTTGAAGAGAAGCCCAAAAAGCCCAAGAGCACGAATGCGTCCATGGGTATTTATATCTTCAATTGGGCAAAACTCAGAAAATATCTTATCGAGGACGAAAACGACAAGACTTCCAGCAATGATTTCGGAAAGAATATTATACCCAATATGCTCAAGGACGGACAAAAGCTGTTTGCTTACAAGTTTTCGGGATATTGGAAGGATGTAGGTACCATATCTTCTCTTTGGGAAGCAAATATGGATGTACTCAATGACAACAAGGGCATCAACCTCGATGACAGCAGCTGGAAGATTTATGCAAGAAATACGGCAGAGCCGCCTCATTATGTAGGAAGTGAAGCCGTGATAAGAAATTCGCTTGTCACAGAAGGCTGCAAGATAAACGGCAAGGTGTCTGACAGCGTATTGTCCACGGGCGTGGAGATTTGCGAAGGAGCAATAGTAGAAGACAGTACGATTATGCCCAATGCTAAGATTTGCAAGGGTGCGGTAGTCAAGTATGCTATTGTCGGAAACAATGCGGTAGTAGGCGAAAACGCAGTGGTCGGTGCCAGACAGGACGGCATGGTAGACGGACAATGGCAAATCACCGTAGTAGGACCAAACGCAAAAGTAAAACCCAATACGGTAGTACCCGTAAAAGCCATGGTAGATTGAGGAGGAAGATGATATGAACAACGCAATGAGTATTATTTTTGCAAGCGACACAGAGTCAAAGCTAAACGAGCTTACATTGCATCGTACGACAGCGTCATTGCCTTTCTGCGGAAGGTACAGATGTATTGACTTTACGCTTTCCAACCTCGTCAACAGCAGCATTACCACAATAGGCATTATCACGAGAAGCAACTATTCTTCCCTTATGGACCATATCCGAATGGGTAGAGATTGGGATCTCAACAGAAAAAACAGCGGTATAGCGGTTTTTCCTCCCTATGCTTCCAATACATCTCACAATGTATTCAAAGGAAAAATCGAGGCTTTGTACGGCATACTCGATTATATCGAAAACTCAAATGACGAGTATGTCATTGTCACAAACAGCAACATTATCGCAAGCATAGATTTTGACGAAGTGTATGAAGAGCATGTCAAAAACGGTGCTGACATAACAATGCTTACTTATATGGCGAACCCTACCACTTCCAAGAGAGTACTTGTAGACAGTGACAAAAACGGCAGAGTGACGGGCATGAGAATTACCCGTACGGCAAGCAATCATGAATGTGAAATAGCATTAAATTGTTATATTTTCAAAAGAGAACAGCTTATGGCTCTTATCACAGAAAACTACGAAAGAGGCAGAATCGACCTCGAAAAAGATATCCTTCAGGCAAATATCGATAAGCTGAAAATTTATGCTTACAAGGTAAAAGGTCATGCCTCTATTATCGATGATGTCAAATCATATTACAATGAGAGTATGGCGATTTTGGACAACGATATCCGAAACAGCTTGTTTTACAGCGTAGGCAAAGTGTTTACAAAGGTAAAGGACAGCGTTCCCACAAGATATTGCGAGGGAGCGAAGGTAGTCAATTCTTTGATAGCTGACGGCTGCAAAATAAACGGCAAAGTAGAAAATTCTATCCTCTTCCGTGGCGTAATAGTCGAAGAAGGGGCAGTCATAAAAGACAGTATAGTCATGGAGGGCGGACATATAATGAAAGGCTCCAGACTCAATTATGCCATTACAGATAAGGATGTAACCGTGACAGAAGACAAGTCATTGAGCGGCTCAGAAAATTATCCTGTCGTAGTGGTTAAAAATAAAACAGTATAGACCTATTTATAGGTCGAAGGAGGTGTACTTTGGCGACAAAGACCAACAAGACCGAGACAAAAAAGACTTCAGCAAAGACTCAAAAGATGCAAGCTGAAGCAAAAGAACAAAAAATAAGTAAATCGACAGAACAAAACTATGCTTTGAATTCTGCCGCAAGCGATAAGAATTTTGCAAAGAAAATTTTGTTTGCCACATCCGAGGCGGTGCCTTTTATCAAGACGGGCGGACTTGCGGATGTAGCGGGAGCTTTGCCCAAAGCTTTGGTAGAAAGCGGAGCAGATTGCAGAGTTATTTTGCCTCTTTATATGGACATAAAGAGCGAATACAGAGAAAAGTTTGAATTTGTAGGCAATATATATGTGCAGCTTTCATGGAGATATCAGTATTGCGGATTGTTCAAGACTGTTTACAACGGCGTAACATATTATTTTATCGACAACGAATATTATTTCAAAAGAAGCGGACTTTACGGCTATTATGACGATGGCGAAAGATTTGCATTTTTCTCAAAGGCAATAATAGAGTGCATAAAGCTCATGGAAGGATTTGTCCCCGACATCATTCATTCAAACGATTGGCAGACGGCTCTTATCCCCGTATTTTTGGATGTATTCTATCGTGAGGACGAAACTTACAAGTATATCAAGACAGTATTCACGATACACAATATCGAATTTCAGGGAAGATACAGCGGATATATGTCAGGCGATGTGCTAGGCTTACCCGATTGGGCAAGAGAATATGTCGATTATTCCGGCGATGTAAACTATATGAAAGGCGGTATAGAAAGAGCCAACAAGGTGACCACGGTATCCAATACCTATGCTCAGGAAATTCTCAATCCTTATTACGGTTATGGAATGAACAATATTCTTATCAACAGACAATTTAAGTTGTCGGGCATAATAAACGGTATAGATACAAATGCTTACAACCCCAAGACAGACAAATTCGCTTTCAAAAATTATGATTTGTCCACTATATCCGATAAGGTAAAAAATAAGCTTGAATTGCAAGAGCTTCTCAGCTTGCCTCAGGGCGAGGATATTCCTATGATAGGTATGGTCGGAAGACTTACTCATCAAAAAGGATTGGATTTGTTGTCCCCCGTACTCACGAGAATTCTCGATATGGGTGTACAGCTTGTAGTGCTCGGTACGGGCGATTGCTATTATGAAGATATGCTCAGAATTGCTCAGTCGAGATATCCCAGCAATTTGAGAGGTCTTATCACATTCTCAAACGACTTGGCAAGCAAGATTTATTGTGCAAGCGATATGTTTTTGATGCCTTCGAAGTTTGAGCCTTGCGGCTTGAGTCAGATGATAGCAATGCGTTATGGCTCATTGCCTATCGTAAGAGAAACAGGCGGTCTCAAAGATACCGTAATACCTTATGACCATACCACAGGCAAGGGAACGGGCTTTACTTTCTATTCATACAATGCCTATGATTTGCTCAATGCGGTAGAAAGAGCGGTAGGTATGTATAGAGACTATAAGGAAGATTGGAAAAAGATCGTTTCAAATGCTATGTCGCAGGATTTCAGCTGGGAAAATATATCCAAGAGATATATAGAATTGTACAAACAGTTGTAAATAATACAAAAAAGCAGTCAAAAATTTATAAAATATTAATTTATTATAAAAAAATAGTTAAAAATTTGATTTTATGTAGCTAAAAATCAAAATATATGATATAATTTTAATAGCTAAAATTTTCAATCCGCTTTGGGGATGTCCCTGAAGCGGACAAATTTAGGACAAAATCCACGATTTTTATGGAGAAAAAGCCAATGGACAACAAAGAGCTTAAAAAAATGGTGGCACTCAAGTGCCAGACTTATTTCGGACGCACTATCGAGAATGCCAGCAAGACGCAGCTATACAGAGCTATATGTATGACTGTAAGAGACATTCTTACCGACAAAAGACTTGACTTCAAGCACAAGAGATTGGAGCAGAAAGCAAAGCAAGTCTACTATATGTCAATGGAATTTTTGCTGGGCAGATCCCTTAAAAACCATCTTTTCAATCTTGGATTGACACAAGAGTTTGACGATATCTGCAAAGAACTCGGTTATAATATAGAAGATATGTACGCAATCGAGCCTGACGCAGGCCTTGGAAACGGCGGTCTCGGCAGACTTGCGGCAGCATATATGGAGTCGCTCACAAACCTTAATTATGTGGCAAGCGGTTTTTCCATCAGATACGACTATGGTATTTTCAAGCAAAAAATAGAAAACGGCTGGCAGGTAGAATATCCTGACGAGTGGCTGGAAAACGGCGATGTATGGTTATCTCCTCGTATGGAAGACACATTTACCGTAAAATTCGGCGGTAGAATAGAAGAAAGATGGGAGCAGGACAGACTTTATGTCGACCAAAAAGACTGCTATACCGTAGAAGCTATTCCCTATGACATGAATATCAGCGGATACAATGTTCCTGCCGTAAACAAATTGAGACTTTGGACGGCAAAAGCTCCTGTGGACTTCGATATGAAGTTGTTTGCAGAAGGCGAGTATGTCAAGTCATTGGAGCAAAAAGCTCTTGCAGAAAGTATTTGTAAGGTGCTTTATCCCGCAGACCACCATCAGGAAGGAAAGATGCTCAGACTTAAACAGCAATATTTCTTTGTTTCGGCATCTATCCAATCTATTCTCAAAAAACATCTCAAGGATTATAAGACACTTGAGTCCTTGCCCGATAAAGTTGCTATTCATATCAACGATACTCACCCCACTTTGTGTATTCCCGAGCTTATGAGATTGCTCCTCGATGAATACGGCTTCAGCTGGGAAAAGGCATGGGATATTGTAAAGCGTACTATTTCTTATACAAATCATACCGTTATGGCAGAAGCTCTCGAAAAGTGGCCTGAGGGATTGTTCAGACAACTTTTGCCCAGAATTTATCAGATTGTATGCGAAATAAACAGAAGATTTACTGACGAGCTTTGGGCATTCTATCCCAATGATTATCGCAAGGTAGAATACAATGCCATTCTTTCAAACGGTCAGGTAAAAATGGCAAATCTCTGTCTTGCCGCTTCTCATACCGTAAACGGCGTTTCGGCTTTGCACTCACAGATTCTCAAAGACGAAGTTTTCAGAGATTATTACAATATGCATCCCGAGATTTTCACCAATGTGACAAACGGTATTACTTACAGAAGATGGCTTTGTCAATCCAATCCTTTGCTCAGCGATTATATCTCTAAGCTTATAGGGGACGATTTCAAGCAGGATGCCGACAAGCTCAAAGACCTTGCAAAATATTCAGAAGACAAAAAAGTGCTCGACAAGATTATGGATATCAAGAGAGCCAACAAGGTAAGACTTGCCGAATATATTAAAGAGGCAAATGGTATCGAAGTAAATCCCGATTCTATCTTCGATGTTCAGGTAAAGAGATTGCACGAATACAAGCGTCAGCTTCTCAATGCTTTGCATATTCTCGATTTGTATTACAGACTCAAGCAAAATCCCGACCTCGACATCACGCCTCGTACATTCATTTTCGGTGCAAAAGCTGCTCCCAGCTATTATATGGCAAAGCAGATAATAAGACTTATCCATTCTTTGGGTGATCTTATCAACAACGATCCCGATATCAACGGCAAGATAAAAGTAGTCTATATTGAAAATTACAGAGTCACTCTTGCAGAAATAATCATGCCCGCATCTGATGTATCCGAGCAGATTTCCATAGCAGGCAAAGAAGCAAGCGGTACAGGCAACATGAAGTTTATGATAAACGGTGCCGTGACAATGGGTACTATGGACGGAGCGAATATCGAGATTTATGAAAATGTAGGCAAGGAAAATATCTTTATTTTCGGTATGCTTGCAAATGAAATAAACGAGCTCAATCGCAAAGGCTATAATCCTCGTGAGTATTACAACTCCAATCCTCGCATCAAGGCTGTCATCGATGGCTTGAGAGGAGGCATTGCGGGAGTCAACTACGGCGAAATTGCCGACAGCCTTATCTCCAGCGACACTTACAAAGTGCTTGCAGACTTCCAGTCATACTGCGATTGTCAGGATAGCCTCGATAAGGCATACAGAGATAAATATGCTTGGGCAAAGATGAGCTTGCTCAATACCGCTAATGCCGGTTTCTTCTCTTCTGACAGAAGCGTAAAAGAATATGCCGACAGAATTTGGAAGATGAAACCTGTCGATTATTCGTCAAAGGCAAAAGTCGACAAGGAAAAGACAATCAAAAAATCAGCAAAATCTTCTAAATAACATGAATTGCAAAAAGCCTTGTCAAAAAGACAGGGCTTTTTTGATAAAGAAGTTTTGACTTCTCAAAGCCTTGCAAGCGATATCAAAATATCGTATAATAAATTGTATTTATCGGGTACAAAACCTAGAGCGGAGTGGTATTATGATTTATTTTGACAGCAAAAATCCTGCGTGCAAATATCCTTTCGGATGTGTCGAGCAGGACAGAGAAATGACTTTCAGAATATTTGCAAAGGACGGAATTTATATCAATTCTGTGGACTTAGCGGTCTATGAAGACGGACGAGAGATGCCCTATGTTTTTAACATGGCTTTTTCTTGCAAAAGAGGAGATGAAAGCGAATTTATCGCTCATATCAACATAAACAAAGTCGGACTTTATTGGTATAAGTTTGTATTCCACACCGAGCAAGGCGACATAGTCAAGGACGATGACGGCAAATGTTATCAGTTTACTATATACAAAAAAGGATATAAGACTCCCGATTGGATAAAAGGCGGGATAATATATCACATCTTTGTAGACAGATTCTGTAAGGGCAAAGACAAAAACGCAGTCTTTGACAAAAAGGGCGGAGTGCTCAAAGAATGGGGCGAAGAAGTTACAATCAAAGACAGTGACGGAGTTTTCAGAGCCAATGACTTTTATGGCGGAAATTTTCAGGGTATAATAGACAAACTCGACTATATAAAAAGCCTCGGTACGACATTGATATATTTGTCGCCCATATTCAAGTCGTCCTCAAATCACAGATACGATACAGGCGACTATATGATGCTTGACGAGCTTTTGGGAGATGAAAAAAAGTTTTCAGAACTCATAAAAAAAGCAGACGAAAAAGGCATGAAAATCATGCTTGACGGCGTATTCAATCATACGGGTGCAGACAGCAAATACTTCAACAAATTCGGCAATTACGATTCACTAGGGGCTTATCAGTCCAAAGAAAGTCCTTATTATGATTGGTTTGATTTTTATCATTATCCCGACAGATATCATTGTTGGTGGGGTATTACCGTTACGCCCACAGTCAGTCAGAGAGCAGTAGGCTTTCGTGAGATGATTGCAGGCAAAGACGGAGTAATAGACAAGTGGACAAAGATGGGCGTAAAAGGCTGGAGACTTGATGTCGTGGACGAACTCAGAGAAGATTTTGTATGCGACATAAGAGATAGAGTCAAAGAAAATTGCGAAGACAATCTTCTTATCGGCGAAGTATGGGAAGATGCGTCAAACAAAATCGCTTACGGCTACAGAAGACATTATTTTCAGGGCGAAGAGCTTGACGGCGTGATGAATTATCCCTTCAAAGAAGCAGTGCTTTCATACACCATGGGAGGGGATAGAGGAGCCTTTGCCAAGACGGTAATGACAATTCAGGAAAATTATCCCAAAGAGTCTCTTCTTGCCACTATGAACCTTATAGATTCGCATGATACCGCAAGAGCTTTGAGCGTATTGAGCGGAGTAAATATGCACGGCACAAGCAAGGAATATCGCAGAGATTTTCGAATGGACAAAGCTACATACGATATTGCAAAGAAAAGACTTATGCTTGCAAGCACGCTTCAATTCATGCTCCCCGGAGTGCCTGCTATATTCTACGGAGACGAACAAGGTATGGAAGGATACGAAGACCCTCTTTGCAGACGCACTCTCGATTGGGATAATATCGACAATGATTTGTTGGAGCATTATCGCAAATTGGGAAAAATAAGAAAAAATCATATTGACGAATTGTGCGGAGACACATTCTTCGAATATAATCCTGACGGCTTGATGGTAATGGAGAGAATAGGAAAATACGGCACAATCAAAGTGCTCGCCAACAATTCAGACACGCAAAAGTCCTATATACTTGACAAAGTGGTCAAAGATTTGTATGAAGATTGTGTTTTGCAAAAAGACGAGGAAATACTTGTACTCCCTTGCTCGGCAAGAATATTGCTTGTCGTAAGTTGAGCCCTTATTTATATAATTTACCTAAGGCTTAAATTATATAAATAACTATATGATAAAAGAATAAATATAATATAATTAATAAAAAGACATGACTTTATGACAAAGTCATGTCTTTTTAACTAAAAATTTTTTTATTAATCTATTGACATTTAATGTCATATTGTATATAATCAATATATACAATTCAATAAAGAGGAAAAAATGAATATATTTATATCAAATACATCAGATAAGTCATTATATGAACAAATATATGAGCAGATAAAAAACATGATTTTAGATTCTACACTAAAAGAAGGGCAAGCTTTACCGACAATAAGGGGGCTTGCAAAAGATTTAAGAATAAGTGTTATTACAACGGCAAGGGCATACGCTGATTTGGAGAGGGACGGATATATTTATTCTGTAGTAGGAAAAGGTAGTTTTGTAGCAGAGAAAAATAAAGAATTTATAAGAGAAAAAAATCTTGCTGAAATGGAAGAATGTATATCGAAAGCAAGCGATTTGGCAAAAAGATGCAATATTAGCGAAGAAGAATTTATAAATTGCGTAAAATTAATTTACAGAGGTTGATATTTAATATGAAAATAGTTGAATTAAAAAATGTATGCAAACAATACAGCGAATTTAATTTGAAAAACATCTCATTCAGTATTCCCGAGGGAGTAGTGGTCGGGCTTGTAGGAGAAAACGGAGCAGGAAAAAGTACAATTATTAAGTCAATCATAAATGCAATCCATCCGGACAGCGGACAAATCTTTTTTAAAGGGAAAGAAATAAACACCCTTTCTAAATCAGAAAGACAAAAAATAGGGGTTGTGTTGGATGATACGGGATTGCCTTTGGAGTTAAATATAAATACATTAGATAAGGTTTTAAAAAATATATATTCTACTTGGCATAGCGACAAATTTAATAGTTATGTAAACAAATTTAATTTGCCTAAAAAACAATCAATCAAGTCATTTTCAAAAGGCATGAAAATGCAGCTCGCTTTGGCAGTGGCATTTTCTTATGACAATGATGTTTTAATTCTTGACGAACCTACAAGCGGACTTGATCCTGTCGTGAGAGATGAAATATTATCAATGTTGTATGATTATATTCAAGACGGCAAAAAATCAGTGTTAATATCTTCGCACATTACATCTGATTTGGAAAAATTATGCGATTATATAGTTTATTTGCATAAAGGAAAAATAGAATTGGACGAAGAAAAAGATAAAATTTTAGAAAAATATGCTGTTTATGGCATAGAAGAAAAAATTTTAAAAGAATTGGACAAGAATGCAATAGTAAAAATTCTGAGAAGAAGTTATGGCTTGGATTTGTTGGCAATAAAAAAACTTATGCCCGCAAATTTTGAATACAGACCTGTGAAACTCGAAGATATAATGCTGTTTTATTCTAAAGGAGAAAATATATGATAGGATTGTTGATTAAAGATTTATGTAATACAAAAAAAATGATTTTATGGTATTTAGCCACAGTAATCATTTGTTTTGTCGTATCAGTATTATTAAAAAATATAAGTTATTTATATGCAATGGGAATTGTGAGTGAAATAAGCATAATTATGACCACATTCGCTTATGAAGAAAGAGACAGTTGGCCAAAATTTGTTGCTGCCAGTGGTCTTAATCCTAAAATAATAGTTCTGGAAAAATATGTTATAGGAGTAGGAGTGGGGATTATAGCAAATCTTTTTAGCATAGTTGCTTTTGCTTTAATCAAAACACAAGAAAATTCTTGGGCAGAATTGGTAATACTTATATTGTTTCAAATAATAGTGATTTCTTGTTGTTTGCCTGCTATTTATAAATTCGGAGTTGAAAAATCAAGGATATTTCTTATTGCCATAATATTAATAGCTGTATGTTTTATGATAGGCATTGCAGAATTTGTATTTAAAAAGATAAATATAACATCAGGAGCAATAATAAGTATAATTAGTTTATTTGTTATATTGTTGTCAATCATTGTTTCCTATTTTATTTCACTGAAAATATATAATAAAAAAGAATTCTAATAAAAAGGAGGTGAAACCTCCTTTTTTTTAATGATAAATTTATAATTACGAATTTGTATAATTAGTTAATCTACCAGAATATACTTTATTATGGACAGATTATCTTTTTTGACAGAACTCGATTCTAAAGTGGTATTTTCGCACCCTTCATTGTCGGCATTCAGATGCGGCGGCAACATAGGTGCAGTGATTTTTCCTACGGACAAATGGGAGCTTATTCAGGCGGTAGACTTATTGAAAAGAGCAGGCGAAAATTATAAGATTATCGCCAATGGCACAAATGTGCTTATAAAGGATGAAGGCATTGACGGAGTGGTCATTTGCACAAAAGAGCTTAAAGGTATCGAGTGCAATGAAAATGTCTTGTATGTCAATGCAGGCGAAAGCCTTCCAAAGCTTGCAAAACTTGCCTTAGAAAGAGGCTTGAGCGGACTTGAAGGATTGTGCTCTATCCCGGGGACGATAGGGGGGGGAATAGCAATGAATTGTTCGGCATACGGCAGACAAATCGCTGATGTGATTGAGTATGTCGATATATTGGTTGACGGGGAAATAGAGAGAATAAAAGCTTGCAATATGGATTTTTCTTACAGACACTCTTGCCTTAAAGAACGAGGAATTGCAATCGGGGCATGTATAGAATTGAGCCGTGGGAACAGAAATATTATCGCAAGGGATATGATGGCATATAGGCTTGCAAGACAAAAAAGTCAGCCTTCGGGTATATCTTTGGGCAGCACTTTTAAAAAAGCAGGGGAAGTATCGGCGGGATATTATATCGACAAAGCGGGCTTGAAAGGTATGAAGATTGGAGGTGCAAAGATATCCGAAAAGCATGCGAATTTTATACTCAACACAGGCAATGCGACCGCTTCGGACTTTCTCGAGCTTGGCAATTATGCAAGGCAAGAAGTTGACAAACTATTTGATATTAAGCTACAATATGAAGTAGATATATTTTGATTATTCGGACATTCTTTTGTCCGTAAAAACAATGGAGGACAAGCTGTAATGGATATTAGGCTGACAGCTGATTATCATTCCCATACGAGGTATTCGCACGGCAGCGGTACGATTATGGACAATGCAAAAGCCGCAAGCCAAAAAGGCTTGGAAATTCTGGCTATTACTGACCATGCCGTAAGACATCCTATTGTCGGCGTAAGTCCCAAAAAGTATGACAAGATGAGAAAGGACCTTGAAGAAGTGCAAAAGAACTTTGATTCGCTCACTCTTCTTTTGGGTATAGAGGCAAATATACTCGGTATGGCGGGGGATATCGATGTCAAGGACGATGACATGAAAAAACTCGATATTGTCTTGGCAGGATATCATCTCACATCTTTTCCCTATAAATTCAGCGATTATTTCAAAATTACTTGGAATGCTCTCACAAAGTACACTATGAAGTCCACAAAAGGACAGATAGCACGCAATACCACAATGTTTGTCAACGCAATCAAAAGGCACAAGATAGACATTCTTACTCACCCCGGATTCAGACTTGATATAGACTATAAAGAAGTGGGCAAGGTATGTGCGGACTACGGCACTTATGTGGAGCTATCGTCAAGACACAAGACTCCTGACGATAAGAGCATAGAGCAGCTTCTTTCCACAGACTGCAATTTTGTAATCAATTCTGACGCACACAAACCCGATAACATAGCAAGCTGCGATTTTGCTTTGGAGCTTGTGAAAAAATTTGATATCCCCGAAGAGAGAATTGCCAACATTTGCGGCAAAAAGCTTGATTTGAGATCAAAGCGTTAGAAGGGAAAAAGTATTTTAGCTGATATTTTTCAGTATAGACATAAGAGAATTAAAAGCTATGGATTTTACTGACCGACTCAAAAAAGATATTATCGAAAAGATACCCAAAGACGGGGAGCATAAGCTTCCTTTTCTTGTCGCCGTGACAAAAATTTGCGGCGTAATCGAGTTGTACAAAAAATCAGTCACGCTTACTTATGAATTCAAGTCAAAAGACGATGCCCTTGCTGTATTGCCGATAGTGAGAGAATTTTGCAAAGAAGATGTGTTTTTTGTGCAAAAAGGTGCAAGAGGCGAAAGCGTATACAGAATAGAGGTAAAGGACAATTCGGCAGACGAATTGCTAAAAACATTGCATCTCAGCCACTATGAAGAAGATAATTTTGTGGTGGACAACGGAGTAAAATATCTTTTGTCTTTGAATGATGACAAACTTTTTTATTCATATCTCAAAGGTCTTTTGCTTGTGACGGGAAAACTCAGGTTTCCCGATGAGGAATACTCAAACTATTCTTTGCAGATATCCTTCAGCGATGAAGAGTATTGCAAGGCTTTTTCTGACAAAATGGCAGGCTATAACATAGAGCTAAAACAAACTGACACCAAGACGGGACAGATTTTGCAATCGAGAAACAGCAGCGATATAGCGGATATCCTTGCGATGTGCAATGCAAATAATTGCGTCTTGGAGCTCAACAATATTCTTGCTCAAAGAGAAAACGAAAACGAATTCAACAGAATGAGCAATTTTTATATGGCTAATTACAACAAAATGCTGGCAGGTGTAAAAAAATACACTGACGCCATAAAATTTTTGGAGGAAAAAGGACTCATAGAAAGTCTTGATGCAAAACTCAAGAAGATAGCCATAGCAAGACTTGAAAACAAAGAGGACAGCATGAAAGAGCTTGCAGACAAATTGTCAATGAGCAAGACGAGTTTGTCGAGAGCTCTCAACAAGATATTGGAGATAGCAGAGGGAGAATACGATGGAAGAGAATAAATTTGAAGATATCAGCGGAGGACTTTTGGATAGTCTTGACAAGATGATGGAGTCGGACAAGCCCGAGCATAAAGCCAAGACAATTTCTGAAGATATCCAAAAAGAAAAATCCGATAAAGAAAAAATCGAGTCGTCAGAAAAAGCTGAGGACAATTCTTCCGATGCAAAAAAATCAGACAACGACCAAACTAAAGATAAAAAAGCAGAGGAGAAAAAAGACAAAAAAGAGGACAAATCCGATAAAGAAGAAAAGGTAAAAAAAGAAAACGACAAAAAGCCTTTTATACATTTGCATGTCCACTCAGAATATTCTCTTTTGGACGGACTTGCAAGAATAACAAAAGGACACGATTCTCCTTTGCTTGACGAATGCGTAAAATTGGGTTTGCCAGGTTGTGCACTTACTGACCACGGAAATATGTTTGGAGCATATACATTCTACAAGGCGGCACAGGAGCGAAACCTCAATCCTGTAATTGGCTGTGAATTCTATACATGCGAAAATATGTACAGTACTGACAGCAACGAGCGTAATCACTTGGTACTTCTTGCCAAAAACAATGAAGGATACCGCAATCTTGTAAAGATGGATTCGCTTGCGTACATAGACGGATTTTATTATAAGCCGAGAATTGACCTTGACTTACTTGCAAAACACTCAAAAGGCGTAATATGTCTATCTGCCTGTCTTTCGGGCAAAATTCCCAGATTGCTTCTCATGGGCGACTATGAAGGAGCAAAAGAGTATGCCACAAAACTCAAAAACATGTTTGAGGAAGGCGACTTTTATATCGAGCTTCAGGACCACGGTCTTGAAGAGCAACGCCGTATAAGAGACGATCTCGTAAGACTTGCAAAAGAGCTCAATGTCAAGCTTGTCGCTACAAACGATGTCCACTACATAAGACGAGAAGATTATGTATCTCAAGACTTGTTGGTGCGTATAAACACAGGCAAGACCATAAACGATGTCACGGGCATGGAAATGGGAAGTGACCAATTCTATCTCAAAAGCTATGAGGAAATGAAAGAGATTTTCTCATGGTGTCCCGAGGCTCTTACAAATACTATCGAGGTAATGAATAAGTGCCATGTCATCATAGAAAAAGAAGACTTGTATCCTCCTTATACTCCCGAGGACGGCAGCACACCTCCCGAATATTTGAGAAAACTTGCTTATGAAGGACTCGAGAGAAGATACGGCACTATCACAGATGAAATAAGAGAAAGAGCAGAATACGAGCTTGGCATCATAATCCGTACGGGCTTTGCAGAATACTATCTCATTGTGTGGGACTTTATCAATTATGCCCGCACTCAAAAAATTCCCGTTGGCCCGGGACGAGGCAGCGGCGTAGGCTCGATAATAGCTTATGCTATCGGCATAACCAACCTTGACCCTTTAAAATACAGCTTGATTTTTGAGCGTTTTCTCAATCCTGAAAGAGTATCCGCTCCCGACTTCGATGTCGACTTCTGTATGGACAGACGAGGCGAAGTAATAGAATATGTAATAAGAAAATACGGCAAAGAAAAGGTATGTCAGATTCTTGCACTCGGTACTATGAAGGCAAAGGGTGCTATCAAGGATGTGGCGAGAGTATATAACGTGCCTTTGGACATAGTAAATGCCACCACAAAACTTATTCCCAATGCCCCCGGCGTTACGCTCGACAAGGTGCTTGGCAGAAGCAAGTCCACAAAAGAAGAGGACTTGAAGTTGAAAAATCCCGAGGTAATTGAGATTTACAACAACAATCCCGAGATGCACAGGGTAATAGATATGGCACTCAATATCGAGGGCTTGCCCAGAAACTGCTCTAAGCACGCAGCAGGTGTCGTAATATGCAAAGAAGTCATAAGCGACCATGTGCCTTTGCAAAGAAACGGTCCGGATATCACCACTCAGTTCCAAAAAGAAGAAGTTGAGCAGCTCGGTATGCTCAAGATGGACTTCTTGGGACTTACGACATTGACGGATATTGACAAGGCACTCAAGTATGTCAAAGAAAATCACGGCGTGGAGATAGATTTTGACAAGCTTGGCTATGAAGACGAAGAAGTCTACAAACTTATCGGCACGGGCGAAACCGAAGCAGTGTTCCAGCTTGAAAGTGCGGGCATGAAGAGCTTTTTGAAGAGCTATCAACCCAAGAACCTTGAAGAAGTAATAGCAGGTATATCATTGTATCGTCCGGGACCTATGAGCTGTATTCCAGATTATCTCAACGCAAGAGCAAACAGGGACCTCATACAATATGACGCACCTCAGCTTGAAAAGATATTGGATGTGACATTCGGATTTTTCGTATATCAGGAGCAGGTAATGCAAGCCGTGCAGTATTGTGCGGGATATACCATGGGAAGAGCGGACAATCTACGCCGTGCCATGGGTAAGAAAAAAGTAGAAGTAATGAATGCCGAAAAGACGGTATTTATCAACGGCTGTCCCGCTGTGCCAGAAAAACGCAACGAGCAAGGCATTGTCATACAAAAAGCGGCTCCTGCGGTAGAAGGTGCAATACACAGAGGCATATCCAAAGAAAAAGCAGAAAAGATATTCGATACTATGGCGGACTTTGCAAAGTATGCGTTCAACAAATCGCACGCTGCGGCTTATGCTACGCTCACATATCAGACGGCATATCTTAAGAGATATTATATGCTCGAGTTGTTTGCTGCGGTAATCAACAACAGAATCACAAAGTCTGACGAAATCGCAAAGTATCTCGCCTATGTAAAAAACTACAACAAAAAAGTATATCCGCCCGATATCAACAAGTCGTCTGTAATATTCACGGTAGAAAACAATGACGGGTTGAGATTCGGTCTCGGCGGTATAAAGAATGTCGGCGAAGCCGCAATGCAGGCGGTGGTAGAAGAACGCAAGAAAAACGGCGAATACAAGTCCATATCTGATTTGCTTTCGAGATTGCCTGCCGGCACGGTCAACAAAAAAATGGTTGAGTGTCTTATAAAGGCAGGAGCATTTGATTGTTTTGGACATACAAGAGCTGCGATGATGGCAAGTTATGAATCCATAATGCTTGTCAATATGTATGACAAAAAGATGCAGGCAAACGGACAGATAAGCCTTTTCGGACTTTTGGATGAAGAAGAACAAAGCACGGAAGACAATATCCCTTATCTCAAAGAATTCCCTGACAAACAACTTTTGTCTATGGAAAAAGAAATGCTCAATGTCTATGTCAGCGGACATCCTCTTGACGAATACAGAGAAGAGATGCAGAAATATGACTTCAATCTTTCAAAGCTCAGCGATATTCTCAGCAAAAACCTCGATGAAGACGAACTCGAAGAGAGCGATATCGAGCTTATCAATCAATACGAAAACAAAGATGTCGTATTCGGCTGTATGATGTCGGGAATACAAAAAAAGACCACAAAGAGCGGCACGATAATGGCTTATGCAAAGCTCGAAGACCTTTATGCAGAAATCGAAGGCGTGGTATTCCCCAAGATGTATGACAAATACAGAGATTTGCTTGTCAATGACAATATCGTCATGATAAGAGGTACCGTCAAACGCAACAACGGAAAGATAAACATCAATATCACCGAAATCCAGCCTTGGAACAAAAACGAAGAGCAGACTCAAACAGACAATCCCGCCCAAGAGCACAAGGTCAATGCCAGCTCTCAAAAGGTGTATATCAAGATAGACGATATGAAAAGTTATAGAGAAGTTTTGGATTTGATAGAGCTTTTCCCCGGGGTGACGCCTGTCGTATTCAAGATGTTCTATGATTCAAAAGCTCAGCTTTACAGCAAGGGCGTGACGGTAAAAGAGAATTTTGTCAACCGCATAAAAGCTATCGTAGGTGCCAACAATATTGTCGTCAAGGATATGAAATAAAAACAATAAAATGATATAAAAATTTATTCATTTTGAAAAATTTGGTAAAAACTTTTATATTATAGTAGCAATATGCAAATTAATTTGATATAATACATATCGAAAATCCAAAAAGAAAAAAATTTTTGCCTAGCAGGCTAGGAGGATATATGAAAAAAATTGGTGTATTGACAAGCGGTGGCGATGCTCCCGGTATGAATGCTTGCGTAAGAGCGGTAGTGCGTTATGCTATCTACAACGGTCTTACGGTGTACGGAATAGAAAGAGGCTATTCGGGACTTATCAACAATCACATGATAGAAATGAATAAGCGTTCTGTATCCGATATTATTCAAAGAGGCGGTACAATCCTCAAGACAGCGAGATGTCCTGAATTCAGAGAAGACAAATACATGCAGATTGCCGTAGACAATATGGAAGCATACGGCATTGAAGGCTTGGTAGTTATCGGCGGAGACGGAAGTTATAGAGGTGCTTTGGACTTGTATACAAAATTCGGCGTCAAGGCAGTAGGTATCCCCGGTACAATAGACAATGACTTGGCTTATACCGATTATACGCTCGGTTTCGATACAAGCGTAAACACGGTAGTATCTGCTATCAACAATTTGCGTGATACGATGACATCGCATGACAGAGTATGTATCATAGAAGTTATGGGCAGAAAGTGCGGAGATATAGCATTGTATGCAGGTATATCAGGCGGTGCCGAGATGATATTGGTACCCGAAGTAGAATGCGACCTCAAAAAGATTGTCAAGAAAATTTCTCTCAACCAAAGAATTGGCAAGACTTCTGACATTATCGTGCTTGCAGAAGGCGTATGCAAAGCAGAAGAACTCAAGCAGGAATTGAAAGACAACGGGATTTTGGGCTCTATCAAGACGACTACTCTCGGATATATCCAAAGAGGCGGAGCACCTTCTATGTTTGACCGTGTGCTTGCGGCAAGATGTGCAGTAAGAGCGGTAGATTTGCTCATGCAGGACAAGGGCGGCAGAGTAGTAGGCATCAAGGACAACAAAATCATCGATGAAGATATCGCAGAAGCACTTTCAAAGGAAAGACACTTTGACAAAGAGCTTTACGATACGGCAATGATACTCGGTTTGTAATTATTATCGACAAAATCAACAAAAGGGCTCAAAAAGCCCTTTTGTCATATATAACGGCAAATTTATAGTTTTTTAGCAAAATTGATAAAAAGATTTGCTATTGTCAAAGTTATTTGATAAAATAATTATGGTTTTACAGATCACTGTAAGTATTTCAGATAAAATTTTGGAGGCTTTTTATTTATGGAAAAGTTAGTTGGAGCTTGTATGTTTGGTCAATCGGGTGGTCCTTCATCCGTTATCAACTCCAGTGCTGCTGGTGTATTTACCGAAGCTTTGAAGCAAGACTGCATTACAGCAGTATACGGTGCTGCTCACGGTATCAAGGGCGTACTCAATGAAGAGTTTTACGATATCAGCAAAGAGGATATGAATGAAATCATGTTGCTCAAGAATACTCCTTCTTCTGCTCTCGGTAGCGTAAGATATAAGTTGAAGGCAGAAAAGGTAGACGATACAGATTATAAGAGACTTTTGGAAGTATTTAAGAAATACAACATTCGTTATTTCTTCTACAACGGCGGAAATGACTCTATGGATACTTGCAACAAGGTCAGCAAATACATGAAGAAGTCAGGTTGGGAATGCAGAGTAATGGGCGTACCCAAGACTATCGACAACGATTTGTTTGGTACAGACCATTGTCCCGGTTATGGTTCTGCGGCAAAGTATGTTGCTACCACAACTATGGAATTGAAGCTTGACGCAACTGTTTATGACACACCTATGATTACAGTAGTAGAAGCTATGGGTCGTCATGCAGGTTGGTTGACAGCAGCAAGTGCTTTGGCTTGTACAAAAGGACTTGGTCCCGATCTTATCTACTTGCCTGAAGTTCCTTTCTCCACAGAGAAGTTCCTCAGCGATGTAGAAAAGAAAATGAAAGAAAACAACGGCAAATGTATGATTGTTATCTCCGAAGGTATTGCTGACGAGAACGGTACATTGATTGCTGAAAAAATCAACGAGAATGTAGCAAAAGACTCTTTCGGTCATGCTCAGCTCGGCGGTGTAGGCACAGCTCTTGCAAATCTTTGCAAAGAGAAGTTTGGCTGCAAGACAAGAGCAATCGAATTCTCATTGATGCAGAGATGCGGTGCACACCTTGCTTCTAAAGTCGATGTAGAAGAAGCTTTCAAGGCAGGTGCAGCAGCTGTTAAGTACGCAGTAAAGGGTACAACAGACAAGATGGTAATCATCAAGAGAGATATGACATCCGGTAAGTACAAGAGCAAGATGGGTGTTATGGGTGTAGCTAAAGCTGCAAACACAGAAAAGAAAGTTCCCAAGGAATGGATTATCAATGACGGAACAATGCTTTCACAAGAATTTATCGATTATGCTTTGCCTTTGATTCAAGGCGACAGCAAGGCTCCTCTCGAGGACGGTTTGCCCAGATTTGCAAAACTCAAAAAAGTTTTGGTAGAAAAGAAGTAATATCGATAAAATTATTTAATTGATATGACAATTAAGGTCGGTGCTTGGCACCGACCTTTTTGGCTTTTGAGTATTGAAGGATAAATTATGGCTTTTACTTTTGTATTCTGAAATTCATCTTTTGTATTACACTACATAGTATGTAGGCAGTATCGTATAAGTTACTGTAAAAAATCAAAATACTTTTATCTGTTTATAGAATTTATTGCGTTTGCAATTACCGATGCACATCTTTGCACGAGAAAGTCCACATCTCTCGGAGTCAGCATATAGTGAGAATATCCGATAGCTTTTTTATCATTTGACAAAATGCTTCCTACCGAGATGATAAGAGGTACGCCGATTGCAATGACGGGAATATTAAGACTTTTTTTGTCGAGGCAAGGCTGAGGGTTTCCCACGCCTCCCCCCGGGCAGATGCCTGCATCAGTCAGCTGATAGCAGTTGCCGAGTCTCTGAAGAAATCTTGTAGCAAGAGTATCTATTGCGATTACCACATCGGGTTTGTGCTGATTTACGATAGCTTGAACTATATCAAAAGATTTGATTCCCGTTATGTCTGCCACTTTGGGAGCGATAGTGGCGAGATTGTATTCTTTTCCGCCTGCTATTATTCTTTTTGCCACTTCATTGCCGAGTGCGTCTACTATGACATTTTCATTGCCAAGACCTACGACAAGCAATTTGCCTTCGTGTATGCCTGCCAATCGCAAAAGCTTTTTAAGGGCAATTTTAAGCACATTGGATATCGTGTCGGGGGAATTGTCAGCACTTGGGGAAATAGTGATGTATTCGCCTTGTTTTCGCCCTGTCTTGCGGGATAGTACGCTGCTGACAGAGCTTTGTTGTACGATTACGCCCTTTTGATTGTAAGTTTTTGAGGGAATGACTATATCTTCGCCTGCTTCTGTGATAAGGTCGGTATAATTCATATTAAGATTATCGGCATAATATAAAAAACTAAACGGCTTTTATGATGTCAAAATATGCTCAAAACACAGAATTTTGTACAAATAGATAAAAATATATGTCAAAATTCCTTGCTTTAATCAAATTGTTATGATAAAATAGTTGAGTAAAAATACTAAAACGGAGGGAGAGGTATGCCTAATATTAAGTCCCAAAAGAAAAGAGTTTTGATTTCTCAAAGAGAGAATGAAGCAAATACATCAAAGCGTAGCAGAGTTCGTAATGCTGTTAAGAAGTACGAAATCGCTATCGAAAACAAGGATATCGCTACTGCTGAGAAGCTTTTGCCCGAGACCATTTCTTTGATTAATAGAGCAAAGAGCGATGGTATCTACCATGCTAATACTGCAAGCAGAAAAGTTGCAAGACTTTCCAAGCAGTTGGATGCTTTGAAAAAAGCTTAATCAAACAGATAAAAAGACGAGGCTATCTTAAAAGGGTAGCCTTATTTTTTTGCTATTTTTTATAGCATTTAGAAATGAAACAAAAGGGAAGTAAATGAGTGTGCACTCTGCCTAAGTGTTTTTAAGCAATAAATAAATTGTTTTGCAAATCTATTGACAGGATATTGCAATCGAGATAAAAAAACAGGCTTGCAAAATTGCAAGCCTGTAATTGTAATTTTTGTGAATGTTATTTTTTGTCTTCGTCATCAGACTTTAAAGAGTCATTCTCTATCAATGATTCAGAAGCATTTTCATCTTCTTTGCTGTCGATGTTGATGACTTCTTTTACCATTTCGTTGTTTTCGTTTTCTACAAGAATTTCTCCTTGACCGTTCTCAGCATCGAGTACTACTTCTGCATTTTCGTCAGAAGCTTCGCCTGCCTCTTCAAGGCTCTTCTTCTTGAGAGCTTCTACAATGGCAGCATGTTGTTTTTTGGTCAAAGGATAGAATATCATTGCTATTGCCATTAATGCGGCGGATATAGCAGATATCCAGAGTGCCAAGTCAAAATAGTCAGTAGCAATCTTCATGAGATTTTCATCTACCATTGTGATTTTGTCATTGTAATATTCGCTGGGTTGGAATCCCATGTATTGCTTTACATAAGCCATTACTACATATCCGATATTTGTAAATACGAGTACGAGTGTATATGCAAACATTTGAATATATCCTTCGAGACGCTTACCTGTCTTGAGCTGTTGATAGTCGGACATTTCTGACAACATCAAAGGCTGCAAAGAAGCGATTGCGTTGAACAAAGCGATGTATCTCAAAATGGTGATAATAGCGGCACTTGCAGCTCCCTGAGGTATGTTTTCTATACCGATAAGACCGAGTACTGCATATCCGACAGCATTGCAAGTCATCCAGAAGATAAGGATAGTTTTGTTGTTGAATTTTCTTGTCATGAAAGGCAAGAGAATCATATTGGGAGTTACGGCAAAACCTGTAATCAAAGTAAGAGTACCGAAAATCTTTTGACCGTTTGCCATGCTTGAGCTGGAATAACGGATAACGCCGAGAATTTCAGAATCGACTTCGACAAGAGTACGCAAAGAGCCCAAAATCAATGCCAAAGAGAAGATAAGCAAAGGTTTGTTTTTGAAAATCATTTTAAAGCCTTCGATAAAGCCTACTTTTTCATTGTTTTTAGCTGTTGCGATAATTCTTTCTTTTACTTTAAACAAGCACAATACGAGAGCGAGACCTACTGCTGCATAGATAAAGCCGATATATCTGTATGCAAGATAAAGTTGTCCTTTATCTCTGAATACACCTTTGATAAGGTTTCCGAGAAGGTTCATTACAGTAGGGGAAAATCCTATTACAAGACCGATAGGGGACCAAATATCTGTACGCTCTTGCTGATTGGGAGTGATTACACCGGGCATCATATAGAATGTATTCTGGAAAAGGTTCCAGATAATAAGCGTAGGAATACATATGCAATAAGCATAAATAGTACGACTTGTTTCTGTCAATCCCTGAGGTTGCCATGTTGAGGCAATAGCGAAAGCTGCAAATATAGGAGCCATCAAAAGAATAAAAGGTTTATATTTACCCCATTTGGTTTGGGTATTCTGAAGAAGTTTTCCAAAGATAGGCTGAATGATAAGTCCCAAAATACTTGCTATGAGACAGATGTAAGGTCCGTGAATTACATCGATTTCGTAAATACCGGAAATTTGAGTAGCAGTGATAAGACCTGATACTACCGTGACGAGGGTACTTACACCGAATGCACTACCGCCGAAACAAAGAATTTCTTTCAGATTAAGATATCTGCCTTGAGGGGGATTGTTCCAAAAATTTTTCAATTTAGCGGCAGCGGATTTAAAACTACGACCGGCTACACGCTTTTGTTTAGGTTGTGAATCTTTTCCCATAATGTCCACCTTGTTTAATTAGTACATAAAATATTTTAACATATATATATAATAAAGGTCAAATCAATCGCAAAGTAAAAGTTTTTTTATATCTAATTTGGATTTTATAAAAAATAACAAAAAACTTACAAAATCTTTTCAAAGTTTATATAAATATCAAACTTTTATTTTTTGATATTGTTTAGTTTGTTTTGTTGTGCTATAATTATAAAAAATAATTCGAGGGTAATTATGGAAAATACAAAAAAAAGAATTATAAAAATCACGGCAATTGCTTTAATTGCAGTGATATTGATTATATCTGTCGTATTTGCATCGATGGGTATAGCAAGAGCAGTAAAAATCAACAATATCGAAAAACTCGATTATGAGGGAGAAAAGCTCAATGTAATCCTCATGATAGGGGACGGAATGGGATTCAATCACATAAAAGCTGCGGAAGCTAGGTACGGTGAATTGTTTATGAACAGTGCTACCATAAAAGGCGAAGTGACTACTTTTTCCCGCAATTTGTTTGGACCTACCGACAGTGCGGCTGCTGCTACGGCACTTGCCACAGGCACAAAGACTGACAATGGAAATATAGGTCAGTATCTCGGCAAGGAAAAACAATCCACCACAGAACTTGCCGTATCGCTTGGAATGAGCACGGCTATACTTGCCACTGAAGGCGTAGACGGAGCTACTCCCTCGGGATTCTCGGCTCATACATCTTCCAGAAATGATATTGACGGAATATTGGATGACCAGCTCAAAAGCAATATAGATATTTTCTTCGGCAGCAATATTCAAAGATATGCTTCTTTGAGCGACAAAATAGAAAAAGCGGATATGATTTTTCTGACAGCATAAGCACTTTGGATATGTCCAAAGATAAAGTTTTTGCTTCATTTGAGGAAATACCTCTCGAGGACGGAGGAGATAAAAAACCTACTCTTGCAAATCTTGCTACCATTGCTTTGGACAAGATTTCGACTGATGAAGACGGCTTCTTTATGATGATAGAAGAGAGCCATATCGATAAGTGCAGTCATATAAACGATCTTGACGGAGCACTAAGCCATGTCAAGGCTTATGACAACACGATCAAAGCCGTAGTAGAATATGCAAAGGCTTTGGGAAATACGGTAGTAATAGTCACGGCTGACCACGAAACAGGCGGACTTCAGTACAACGGCGAGAGCGATTCAGAACTCAATGACGGCATGTACACAAGGGGCGAGCATTCTTCGGCAAATGTACCTTATTTTGTATTTGGCGATATAAATATGGATTTTCCTAAAGTGATTGACAATACTCAGATAGCTTGGCTTTGCAAGTCAATCATAAGCAAATAAATATCGTATTCTTGAAAAAAGCATTAAAAATTCGCATAATTTATACAATTTACCTAAGGCTTAAATTGTATAAATTAGAAGTAATTATCTTATCGTGCATCCGCATATACGCACAAGACAGCTCGCAAATGCAAGCTGTCTTGTTTTTGTTTTTATCTAAAACGGCACTAGAATATTCAATTGCATCAAATCAAAATATGAGATTTGATTATATAGTCTTGTGTGCTTTATATGAAGTGTGCAGAATTTCGTGAGCTTTATGGCTGTTGGGGAATCCCAAAAATTCTTCATAAAGCAATGTCATTACGGGCGAATCGGCAGATCTTCTCAGCTCGTTGTTATTGTCGCTCGAATACAGTGCTTTAGCACGGGCTTCTTTGAGCTCGACAGAATTTCTTACGCTGTCTGACAAGGTAGGTTGACCGCCGCCGTTTACGCATCCTCCGGGGCAAGACATTACTTCTACAAAGTCAAAACTCTTTTCGCCAGACTTGATTTGCTCGACAAGAGTTCTGGCATTGTCCAATCCCGAAACTACCGCAACATGCAGAGTGTGTCCTGCCACCAGATATGTGGCTTCTTTTATGCCTTTTGTACCTCTTACCGCAAAGAAGTCCAAGACTTCGAAGTTTCCGTCAAGCATGTGTGCTGCGGTACGAAGAGCTGCTTCCATTACACCACCCGTAGCACCGAATATAGTACCCGCTCCGCTTCCCACGGCAAAAGGATTGTCAAATTCTTCATCGGGCAGTTCCGTAAATTTTATACCTGCCGTCTTTATCATTCTTGCAAGTTCTCTTGTGGTGAGAGCTACATCGACATCATCAGGCATTTGTTCTCTCTGTGCCTCGTATTTTTTGGCAGTGCAGGGAATTACGCTCACTACAAATACATCTTTTGGATTGATATCGTGTTTTTCGCACCAATAACTTTTTATCAAAGCTCCAAACATTTGTTGAGGCGATTTGCAAGTGGATATATGAGGAATAAACTCGGGGTATGTCTGCTCGATAAATTTTATCCATGCAGGACAGCATGATGTAAACATAGGCAGAGGCTTGTTTGTCTTTATTCTGTTTATAAGCTCGCTTGCTTCTTCCATTATGGTAAGGTCGGCAGTTACATCCATATTGAATACCGCATAGGGATTTAGCCTTCTTATTGCAGCTACCATTTTACCTTCCACATTCGTGCCGATTGGCAAATCAAATGCTTCTCCCAAAGTAGCTCTTACAGAAGGAGCGGTATAGAAGATTACCTTTTTGGAACTATCCGACAAAGCTTTCCATACTTCGTCCACATTGCTTTTTTCAGAAAGTGCACCTACGGGGCATGCCACTATACATTGTCCGCATCCTACGCAAGGCGATTCTGCCAAAGGTCTGTCAAAGGCACTTCCGATATGCACATTAAATCCTCTTCCGATAGGACCGATTGCGTTGACATTTTGTTTTTTGCAAGCCGCCACACAACGCATGCAGTTGATACATTTATCGTTGTCTCTGACAACATAGGGTGTAGATGTATCAATAGGAAGTACAAAGTCTTCGCCTTTGAATCTGTCTTCGTCCACGCTATAACCGAGAGAGAGTTTTTGCAATTCGCAGTTGTGATTTCTTTCGCAGGAAAGACATTTCTTTTTGTGTTTGCTCAAAAAAAGCTCGAGAGTCATCTTTCTGGACTGTCTGCATTTTTCTGTATTTGTTCTTACTTCCATGCCTTCAGCCACAGGATATACGCATGCCGCCACGAGTCCTCTCGCTCCTGTCGCTTCTACCACGCACATACGACACGAGCCCACGCAGTTGACATCTTTCAAAAAGCAAAGCGTAGGTATTTCGATATGAGCTTTTCTTGACGCTTCCAATATTGTCGTACCTTCGGGTACGCTCACGGGAATTCCGTTTATTTTAAGATTTATCATTTTTGTTTCCATAATTCACCTCACATTCTCTCTATTGCACCGAATTTGCAGTTTGCCATACAAAGCCCGCACTTTATACACTTAGAAGTATCTATTTTGTGAGCTTGTTTTAGTTGTCCGCTGATTGCATTGACGGGGCAGTTGCGAGCACAGATAGTACAGCCTTTGCATTTTTGTTCGTCAATATGATAGGTGAGGAGAGCTTTGCACACTCCTGCGGGACATACTTTGTCCACTATGTGAGCTAGGTATTCGCTTCTAAAATATCTCATTGTCGAAAGCACGGGATTGGGAGCGGATTGTCCCAAAGCACACAATGAAGACTGCTTCATGTGGTTTGCAAGCTCCTCGATTTTTACCAAGTCTTCAGGCTCGCCCTTGCCTTCTGTGATTTTTGTAAGAAGCTGGAGAAGTCTTTTTGTACCAATACGGCAAGGCGTACACTTTCCGCATGATTCGTCTGCGGTAAATTCAAGATAGAATTTTGCTATGTCTACCATACAGGTATCTTCGTCAAGAATAATCATACCTCCGCTGCCCATCATCGAGCCAATGGAGATAAGGCTGTCATAGTCGATAGGCGTATCAATACATTCTGCGGGGATACAACCTCCCGAAGGGCCTCCCGTCTGAGCGGCTTTAAACTTTTTGCCGTTTGGAATTCCTCCGCCTATTTCTTCTACGATTTCTCTCAATGTGGTCCCCATAGGAACTTCTACAAGACCGACATTTGTGATTTTGCCGCCGAGTGCAAATACCTTTGTGCCGGAAGAAGTAGGCGTGCCGATTGACGAAAACCATGCCGCACCATTCATAATTATAGGATTGACATTTGCCCATGTCTCGACATTGTTGAGAATAGTAGGCTTGCCGAAAAGACCTTTGACGGCAGGAAAAGGCGGACGGGGACGAGGTTCGCCACGATGTCCTTCTATACTTGTCATAAGAGCCGTTTCCTCTCCGCAGACAAAAGCACCCGCACCGAGTCTTATTTCTATGTCAAAGTCAAAGCCTGTGCCGAGAATATTTTTGCCTAGCAAACCGTATTTTTTTGCTTGTTCGATAGCTATTTTCAGTCTTTCGACAGCGACAGGGTATTCTGCACGCACATAGATAAAGCCGTGGTTTGAGCCTATCGCATATCCTGCTATCATCATAGCTTCTAATACGCAGTGAGGATCTCCTTCGAGCACGCTTCTGTCCATGAAAGCACCGGGATCGCCTTCATCGGCATTGCAACATACATATTTTTCATCGCCTTGAGATGCTTTTGCAAAAGACCATTTTCTTCCTGTGGGGAAACCTGCACCGCCACGGCCTCTAAGTCCTGAAGCATTCATTTCGTTGATAACATCGTCAGGAGTCATGGTAGTAAGCACTTTTTCAAGGGCAGCATAATCTCCCGCACCTATTGCTTCTTCTATGTCTTCGGGAGCAATAACTCCGCAATTTCTCAAAGCTATTCGCATTTGTTTTTTATAGAAAGGGGTATCTGAAAAAGGTATTATATCGCCATTTGGTTTGACTGTTCCCTGATAGAGCAAATCCTTTACTATATCTCCGCCTTTGACGAGGTGTTTTTCCACTACTGTTTTGACATGTTCGGGAGTCATCTGTGCATAAAAAGCACCTTCGGGATAAACTATCATGATAGGTCCCAAGGCACACAGACCAAAACAACCCGTCTTGACTATGAGGATATCGTCAATCTTATATTCTTTAAGCGATTCTTCAAGCTGTTTTATTACTTGCATAGAGTGAGAAGAAGTACAGCCTGTACCTCCGCATACAAGCACTTGTTTTCTGTATCCGGTCTTCTTTGCAAGTTTTTCGCCTTCTTCTTTTACAAGTCGGCGGACTTTGATAAGATCTTCTTTCTTTTTGCGAATATCGTCCAATTCTTTTATAGTCATTTGTTCGCCTCCTTGTCAGTATATTTTTTGAGAATGTCTTTGACCATTTCGGGTTTTAGCTTTCCATAGACATCGTTGTCTATCATCATTACGGGAGCAAGACCGCAGGCACCCACGCATCGACAGCTGTCAATGGAAAAAAGTCCGTCTTCGGTACATTCTCCGCAAGCGATTCCTAGTACTTTTTGCACTTCTTCCAATATTTTATCGCTGCCTTTGACATAACATGCCGTACCTAGACAAATGCTTATTCTGTGTTTGCCTTTTGGAGTCAATGAAAATTGAGAGTAGAAAGTAGCTACTCCGTAGACTTCTGACAAAGATATGCCCAAGCCCTCTGCAATAATAGTCTGAACTTCTATTGGTAAATACCCGAAAATTGTCTGAGCCTCTTGCAAAACATGCATAAGACAGCCTTTTACCGAACGGGATTCTTCGATGACAGTCTTGAGCTTGTTTATTTGCTCAGCACTAGCGTGAAAATCGCTTTTTTTATTCATAAATACCTCCTTATCATAAATCCCCGATATGTTAGAAATTTAACAATAATTATATTCTATCATACTTTTTTGAAGATTTAAAGATAGTTGTTAAAAAAAATATCAAAGTTTTACATAAATAAAATCAAAAGTTTTGAACAATGAATTGGATTTTCCTTTATCTATTGATATGATAGAAAACAAAAAATTAAAATAAAAAAGTAAAATTATATAAAAAAAACAAGGGGCAAATACCCCTTGCATAATATCAAAAAATCTATCAATCCTTAATATCGCTTGAATTATCCGATTGCTGAGCATTGTCGCTGTCGCAAGATAATTGTTCTGACGAGGAAAGAGAAGAGTCTTTTTTGAGTTTTGATTTTATATACGCAATCAAATCTATATTTTTTACGGTGCAATATGTGGATATTATTGGTACGGCAAGGAAAATGATGCTCATTATTATGCCCAGCACATATATTACATATTGTCCGCTTTTGCCTGCAAGAGCAAGAAATGCCTCGCATATCGCTCCTACCATATCATTGAGAAAAGCAGGGAGTTTTGCACCCGATGCCACAGGTATCATAAGGACAAACGAAAGAAAAAGAGGCAATGTCATGATAGTGCTAAAAGCACAGACCGATATAGAAAAGATCGTTTTTACTTTCCCCTCAAAAGTACCGGCTGCATAAGACATGGTCATTATGCCTATCGCCATTGTAATTATTACAAGAGCGTATCGCCCGATAATGTTTGGAATTTTGTCTATATAATTAAGACCGACTTTAGTGCCTAAGGTCTGAAGCAATGATAAAATTCCCCACAAAATAAAGAGTGAAGCCACAGCTATAAGCACAGCTTGCAGGATGCGTTTTTTTCTGATATTTTCCATAAGCCTTTCTTCCAAAAGTTTATACAAATATTATATTATAAAAGCTATAAAATTTCAATAGAAAATTTTGTTTTATAATAGACAAAATTATGGTTTGGGTATTGACAATGGTCATATAAATATTTAGAATAAATACTAAGTGGGATGTTTTTGTATGAATATTTTTAAAAATGCAAAATTCGATATAATTATAGGATGTATAGTTTTGCTTGTCAGTTTTGCGGTGATAGGTTTGGGTACATATAATTTTATAGAAAACGAAAAAGCGTATGATAACTTTGTAAAAACCCAAGCTACGATAACCGATTATGAAGTCAGAGAAAGGTGGGATGATACGGAAAAAAAGTATTATTATACTCCGATAATCGAGTTTGAGGCACAGGGAGAAGTTTATAAATTAAAAGATGCCGAAACCAATAATCCTAAAGATATAGGAGAGAAGATAACAATATATTACAATCCCGAAAATCCCGAAGATTTTGTCACGCCTGAAAACAACAAACAAAATGCAATACTTTTCTTTGTTTTCGGTATAATAGCAATGATAGTCGGACTTGGATTTGCAATAGACGGCATCAAAATAATATACAAAGATAAAGTCAATTTGGCATCAAAAACCATCGATGATTCTGAAAAAAAAGTGTTTGATTAAAAAAATGTGATTGATAAAATATCAAAAAGAGCTTTGACTATCAAGGCTCTTTTATTCATATAATCGCTTAATAAAAATATGTAGTGGTAGCTTACAAACAAAAAACCACCATAAATGGTGGTATTTTGGAGCTAACGAGGGAGATAAAACTGCCGACCTCATCATAGGGTGATGTGCGCTTTCGACCGCAAACAAAGTGAGAAATACTTTTAAAGTGTCGGTACATTGCGGTTCATTTTGCTAAAAACAATTCGCCGGATTGTTTTCTATACGCATAATGCCTGCTGCGCCAAACGATGTCGCAGTGGTAGCTTACAAACAAAAAAACCACCATAAATGGTGGTATTTTGGAGCTAACGAGCAGATTTGAACTGCCGACCTCATCATTACCAATGATGTGCGCTACCTACTGCGCCACGTTAGCATATTAATTTAATTTTGCGGTAGCGCTTCCGACCGCAAACAAAGTGAGGAATACTTTTAAAGTGTCGGTACATTGCGGTTCATTTTGCTAAAAACAATTCGCCGGATTGTTTTCTATACGCAAAATGCCTACTGCGCCATGTTAGCATATTTAAATAATCAATGTTTTTCCTTGCCTATCTATTATAATGTAAAGACATTGTCGTGTCAATTATTTTTTTTATTTTGCAAAAATAAAAGAATTTTTAAGTTTTTTTTGTAAACAAAAAGTAAGAAATCGGTTTTTTGATTATATTGCTTTTTATATTTTATGTACTATTGAGAAAGTTTGTAGTATAATAATTTTAGTGGAGGTGAATTATGGAGTATTGGTGGTTGGCACTTATTATAGTGCTTGCTGGTGTTTTGGCTGTTTTTTTAACTTGGCTTTTGAGAGATAAAAGAAAAATCAGCATTATTATTCTTTTTGTAATCGGTCTTGTTTTGCTAGTTTACAAGACGATAGAGTTCAGTGTTTATCGCATTATCGGCAAATCTATGTATCCCATAGAATTTTCGCAAATGTCGTATTTTGTATTAGGTTTTACTTTTGTGCTTGGTATAAAAAAGATGCGAGCTTATGCAGGATTCTGTTCGGCACTTGCGGGAGTAGCTTATATAGTAGCGGGTATTGCCGCACCGGATTCGATAGTAAGTGATACATCAAGCGTGTTTTATATCGTAATGGCGGTAATACAGCATAGTGTATTGTTTTTCTGCGGTTTGCTTTTGCTATGCAATGTCGACAAATACAAAATCAAAGAAATTTATGTGCCTATTATAGGCGTAGCAATAATGGTGCTTGTATCGGTACTTATACATAATGGTGTCATATATAAGAATTTTGACGGAACGGACAATATGATTATCATTAAAATTATTACGGGCGAAATCATCACTTATGTGATACCTTCGGCAAGTGCTGCGGTTAAGGTAATAAGTGCAATAGTGATCGCATTTGTGGTAGTGGGAATACTTTGTCTGTATTATGTAGTAAATTCAAAGCTATTCAAATCGAGAGAAGAAAAAGGCAAAATGCTTGCAGATGCAGATTTCGATATAGGTATAATACCTTGGATAAGAAGTTATGTCAGTAAGAAAGAAGCACTCAAGCTCGAGCAGTCTGCAAAAGATAACAGCGAAAACAAGATAGAAGAAGACGATACAAAAAAGCTTGATTAGGTATTTTGTACGCACGCATACATGCGATCCCCTATTTATACAATTTACCTAAGGCTTAAATTGTATAAATATAGTAGAATATTATATTATTTTAATGCGTATGCGTAATATATTATCAGTAATCAAGTCTTTTAAAATCAAAAAATATTCATAAATCAAAATAAAATCCGAGCGGTTTTCGCTCGGATTTTTGATTGTATCGAAACTATTGTTTTTTAAATTTGATTTGTTATAGCTTTCTCAAATCTTCGCCGTTTATGTATCCGACACTTAAAGAATATTTTTTGTCCGCAAATTTTGACAAGAGTGCTTCGCCGTATCTGTTTATGAGAGCATGTCCGTCAAGCTGGGTGCAAATCATAGTTTTTTTGCCTTCGCCAAGTCTTTTTTCTATTGTCGACATAAGATATTCTATCGTCACATTTTTATAGATAGGCTCTACTCCTAGATTATCGATTATGAGCATTTCGCATTCTTGCACATAGTTGTAGATTTTTCTAAGAGCAGTCTGCTTGTTGGTATGTTTGTCCAAAAAAATATTGACAAGCTCGAAGGACGAAAGATAAAGTACGCTTATGTTTTTTGATACAAGTTGGTTTGCAAAAGCATGTGCAAGACAAGTTTTGCCTATTCCGCTTGCTCCCGAAAAAAGAAAATTCTGAAGCTTTGTGCTATAAAATTTGTCGGCTACTTGCTCTAAGATTTTATAAAGCTTGTTCATGCCTGCTGCCTGAGGCACATTGCTTTTTGCAAAAGTATTGTCCTTGAAATAAAACTCGGGCAAAGGAGTAAGCGACATATTTTGTTTTAAAAGTTTGCCGTATTCTTCCAAAAGACATTTGCAAGGTTTTTGATTGACATATCCGCTGTCTTTGCAAATAGGACAATTATATTTTACGCTGAATACGATATTGTTTGCTTTGACATAATCGCTTATGTTTTTGTTGAGTTCATCAAGCTTTTTTTCTTCAGCTTCGCAAGGCTTTTTGAGAGCAGTGGCTCTTGCGATAAAAAGTTCGAGAGCTTTTTTTTGTTTTACGCTTTCTTTGAGCGTAGGGTGCAAGGCGAGTATTGTGCGATAATCTTTTTCGGCATTTTCTTTTGCAATGATTCTTCTTGAATTCATAATGCCGTCAAGGATTGTATTAAAATAATTTATCATATCTTACACCTCGATGTTGTCCAGCTCGTCCAAAGTATAGAAATAATCGCCAAGCTGCTCTTTGGTATATGTATTTGTAGTTTGATTGGAAGAAGCGGGGAGAGCAAAAGTCTTTGCCTGCTCTAAAGTAAAGATGTTGTTGCTTTTCCATTTTGTGAGAAGATTGTTGAGAGCAGAAAGAGGTTTGCCCTGACAAAGGCTTGCTCCGTATTCTATCATATCGTGCTCGAATCCCCACTGTTCTGTCCAGACTTTGTACATATCTCTGTCTGCCATATTGACATTTCTGCTATAACCCGTAAGCTCGATAATCTTCTTGATAGCCATATCTCTTTGCATAAGCATTGCAAGATGCTCGTTGATAGCTTGAGATGTGACGCAGCCTTCATTATAGAACTTGACAATGCACTTGTTCATGCCTTCGAGGGTACGGATAGATTTGTTAAAACAATATTCTGCCACAAGCAATATTGCGTTGTCGTCAAAACCTTTTCCCAGCCAACCGCTTATGTATTTTTCTACAATGTATTCTATATTTTCATAATACAAGCCCAAAGTTTTGTTGACGCTTACGGCGAGTTTGTACATAGCTTGTTTGTTGTCGAGATAAGTCTTGATTTCTATCACGCTCATTGCGTTGTTGCGATAAAACTCGTCAAGCAGATTGTCAAGCCTTGCAAAGCCGCCTTTGTTCTTAAGCGATTTTGCTCCTTCGAGAATTGCATCGAGACCAAATCCCCAAGAGTTTGTCCATTTGAGATAAAGGTTTTTGTCCTCGATATCCACTTCGCTCTTTTTGCCCACCGCCTTGCAAATCATTCTGATTGCTTCGTTGACGGTCTCGAGCTGTTTTATTTTTTCTTCTACATCTTCGAGAGTGCGTACCCCTTCTTCAAGCCAATTTTTTGCGACAGCGAGAATATAGTTGGGTTTTATTTTTTCGCCTTTGAGGTTTACGCAGTAGCGAGCTATCATAATAAGTGTCTCGGGCTTGATTTTTGTCTCTTCCATAAAATCGTAATATACTGTATATTGATTGATATTCGTAAAAGGCGTTGAAGGGAACAAAGCCTCGAGCTGAGAATTGAAGTCGGCATATTTTTCTTTTTTGTAGTGGCGGGCAAAAGTGCTTTTGATACTTTTGTACTGAACTTCAAAGGGCGAAAAACTCGTAATATTCACAAGTCCCATATCACTGAGTTTGCCAAAAGCCGCCTCTACTTTTTCCTGAGACAAGGAGAGAGTATTGCATACAAAGTCCATGGTATTATCCTGACTAAGAGTGTTAAAACTTAAAGAAAGTCCCATGAGATATACTTTCAATTCAATTTCGCTGCACTCGGGCATGTAATTGAATACAAAACATTTATCGAGCATCACGATGCCTAAATCGTTATCTTTTGTCAAAGAACACAAACTCATATTAACTCCTTGAAACATACAATAAAGTATGCTAAAATAAAACTATCATATTATTAATGCAAAAATAAAGCACATAAAATAATATAGCACATAATTTCAAAAATAAAAAGGTAATTTTGTTGTGTTTTTTTAAAACACAAAATATGGTGTTCGATAATTTTGTCGGCACAAACAAAAAGGCTGATATGAAGATAATAGAAATTCAGGATGTCACAAAGACATACAGACTCAACAAAAAGACGGGCAATATCATTACGGCAGTCAATCATGTATCGCTCGATATAGAAGACGGAGAGATTCTTGGACTTTTGGGAGCCAACGGAGCGGGAAAGACCACTCTTATCAAAATCATGCTCGACCTCATCAAGACTGACAGCGGAAGAATTATCATTGACGGATACGATGTGGCAAAGCACAGAGAAAAAGCTCTCAAGGAAGTAGGTGCGATAGTAGAAGAGCCGACATTGTTCTCAGATTTTACGGGCATGGAAAATCTCAAATATTTTGCAAAACTTCAAAATGCTCATATCAATGAAGAAAAAATCAAGTCTATCGTAAAGCTCGTAGGATTGGAAGATAGAATTGACAGCAAATTCAAGAGTTATTCTCTGGGAATGAGACAGAGATTGGGCATTGCTCAGGCTCTTATTCATTCGCCCAAAATTCTTATGCTTGACGAGCCTACAAACGGTTTGGATCCCAACGGTATTATCGAGATGAGAGAACTTTTTAAGAGTCTTAAAAACGAGCTTGGCATAACGATAATAATATCCTCGCACATACTCAGCGAAATGCAACAGCTTTGCGATAGAGTCGCTTTTATGGTAAAAGGCGAGATAAAAGCCGTAAAGACCATGGACGAAGTCAACTTCGGAGTGGATAAGCTCAAGAAGTTTGCTCTCGAGTGCGGCGACTTGCAAAAGGCAAAAAAGATTTTGGAAGATATGGAATTGAGTGTTCAAAAAAGCGAAAATATGCTTATCATAAGAGCTACTCAGAGTGATATATCCAAGGCAATAAAAGCTCTTGTCCAAAATGACATAGATATTTATTCGCTTGCAAGACAAAAGCGAAAACTAGAGGATTTGTATAATGAGGTATCTCTTTCTAAAAGCATCTCCGAGGAGGTGGCAAAATGAAAGAATTCAATAGTTATTTGAATTGTGAATTATACAAAATATACAGAAAAAAGACATTGCTCATTATGGCAATAGTCATTCTTGCGATTATATTGGTTGTCATGGGACTATCGTTTTTGCTCAACTATATTTTTACGAGTGCGGGGGTAGTCACCGTAAACGGCGATTATGAGTATCAACTTGCTCAGCTAAGAGTACAGCTCGAGATGATTGAGTCGCAAATGGATGCGAGTTTTATCAATAGGCTTTTGCTGAAAAACGAAAAATATCAAATTCTCGCTCAGATTTCCATGTATGAATATTTTGTGGAAAATAATGTTCCTGCGGGAGCTTGTACTCCTTATTCTTTGGGAGAAGTAGGCATCGGCGGAGAGTACGATTATTATAAATTTACTTGCTTTGCCATGTCCTCTCTTATGACGGTAATAATCTGCTTTATGATAGTGATAGCTTGTCGCAACACAGTCGGCGAGTACAACAACGGCACTATGAAAATGCAGCTTATGCGTCCTGTCAACAAACAAAAATTTTATACGGCAAAATGGCTTGCGGTGTATATCGTGAGCGAGGCGGTATTGCTTTTCAGTATGTTGGCTTCGTTTATGATAGGCGTAATGGCATTCGGGGGTTATAGTGCGGATGTCGTGATAGTGGCAAATGCTTCGAGCGTAATAAGAGTATCTCCTCTTGCGGCTTTATTTATCAGTTTTTTGATGAAAAGCGTGAAAATATTTATGTTGTTGCAGCTGACGATGTTTATCAATAGCCTAAGCAAAAAGATGTCTTTGGCTCTTACTCTCAATATTCTTTTGACGCTTGTGGAAATAGGCGTGCTTATCGAGACGGTAGTATCGCTGGCTTATATAGGGTTTGCAGGTTTCTTTATGAATATAAATTGGGAAAATGCTTTGAGTCTTACAGGACCTTCTTTGAGAGGAATGTCGCTTTGGACAATAATTCCTATCTCGCTTGTATGGACGGGACTTTTCATGGGACTTAGTTATAGAAACTTTGCTAGAAAAGAAATTTAGGCAATAAAAGAAAAACAAAAACTTTTTGAGCTAAAATAAATAGTATAGATAAATATATTAATAAAAACATATAAATCCCCTTGCTTATTTATATGTTTTTACAAAGAGATAGAAAAAAGGCACAAAAAGCACAAAAAAGGCACCTAATGAGTGCCTTTTTGTTTTTGTCATAAAATGATATAAATGCGTTAAAATCTAAAAATAAAAGATTAATCTTCCTTGCAGTCCTCTACGATAAACATATCATAATCGAGCGACTCTATAAAATCGCTTTTTCTGAATTTTGTATTGTGAAAATTCTTAAAATTTTTGAAATGCTGAGATATAAGCACGGGATTGGGGATATCCAAAATATGGCAGATATCTCTCAGCCACAATTCATAGGATTGGCTGGTCATAGGAAGAGGGGATTTGTATATCGTATCTTTGGCGATTTTATCGCCTGTCATAAGTCTTGCCCAAATTTTCATAATCTAAGTTTACATTAGCAAAAGAGCTATGTCAAGTTTTGACGAATGAGGTATTGATAATATTGTGCGATAAGTTTGTTTTTTATGCTTTTATCTCAATAAAATATAAAAAATTTCTTATCAAAGTTTTAGTGCGAAAATGTTGTAATGAATAGCATCTTGCGGTCAAAAATATAAATGCCAGACAAAAAAGGCTTTATTTTTTGTTTTTTTCTTTGAGAAAGTATTTTTCTTTTGCAATGCCTATTAATCTTTGGTTGTGATAAAAAACTCAAAATCTTTATCCTAAATGACAATTTTTTGACAAATTGTTGTCCAAACAAAAGTCAAAACTATTGACAAAACAACCATTTGTTTATTAGAATATTATATGTTATTGAGGAAAAGGAGGTGTGCTATATGATTTCAGAGGCGGTAATAAAGAGGTTGCCCAGATATTACAGGCACCTCAAACAACTTGCTGACAGCGGTGTGGAAAGAGTGAGTTCCAACAAGATTGCAAGCGTACTCAATATCACGGCTTCGCAAGTAAGACAGGATTTGTGCAATTTCGGCGGTTTCGGCCAGCAGGGCTATGGCTATGATGTCGTAAAACTCAAAAACGAGCTTGCAGGAATACTCGGTCTTGACAAAGTATATGATATTATTATTGTAGGTGCGGGCAATATCGGTCGTGCACTTGCAGGCTATAAAGGATTTAAGGATGACGGCTTTTATGTGAGAGCATTGTTTGATATCGATCCTCGTTGTTCGAGCATCAACGGCATAAAAGTTTATCAAATGGATTTTCTCAAGACTTATCTCAATCAGAATCAGGTAGATATGGCAATAATCGCTACTCAGAAAGACTCCGCAAAAGAAGTCGCTGACGCTTTGATAGAAAACGGTGTAAAGAGTATTTGGAATTTTGCTCCTATCGAATTGGAAGTGCCTGAAGATGTCACGGTAGAAAACATTTCTATGAGCGAAAGTCTGTATGTGCTCAGCTATCGCACAAAATCCAGAAAAGAAAAAAAATCTAATTAATTATCAGAATATAATTTTGCCCCTAAGGGCATGGAGGATATATGGCAAAAGAATATGTTTTGACACAGGAAGGCTATGACAATCTTGTAAAAAAACTCGATCATCTCATCAATGTAGACAGAATTGAGGCAAGCGAAAGAATCAAGCGTGCCAGAGAATACGGCGATTTGTCAGAAAACGCAGAATATGATGCAGCAAAAGATCATCAGGCTCTTATCGAGTCAGAGATTATCAAAATACAGGCTCAGGTAGACAACGCAAAGATTATCGAAGAGACAGACGGAAAACTTAATTCGGTAATTCTCGGTTGTAAGGTAAAAATTTATGATTGCGATGAAAAGGAAGAATGCGAGTACACTATCGTAGGTACGACAGAAGCTTCTATTCTTGAAAACAAAATCAGCAATGAATCTCCTTTGGCACAGGCAATCCTCGGCAAGAAGGTAGGACAGAGTGCAAAGGTAAATCTTGGCGACAACAGTTATGAAGTCAAGATTTTGGCTATCAGCAAATAATCAAATCAAAAAAAATAAAGGGCGACCTTAGCGGTCGCTTTTTTGATAAACAGGATATGGCAAGACCTTTATACGACAGACTAAAAGAATATGCCGATAAAGTCAAGGCAAGATTTTGTATGCCCGGGCACAGCGGTATCGATGTGGAGGAAGAAAGACTATTTTCTGCCTCAGTGTTTGATTGGACGGAAGTAGAGGGGCTTGACAATCTTTTGGACAGCAGCGAAGTAATTTTGCAAAGCGAAAAGAATTTGGCAAAAAGGTATGGATATAAGCATGCCCTCATGCTCACAGAAGGTGCGACTATTGCCATGCAGATAGCAATCAATGTCGCAAAAAGACGCAGCGAAAATGTCGTGGCTTACGGCGATATGCACAAGTCTTTTTGGAGTGCTTGTTCGCTTTTTAATCTCAAAGTCTTTATTGCCGACAACTTGGAGGAATTGCAAAGCCTTGCAAAAGAAAAAAATATAGGCGGTATTTTCGTCACATCGCCCGACTATTTCGGCAATGTAAAAAATCTAAAAGATTTGAGCGATATGGCAAAAAAAATCGGAGCATTGCTAATAGTGGATGAAGCTCATTCGGCACATTTTGTATATTCTTCTCTATTACCTGACAATGCTCACGAATATGCGGATATCGCACTGGTCGGTATGCACAAGACATTGCCCGTTTTCGGCGGCGGCGGTATGATTGGGATAAACGGAAAGATTTATGAAGAATGCAGAATGATAAGAGCGATGTTGCATTCTACTTCGCCGAGCTATCTTATAATGGCAAGCATAGACTATGGCTTGGATTTGATGGAAAGAAAAGGCGAAATGTATTATGCCGAATTGAAGAAAAGAGTGCAGGATTTTTCTCAAAAACTTAAAAAAGGAAAAGTGCTTGATACAAGAGATTTTTCAAGAGTGGTCATAAAATTCGAGGGCAAGGATTGTTATGAACTCAATCATATACTTTCTCAAAAAGGCATTTTTGCCGAGACGGCTTACGGTGATACTTTGGTGCTTATCGTCACGCCTTTTAATATGGACAAACTCGATATGCTTGCCGATGTGCTTGACAATATAGAGCTTAAGGATTCAGAAAAATTCGTCTTGCCTATACTAAAGCATCAAGATGTCTTAGGTTCAGAGATAGAGCTTGTGGATATTCTAGACGCCGAAGGAAGACAATGCGGAGGGGAAATAGGCATTTATCCCCCGGGGGTTCCCGTAATTCACAAGGGAGATATATTTGATGAAGAGGCAGTGCTTTTTGTCAAAAAATACAAGAATAGACTTTTTGGACTTGCTAGCGGCAAGGTTGCTGTGATAAAATAGACATAAGCAGGAGATTTTATGAAAGGAAAATTTATCACATTCGAAGGCGGCGAAGGAGTAGGCAAAACCACTCAGCTCGCTATGATGAAAAAATATCTCAATGACAACAATATAAATTCGGTTTTTTTGAGAGAACCCGGCGGAAATGCTATATCGGAAAAAATCAGGGCAATAATTCTTGACAGAGAAAACAGCGAAATGACAGGCATGTGCGAGGCATTGCTTTATAGTGCTGCCCGTGCTCAGCTTGTAGAAGCGGTCATTCGTCCTGCTCTTGAAGAAGGTAAATTGGTGGTTTGCGACAGATTTACTGATTCTACTTTTGCCTATCAAGGCATAGCAAGAGGACTTGGCGGAGAAAAAATAGATATTCTCAACAAGCTTGCCTGCAACGATATAACGCCCGACCTTACGATATTTTTAGACCTTCCTCCCAAAGAGGCTTTCAAGAGAAAAGGCGGAGCGGACAAAGACGACAGACTCGAGCAAGAGGGAATGGAATTTCATATCAAAGTTTATGAGGGATACAAAGAGGCTCTCAAACTTTATAAGGACAGAATAATCGATATGGACTGCTCTGAGGACGCAGAGACAATACACAAAAACATAGTTGAGATTATGAAGCAAAGAGGGATTTTGTAATGCTTGCTTATCGTGAACTTCTCGAAAATGCAAAACCATATAAAGTGCTGGACAGCGACATAAGCGAGGGCAGACTCAATCATTGTTATATGTTGACGGGAGAGGACGGGCTTGCACTCGACAATCTCATTACGCTTTTTGCTCAAAGAATTTTGTGCAAAGAGGGGGGATGCGGACAATGTACGGATTGTCTTAAAGTCGAGGACGGCAATCACGAGGATGTATTCGAGCCCAAAAATCTCAAAGCTGACGGCATAAGAGAATTTGTCGAGCAGGTATATATCAAGCCAAACGGAAAATACAAGGTTATGATATTGAGAAAACTCGATGAAGTGGATATGAAGGTGCAAAACTTTTTGCTCAAAAGCTTAGAAGAGCCTACGGAAAATGTAGTGTTTTTGTTGGGAGTACAAAGACAGACTGCAGTACTCGACACTATCAAATCGAGAAGCAAAAAACTGAGTATTTTGCCTTTTTCGAGAACACAGCTTCAGGATTATTTTGACAAAAAAGATAATGAATATCCAAACAAAGCTTTGGTAAAAGAAGCAATAGATTGTTGTCTTGGAAGTCTTAAAAGATGCGAAGAGCTTCTTCATGACGAAGACTTTGCAGGAGATTTGACCAATGTCATATTCATACTCAAGGATATGACTTCCACAAAAGACAATTTGAGAATGCAACAGCGTCTTAATGTCGAAGAAGGAAAACTCTCGAGATATCTCGATATGATGCAGCTTATTACGGGAGTTTTGCTCAAAAAACTTTCAGGCGTAAGAGTGGACGGATTTGAAAAAGTCAACTGCCTCAAGGATACCTTCAACATATCATCACTTGTCAATTTCAACAAACTTATTATAGAATCAAAGCAAAAGCTCGAGAGTAATTGCAAGGAAAGCAATGTGCTCGACTATTTGTTTATCAAACTCATGGAGGTAAAATACCTATGCCGATAATTGTAGGTGTAAAATTCGGTTCGACATGCAAACAGTATTATTTCGACCCGCTCAATATAGAATTCAAAGAAGGAGACGGCGTAATAGTAGAGACCGTGAGAGGTCTTGAATTTGCACGCATAAGTCAGCAAAACACAAATGTGCCTGACGAGGAGATAAAAGTACCTTTAAAGCCCGTTGTAAGAAAAGCTACAAAAGAAGACGAGCAAAGAGCCAAGGAAAATTTTGAGAAAAAAGCAGGAGCAATGAAAATATGTCAGAAGCATATAGACAAGCACGGCTTGCAGATGAAGCTCGTGGATGCAGAATATACTTTTGACAGATCAAAGATAATATTCAGCTTTACCGCAGACGGCAGAGTGGATTTTAGAGAGCTCGTCAAGGACCTTGCGGGCGAGATGAGAATGAGAATAGAGCTCAGACAGATTTATGAAAGAGATGACATAAAACTTAGAGGTGCTATGGGCGTATGCGGCAGAGAGTGCTGTTGTATAAGCTATCTGTCCGATTATGAAAAGTCTACCGTGAAGATGGCAAAAAATCAAAACTTGTCTCTCAATCCCACAAAGGTAAGCGGTATGTGCGGAAAGCTCATGTGCTGTCTTAAGTACGAGAATGATTTTTATGCACAAGTCAACAAGGTTATGCCTAAGATAGGCTCGATAGTAAAATTGCAGGACGGCACCGCAAGAGTAGAAGAGGTGGATGTCCTCAAAGAAAGAATAAAAGTCACGCTCGAAAAGGAAGACGGAGTAGAGCAAAGATATTGCAATATCGGAGAATTCGAGCTTTTGGCCCCTCCCAAAAACAATTCTGTCAAGAAAAATCTCAACAGAGAAGAAGAGGACGAAAAAGCACTCGAACAATTAGAAGATAAATAATAATGACGGCAGATACATTCTGCCGTTTGCTTTTCAAAAAAGCTTGTGATATAATCAAAAAAAATTTCTTTGGAGAATTTTGTTTTATGGAAAAAACCAATGTTATGAGAATGCTCGATGCCAAAAAGGTGGCATACAAAGGATATGAATATCCATCAGATATCACTGACGGCGAAAGTGTGGCAAGACAACTCGGCGAGGACGCTCGATGCGTATTCAAGACGCTTGTGACGGTAAGCGACAAAAGAGAATATGCGGTATTCTGCGTGCCCGTATGTGCGACTTTGGATTTGAAAATGGCGGCAAAGGAAGCGGGCTTTAAGTCAGTAAGCATGATAAAACAAAAAGAGCTTGAACCTCTCACGGGATATATACACGGAGGATGTTCGCCCATCGGCATGAAAAAGAGATTCAAGACATTTATAGACGAGAGTGCAAAGAATTTTTCTGAAATTTATGTAAGTGCAGGAAAAGTCGGGCATCAGATATGTATATCTCCTCTTTCATTAGCAGATTTCGTAGGGGCAAAATTCGTCCCTCTTTGCGATAAAAATACAGAAGAATGAGATATATCGGGATATATAGCGAGAATAAATTCGACAAAATTGTCGACAATTTAAAAAAGAGTACAAAAAATATCTCAAAACGCACAAAATAAAAGTCGGTTTACCTGATATTCGGCTATAAATAATCGACACTTATTTATTATCTTGTTTTTGTTTAGAATTATTATTGCTAATTCTTCAAACAAAATTAAAACTTAACAAAAATCACTGATTTTATTAGACTATTGTAAAAAAAGGTTTTTACCACTTTACAAAGGCTTAATCGTGTGCTACAATATTCATAGAAAACTAAAAAGGAGAAGGGTGTAATATGGCATATGTAATTGGTGGCGACTGCATTAAATGTGGTTCTTGTGCAGAAGGATGTCCCGTATCAGCTATATCTGAAGGCGACGAGACATATATCATCGATGCAGACACATGTATCAGTTGTGGTGCTTGTGCAGCAGGTTGTCCTGTTTCTGCAATTTCCGAAGAATAATCCAAAGACTTTATGCCAAAGAGTATGACAATATACTCTTTGGTGTCAAGAAGACATCTTAAGATGTCTGTATGAGGTATTGCACAATGAATATGTTCTTCAAAAGCGATTGCCCGATGGTATTCGCAAAGGCTTTTACAAGCAAATAAGATGTACGCTCCTTAGGGGGCGTATTTTTTATGCAAAAAGCCTGATTTAAAAATATGCGACAAAAAAGTTTTGACAAATAATTTAAGATAAAAAAATATACGGCTTTTGGGGCTATTTATATAATTTAAGTCTTAGGTAAATTATATAAATATATATATCAGAAACCATGACAAATCATGATAAAATCTATCCGATTTGAAAATGCTAAAATAAAATATATATAAAAATAAAAAAACATCGCATATTTCTTTTAATTTAAAAACTTTTATGTTATTATATAATAGTATAAGTAAACGGAGGTCAAATGAAAAGAGATTTTTTGACAATGGCAGATGCCGACAAAGAGCTTATCAAAAGCTTGTTAAAGCGTGCAGATTTCATGAAAGCCAATATTGTTGCGGGCAACAAAGCTTTGGACATTCTCAAAGGCAAGAGCATGGTCACGCTTTTTTATGAAAACAGTACTCGTACTCGTTGTTCTTTTGAAGACGCTGGCAAGTACTTGGGGGCAAAGGTAGTGGGTATTTCCCCTTCGGGCTCGAGCGTAAAGAAGGGCGAGAGTCTTATAGATACAGCTGTCACTCTTGACAAACTTATGACAGATGTAATAGTAATAAGACACTCTGTGGCAGGTGCTCCCAATATCATTGCAAAACATATAAAAGCAAGTGTAGTCAACGGCGGTGACGGTATGCATGCTCATCCCACGCAGGCACTTCTCGATATGTACACCATGCGTGAGAGATTCGGAGAGATAAAAGGACTCGAAGTGGCTATCATAGGAGATGTCAAGCATTCCCGTGTGGCACAAAGCAATATAGTGGGACTTAGCAAAATGGGTGCAAAAGTCAAGATATTCGCTCCAAACACTCTTTTGCCCAAAGGCATAGAAAACCAGCCTTGCAAGATATGCAAGAGCGTGGAAGAAGCTTTTAAGGGAAGCGATGTAATAATGGGGCTCAGAATACAGCTCGAAAGACAGCAAAAAGGACTTTTCCCGAGCGTTGAGGAATACAATCACTTCTACGGTGTGACAATGGAAAGAATGGCTATGGCAAACAAAGGTGCGATAGTAATGCACCCCGGACCTGCAAACAGGGGCATAGAAGTGGATTGCGATGTGCTTGACAGTGATATGTGCCTTAAGGACGAACAAGTCACAAACGGCGTTGCCACAAGAATGGCACTTTTAGAGTGGGTCACTGTCGGCGAGTAAATTTCAAAAGAAAGAAAAGCTTATGATACATAAATATCGACAAGCCAAAAAGCAATGATAACGATGATAAATAAATTTTATCGATGAAAAAAATCATTGCAATAAGATAAAATCACACAAGAAAATCAATCAAGGAGAATATATATGTCAATATTGATAAAGAGCGTAAAAGTAAAAGGCGAAAAGTGTGATATTGCCATTAATGGCAATAGAATAGAAAAGATAGGCAAAGACATCAAAGGCGATTATGACGAAGTGATAAATGCTGACGGATTGACGGCTTTGCCTGCATTCATAGATATGCACACTCATTTGAGAGAACCTGGACTTGAATACAAAGAAGATATAGAAAGCGGCAGCAAAGCTGCGGTAGCGGGTGGTTTTTCGGTAGTATGTTGTATGCCCAATACCAAGCCCGTGACAGACAACAGATATATCGTAAAATATATTGTGGACAGAGCCAAAGAAGTCAATCTTGCAAAAGTATATCCGATAGGTGCTATTACGGTAGGACTTAAAGGCGAGCTTATGGCGGAGATGGGAAAAATGAAGGAAGCGGGAGCTATCGCAATGAGCGATGACGGACAACCTGTATCCACTCCTCAGATGATGAGACTTGCACTCGAATACGCAAAAGATTACGATTTGCTTCTTTGCAGTCATTGCGAGGAAAAATCTCTCATAAACGAAGGCGTTGTCAACGAAGGCGAAAATGCCACAAGAGCAGGACTCAAGGGTATTCCTTCTGCCGCCGAAGACATCATGATAGCAAGAGATATTATTCTTGCAGAAATGCTCGATACAAAGGTGCATATCTGTCATGTGAGCACTGCAAGCGGCGTTCAGATAATAAGAGAAGCAAAGGCAAGAGGGGTGAAGGTAAGCTGTGAGACATGTCCTCACTACATTGCAGGCACAGACGCTCTCATACTCGATTACAATACAAACAGCAAGGTAAATCCTCCTTTGCGTACAGAAAAGGACAGACAGGCGATTCTTGCAGGTCTTAAGGACGGAACGATAGATGTAATCGCTACCGACCACGCACCTCACAGCCATGAGGATAAGAATGTAGAATTCAATTTTGCGGCAAACGGTATAAGCGGACTCGAGAGTGCTTTTGCTCTAAGCTACACATATCTTGTGGACAGCGGAGTTATTGGTTTGGACAAGCTCAGCGAGCTTATGAGTGAAAAGCCTGCAAAACTTCTCGGCATCGAAAGCGGAAAACTCGAGGAAGGCGGACTTGCGGATATCACACTCGTTGACCTTGACAAAGAGTACAGAATTGACGCAAAGAGCTTTAAATCAAAAGGCAAGAATACTCCCTTTGACGGCTGGAAAGTAAAGGGCAAAATAATGAAAACAATCGTAGAAGGACAAATCAAATACTGATATACATTGAGGTGAAATATGATTATCGACAGACTTATCGACAAAATAAAAGAGACAAACAACCCTTCAGTGATAGGACTTGATACCTGTATCGACTATATTCCCGAAGAAATGAAATCCAAGTGTACTACTTTGAGTGAAGCGGGCAAGCAAATTACAAAATTCAACTTTGACCTTATCGATACGCTCAAAGATGTCATACCTGCCGTAAAAGTTCAGGTGGCATACTATGAGATGTACGGAGTAGACGGACTTGCGGCATTCAGAGATACAGTGGCTTATGCAAGGGAAAAAGGATTGTTTGTAATTGCCGATATCAAGAGAAACGATATAGGCTCAACAGCAAGTGCATACAGCAAAGGCTATATAGGCAAGACAAAGCTTGCTGATGGCTCGCTCGTGACGCCTTTTGAAAGCGATTTTATTACCATAAACGGATATCTCGGAAGTGACGGCATTTTGCCTTTTGTCGAGGATTGCAAACTTTATGACAAGGGAGCTTTTGTGCTCGTCAAGACTTCAAATCCCACAAGCGGCGAGCTTCAGGACAAGCTTATGGAAAACGGCAAGACTCTCTATGACAATATGGCTACTCTCGTGGACGGCTGGGGCAAAGACCTCGTGGGCAAATACGGATACAGCAGTATCGGTGCGGTAGTAGGTGCTACTCACATGGAGCAGGCAAAGCTTATCAGAAAAGCTCACCCCAACACATTCTTCCTTATCCCCGGATATGGTGCTCAGGGCGGAAAAGCAGAGGATCTCGCTGTATGTTTTGAAAACGGTATCGGCGGTATAGTCAACTCTTCGAGAGGAATACTCTGTGCATACAAAAAAGATGCATACAAGGGTATGAACTATAAGGAAGCTGCATTGAAAGCTGCTGTCGACATGCAAAAAGATATCACAAGATGTATTTGAGGAAACTATGACAAATCTAAAAGACAGAACAGGCAAAATAATTCTCAATAACCAAATCGCAAAAGATATCTACAAAATGGTCATCGCTTTTGACGATATGCCCGAGGATATCAAGGGCGGACAATTTATCCACATAAAGCTCACGGACAATTCTCATGTGCTCAGAAGACCTTTTTGTATATGCGATTTTGATATGGACAAAAAGACTGTTGCGGTATGTTATGCCGTAGTAGGCGAAGGCACCAAAGAAATGACAAAGTATTCTGAGGGTATGACGATAAAAGCTATGATGCCTCTCGGCAACGGCTTTGTGCCTGATGACAACATGAAAAAAATCGTGCTTTTGGGAGGCGGTATGGGCAGTGCTGTTTTGCCTGCCGTACCCAAAGCTTTCGGCGACAGAGAATATTATACATATCTCGGCTTTGCCAACAAGGACAAGGTAGTGCTTGAAGAAGAGATGAAAGCTCTATCCAAAGAAGTGGTGGTAGCTACCGATGACGGCAGCTATGGCAAAAAAGGCTTTGTGACAAATATACTTGCAGAGGATATGGCAAAATTAAAGCCCGATGCAGTATTTTGTTGCGGTCCCGAAGTGATGTACAAGGCTCTTAAAAAAGCTTTGGCTCCCTTCGATGTTCCCATAATTGTATCTTTGGAAGCGAGAATGGGCTGCGGCATAGGAGCATGCCTTGTATGTAATTGTAAGGTAAAAAGAAACGGCGAAGAAGGTTATCTCAGAGTATGTGCTGACGGACCTGTATTCAGATTGGACGAGGTGGTACTATGAGCAATCTCAAAGTTAATATAGCAGGCGTAGAATTCAAAAATCCCGTCATTACTGCAAGCGGAACTTTCGGCTTTGGCAAGGAGTATGACAGATTTTACAACATCGAGGAGCTTGGCGGAATTTGTACAAAAGGTCTTACGATAAAGCCAAGACTCGGCAATCCTCCTCCCAGAATAGCAGAGAGCTATGGCGGTATGCTCAACAGCGTAGGTTTGCAAAACCCAGGGGTAGAACATTATCTTCAGACTGACGATATCGAGCTTTCAAAAAGAGATGTCGTGGTAATTGCAAATATTGCGGGAAGTACCTTGGAAGATTACATAGCAATCGCAGAAAGAATGAATGAGAGCAAAGCCGATATGGTAGAACTCAATATTTCCTGTCCCAATGTCAAAGCGGGCGGTATGGCTTTCGGTGTTTTACCTGAAAATGTAGAAAAGGTGACAAGTGCAGTCAAGAAAGTTTGCTCAAAACCCGTCATTACAAAACTATCCCCCAATGTGGCATGTATTGCCGACAACGCAAGAGGTGCCGAAGCAGGCGGTGCGGATGCCGTTTCGCTCATAAACACATTGTCGGGCATGGCAGTGAATTACAAGACCAGAAGACCTATTTTGTTCAACAACAATGGCGGAGTAAGCGGACCTTGCGTAAAGCCTGTCGCTCTCAAAATGGTATGGGATTGTTTTAATGCCGTAAAAATACCTATCATAGGTCTCGGCGGAATAAAAAATTATACCGATGTGCTTGAGTTTATGATATGCGGAGCAAGAGCCGTGCAGATAGGGACGCACAATTTTACCGAGCCTTGTGGTGCAAGAGATATAGCAAGAGATCTCAAGGAGTATGTTGACAACAACAATATGGATATAAACGATATCGTAGGTACTCTTATTCTCAACGGCTGATTGTTTTAATACAAAAGCCAAACAATAATCGATAAAACAAAACAATAAATCAAAAATACAAATACAAAACAAATATACAAAACATTAAAAATCGGAGGCAGTTATGTTGACACAAGAACAAGCATTGGAATGTTATAGAAAGACAGGAGCCATACTCAAAGGACACTTTAAGTTGACTTCAGGAAGACACAGCGATACTTATATGCAGAGTGCAAAACTCTTTATCGATACCAAGCAAAGCGAAATCGTATGCAAGGCACTTGCAGAAAAACTCGCAGGCGTTGAGGTAGATATGGTCGTTTCTCCCGCTATCGGAGGAATCCTCATGGGATATGAAGTAGCAAGACAGCTCGGCGTACCCAACATCTTTGCAGAAAGAGAAAACGGAGAAATGACTTTGAGAAGAGGTTTTGCAATCCCTGAAGGGGCAAAAATCATCGTTGTAGAAGATGTAGTCACGACAGGCGGTTCTGTAAAAGAAGTAGTAAAACTCGTTCAGAGTCTCGGCGGCGAGGTGACCGCAGTAGCTTCGTTGGTAGACAGAAGCAACGGTGCAGTAGATTTCGGCGTAAAATATGTAAATCTTATCAGTATGGAAGTAGTATCTTACGAACCCGAGGAATGTCCTTTGTGCAAAGAGGGAAAAATCGAACTCGTAAAGCCCGGTTCAAGAACTGTATTCAAGAAATAATATGCAGGCACAATATATAGAAAATCTTCAAAAAGCATACAAGAGTCTAAGACAACATACGGATTTTTGTCCCGAAGTACTTCTCGTGTTGGGAAGCGGACTCGGCAAGTTTGCCGAAAGCATCGACAAGGTAGGAGAAGTATCTTACAAGGATATTGAAGGTATGCCAATAAGCACTGTTGCGGGACACGAAGGCAAATTCGTGTTTGGCTATATCGGCGGCGTCAAAGTCGTGGTCATGCAAGGCAGAGTGCATTATTATGAGGGATATTCGTCACAAGACTGCGTCATGCCCGTAAGACTTATGGGTATGGCAGGTGCAAAGGTAATGTTTGTCACCAATGCGGCAGGCGGTATAAAATACCCCGAGATAGGTGCATTGATGCGAATTACCGACCATATCTCATTGGTACCTTCTCCTTTGATAGGTCCTAATTGGGAAAGACTCGGCAAGCGTTTTCCCGATATGACAAAGCCCTATGACGAACAACTCGGAAAAATTGTCGATGATACGGCAAAGCAGCTTGGCATAAATCTCGGCACGGGAGTTTATATACAATTTTCAGGGCCCAGCTATGAGACGGCAAGCGAAGTCAGAATGGCACAAATTATGGGAGCCGATGCCGTGGGCATGTCCACTGCGATAGAAGTCATCGCCGCAAGACACATGGGCATAAGAGTCGTGGGAATATCTTGTATCACAAATCCTGCATGCGGAATTACTTCTATGTCGCTCGATAATGTAGACGAGGGAGAGGCAGTAGAGCGTACCGGCGGAAAATTACAACAACTGATTTTTGAAAGCATAAAAAAGATAAAGGAAGTATTATAGTCAATGTTGATTAGAATTTACAACGCAAGAATTTGGACGGGAGAAAAGTATATCGAAAACGGAGAACTTTGGATAGAAGACGGCAAGATAAGACTTGTCAGTCAGGTTTGTCCTTTGATTTATCTTCCTTGGGACAGAGAGATAAACGCAGAGGGAAATCTTGTCATGCCTTCTTTCAAGAATGCTCACGCACATTCGCCAATGGTATTTTTGCGTTCGTATGCAGACGATACGGCACTCGATGAATGGTTGCATACACAAGTATTTCCGAGAGAAGTAAAACTCACAAGAGATGATTGTTATTGGCTGACAAAACTTGCAATAGCAGAGTATTTGTCAAGCGGTATAAGTCTAGCGAGCGATATGTATTTTCATCTTGACGGTATTGCAGAGGCCTGTCAGGAATGCGGATTCAGAAATGTCATACTCGAAGGCATAACTGAAGGCAACGGCCCTAAAGACAAACTTTTTAAAAGACTCGAATGGGGCATGGATACCATGAAAAAGACGGGCAATCTCATCGAATACCGTCTTGGATTGCATGCGGAATATACAAACAGCGAGCAAAATATTCAAGCAATGGCAGAATTTGCCAAAGCTCACAAAATGCCTGTTTATACACACCTCAGCGAGACAAAAAAAGAAGTTGAGGAGTGCGTAGAAAGGCATGGCACCACGCCTGCTGTATATCTTGCAAAGCAAGGTTTGTTTGATTTTGGAGGAGTGGTATATCATTGCGTGCATCCTAGCGATGACGATATAAAAGTCCTCAAAGAGCATAATGTATCTGTGATAAGCTGTCCTGCCAGCAATATCAAACTTGCAAGCGGCATAGCTCCTCTTCAGAAGCTTGTCGAGAGCGGCATCAATGTGGGACTAGGTACTGACGGGCCTGCAAGCAATAATTGTCTGGATATGTTCAGAGAAATGTTTTTAGCAAGCGGCTTGCAAAAAGCAGTTCTTTCCAATCCTTCGGCAATGGACGGAGAATTTGTGCTGGAAATGGCGACATACAACAATGCTTGGGCTATGGGTATGAACAATCTCGATACAATAGAGATAGGCAAGTCTGCGGATTTGATAATGATAGATTTGCATCAGCCCAATATGCAGCCCGTCAATAATGTACTCAAAAATATAGTTTATGCAGGAAGCAAGTCCAATGTGCTTATGACAATCATAGCAGGAAAAATTCTCTATGAAAAATGCGAGTACAATATAGGCACGGATATAGACGAGATATATTCAAAGTGCGGCGAGATTACAAAAAGAATCATAAGCCAATAAATCAATATTATATAAAAACAAAATAATTATGAAACTAAGTTTTAAAGCAAAACGAAATATCGGTCTTGTAGCTATCACCATTGCAGTGATAGTCACGGTATTTCTCGTCATTTTTTTCGTCAACAGATGCGAAAAGAATAAGATAGAAAAAAGCTCGCATATAGGCGAGATTTGCACAACGGACAATTTAGAATATAAAGTATTCGACAATATAAAAAAGACAGAATTTGAAAGTCTTTCGGCAAATGAAGGAAAGTGTTTTTTGCTTATAGGCATACAAGTCAAGGCAAAAAAAGATATTACTGTAAATTCTTCGGATTTTAAGGTAGATGACGGACAATTTGTCAATGCGTCAAGCGAAGAATACGATATATTGAATTCGCAAAGACAGCTTAAGTCGGGAGAAGAGGTAAAATTCTATTTTTTGTGCGAAGTGGAAAATGACAGAATAGAAAGCTATTTTATTCACGGATACGGATATAAGATAGATTTGGGCGGTACAGTCAGCATTATAAAATGATATGCCTAAAATCATAGCGATTGCGATATAAAATAATTAAGTAAAGACTTTGTTTTGTCGCAAACAAACATGCTTGACAAAATATATTATATTGATAAAAACTTTTAATAAGAGGGGACAAAAAATACACCAAGGTATAATTACCTAAAGCAAGGAGATAAAATGTTACAAGTAAACGATGTATTTTTGCAATTCGGAGGAAGAAAGCTTTTTGAAGATGTAAATCTCAAATTTACAGACGGAAACTGCTATGGAATCATAGGAGCCAACGGTGCGGGAAAATCTACTTTTTTGAAGATTTTGTCGGGAGCATTGGAGCCTACGAGAGGTACGGTCAGCATAGGAAAAGACCAAAGAATAAGCGTGCTCAATCAGAATCAGAACGATTTTGACCAATATACGGTAATGCGTACCGTGCTTATGGGACACAAAAAACTTGTGGACATAATGGACAGAAAGGACGCATTGTATGCAAAACCCGATTTCAGCGAAGAAGACGGCAATTTGGCAGCAGAACTCGAGACAGAGTTTGCAGAGCTTGGTGGCTGGGAAGCAGAGAGCGATGCGGCATCTCTTCTCAATGAGCTTAAGTTTGGCGAAGAATATCACGACAAGCTTATGAGCGAGCTTGACGGTAAGCAAAAAGTGAAGATTTTGCTTGCACAGGCATTGTTTGGCAATCCCGATATTCTTATTCTTGACGAGCCTACAAACAATCTCGATGCAAAATCGATAATGTGGCTGGAAAACTTCTTGCTTGACTTTAAGAATACTATAATAATAGTGTCCCACAACAGACACTTCCTCAACAAGGTTTGTACGCATATCTGCGATGTGGATTACGGTCACATCAATATGTATGTAGGAAACTATGATTTTTGGTATGAGACAAACCAGCTCTTGGCAAAACAAGCAAGAGAAGCCAACAAAAAGGCTGAGGCAAGAGCAAAGGAATTGCAGGAGTTTATCGCAAGATTCTCAGCAAATGCCAGCAAATCGAGACAAGCTACTTCGAGAAAGAAAGAACTTGAAAAACTTACTCTTGAAGACATAAAACCTTCTTTGAGAAAATATCCTTATATAAACTTCGATTTCGAGCAAGAACTCGGCAAGGATATTCTCACTGTCGAAGGACTTACGAAGAAGGGATATTTCGAAGATATCACATTTACCGTTCAGAAGGGAGAAAAAATCGCCTTTTTGTCGGATAAGTCAATAAATATATCCATGCTTTTTGATGTGCTTATGGGTATCGAACAGCCCGACAGCGGTACATTCAAATGGGGTAAGACGGTAGTCAACAGCTATGTGCCTCAGAACTTTGACAAGTTTTTTGACGGAGTACAGCTTTCACTTGTCGAATGGATAAATCAGTATGCGGTAAAAGACCATACAGAAAGTTATCTTAGAGGCTGGCTGGGAAGAATGTTGTTCTCAGGAGAAGAGGCAAAGAAAAAAGCATGCGTGCTCAGCGGTGGCGAAAAAGTAAGATGTATGATGGCAAGAGCAATGCTTCAGGGCGGAAACTTCGTCATACTCGACGAGCCTACAAACCACCTCGATTTGGAAGCGATAACATCGCTCAACAAGGGCATGATAAACTTCAAGGGCGGACTTATGTTTGCTTCTCACGATCAGGAGCTTATGCAGACGGTAGCCAACAGAATTATTGAAATCAACGGAACAAAAACCTTTGATAAACTCACAACATACGAAGATTATTTGGAGATGACGGAATAATGGCAATGGACAATTTTGACAAAAAGATTTTGAAAGTTTTGCATGAAGACAGCAGACTCACTAGTGCACAAATCGCACCTATGGTAGGTCTTGGAGAAAAAGAAGTAGCCGACAGAATCAAGGCTATGGAAGACGGCAATATCATCGCAAAGTACACTACATTGTACAATACCGAAAAACTCAGCGATGATATAGTGACGGCTTTGATAGAGGTGAAAGTCACGCCTCAGATGAGCAGCGGCTTTGATGCGATAGCAAAAAACATCTATCAATTCGAAGAAGTAAAAGCAGTATATCTTATGAGCGGTGCCTATGACTTGTGTATTACCATAGAGGGCAAGAACTTGAGAGAAGTATCGAGATTTGTGTCCGAAAAACTTTCTACAATGAGAGACATTATATCTACGGCTACACACTTTATTCTCAAAAAATATAAGACAGAAGGCGTCATTTTGGACAAAGAAGATCAGGAAGAAAAGAGGCAGTTTTTGATATGAATTACGACAAATACTTCAGCGACATAGTAAAAAATATTCCGCCTTCAGGCATAAGGAAATTTTTTGACATAGCTTCCACATACAAGGACGCAATATCTTTGGGAGTAGGCGAGCCTGACTTTGACACGCCTTGGTGTGCAAGGGAAGCTGGTATTCAGAGCATCAGAAAAGGGCTTACTCAATACACGAGCAACAGCGGTTTGCCTGCCTTGAGAGAATACATATCAAAGTTTTTGAAGGTAAGGTATGATGTCAACTATAATCCCGAAAAAGAAATATTCGTCACGGTGGGAGCCAGCGAGGCTATATATCTTGCTTTAAGGGCAATTATCAATGACAATGACGAAGTCATCGTGCCTGATCCCAGCTATGTGTCTTATGCCCCCAGCGTTGCGTTTTGCGGAGGAAAAGCAGTGAGTGCAAAATGCTTTGTGGAGGACGAATTCAGACTTACTCCAGAAAATCTCGAAAAAGTCATCACATCGAGGACAAAAGCTTTGATTTTGCCTTACCCCAACAATCCTACCGGTGCGGTAATGCGAAAAGAGGATATGCAAGCTATTGCCAAGGTAGTAAAAAAGCATGACCTTATCGTGATAAGCGATGAGATATACAGCGAATTGACTTATGAAGGAAAACATGTTTGCTTTTCTTCGATAGACGATATGTGGGAGAGAACTATACTCATCAACGGCTTTAGCAAGGCTTTTGCCATGACAGGCTGGAGAATAGGATATGTATGTGCTCCAAACGAAATATTCAAGCAAATGCTCAAAATACATCAGTACATAATAATGTGTGCTCCTACGAGTGCTCAGTATGCGGGACTCGAGGCTTTAAGAATGGGATTTGAGGACAACTTTGCCGAGATAGAGAATATGAGAGAGCAATATGATATGAGAAGAAGATTCTTGGTATCCAGACTAAACGGCATGGGATTGCAATGTTTTGATCCTAAGGGAGCATTTTATGTTTTCCCTTGCGTAAGGTCTACGGGAATGAACGGAGAGGAGTTTGCAGAAAAACTTCTTGAAAAGAGCAAAGTGGCAGTAGTCCCCGGCGGAGCTTTCGGAGAGAGCGGAAAAGATTTTGTAAGAATCAGCTATGCTTATTCTCTCAACAATCTTCAAAAAGCAATGGACAGAATAGAAGATTTTATAATAAAGCACTGTAGATGACAGAATAAAAACTTCTTAGTTTATCATAAAAGTAAAAATTGAATTAAAAAAACAACCGTCTTTTGAGAATATATTTACCAAAAGGCGGTCTTTTTTATGATAAAAGTAAAATTTGTAAACAAAATATTAAAAATAAAAGGCAAAAAATAGTGATATATTAAAAAAATCTTAAAAATTAGAAGAAAATTGAGCTAAAAAAACTAAATTTATTAAAATAATGTAAAATCTTTAAAATTCTTTGAAAAAACTGTTGACAAAAATTTTTTAGGGTGGTATATTATGCCTGTAAATAAGATTTACGAACAAGTAAATAAGTTTACAGACATAAATAGCTCATAATTTTCCCCCTTATCATATAATTGGAAGTCGGCACAGCAGAAATGCTGTGCCGGCTTTCTTTTTGGGTGCTAACTTGTATAAGGGCGTGCTTTTTTGCTTTTATATGCAACACTCCTTTTAAGTCACATGCATAAAGTATGCTCTTGTCGCAGTATGTCTTGAAAAAGCAAAAATAACACTCTTTTTAAGGTCGCAACGAGTTGATAAATAGTTATGGATTCAAGGCAGCCGTTATAAATTCGCAAAATCGCCCCCTATCCAATGCCAATATTACAGCCTATATAATTTGCTTATATAATATATAATAAATAATTTATACAATTTACCCAAGACTTAAATTGTATAAATTAAAGTAAACAATACGCACGCACGCCTGCACATGCGTTGAGATAACCCTTTTTAGTAGATTTGGTAATAAAAAAAGCGGTCTATTAAGACCGCATAATTTCAAATATTAAAGATATGATTGCGATTTTATTCTCTTCCCAGCAAATAATCGCAGCTGACATTGAAAAAGTCGGCAAGAAGAGCTACATAACTAGCCTTAGGTTCGTTGACGCCTCGCTCCCAATAGTCTATGGCTTTTTGACTTACGCCGATAGCCGATGCAAGTTTTTGTTGTGATAGATTTCTCTCTATTCTTAATTCTTTTATCGTTTCGCCTATATTCATAGTTCAAGTATAGAAGAAAAATTCTTGAAAAAGCTTGACAAAGAAGAAATCTTCTTATAGAATTATTGATGACAAAAGCCATTACAAGGTCTAAATGACGACCTATCCATAACTTTAAAAAGACGGGGAATCGCTCCCCGCCTTTTTATTTGTGTTGTTCAACCTTACAATTAGTTGTTCTTGCCGCAGTTTTGGCAGTTGCTGGGTTGAGATTGACCGTTGCTATTGGTCTTGTTCTTCTGATTGTTTGATTGATTCTGTTGTTGTGATTGATAATTCTTCATATTATCCTCCTGTTTTGTTAGTCTTTAAGACTACACTTTTATTATGGAAAATGATATAAAGTTTTATACATTTTTATTATGGAATATTTTGCCTTGACGATTTATCTCAACAATTATTTATCCAGCTTTTGAGAATCGAGCTTGTTCCCGCTTTTGTATTGTCCAGAGCATTATACAAATCATCGGGCGTTGCGATAGCAAACTTGTTTGACAAATAATAATATCTCAGTGCTTTCAGAAGATTATCTTTTCCCATACAGTTCGATGCGTAGTCCCACAATATGAATGCTTTGTTGTAGGTAAGATTTGTATAGTGATAATTGCTTGCAAAAGAATTAAGTTCGCCTGCCAGCATACCTGTCACGGGTTCGCCTACTTTTATGCCGAGTTCTTTAAAGTTTCCGTATTGCACATAAGCGTCATTTAGAAGTAAATCTGCGACATCCTTTCTGCCGTTTTTTTCAAAATAAAGATATGTCGAATACTCGGCAAGTCCTTCGTCCTGCCAAGCGTCTATAAGATTGTTGCTTCCCAAGGCGGAGTACCACCACTCGTGTGCTACCTCGTGAGCTGTCACGCTTTCTGTGTCTATGCCCGTAAGCTGGTCATTGAGCACGCACAAAGCTCCGTACTCCATACCTCCCGCCAAAAAGGGTATGTTTGCAAGAGCCAAAGAATCGTACGCATATTCTCCGAAAATCTCGCTGTAAGTGTCCAAGGCTTTTTTTGCGTATTCTACGACTTCAGAAGATTTTCCCAAATAGCTTATCTCCACGCCGTTGTGTATCGTCATTGTTTTGTCGAGGACGGGCGATATGATGATTGCAAAATCCCTTATATCGCTTGCTTTGGTATAGACAAAAGTCTCTCCTTGTTTTTCCTCTGTATCTGACAATCCGCTGCAAACATATTGACATTCGTCAGGAAGATTGAAGCATACCTCATAATCGGCAGTATCGCTGAAATAGGGATCTCCTATCGGAGAAAATTCTCTTGAAAACCATTCGCCGTCCACGAGTGCACAAAGTTGAGGATAAAAACCTGTGAGAGATAGGCAGATATCGTTGTAGCCGTATCTCAAATTCGTGTTTGGCGGCACAAGAGTATAGACAAATTCTATTTTTGTGCTTTGGTTTGGCAATAAATCTTTATCGAGCATTATTGTGATGAGATTTTTGTCGCTGTCAAAATTATAGCTTTTGAAGTCGCCATAGACATTGTCAAGCTCGAATTTGCCAAAGCTGACTCCGTTTGGATATGCGTCTTGCTCTTCTTGAGAAGTGCATGGCAAAGGCTTTGACGAATCGTAGGCATTTGCATAGACATTAAACACAAGATTGTCGAGGATATATTCGCTTTTATTGACAAAAGATACACTTTGCGTGCAATATATTTTGTCTTCTCTTATGTCAAGCCATATCGAATATGTAGTATCGGGCTCTTTAATATCCTTTTCGCAGGCTGCAAAGGGTATTATGCAAAATATACACAAAAGAGTGCATACAAAACAACATAGTTTTTTGATGAAATCAGAAATATTTTTTGTCATACCAAATAATATGCCGTAAAAATAATTTATATTCAATTTTGTCGAAAGCTGTCACAACAACGGCAAGATAAAAACAAGATTTTGATATATATTTATCGTAAATTTGTCATAAGCTTTAAAAATTACATCTTGACATAATAATACAATACATATTAAAATATATATAGAATGTCAATTGACAAAAAAAAGGAGATACAATTATGGGATTCGGAAGTTTTTTGAAAAAACAATTCAGAAAAGTAATTCAATGGGAAAGCGACAACGAAAACGACATAATTTATAAATATCCTCTCGAGAAAAAAGAGGAGATTATGAAAAAGTCCGTTCTCGTAGTAAGAGAAGGACAAAAGGCGATGTTTATACAAGAAGGTAAGCTTGCCGATGTGTTCGGTCCCGGTACATATAAACTCGATGATATAAAAAACCTGCCTTTGTTGACGCAGTTGTATAATTGGAAATATCTTTGGGAAAGCCCTTATACGGGAGATGTATATTTCGTATCGACAAAGCAGTTTACGAATATGAAGTGGGGTACTGCCAACCCTATCATGATGAGAGATAAGGATTTCGGCATGGTGAGAGTAAGAGGCTTTGGCGTTTACTCTTTCTCGGTAGGCACGCCTACAAACGCATTGAGAGAACTTATCGGCTCGATGAACAACTATACGGTTAAGAATGTAGACGATTATTTCAAAAAGATAATCACATCTACTTTGTCCAATGTAATAGCAGAATCAAAAATTCCCGCTCTTGACCTTGCGGCAAGCTATGACGAGCTTGCTGAAATGGCAAAGCAAAAGATGGCAGAGGAATTTGAAAAGATAGGTATAGAGATAAAGTCTTTGTATATCGAAAATCTCTCTTTGCCCGAAGAAGTGGAGAAGATGCTCGACAAGCGTACGAATGTCGGCGTGATGAGCGGAGTAATGCAGCAGCATGCTCAGATGGAGACTCTCGAGGCTATGAGAGACGCCGCAAAGAATCCCAACGGAGTAAGCGGTATGGGTATCGGTCTTGGAGCCGGTCTCGGATTTGGAAAGGTATTTGCCGACAATATGGCGACAGTGAGCAATCCTACTGCTGTAAAAGAGCCGGAAGAAAAACTTACATGTCCCAACTGCGGAGCAAGTGTAGGCAAGAAGGCGAAGTTCTGTCCTGAATGCGGTCAGACAATGAAGCCTCCCAAGAAGGTTTGTCCTTCCTGCGGAGCGGAGATAGGAACAAAAGTCAAATTCTGTCCCGAGTGCGGTGCGAATTTGAACGAAAGAGTATGTAAAGAATGCGGAGCAAAACTCAAATCCAATCAGAAGTTCTGTCCTGAATGCGGAGCTAAACAATAATCAGCGAGGATAAAATGGAAAATCAGAACAATCCGAACATTATTGATAGCGAAAACAAAGTACAAGAAGCTCAGCAAGAAAAACAAGAGGAAATTCTCGAAAGCAAAATATACAAATGTCCTAACTGCGGAAACTTTTTGTCTTATGATCCCAAAAGCAATAAACTCAAGTGTGAATATTGCGACACTCTTGTCGAACTTCAAGCTGTGGAAGATGCAAAAGAGCTGCCGTATCATCAGAATGTAGAAAATCAGTTTATAGCTTGGCAGGGAGTAAAAAGCATAAGATGCCGTTCATGCGGGGCGGTAACAATGCTTTCTCAATACGAGACAGCGGCAAAATGTCCTTTTTGCGGGGCATCGAATATAGTCGAGCTTGATGAAATCCCCGGACTTCAGCCAAACGGCATTCTTCCGTTCAGAATAAGCAAAGAAGATGTGCATGTATATTATAAAAAATGGCTCAAAGGCAAACATCTTGCACCCTTCAAGCTTAAAAAGGAAGCTAGCAAACAGCCTAGTCAGGGAGTTTATATACCTGTATTTACTTTTGACAGTATGTGCAACGGCACTTATACCATAAGATACGGCAAGCATTATACCGTCACGGTAGGCACGGGAAAAAACAGACGCACGGAGACTCGTACCCGTTGGTATCTCGACAGCGGTGTAATATCCAATTTTTTCAATGATGTTCAGGTAGAAGCCAGCAAGAGCATAGACCAAAAAACTTTGAGCAAGCTTGGCGGATTCGATACAGACAATGCATCGAGTTATCACAATCAATTCATAAGCGGATATTCGGCAGAAAGATATGACAGGAGCTTGGATGAGAGTTTTTCCGATGCAGTAGTCATAATGGACTCAGTCATCAAGCAGATGATAATATCCAGATACAATGCGGATGTAGTGGATTATGTCAATATGAACAATTCATACAATGACATTACCTACAAATACATTTTGGTGCCGATATGGGTATTCAGCTATAAGTACCAAAAAAAGACATACGGCTGTATAGCCAACGGACGCACGGGCAAGATTATAGGAAAATATCCCAAGTCGCCTTTCAAGATATCGGCGATTGTATTGGCGGTTGGAGCGGTTGTGGCTTTGGCAGTGTGGATTTATATCAAATATTTTATGTAAAATAATAGCCAAAATGTCAATAATGGTTTATAATACATACGAAAAGATTATAGGAGGCATATAATATGGCAATAACAAAAGACATGCTTATCGCAGAAGCACTTCAGCATAAGAATGCAGAAGCTATCGCAGAAACTTTGCTCAGCATAGGAATGCACTGTTTTGGTTGTGCAATGGCAAGAGGCGAAACAATCGAAGAGGCAGCTATGGTGCACGGCGTTGATGTAGATGAGCTTGTAAAAAAACTCAACGAAGTGGCTGGAGAAGAATAATAATGGTGCCCTTGTATATCAGCACATATTTGCAATTTAGTGCGAGCAGTTGTGCTCAGTCACGTACGGAAAGTACGCTCCGTTCGCGAACTCTCTTCAAAATCGCAACTCTGCACTAATCTCCAAGGGCTTAAAAGTTTTATTAAAATTAAAAGACGACTCGTAAAATGAGTCGTCTTTTGCGTATATACGCATGCACGCACGAAGAGAGTCTAATATATACAATTTAAGCCTTAGGTAAATTGTATATATTACTATTGATAAAATATTTTATATATAAATTATAATATATTATAGCGATAATAATTATGCAAAGAAAAACATTCTTTCTATAATGAATAAGAGCTGTAATACCCTTTTAAGAAAATTACAAAATAAAAAATATCAATATATATTCATATAGAAAAGGATATGTCCGAAAGCATATCCTTTTCCACGGGGGTATCGGATCTTTGCCTTAAAAAAGATGAAGGGACTTCTTTAAGGTTTTCTGACTATACTACACCTTATAAAGCGATTTGTATCGGCTAAAATAAATTTTTTTATTTATTATTTAATTTATAAAGTATATCCTTTTATAAAATTCAATATTATGATATAATTATTTTGTCAAGGAAGATAAATATATTCTTATCTTTATGGAGATAGGAGTATATCGAGCATTATATTATATCGAATACGATATCAATATTATTTTATATCTTTTATATAAGTTTTGCATGTCTGTTTGATGATAGAGAGAGAATGAAAAGCGATATTTTCAGACAAAAAACTGCTCAAATGACAATAATTTTAAGATTTTACATAAATTTTACAATTTAGTATTTTCAAATGCTTGCCCTTTTTTTGCTAATAATGTAATATTTTTTATGCTCGTGCCAATAGGGATGAAGCGGGAGGTTACTATATTATATAGAGAACTTCCGTGGACAAGAGTCCGACAATCGGGCGACTAACAAAAAGGCTTTCTGCGGCCTTTTAAAAATTGGCAAGGGTGGAACACACGGCGGTGTGTAATAAAAAATAAGTTAGGAAAAAGGAGAAACAAAAATGGCAGGACAAACAATCAGAATCAGACTTAGAGCTTATGATCACAACCTTATCGACCTCGCAGCAGATAAGATCGTTGAGACAGCAAAGAGAAGCGGCGTACAGGTTTCAGGACCTATTCCCCTTCCCACAGAAAAGGAAGTAGTCACTATCCTTCGTGCAGTACACAAGTATAAGGACTCCAGAGAGCAGTTCGAACTTCGTACTCACAAGAGACTTATCGATATCGTAAATCCTACCAGCAAAGCAGTTGACGCTCTTATGAAACTCGATTTGCCCGCAGGTGTAGATATTCAAATCAAACTTTAATTAATCAAGACAACAAATAAAATTGCGAAAGCGATTTTGCGAAATATTACAGGAGGTGAACTTTATCTATGAATAAAGCAATCATTGGAAAGAAGTTGGCAATGAGTCAAATTTTTGCACAAGACGGTACAGTTATTCCCGTAACGATAGTTCTCGCAGGACCTTGTCCCGTAGTGCAGAAGAAAACCCTTGACAAAGACGGCTATGAGGCACTCCAAATCGCCTTTGGTGACATCAAAGAAAAGAATGTCAATAAGCCTATGAAGGGTCATTACAAGAAAGCAGGTGTTGCTCCCAGAAGAGTTTTGAGAGAATTCAAGACAGATGTAGCAGCTTACGAAGTAGGACAAGAGTTGACATGCGAGCAGTTCGCTGAAGGCTCTTTGGTAGATGTAAGCGGTACTTCAAAGGGACACGGTTTCACCGGTGCAGTAAAGAGATGGAATCACCATTGCGGTCCTATGGCACACGGTTCCGGTTACCACAGAGGTGTAGGTTCTATGGGTGCTTGTTCTTCTCCCTCAAGAGTATTCAAGAACAAGAAAATGTCCGGTCAATGGGGTAATGAAAAGGTTACGGTTAAGAATCTTACGGTTGCTAAAGTCGATACCGCACGTAATCTTCTCTTCATCAAGGGTGCTATCCCCGGTGCTAAGGGTAACATCGTTGTTGTAAAGCAAAACGGTTAAAGGAGTGAGCAAAAATGAAAGTTAATGTATTAGATATGAATGCTAAGAAAGTAGCTGATATAGAGCTTAACGAAAATGTGTTCGGCGTAGAATACAACGAAGCACTTATCCATCAAGTAGTTGTTGCTCAGTTGGCAAACAGAAGACAAGGTACAAAATCCACTTTGACTCGTACTGAAGTAAGAGGCGGAGGCAAGAAGCCTTGGAGACAAAAGGGCACAGGTCGTGCAAGACAAGGTAGCATCCGTAGCCCTCAATGGACAGGCGGCGGCGTAGTATTCGCTCCCAAGCCCAGAGATTTTGCTCAGAAGATAAACAAGAAGATGAAGGTAGCTGCTACACTCTCAGCTTTGAGTGCTAAGGTGACAGACAACGACTTTATCGTATTGGACAAGATCGCTCTCAAAGAAGCAAAGACAAAGTACATTGCAAATATGCTTAAGGCTATGAGCATCGACAACAGCGTATTGCTCGTTGTAGCTCAGGATGACGAAGCAGTAAAGAGAGCTTGTGCAAATATCGCAAATCTTACACTTATCAATGCAGACCTCTTGAATGTATACGATTTGGCAGCAAATGCAAAATGTATCTTCACGAAGGATGCGGTAGCAAAAATTGAGGAGGTATATGCATAATGAATAAGTATGATATTATTATATCCCCTATCCTTACAGAAAAGAGCTACGATGGTATCGCTGATAAGAAGTATACTTTCAAAGTAGCTACAAACGCTACAAAGACACAAATCAAAGTAGCAGTTGAGGATATCTTCGGTGTAAAAGTAGAAAAAGTAAACACTGTTAATGTAAACGGCAAGAAAAAGAGAATGGGAAGAAACGAAGGTATGACTTCCGATTACAAGAAGGCAATAGTTACATTGACACAAGACAGCAAGGCAATCGAATTCTTCGAAAGCTTGGCATAATAGGAGGAATAGAAAATGGCTATAAAGAGATATAAACCTACTTCTCCTGCTCGCCGTTTTATGACGGTATCAAAGTTTGATGAGATTACCACAACCACTCCCGAAAAGAGCTTGCTCGTATCTCTCAACAAGAGCGGTGGCAGAAACGCTACCGGCAGAATTACCGTAAGACATATCGGCGGTGGCAACAGAAGAAAGTACAGAATTATTGACTTCAAGCGTAATAAAGATAACATACCCGCAACGGTTGTTTCTATCGAATACGATCCTAACCGTAGTGCAAACATCGCATTGCTCAGCTACGCAGACGGCGAAAAGAGATATATCGTTGCTCCCGTAGGACTTCAAAAGGGCGATGTAGTAATGAGCGGTGAAAATGCTGATATCAAAGTCGGCAACGCACTTCCCCTCGAAAAGATTCCTGTCGGTGCAATCATTCACAATATCGAAATGCATCCCGGCAAGGGCGGTCAGATAGCTAGAGCAGCAGGCAACTCCGCACAGCTCATGGCTAAGGAAGGCAAGTATGCTACATTGAGACTTCCCAGCGGCGAAATGAGATATGTTCTCAGCAAGTGTAAGGCAACTATCGGTCAGGTAGGCAACCTCGAACACGAAATCGTTTCTCTCGGCAAGGCAGGACGCAAGCGTCATATGGGTATCAGACCTACCGTTCGTGGTGTAGTAATGAACCCTTGCGATCACCCTCACGGTGGTGGTGAAGGTAAGTCACCTATCGGTATGCCCAGCCCTGTTACCCCTTGGGGTAAACCTGCTTTGGGTTACAAGACCAGAAAGAAGAACAAGAGCAACAAGTTAATCATCAAGCGTATTAACTAGGAGGACATAGGAAAATGAGTAGATCAGTAAAGAAAGGACCTTTCGTTGAAAAGAGACTTATAAGCAGAATTATCGCTATGAACGAAGCTAATGAAAAGAAGGTAGTCAAGACTTGGTCGAGATCTTCCACAATCTTCCCCGAAATGGTAGGTCATACAATCGCCGTTCACGATGGAAGAAAGCATGTACCCGTATATATCACCGAAGATATGGTAGGTTGCAAACTCGGTGAGTTCGCTCCTACAAGAACCTTCAAAGGTCACGCAGGTGAGAAAACGACAGGAAAGAGATAGGAGGCATAAAATGGCTAAGAGAATCAGAGAAAAAGCAGAGACTCGTCAAACAAACGCTGATAAGCGTCCCAGTGCAACAGCTAAGTATGTCAGAATCTCTCCCGACAAGGTAAGAATCGTACTCGACATCATCAGAGGTAAGAAGTACGCAGAAGCTTTGGCAATTTTGAAATTTACACGCAAGGCAGCTTGCGAACCCGTAATCAAATTGTTGAACTCCGCAGCAGCAAACGCAGAGAACAATATGAATATGGCTAAGAGCGATTTGTATGTCGCAGAATGTTTTGCAAATGCAGGTCCTATTCTCAAGAGAATAAGAGCAAGAGCAAAGGGCAGTGCAGCAAGAATCAACAAGCGTACTAGCCACATCACCATCATTCTTGATGAGGCTAAATAAGGAAGGAGGTATTAAAAATGGGTCAAAAAGTTAGTCCACACGGCTTAAGAGTCGGCGTTATCAGAGACTGGAACGCACAATGGTATGCAGATAAGAAAAACTTCTCCAAGAACCTTGTAGAAGACCATAAGATCAGAACTTTCTTGAAGAAAAAGTATTATCAATGCTCCATTTCCAAGATTACTATCAGCAGAATACTTTCTTCAGCAAACGACATCGTAATCGTCACAATCTACACATCAAAGCCCGGTGTAGTAATCGGTAAAGCAGGTGCTGGTGTAGAGCAAATCAAGAAAGAAGTTATGAAGCTTGCTCCCAAGAAGAGCGTAAGCATCAATATCATGGAAGTTAAGAGACCTGACACAGACGCTCAACTTATCGCAGAGAACATCGCAGCTCAGCTCGAAAAGCGTACAGCTTTCAGACGCGCAATGAAGGGTTGTATCTCCAAGGCTATGAAGAGTGGCGTTAAGGGTATCAAGACAAAGGTTTCCGGTCGTCTTGACGGTGCGGAAATCGCTAGATCCGAGAGCTATCACGAAGGTTCTATTCCCCTTCAGACATTGAGAGCAGATATCGATTACGGTACAGCAGAAGCTCATACAACATTCGGTATCATCGGTGTTAAAGTTTGGGTTTACAAGGGTGAAATCCTCGGAAAGAACACTAAAGAGATAAAGGAAGGAGGTAATGCGTAATGTTAATGCCTAAAAGAGTTAAGAGACGCCGTGTTCATCGTGGCAGACTCACAGGTCAGGCAAACAAGGGTAACAAAATCGCTTACGGCGAGTTCGGTCTTGTAGCACTTGAACCTAGTTGGATTACCTCAAACCAGATTGAGGCAGCCCGTATCGCAATGACTCGTTATATCAAGAGAGGCGGACAGGTATGGATCAATATCTTCCCCCACAAGCCTATCACAAAGAAACCCGCAGAAACCAGAATGGGTAGTGGTAAGGGTAGCGTAGAGTACTGGGCAGCAGTAGTTAAGCCCGGCAGAGTAATGTTCGAGATGGCAGGTGTCAGCGAAGAAGTTGCTCGTGAAGCTTTGAGACTTGCGTCTCACAAATTGCCTGTAAAGTGCAAAATCGTTAAGAAAGAAGAGGTGAACGAAGATGAAAGCAAGTAATTTTTTCGAAATGACAAATGACGAGCTTAATCTTAAGCTTAATGCTTTGAAGGAAGAATTGTTCAATCTCCGTTTCAAGCATAAAGCAGGTCAGCTCGAAAACGCAAACCAACTTGCTACATGTAAGAAGGATATCGCAAGAGTAAAGACAATCATCCGTCAAAGAGAACTCGGTATATCCGTAGAGCCTACAAAGGCAGCTAAGAAGACGGCTAAAAAATCTAAATAAGGAGGATTTAAGACATGGAAGAAAGAAATCTCAGAAAGACCAGAGTCGGTGTTGTAGTAAGCGACAAGATGGACAAGACCGTTGTCGTAGCTATCAAAGAGCGTGTTAAGCATCCTCTTTATGGCAAGATTGTCAACAGAACAAAGACATTCAAGGCTCATGACGAGCAAAATGAATGTGGCATAGGCGATACAGTTCGTATCGTTGAGACAAGACCTCTTTCCAAGGAAAAACATTGGAGAGTAGTCGAAATCGTAGAAAAGGCTAAATAAGGAGGACCACGAATATGATACAACCTGAGACAAGATTGGTCGTTGCTGACAACAGCGGTGCAAAAGAAATTAAGTGTATTAGAGTAATGGGTGGTTCGTTCCGTAGAAGCGGTAACATTGGCGATGTAATCGTAGCTGCAGTTCAAAACGCTACTCCCGGCGGTGTCGTAAAGAAGGGCGATGTTGTTAAGGCAGTTATCGTAAGAACCAAGAAGGGTATCAGAAGAACAGACGGTTCTTATATTAGATTCGATGACAACGCAGCAGTAATTATCGACAACCAAAAGCAACCCAGAGGCACTCGTATCTTTGGACCCATCGCAAGAGAGCTCAGAGATAAGGATTATATGAAGATTATATCCCTTGCCCCTGAGGTAATTTAACGGAGGTAAACCAATATGAGTATGAATGTTAAGAAAGGCGATGCAGTAAAGATTATCGCTGGTGCTGATAAAGGTAAGACAGGACAGGTATTGGCAGTTGACACCAAAGCAAACAGAGTTGTTTTGAAGGGTGACGGACTCAAGACTGTTAAGTGTTTTGTAAAACCCCGTAACGCTCAGGAAAAGGGTGGCATCATCGAAAGAGAAGGTTCTGTGGATGTATCCAATGTAATGATTATCTGCCCCAGCTGTGGCAAGGTTACAAGAGTAGCTCACAATGTTACGGTTGACGAGAACGGCAAGACTCAGAAGACTCGTGTCTGCAAGGCTTGCGGAGCATCTTTGGATGTTAAGCCCGCTAAGGCTGCTAAGACTGCTAAGAAAGCAGCTCCCAAGACAGCTTCTAAGGCTACCAAGGCTGCTAAGACAGAAGAGGCAGTAGCAGAAGAAACAAAGGCACCCGCAAAGAAGACAGCTTCTAAGACAGCTACAAAAGCAAAGAAGACTGTTGAAGCTAAAGAAGAAAAGTAATTAATGGAGGATAACGACTGTGGAAAGAGAATACAGAATGTTGGAACTTTATAAATCAACAGTAGTACCTGCATTGATTAAAAAGTTCAACTACAAGAATATCAACGAAGTACCCAAGCTCGAGAAAGTAGTTCTCAATATGGGTCTCGGCGATGTAAAAGACAACAGCAAGAGCCTTCAACTAGCAGTTGAAGAACTCAAGATGATAGCAGGTCAGGCACCTGTTGAGTGTAAAGCAAAGAAGAGCGTAGCAAACTTCAAAGTCAGAGAGAATATGGTAATCGGTGCTAAGGTGACTCTCCGTGGCAAGAAGATGTACGACTTTATGGATAAGCTCGTATCCGTTGCTCTCCCTCGTGTAAGAGACTTCAAGGGTATCCCCGCTGACTCTTTTGATGGCAGAGGCAACTACGCTATGGGTGTTAAGGAACAAATCATCTTCCCCGAAATTCAATACGACAAAGTAGAGAAGGTAAGAGGATTTGACATCATCGTTGTTACAACAGCGAAGACAGACGAAGAGGCTAAGGAGTTGTTGACACTCCTCGGTATGCCTTTTGTAAAATAAGGAGATAACGAATTATGGCTAAGAAAGCAATGATTAATAAGCAACAAAAAACGCCTAAGTTCTCCACAAGAGCATACACAAGATGCCAAATTTGTGGTAGACCACATGCAGTATTAAGAAAGTACGGAATTTGCAGAATTTGCTTTAGAGAACTCGCTTACAAGGGCGAGATTCCCGGAGTAAAGAAGGCAAGTTGGTAATAGGAGGGTATTTACTATGATGATAACTGATCCGATAGCTGATATGCTCACTCGTATCCGTAACGGCTTGGTAGCTAAGCACGAAAGTGTTGAGATGCCTGCATCAAAGATGAAAAAAGCAATCGCTGACATTTTGACAGAAGAAGGCTTCATCAACGGTTACGAAATGGTAGACGGCGGTGTTCAAAGTGTTATGAAGGTAAATTTGAAGTATGGACCTAACAACGAAAAGGTCATTTCTGGTATTAAGCGTATCTCCAAGCCCGGTCTTAGAGTTTATGCAAATTCTACAAACTTGCCCGTTGTCCTCAACGGTATGGGAATAGCAATCATTTCCACATCCAAGGGCGTTATGACAGACAAGAAAGCTCGTGCAGCTCATATCGGCGGCGAAGTTCTCGCTTATGTTTGGTAATAGGAGGTAATACAAATGTCAAGAATTGGTAGACTTCCTGTGGCTATTCCTCAGGGCGTAGAAGTAAATGTTTCACCCGAAAATGTAGTTACAGTTAAGGGAGCAAAGGGTACTTTGACTCTTAATGTAAAGAGCATTATCAAGGTAAGTGTAGAAAACAACGAAGTTAAGGTCACAAGACCTAACGATGAAAAAGAAGTAAAAGCTTTGCACGGTTTGTACAGAAAACTTATCGCAAACATGGTTGAAGGCGTATCCAAGGGCTTTGAAAAGGGATTGGTTCTTAACGGTGTAGGTTATAAGGTAGCAAAGCAGGGTAAGAAAATCGTTCTCAGCGTAGGTTATTCTCATCCCGTTGAAATCGAAGAAGTTCCCGGTATTACTTTTGAATGCCCCTCTATTACTGAAGTAGTAGTAAAAGGTATCGACAAAGAGTTGGTTGGTCAGATGGCTGCCAACATCAGAAAGGTTCGTAATCCCGATCCTTACCATGCGTACGGTATTCGTTATAAAGACGAAGTTATCGTTCGTAAAGAAGGCAAGACAGGTAAGAAATAAGGAGTGAGATAGTATGATTAGTAAGATTGATAAAAATGCTGTAAGGCAAAAAAGACATCAAAGAGTTAGACTTAAGATCAGCGGTACTGCTGAGAGACCTCGCTTCAATGTTTACAGAAGTACCAACAATATCAATGTGCAAATCATTGATGATGTAAAGGGTGCTACACTTGTATCTTGCTCTACTCTCGATAAGGATATGGTAGCAAAAGTAAAGGATTTGACAAAGTCCGAAGCTGCCAACCTCGTAGGCAAGACCGTAGCTGAAAAGGCTTTGAAAGCGGGAATTACAGAAGTTGTATTCGACAGAGGCGGATATCTTTATACAGGTCGTGTAAAGATGGTAGCTGACGGTGCCAGAGAAGCTGGCCTGAAATTCTAAGGAGGTACAGTCAAAATGGCTAGAAAAGAGAAATTTCAAAATCAAGAAAATGATTTGCTCAACAAGCTTATTTGCGTAAACCGTGTTACTAAGGTTGTTAAGGGCGGTAGAACAATGAGATTCGCAGCTCTTATCGTAGTAGGTGATGGTCAAGGCAATATCGGTCTCGGTATGGGCAAGGCAGGAGAAGTACCTGAAGCTATCCGCAAGGCTACAGCTGAAGCAAAACGCAATATGGTAAAGATTTCCACAGTAAACACAACTGTTCCTCACGATGCAATCGGTGAATTCGGTAGCACAAGAGTTTACATCATGCCCGCAAGTGAAGGTACCGGTGTTATCGCAGGTGGTCCTGTGCGTGCCGTACTCGAATGTGCAGGTATCAAGGATGTAAGAACAAAGGCTTTGGGTAGCAACAACAAAATCAACTGCGTAAAAGCTACATTCGAAGGTCTTAAGAAAATGAGAACAATCGAACAGGTTGCCGCTTTGAGAGGCAAGACTGTCGAGGAAATCATGGGCTAAGGAGGCGACTTATGGAAAAGATTAAAGTTACACTCGTTAAGAGTACAATAGGTTGCACCAAAAAGCAAAAGGATACAGTAGCAGCTCTCGGTCTCACAAAGATCGGAAGCAGCAATGTTATCACATCCAACGCTTGCTCTGAAGGTATGCTTAAAATCGTAGCTCACCTTGTAATGATTGAGCAGGCATAAGGAGGTAGACAATGAAATTGAACAATTTGGCTCCTGCTCCCGGAGCAAAAACAGAATCTAAGAGACTCGGCAGAGGTATCGGCTCAGGTTTGGGCAAGACATCCGGTAAAGGTCACAAGGGTCAATGGGCTCGTAGTGGCGGCGGTGTAAGACCCGGATTTGAAGGCGGACAAATGCCTTTGGTAAGAAGAATCCCTAAGAGAGGTTTCAACAATATTTATAAGAAGGAATACTCAATCGTTAATGTAAGCGATCTCGAAAAGTTTGACAATGGTACAGTTGTTACAGCTGAGCTCCTTCTTGAGACAGGCGTTCTTAGTAAAGTAGAGCCTTATGGCTTGAAAGTACTCGGCAATGGTACATTGACCAAAAAGCTTGAAGTAAAAGCTAACAAATTTACTAAGTCAGCTGCGGAAATAATTGAAAAAGCAGGTGGCAAAGCAGAGGTGCTGTAATGTGGCAAACTATTAAAAACGCATTTAGCGATAAGAGCATCAGAAGTAGAATTTTCGCAACCTTCGGAATACTTCTCGCATTCCGTATAGGTTGCTGGATTCCCCTACCCGGTATCAGTGTAAACTTTTATAGCGAACAGTTCGGTGGCGGCGAAGGAACAACAAACCAGATCTTCCAGCTTTTGAGTATGATGAGCGGTGGATCCATGCAATATCTTACATTGTTTGCACTCGGTATCCTACCTTTTATCAACAGCTTTATCATAATGCAGTTGCTCACACTTATAATTCCTCCCCTCGAAAGACTTTCCAAGCAAGGTGACGAGGGTCGTCAAAAGATTACTGTTATCACAAGATATGTGGCAATCGGACTTGCAATCGTTCAGGCTATCGGTATCGTTGTAGCATACAAAGATTATATCGATCCTATGTTTGGCGAATCCAAAGGCTGGTTGACAGCTATGATGATTATAGCTTTGCTTGTGGCTGGCAGTACAGTAGTTATGTGGTTGGGAGAGAGAATAACTGAGCTCGGCATCGGCAACGGTACTTCCTTGATTATCTTCAGCGGTATTTTGTCTTCGTTCGGTTTGGCATTGGTAAACACAATTCCTCAAATTCAGAGCGATGTCACAAAAATCTGGAATGTAATAGGATATATAATTATAGTATTATTGTTGTTTGTATTTATCGTATTTGTAGACGGCGGCGAAAGAAAAATCAAAGTCAACTATGCAAAACAGGTAAAAGGCAACAAGATGTACGGTGGTCAATCGACCTATATACCTATCAAGGTAAACAGCTCCGGCGTTATGCCTATCATCTTTGCATCGTCATTCATGACAATTCCTATGATGATATTCCAGTTTGTAGGACAAGATTCTGTACACTTCAGAAATTATCTTATCTTCTGCTATCCCGGTACAATGGACAGCAACTGGCAATGGGTAGGTTGGGTATTCTACTATGCAGTAATGCTCGGATTGATTATCTTCTTTGCGTACTTCTATGCACAGATACAATTCAATCCTCAGGATGTGGCAAGAAATCTTCAGCAGTACGGCGGTACTATCCAAGGTATAAGAGGCGGTAAGCCTACAAGCGATTATCTCGCAAAGATAAACAACAGAATAGTTTTGTTTGGAGCTTTGTTCCTTGGATTTATCGCAATTATTCCTGCGGCACTCTTCCAGCTTATAGGTGCGGATTTGGGTATATCGAATGCTATTTCCTCAACAGGTATGTTGATTGCAGTAAGCGTTGCACTCGAATTCAATAAGCAACTTGAAGGACAACTTATGATGAAGCATTACAAAGGCTTCCTCAAATAATCAAAGAGGTTTTTATGTACTTGGTATTTTTGGGTGCACCCGGTGCCGGTAAAGGTACTCAGGCGACACGAGTATGTGAAAAGTATAATATTCCTCATATCTCCACGGGAGATATTTTGAGGGCAAACATAAAAGAAGGCACTCCCTTGGGCGTTGAAGCAAAAAAGTTTATCGACAAGGGATTGCTGGTGCCCGATGAAGTAGTAATCGGACTCGTAAAACAAAGACTTGGCGAAAAAGATTGTCAGAAAGGTTATCTTCTCGATGGATTCCCTCGCACAATCGAGCAAGCTCAAGCACTCAGCGAATTTGCTGACATAACAAACGCTATCAATATTCAAGTCGATGAAAAACTTGTCGTTGACAGAATTGCGGGACGCAGAATGTGCAAGTGCGGCGAAAGCTATCATATCTCATGGTACGATAAAGATACTTGTGCAAAATGCGAAAGCAAACTCTATCAAAGAGATGACGACAAGGAAGAAACGGTAAAGTCAAGACTCGAAGTTTACAAAAAACAAACGGCTCCTCTTATCGAGTACTATGAGAAAAAAGGTGTGTTGTCAAATGTTGACGGCTCTCAATCCATGGACAAGGTATTTGAGGATATAGTGAGGATTTTGGATGATAACGATTAAGACTCCACAAGAAGTAGAATTGATGCGTAAGGCAAATATTATCGTAAGAGATACGCTCAATCTCATTCAGGACAAGATAAAAGCCGGAATGACGACAAAAGAGCTCGATAAAATCGCTTATGACTATATTACAAAGTGCAATGCCGTACCTTCATTTCTCGGATACAGCGGTTTTCCTGCGTCTATATGTACATCTATAAACGAGCAGGTCGTACACGGAATACCTTCTGATAAAGTGATTATCAAAGAAGGCGATATAGTGAGTGTGGACTGCGGAAGCATATACAAGGGCTACAACGGCGATGCCGCAAGAACCTTTATGATAGGCAAGGTAGACGAAAAGGTACAACAGCTTGTAAAAGTCACGGAGCAATCTTTCTTCGAAGGAGTAAAGATTCTCAAAGAAGGAGTCAGACTCGGAGATCTGGGACACGCTATACAAAGTTATGCCGAGAGTTTTGGCTATGGAGTAGTGAGAGCACTTGTAGGACACGGAATAGGCAGAGATATGCATGAGGACCCCGAAGTTCCAAACTACGGAAGAGAGGGACACGGCTTAAGACTCAGAAAAAACATGACAATAGCTATCGAGCCTATGATAAATATGGGAACTCACGAAGTCTATATGCTGGATGACGGCTGGACAATAGTGACAGAGGATAATTTGCCCTCAGCCCATTATGAGAATACGGTAGTTATCACCGAAGACGGAGTAGAAATCTTGTCATTGTGAGGCAGTTATGAATATGAAGGCAGGAGATTTTGTCAAATCCTTGAAAGGACACGACAAAGATGAATATTTTGTAATCATAGCTACTTTGAATGAAAAGTTTGTACTCATAGCCAACGGCACTACCCGCAAGGTAGACAAGCCCAAGCAGAAAAACATAAAGCATTTGAGAAAAGTCGGCGAATTCGGCGAAAACTCAAACACCGTAAAAGATAATGACGGCATAGCAAGCAAAATTGATAAGTTGCTTCAGGATATCAAAACAGGAGGTGCAAATGTCTAAGGAAGATGTAATCGAGGCAGACGGACACGTAATAGAAGTTTTGCCCAATACCAATTTTAAAGTAGAGTTGTCCAACGGACATATCATCACAGCGTACCTTTCCGGTAAATTAAGAAAAAACTATATCAAGATACTTGAAGGTGACGCAGTAAAAGTAGAATTAAGCCCATACGATCTTACAAAAGGCAGAATAGTATGGCGTAATAAGAACTAACGGAGGGATATAACAATGAAAGTTAGACCATCAGTAAAACCTATGTGTGATAAGTGCAAGGTTATAAAGAGAAACGGAGCCGTAATGATCATCTGCTCTAAGTACAAGAAGCACAAGCAAAGACAAGGCTAATATTAGATTATACACACATATTAGCAAAAGTTTTCAGATAATAAGCAATTTAGCATAGAGGGTTATGGAAAAATTCCATAATTCCTTTATTGCGTAAAAAATTAAAATTTGTGCATTAAAACATTTGCAAAAATATATTAAATTATGTTATAATACACAAGTTGTAAAACAGACATTAATCGTTGGGGAGCGGCAATAGGTTGTTTCATTCCGCTTTATACAGACAATCTAACTTCTCGTAGCGTTTAATAATATAATAAAACAATTTATTAAATTATTGGAGGTATTTCAATGGCTCGTATTAGTGGCGTAGATTTGCCAAATGAGAAAAGAGTAGAAATCGGACTTACCTATATCTATGGTATCGGTAGAGTTACTTCTAACAAAATTCTCGCTGATACAGGTATCAATCCCGATACAAGAGTTAGGGATTTGACCGATGAGGAAGTAAACAAGATTCGTGAGTACATCGACCACAACAACATCATGGTTGAAGGCGATTTGAAACGCGAAATCAAGATGAACATCAAGAGACTACAAGAAATAGGTTGCTACCGTGGTGTAAGACATCGTAAGGGATTGCCTGTTCGTGGTCAAAGCACGAAGCAAAACGCTCGTACAAGAAAAGGTCCCAAGAAGACCGTTAGTCGTAAGAAGAAATAAGGAGGGCTAAGATAATGGCAGTTGCTAAGAAAAGTACAACAACTAAGAAGCGTGTTGTAAATAAGCGCCGTGGAGAAAACGGTTGTGCACATATCCACGCCTCTTTCAACAACACAATCGTCACAATCACAGATACTCAAGGCAATGCAATCAGCTGGTCAAGTGCCGGCAAGTTGCAACTTCGTGGTAGCAAGAAGTCCACACCTTTCGCTGCTCAGATGGTAAGTGAAGATGCTGGTAAGGTTGCTTACGACAGTGGCTTGAGAAATGTCGAAGTATATGTAAAGGGTCCCGGCTCCGGCAGAGAGTCCGCAATCAGAGCTTTGCAAAATGTAGGCTTGAATGTTACGCTTATCAAGGATGTATCACCCATTCCTCACAATGGTTGCCGTCCCCCCAAGCGTAGAAGACTGTAATATAGGAGGATATCAGAATGGCTAGATATACAGGACCTGATTGTCGTCAATGCAGACGCGAAGGCGAAAAATTATTTTTGAAGGGCGAAAAGTGTTATTCAGAGAAGTGTCCTTTCATGAAGAATACTACACCTCCCGGACAACACGGTGCAGCTCACAAGAAGAGCAGTGAATATGCTACACAGCTTAGAGAAAAGCAGAAGACCAAGAGAATTTACGGTCTTTGCGAAAAACAATTCAGAGGATATTACGATAAAGCCGAAAAGATGAGAGGCATTACCGGTGAAAATATGCTTATCCTTTTGGAAAGAAGACTTGACAATGTCGTTTACCGTCTTGGTTTGGCATCCTCAAGATCTTTGGCTAGACAGGTTGTTGCTCATGGTTTGATTACCGTAAACGGACAATGTGTCAACATTCCTTCATATCTCATCAAGAAGGGTGATGTAATTAAAGTTAAAGAAAACAAGACCGACAAGAAAGTATTTAGCGGAATCAAGGAAGCTAAGACTCTCAATCTTCCCAAGTGGTTGACTTTCGACAATGCTACTTTGACAGGTAATGTAGTTGAATTGCCTCAGAGAGCAGATGTAGAGCAAAAGATTGAGGAGCATATGATTGTCGAGTTGTATTCTAAATAATAATTTTTGAATACATCGACTTCATATCAAATCATTGAATAAGGAGGCTTACAATGATCGAGATTCAAAAACCAAACATTAACAGGGAAGACCTTGAAATAGGCAGAAAGACAAGATATTTTGTAGAACCTCTCGAAAGAGGCTTCGGAACTACTCTCGGCAACAGCTTGAGAAGAATCCTTTTGGGTGCACTCCCCGGAGCTGCTCCTGTCGGCATCAGAATAAACGGCGTTCAGCATGAATTTACTGCTATCCCCGGCATCAAAGAAGATGTGACCGACATCATACTTAATATCAAAGGTCTTGCTGTCAAAGCAAATACCGAAGATAAAAACTTTAAACAACTTTGTACTATCAACAAATATACTCCCGGTATCGTGACGGCAGCAGATATCTCTCACAGCGATGATATAGAGATTCTCAATCCCGATCTCGAAATCTGTACTCTCGATGAGGGTGCAAGCATCGAAATGGAAATCTATATCGGTGTAGGAAGAGGTTATGTATGTGCAAAAGACAATAAAGATGAGGATCAGGGTATAGGATATATCCCCGTAGATTCAATCTTTACGCCTGTTATCGCAGCAAGCTATCAGGTTGAGAGTACAAGAAAAGGTCAGGATATCAATTTTGACAAACTTACAATAGATGTTACCACAAACGGTACGGCTACTCCTAACGAAGTAATCAGTTTGGCAGCAAAGATCATGAATGACCACCTCGGTATTTTTGTAAAACTCGTTGACAACATGGCTGACAGAGAAATCCTTATCAGTCAGGACAACGAATCGCAAGCAAAGATTTATGAGATGGTAATCGAAGATCTCGATTTGTCTGTTAGATCTTACAACTGCTTGAGAAGAGCCGGTATCAATACCGTTAAAGACTTGATTGAGAAGACTGAGGACGATATGCTCAAAGTCAGAAATCTTGGTAAGAAGTCACTTGAAGAAGTTATGAAGAAAATCGACGACCTTGGTCTTAAACTCAAAGACAAGGATGAATAATTAGGAGGTAGAGAAAAATGGCAAGAAAGTTGGGTAGAACAGCCGAAGAAAGAATGGCCATAATCAGAAATCAAGCCTCAGAACTATTGTGGTACGGATCTATTGAGACCACAGTTGACAGAGCAAAAGAGGTAAGAAGTTATGCTGAGAGCATGTTGACTCTCGCTATAAATACTTATAACGATACCGTTAAAGTTACAAAGACAGTAAAGAGCGACAAGGGCGAAGTGCAACAGGAATTCGTAAATGACGGTCCCAAGAAGTTGGCTGCAAGAAGAAAGCTCATGGCAAGCTTGAGAGACCTTCAGGAAATTAAAAACGAAGGCGAAAGCAAGAGTGCTTTCAAGCAGAGAACTAAGGATGTAAATCATCCCCTTATCGAAAAGATTTTCAGAGAGCATGCTGTATTCTATGCTAATCGTGCTGAAAAGCTCGGTCAAAAGGGTGGCTATACTCGCATCATAAGACTCGGTCAAAGAAGAGGCGATGGTGCTGAAATGGCAAAGCTTGAGCTCGTAAGAAATACTGAAAAGAAATAATCGGTATAAAAGCTTGATTTTGAAAGAACGCATATTTTATGCGTTCTTTTTGTTTTGTAATTTTAATACATAATGCGATATTGATATAATATATATACTTTTTACATAAATAGATGATTTTATTATTCTTTTTTGAATGGTTTTGTGCTATACTTTAAATATGAAGAAAAACAGAGGCTTGATAGGATTTTTTATATTTTTGGTATACGGATTGCTGGCACCTACAATAATAGTGCCTGTAATTGCCACGATTTTTATAGGTAAGTTTGCTTTTGGCAAAAGAGTAGGACTCACATTAAAGCATGAGACAATCGAAGATTATCCCGACCTTGATTTTACTCCCACAAAATTCAAAAGCGGAAAAAACGAGCTTGACGCATATTTTGTAAAAGACAAGAATATCAGCGATTATAAAGCAGTGCTTATTATGGCTCACGGTATAGGTTGCAGCAGAGCAAACTATATGGCAAGATATGAGTATTTTGCAAAAAAAGGCTTTATAGTATTTGCGTATGATTGTACAGGCACTTGCAAAAGCCAAGGCAAAAGCATAAAAGGCTTGCCTCAAAGTCAGGTAGACTTGGAAAATGCTATAAATTATGTAAGCTCGATTGATGAGCTAAAACAATATAAGTTGCTTGTTTACGGACACAGCTGGGGCGGATATGCGGCAGCTACCGTGCTCAATACAAATACAGCCAAAAAGCTTACGGCAGTGGCTACATTGAGCGGTTTCAACGATATATGGAATATAATTTATTATCAAGTGACGAAGTATGCTACAAAAATAATCTTACTTGCAAAACCTTGGATGTATCTTTATTTCATGGCATTGTATGGAAAAAGAGCTTTGTATAAAGGCGTTGACGGCATAAATAAGTACAACGGCAATGTCCTTGTAATTCACAGCAAGGATGACAAGACTGTGCGTTTTGAAGATTCTGTGGCAATACATAAGGACGAATGCACAAATCCCAATGCTCGATTCATTATCTTTGAAGACAGAGGTCATACTTTGGCTCGTCCAATCGAGATAGAAAACAAAATTAAAAAGACAAACAAGCTTCACAAGACAACAATAAAGATGGGCAAAACAAATATATTCGAGCATAATGTCAATATATGGTATGAGTTTTCAGACAGAAGAGAAGTAAATAAAGTAGACGATAAATTTATGGATATTGTCCTCGATTTTTATGAAAAGGCTTTGCAAAAATCAGAGGCGGAAACAAAATAATGTATCTTTATATTACAAGGTTTGAAGATATCGACAAGGCAAAAGAAGACATTTTGCGAGAATACAGCAAGACTTGTATCGGGCAAGTAAGCATCGACAGGCTGGCAAACGGCAAGCCTGTCCTTTTATTGAACGAAAAGCATTTTGGCGACATCTCTATAAGCCATACTGAAAATGTGCTTATAATGGCATTTTCTGAGCTTAAAGTGGGTGTGGATATTGAGAGAAAGGACAGAAAGATTTCTCAAAAGCTTTGCGATGACATAAAAAAGTGGACGCAGATTGAAGCTTATGGCAAATATTTGGGCAGCGGTATCACAAAATCTTTAATAAAAGAAAATATACCTCAAGGGCTTGTAGAAAGCTTTTTTTGGGAAGAATATGTGGTGTCGGTAGCAAGCGAGGATAAAAAGTTGGATATAATTAAATTGACAAGGTAAAAAGCATTTGATATAATAAATTAGGAAAACGGTTAAGGTTTTTTATGGAGGTTTTTATGGTACTCGAAAAGTTGAGCAAAATAGTTGCGGAACAATTAGGTATGGAGCAAAGCAAAATAACAATGAATACATCGCTCAAAGACGATTTGTTGGCAGATTCATTGGATATTGTAGAAATCATTATGCAGATTGAAGAACAATTCGGTATCGAAGTTGACGATGAAGACGCATTGCAGTTCAAGACAATCGCAGATGTAGTAAATTATATCGAAACAAAAACAAAATAATTTATCATGACAAATAAAAAGCACGCAATTTGCGTGCTTTTTTTATTTTGCTATCAAATAATTTTCAATATTATCTCAATAATCCTTTCTTCCTGTGAGAATATCAAGGTCTTCGCCAAAGTATTCAGCAATCTTGCAAAGATTTTCTATCCCAATCTCTCTTTGACAGAGCAAATACCTCGACAGCGTTTGCTGAGGTATTCCTATCTTTTTTGCGATAGAGTTTACGCTTTCGTTGCCTATCAATTCTCTTAATCTTTCTGCAAATTTTTCTTTATACATTAGACTTAACCTCTATTTTTAATTTACACCAAATAGAGTAAAAAAGTTGACCTAACACCAATCGGTGTGATAGTATTTTAGTAACAAATAACAGGAGAAAGAAAATTGCAGTATAATAGTGAATTGAAAGAGAGTTTAAAAGTTAATGGCGATGTAATAGTAAAAAGCATTGAGGGGACTACAAGTGTTGTCGGGCTGAGAAAAATGATGATTGTAACAGAAATGGAAAAGCAAGGTTATCAACTTGTGGGGGAAACAACTGAACGAGGATATAAAATTGGAAATGCTTTTGGTTGTAGTTCAATAATAAAATGTGAAATGACTTTTCAAAAAAGTTGAATTAAAATAAGAAGTCCCGATTTTCGGGACTTCTTTCTTATCGATTCTATCAGATATTTTTGATGATGAGCTCAGTCATCTCTCTTGTGCCAAGCACTTCGTGTCCTTCTTCTTTAAGGTCTTGAGTACGAGCACCGCTGTTGAGAGTTTTTTCTACCGCATTCTCGATTGCATCGCCTTCTTCCATAAGATTGAAAGCATATTTGAGCATCATTGCAGCGGAGAGAATTGTAGCGATAGGATTGGCAATATTCTTGCCTGCTATCGTGGGAGCAGAGCCGTGAATAGGCTCATAAAGACCTCTTGTGGTATCATTGATAGATGCAGAGGGGAGTATGCCTATACTTCCTACGCATTGAGAAGCAAGGTCAGAGAGAATATCTCCGAAAAGATTGCCTGTCACGATTACATCGAATTGAGAAGGATCTCTTACGAGCTGCATAGCCATATTATCTACGAGTACATCTTCAAGCTCGACATCTGCATAATCCTGATGCACATCATGTACGACAGTACGCCATACGCCTGATGTCTTGAGTACATTTGCTTTGTCTACCGAAGATACTTTTTTGCGTCTTTTTTGAGCAAGTTCAAAAGCTACACGGCTTATTCTTTCTACTTCGAGTTCGCCATAAGCCATTACATCATAGCCTTCTCTGCCCATCTTGCCTTGTCTGATACCCTTTTCGCCAAAGTAAATTCCGCCGATAAGTTCTCTTACTACCATAAGGTCGATATTCTTGGGGTTTTTGAGAGGACAAACCGTGGAGAGAGCCTCAAACATCTTTGCAGGACGCAAGTTTGCATACAAGCCCATTGCTTTTCTTACACCCAAAAGAGCACGCTCAGGACGGCTTTCGTAAGGCAAATTGTCATATTGAGGACCGCCTACCGCACCAAGCAAAACGCTGTCGCTTTTAAGACAAATATCGAGGCTTTCCTTGGGAAGAGGTTCGCCGTACTTGTCATAAGCACAGCCACCGCATACGCTTTCTGTAAAATTGAATTTGTGATTGTATCTTTCGCCAATCTTGGTGAGAACATTCATAGCGGCCTGAGTCACTTCAGGTCCTATTCCGTCTCCCTTGATTACGGCAATATTGAATGTAGACATATATATCTCCTTAAATCTTATTTGCTTTTATTGCATTGATAAGTCCGCCGCATTCTATGATGTTTTGGATAAACTTGGGGAAGGGTTGTGCCTTGAAAGTAGTGTTTTTTGTGATATTGGTGATTACGCCTGTATCTACATCTACGCTTACTTCATCGCCTTCGTCTATACCGTCAACAGCCTCAGGACATTCGAGGATATAAAGACCTATGTTGAGTGCGTTGCGATAAAAAATTCTTGCAAAAGATTTTGCTATTACGATGCTTACGCCGCAGCCCTTTATAGCGATAGGAGCGTGTTCTCTTGACGAACCGCAACCAAAGTTTTTGCCGGCTACCATGATATCGCCTTGCTTTACTTTTCCATAGAAATCGGGGTTTGTATATTCCATACAATGCTTTGCCAATTCTTTGGGGTCAAAAGTAGAGAGGTATGTAGCGGGTACGATTACATCAGTATCGATATCATCACCGAATTTATATACTTTTCCTTTCAACATAATCAATCCTCCAATTTGCTTTCGCAAGTAAGTTTTCCAGCGATGGCACTTGCCATTGCGGTAGCGGGAGAAGCAAGATAGATATAGCTGTCTTTTGCTCCCATTCTTCCGATAAAGTTGCGGTTTGTAGTAGTCACTGCCACTTCGCCGCTTGCAAGTATACCCATGTGTCCGCCGAGACAAGGACCGCAAGTAGGTGTAGAAACTATTGCACCGCCTTCGATAAATGTCTTGATAAAACCTTTTTCCATTGCTTCGAGATAAATCTTGTTTGTAGCAGGAATGATAATGGTACGCACATTGGGATTTACTTTTTTGCCTTTGAGCACTCTCGCAGCCTGTTCGAGGTCGCTAAGTCTTCCGTTTGTGCAAGAGCCTATCACTACCTGATCGACAATGATATCTTCCTTGACATCTTCGACAAATTTAGTATTTGAAGGAAGATGAGGGAATGCCACGGTAGGCTTTATAGCTGACAAATCAATATCTATTACTTGTTCATAAGCATCGTCATCGCCTGCCTGCATAGTGTCAAAAGTCTTTCCGCAAGATACTTTTACATATTCTTGTGTAATGTCGTCAACGGGGAAAACACCGTTTTTTGCACCGCATTCGATTGCCATGTTGCAGATAGTGAATCTGTCGTCCATAGTCATATATTTTACGCCTTCGCCGGCAAATTCTATGGACTTGTACAAAGCACCGTCCACGCCTATCATTCCGATAATATAAAGAATTACATCTTTGCCGGAAATATATTTGCTGGGTTTGCCGATAAGATTGAATTTTATAGCAGAAGGAACTTTGAGCCATACCTTGCCGGACAACATTATGCCTGCGATATCAGTGCTTCCCACACCTGTGGAGAAAGCACCCAAAGCACCGTATGTACATGTATGAGAGTCTGCACCGATAATCACTGACCAAGGCTTTGCAATACCTTTTTCGGGAAGGAGAGCATGCTCGATACCCATAGAGCCGACATCAAAAAAGTTTTTTACGCCTTCTTTTCGTGCAAAAGCTCTCACGCATTTGCATTGTTCGGCAGATTTGATATCACGGTTGGGGGTAAAGTGGTCGAGTACGAAAGTGACTTTGTCTGCATCGTAGAGCTTTCCGCCACTCTTATTGAATACATCTATGGCTACGGGAGCAGTGACATCGTTGGAAAGAGCAGTATCTACTTCTACCAAAGTCAATGTGCCGGGGCAAAGAGCCGTGCGGGCCTCTTCGTATGCCATATTGAGTTTGTTTGCCAAAATCTGTTGAGTCATCGTCAATTTCATAAGGCTAAACCTCCTTTTATAAACATAGAATACAATATAAAAACTTAAATATAATTATAATAATTTTATATTAAAATGTCAACTTAATATATTTTTTATGTTGAAATAAACATTAAAGAAAGTCAAAAACTTTAAAATTATCAAAAAAATCCCTATCGATATTTTTGATAATAAAAAAGACCGCCTTTGTCGGGCGGCCTTTTATATCACATTCTACTCAAATATTTACGCTTTTTTACTACTACCAGAATTATTATCGTCACTACTATCGCTACGACTACTATCGGGATAGTGATAGCAAGTGCGAGCTGCCACGATGTAAGTCCTCCCGGCTGGATATTTTCTGTCTTTACATAGGCTATCATATCGTTGTAAATTACAGCAGTCCATTCGCTGTTTTTGTCATACTTTTCGTTGAGGTCAATAGAAGTGCCTTCTTTCAATTCAGCCACGAGTTTTGCATCTTCCTGAGGGAGAGCATATACCTTTATGTATTCACCGAGTTTTTTTGAAGAAAGCTTGACTGTCTTGGATATTGCGGGGGGAGTAAGCACGGTATAAGGTGAAACATTTTTTTCCTGAATATATCCGTATATAATCTTATTGTCTGAAGTGAGATAGCCCACTTTGTACCAGCCCCAAGTGTCGGAGCCGTTCTGACCGACATTGCCTATTACCACAAGCTGGTCGTAGATAGAAACATAAGCGATAGCTTCGCTTCCCGTAACATTCAGTCCGTTGCCTACAAAAGGATATTTATAGATTGCGATATCGGGGTGAAGAGCTTGAGCATACATACCTATTTCGCAATCTGTCTTGGCAGGGCAAAGAGTAATATCACTGTCTTTCTTTATATATCCCAAGGATACATCTTTCCCCTCTTTTTGGAAATAGATATAATAAAAATCTCCCACTTCGTTTAAAAGCATAATATAGTCGCCGCTTGACAGAGTAGCAAGCTTTTGCAAGTGACGGGGAGAAGAATATACGATAGTTTCGCTGTTGATTTTTTGCATTGTCAACAAGTTGTATTCTGTGGGATGCGAATAAATTGTTCTGTCAAAAGTATTGTAATAGTCAAGCGTCTTGCCGTCATAGACATACATGTTAAGAGATGGTAAATCCGATTTGATATACACATAGTGAGTATTTGACGCAGAGATATATGTCGTAGCGACAGAGCTTGTCTCGTCTATGCCTGAGGTCAAAAGCTCGGTAAGAGAATTGGTCACGTCATCGTATTTGTATATTTTCTGATTGTCGAGCAATAAGAGCGAGCCATTGGATACTACAAGATCTGTAAAATTGCCTTCAAGTTTTAAATAGCTTGAAAAGTCAGGTTCGTTTATGTTTTTGGATGTGGTGGAATAAAGGTCGCCGTCATGCAAAAAATACAAAACATCAGAATTCAAAAGAGAAAAGTCTTCTACGGTCTCGTATATAGGATTTTTTGATATAAAAGTAGCCCACAATTCGCTGCTTGAATTTATTTCTAATATATAGACTTTGTTGGAGTCCATAGCATAGAGGGTATCTTCGTTGTTGTTGTAAAGGGCGATGATTTCTTCGGGATAAATACTCGAGTTGTTGACAGGAGTTTTCTTTATACCTTCAGAATTGTATTCATAGACATACAATGCCTTGCCATCGCTGTTTGTCACAAGCAAAACAATGTATTTAGAATTCATTGCCATATCCAATACCGTAAAAGGTGCCTCTTCGGTAAAAGAATGAATTGTGCTGTCTTTTGCGACATAGATTTTTTGTTCTGTGACAAGAGCAAAAGCATCGCCGTAGGCAGAAAATGAGCTGTCTTTTGTGATATCTATCATAATATTGCTGTTTTCGGCAAAAGCATAGTTGTCGCCGACAAAAACCGACAGACAACCTGCCGCAAGAACGCAGCATAATAATATCGAAATAAGTAGAAATTTTTTGTTCATATTTGCATTATAACATACAAAATTCAAAATTTAAAGCATAAAATTAAAAACATTAAAAATAAATTAAGTATAAATATCCTGTTAAGGATTGTAAAAAAGATAAAAATATGCTAAAATATCAATGTAATAATACAAATTCGGGGCAATTAATGTCAAAAGGAAAATTTTTTTACAGAAACAAAAATAAAAAGCGTAATCAGGAACAGGCAGAAAATGTAGCAAAGTTGCTTGCTTCGAGCAAAGCCAAGCCTGAAGATTTGTTGAGACCGATAGAAGATCTCGGATTGAGCGAACATACTTATAATGCACTCAAGGCGGGCAGGGTGGCAAAACTTGCCGACCTTGCTTGTCGCACTATGCAGCAAATGTATCGAATACAAAACATAGGCAAAAAGAATTGTATAGAGATATCCAAAGCTCTTGCAAAATACGATATTGCTTTTGCACCCGATACATCTAATAATCAGACAAAACAAAACGCTCAGCAAAACAATCAGAATCAAAACAAAAATCGTCAGAACAATCAGCCCAATAATCAAAACAAAAACAACAAACAAGGAGAGAATTCTTCTCTCAATGCCTATTTGTCAAAGATATATGAGGGCATGACGATAAACGAAATTTTGAATGGCAAAAGAGAGCGTCCCCCTCACGAAAAGATTGAAAGACCGCCTTTGACAGAAAAGAGTCTTGTCAAGTTTTGTCGCAAAGGCAAGTGGGGATATAAGGATTGGAAAGGCAATGTGGTAATTCCTCCCACATACGAAGAAGCTTTTGGCTTTTATGAAGAAAGAGGCTGTGTAGAGAAAGAAGGCAAGCTCGGATATATCGACAGAGAAAACAATCTCGTCATCGATTATCAATACGATTGTGCCACATCTTTCAGCGAGGGCCTTGCGTCTGTCACGGTAGGAGAAAAAAGCGGATATATAGATATTGACGGAAACAAAGTCGTGGATTTTATATATGACATAGCCACACCTTTTTGCGATGGAAAAGCAGTGGTAAGACAAGACGACAGATGGGGAGTTCTCAACAGAGAGACACTTGAAGTCTTTTGGAGATAAAGGATATAATATTGAATTTTCAATAAAAATATATTGATATGGAGAAATGAGTTATGATGCAAAAACAAAGATTGCTTGAAAACGCATTATTGGTAATGAACAATGCTCATGCCCCTTATTCGGGCTATAAAATAGGCTGTGCCGTAATGGGCGAAAGCGGAAAAATTTATGTGGGCTGTAATATAGAAAATGTGAGTTATGGTGCCACGATTTGTGCCGAACAAGTAGCTATGGGTACAGCAATCGCAGGAAGCGAAAAAGGTTTTTTGGCAATGGCAATCGTAGGCTCGGGAGAGTCAATGCCTTATCCTTGCGGTATCGTAAGACAATTTATCAAAGAGTTTTGCAATGATTTGATAATCTATGTCAGCAATTCAAAAGGCGATGTGGTAGAAACTAATATTAAGGATTTGTATCCTGATTCTTTCGACTTTAAATAGGCAAGCACGTATATCAGCACATCTTTTGTCTTTATCTGCGACACTCACACTCGGTCACATACGGCAAGTATGCTCCCATCGTGTTCGGTCTGGAAAAGACAAAATCTATACTAATCTCCGAGCTTGCACGAAGTGTGAAATAAATTTTTACGAAATCCCACCTCTGCACCAATCTCCAACGGCTTCGGGTAAGTAATTTATTAATAACATTCCTTGACATAAGGCACATGTCTGCGATTTTGTAGCTAGCAGATTAATTCAATCACATACGGCAGGTATGCTCCCATCGTGTTCGGTCTATAAAGGCAAAATTTATACAAATCTTTGTGCTTGCACTAAGTGTGAAATTAAATTTTTACGAAATCGATGCAAATAGAGATTGCAAAAATATAATCGATAAATAAAAAACAAAAGACAGCTTGCGATAGCGGGCTGTCTTTTCTATTTTCTATGTGTATGTGCGTGCGTAAAGCCTCTTAATTTATACAATTTAAGTCTTGGGTAAATTGTATAAATTACTTTAATGTATTAATTTTATTAGTTAATAATTATAAAATAATATCTATACGCACGATTTTATATAGTGGCAAAAAGTATTTTACTTTTTATATAAAAGGGAGTATAATATGATAGAAAATTTATCCGATTGTCGGAGGTCAATATGAAAAATAAAGAAAAATTTTATATCACTACACCAATTTATTATCCCAGCGGAAAATGGCATATAGGCACCTGCTATACTACTATTATCTGCGATGCTTTGGCAAGATATAAGAGAATGCAGGGATATGATGTATTCTATCTTACAGGTACAGATGAGCATGGACAAAAAATTCAGAAAGTCGCTCAGGCTCACAATGTTCCCGTAAAACAATATATAGATTCTGTCGTGGACGAGCTCAAAAAGCTTTGGAGTCTTCTCGATATCTCATACGACAAGTTTATCCGTACTACCGATGAAGAGCACATGCAGGCTGTTCAGAAGATTTTTACAAAACTTTATGAAAACGGAGATATCTACAAGAGCCAATACGAAGGTTGGTATTGCACTCCCTGTGAAGCTTTCTGGACAAAGACTCAGCTTGTAGACGGCAAGTGTCCCGATTGCGGAAGACCTGTCGAGCTTATGAAAGAAGAGAGTTATTTCTTCAAACTCAGCAAGTATCAGGACAAAATCCAAAAGCTTATCGAAGACAACAAAGAATTTTTACAGCCTGTCACAAGACAAAACGAGATGCTCAACAACTTTATAAAGCCCGGACTTCAGGATTTGTGCGTATCCCGTACTTCATTCGATTGGGGTATCAAAGTTCCTTTTGATCCCAAGCATGTAATCTATGTATGGATCGATGCTCTTACAAACTATATCACGGCTTTGGGGTATGGCAGCGAGGACGACAGCAAGTTCAAGAAATATTGGCCTGCCGATATCCACATGATGGGCAAGGAAATCATAAGATTCCACTCCATAATCTGGCCTGCTATTCTCATGGCACTCGACTTGCCTTTGCCCAAAAAAGTTTACGGACACGGCTGGCTTATGTTCAACAATGACAAGATGTCCAAGTCCAAAGGCAATATAGTAGACCCCTTCATTCTCTGTGAGAGATACGGAGTGGATGCTTTGAGATATTATATGTTGAGAGAAGTACCTTTCGGTCAGGACGGAAATTTCACAAACGAAATTTTCTTAAAACTCAGAAACAGCGACCTTGCAAACGACCTCGGAAATCTCGTATCGAGAGTTACGGCAATGGTAATGCAGTACTTTGACGGAGTAATACCCGCACCCGACAAAAAAGAAGCTGTGGATGACGAGCTTATAGCTATGGCAAACGCAATGTACAATCAAGTCACGGCTTGCATGGATAAGATGTATGTTCCCGATGCTCTTGACAATATCTTCAAATTAATACAAAGAGCCAACAAATATATTGACGAATGCACTCCTTGGATACTTGCAAAATCCGAAGACGGCAAGGCAAGACTCAAGACCGTAATATACAATCTTTGTGAAGTGATAAGAATGTCGGCAGTTATTCTTCAGCCTTTCCTCACAAAGACACCTGCAAAGATTTTCAAAAAGCTCGGTATCGAAGAGGAAAATTTGAAAAACTTCGAGTCTATCGAAAAGTTTGGTGCTGCAATCGAAGGACACAAGGTAGACAAGGGCGAGCAGCTTTTTGAGAGAATAGATATTCAAAAAGAATTGAAAGTAATGGACGATATTCTCGAAGAGCAAAAGAAAGCGGCTCAAAAAGAAAATCAGAAAAAAGAGGAGAAAGAAAATACTGTGGATATCAGCGAAATTACAATAGATGACTTTGCCAAGATTCAGCTCAAAGTCGGCAAGGTAGTAGAATGTCAGAAAGTGGAGAAGGCAGACAAACTTCTTTGCAGCAAAATAGATTTGGGCGAAGGACAACCCCGCACTATCGTCAGCGGTATAGCAAAATACTATACTCCTGAAGAAATGGTAGGCAAACAAGTAATCGTGGTGACAAACCTCAAGCCTGTCAAACTCAGAGGTATCGAGTCACAGGGTATGGTGCTTTGTGCAAGCGATGAACAAGGCAATCTTGCCATCATCAGTCCTGAAAAGGATATGACGGCAGGCAGTGAAGTAAGATGATAATCGACAGCCATTGTCATCTTTGCGATGAAAGATTAAGACCTAGACAACAGGAAATAATATCCGTGCTCAAGCAAAACGGACTTGAGAGCGTATTCGAAGTGGGCTGGGATTTGCAAAGCTCAAAAGACGCAGTAGAGCTAAGCAATATGTATGATGAGGTATATGCCATAATTGGCACTCATCCTCATGATGCCAAAAACTTTGACGACACATCGAGAGAATACTATAAAGAGCATGCCAAGGACAAAAAGGTGCTTGCAATAGGAGAGATAGGTCTTGATTATTATTATGACTTGTCCCCAAGAGATGTGCAGAAAAAAGTATTTGAAGAGCAGTTGGTGCTTGCGGACGAAGTAGGGCTTCCGGTCGTTCTTCACATAAGAGATGCTTACAAAGACGCTTTGGATATTCTTTGTGCCAACAAGGACAAGCTCAATAACGGAATATTGTTGCACTGTTATGCATCCAGCAAAGAAATGCTGAGAGAATTCAACAAGCTGGATTGCTATTATGCACTCGGCGGAGCCATAACTTTTAAAAACGCAAAAAAAGACGATGTAATCATGGCTATCCCCGAGGATAGACTTTTGATTGAGACAGACAGCCCTTATATGACGCCGGTACCATTCAGAGGTCAGACAAATGTGCCTTATTATGTCAATCTCGTAGTCGACAAAATAGCTGAAGTGAAAAATGTCGACAGGTCAGTCATAGAAAAGGCTACATATCAGAATACATTGAGGTTGTTTTCTAAATACAACCGATAAAAAGAGGAAAAGTATTATGCAAAATACTTATGTCTATCAGGTAGACAACAATCTATATATCAATCTCACAAACCGTTGCAGCAATCGCTGTGAATTTTGCGTGCGTTATTATGACAAACCCATCTATGGCGATTTGTGGATTCATGACGAGCCTACCGCCGAAGAAGTGATAAACATACTCAAAGAAAAATACAATCTCAAAGATTATCACGAGATAGTATTTTGCGGTTTTGGTGAGCCTACTTACAGATTTGACGCAATAGAAAAAATCTGCGAGTATGTACATTCACAGGGAGTCAAGACAAGAATCAATACAAACGGTCAGGCAAACGAAATTTTGGGCGAGGATATCACAGCAAGAATATCCAAGTGCATCGATACGATAAATGTCAGTCTTAATGCTACCGACAAAGAAAAGTATGACAAAATCTGTCATTCTCAGTACGGCATGAGAGCATTCGACATAATGCTCGATTTTGCAAAAAAATGCGTGGAGCATGGCGGTAATGTAGTATTGAGCGTGGTGGATTGTATAGGAAAAGAAGAGATAGAAAAAGCAAAAAAGATTGCTGAAAACATAGGTGCAAAACTGAGAGTCAGGGAGCTTTTGTAATCAATGAGCGATATCAAACAAATACTCAAAGACCACAATTTCAGATTCAACAAACAATTCGGACAGAACTTTATCACCGATACAAATCTTTTGCAGGCAATGGTAAAGGATGCAGGGGTAGGAGAGGACGATATTGTAGTGGAAATAGGAGCGGGAGCAGGTACTCTTACGAGAGAGCTTGCAAAAGCAGCCAAAAAAGTTTATGCTTTTGAGATTGACAGAAATCTCGTGCCTATCTTGGGAGAAACGCTCAAAAGTCTTGAAGAAAAAGTTCAAGTAGTCTTCAAAGATATTATGAAGACTGACGACAAAGAGCTTGACGATATATTGGAAGGGAAAAACTATAAGGTAGTGGCAAATTTGCCTTATTATATCACCACTCCTATTATAATGAGATTTTTAGAGCGAGAAAAAAAGCCTCAGAGTATTACAGTAATGATACAAAAAGAGGTAGGACAAAGACTTGCTTCAAAAGCCGATTGCGGTGATTACGGAGTGATAACATTGTCTATTGCCTTGGAAGGCAAAGCAAGTATCACAAGAGAAGTCCCGAGATACATGTTTATGCCCGCACCGAATGTGGACAGCTGTATTGTGAGAATAGACCTAGATGGCAGATACAAAGATGTCGATAAAAAGAAAGTGAAGAAGGTAATAAAGTCGGCATTTGCCATGAGAAGAAAGACGCTTGTCAACAATCTCTCGTCAGCTATGTCTTTGACAAAAGAGAATGTGGAAAAAGCTCTTAATGATATGGGACTTGATACGAGAATAAGAGGCGAAGTGCTTACGATAGACGAGTATATCGCTCTCACAAATGCTTTGAATATCTGAAAAGTATTTGATAAAAAAATAAATATATCGATATAATATAGTATCAATATTAAATAAATGATCAAATAAACAAACAAATAATAAGCGGACAGAAATGTCCGCTTGTTTTATGATAAAAAGGCTTTTACTATCTTATATATACAATTTAAGCCTTAAGTAAATTGTATATATAATTGATAAATATATTTATATTAATTATAATAAAAAAGATATAGAACTTATAAAATATTTTTGGCATAAATGTCATTATCTAAGCATAGATTATCGTGTACGGAGGTGTCTATGCTTATACTCAAAAAGATAATTATAATGACTGAATATCAAAACAGTAATATTTCAGGCATAGTCAAATTTGAAAATTTTGCAGGAAGAACTACTTGTTTTGTCAGAATTTTGGGGCTTGAAAACAAGGGCGAGATTTGTATCAAATGCGGCGAAGATATTATGTATATGGGAAATATGATTGCAGGCGAGATAAAATTCGGTGCATTGTATGACCTTACAAAACCTATTTATATAGCAGCGGCATACGATGGCAAAATCGTGGCTATGGGAAGCAACACGGGAAGATTTTCGGCATCGCTATTGAATGGATATTTTTATCAATATTATGCCGACAAGCAAGGTGCGAAAAAGACTATTCAAGAAAAGTCAAAAGAAGAGAATAATCAAAACGATAAAAAAGAAATGCCCACGGCTGATATGTCAGAAAATAATATTCAAGTAGAGAGCGAAGTATCTCAAAATGATATCGATCAGAATGAGAGCATTGAAGCAAAAATAGACATAGATGAAGACAATTTAAAGAAGGCACAAACGAATATAAAAAGCGACAGTGTAGACAAAGAACAAAAAACCAAGAAAAAAGCTACCGCCAAAGTAGAAGAGCCTTTTTATAAACAAATTGAGGCGAGTATGCTCGAATTGTTTGAAAAGTATGAGAGTGAAGAAGAACTCAATTTGCTTGTACCTGACAGCAAATGGGTGAGAGTGCCCGTGGACGGACAAAGTTTTTATGTGGTAGGACTTATATACAGCGATGGCAAGCCCAATCTTATTTGCTACGGCGTTCCCGACAAGGACAATAGCAATCCTCCTGAAAATTCAAATGAGTGCAGACAATGGCTGGAGCTCGAAAAGGGCGGAAGAGGTTATTGGATGATGTATCAGTCGGCAATCTCAGGTCAGACGCTTACTACGCAAATTATTTGATTTTTAAGATAAATACAAATATATATAAATTCTTTCGGAATACTTTTATAAATTTTATAAAATAATTTCGGAAGAATTTTTTTGTTTTAAATTCATAAAAATTTTTAGTTTACCACCAAAATAAAAAAGTGTATTTACAAAATTGATATTATATCTTATAATATTTGTGATATTTATTTTAATGGGGAAAATCATGGGAAAACTTTTAGGTGCCGTAAAAGGCTTTTTTAAGCATTGGAGCAAACCTGATCACAACAACTATGTCGCCAACAAAGAAATAATTGCTTATTCCGTGGGCGGTATGGGAGTGTTTTTTATAGCGTCTATTGCCAACAACATCACATTATCATCTACATGTTTGTTGATAGGAGCTGTTTATCGTATTAGTCCTACGATAATAATTACGCTTGCCAACATAAACACAATCGTGACATTGTTGGTTCAGCCACTTAAGAGCTGGCTTATTGACAATACGCCGGGCAAACAGGGAAAAGCAAGGCCGTGGCTTTTATGGTTGGGCGGTCCGACAGCTTTGTTTATGTCGCTGATTGCTTATATTCCAAACAATTGGACGGTAAATACCAAAGCCGTACTTATCGGTATAATTTTCATATTTATGAATTTCTTATATCAATTCTATTACGGCATGTATATACAGCTTTCTTATCTTATGACGCCCAATACAAATGAGCGTGCCAAGATAATTTCTATATCTTCAATTATTTATTCGATGGCACCTACAATTACGGGTGTAGTTTTTCCGTTGATTGCCGCACAGTTCGGTGAAAACGGTACAGGCTGGTATTCACAAAACTTTTATAGAGTTATCGCTCCGGTAGTGAGCTTTTTCGGCTATGGCATGAGCCTTATCGCTTATTTCTTTACAAAGGAAAGAATAGTCGTATCCAAAAGATATGAGCAAAAAGTCAAATTCAAAGACGGCTTTGTCAAGATTTTGAAAAACAAATATCTATGGATATACAATATCGGCGTCATGATGACTATCTTAAGGGGATCTATCACATCTGTCATGTCATGGGAATATGTATATGTTTTGCAAAACGACAATATATATTCTGTAATGACATTGATTATGGGTACTGCGTCTTTAATAGGTATGGCATTGGGACCTTTGATGATGAAAAAAATGGGCAAGAAAAATACTGTTATTTTTGTAAATATAGTATTTGCTCTTGCTTCGCTTTTGGTACTTATATTTGTCAACAACTTTGTAATGTTCAGTATAGGTATATATCTGTGTTTCTGGTCGGCAGCTGTACAGATTATCACGGCACCTGCTATGAATGCCGATGCTCTTGATTATCAGCAATGGAAGACGGGCGACAGACTCGAAGGCTTTTCGGGCAACTTTGCCATAATTACATCTATTGTGGCTTTGGGTACAAACTATATTACGCCTTTTATCAACGAATATTATGGTCTTGTCAACGATTACAATGTGCTTTATGACGAAGCTGTAAGATTGCCTATGTTTAGAGTATTGGCTATTGTGAGTATTATAGGCTCGGTATTGTTCTTGTTGCCTTATATCTTCTGGGATTTGTCAGATGAAAAACATAAAAAGATCATAGAAGACCTTAAGGAAAGAGCAAGAAAAGAAAATATAGAAGACGGCTTTGAAAATGCCAGCGTTTTGTCAAGCGATGAAATTCTAGAGGTAGATGAAGATGTCTATGAAGAAGATATAAAAGAAAAGATTGCTCATGACAATGATACTTCAGATAAAGAAATAAATTCTGATGATTTGTTTGAATACAAAAATAACGAGTCAAAAGACAATCTAAGTAAAGATGACAAGGAGGGAAAATAATATGAAAAAAATTTTTGCCGTAGGCTTGTTGTTGATACTTGCAATAGGAATGTGCTTGTCTTTTGCGGGATGCGATACTATAAGTACAGACGATTTGGATAATTTGATAGAATATGCCGTAAGCGATGAAGTCATAAACAATACAGACTACACACTAAAGGCTTATGGCACATCTGTCACAAACAATGACAAGATTTATTATGAACTCAACTATAAATCTGAAGGCAGACAGCAAGCAAAGTTTACGATAGTGGACGAGAGAGATTTTAAATATACTCAGTATATTACATCGTATTACGGAGCAAGCGTGCCGCAGGGAAAATATTCAGATTTTTGGCAGTCTTTCCCCAATTCATTGTTTAACTTAGAAAAAGCCGCAGAAGAGGATTATCAGGATTGGTATTTTTATCCCGCCACTCTTTATTATGATAAAAACTCTCAAGATACAAAAAAATATTATACCACAAAACAAAACGAGGCTCAGTCGCAAACAAGCGTGACCGTAAAAAGACAATTTGAAAACGGCTGGCAGAACTTTATGTCTCAAGCGGATGTGGCAAAATGCGATATTAAGTATCTTGCAAATGCCATAAACGGAATAAAAGACTACATAGACTTTACAAAATGCAGTGTAGAGACAAAAGGCAGAATTTCTACTTTTACATTCAGTGTCAAAGAAGATTGCGATGTTGAATATCAGGGAGAAAAACTTGCCAATCAAAAAGTGGAGATAAGTTTTACGAATAAAAAAATAAGCTATTTTAATCTCGAAGGAAAATTCAAGATTTATGTGGCTTACGGCGGTTCAAAAATACTTATGCCCAATTATGACGACAAATCCTTTGTAGATTTTAACACGCAGATAATAGCATGACAAAAAGTCGCTCTGTTAAAGAGCGACTTTTTTATATTTAAAATAATTTATAAACTAATTTTAAAGATAATTTTGTGTCTTTATAAATAAAACATTATATTACTATTAATATTATTTTCAAATGTAAAATATATTTAATTTTACAGAATTATTACATCAATTTAAAAATTTTTTTGGGGCAATTTTAAATTTTTGTTAAGTTTTGAAAATTGTATGTAAAACTTGAAGATTTAGTGCCTTTTCCTCTTGAAATTATAAGCCAATGAGTATAAACTTATATTATCGTATAAAAATTATATATGAATGGGAAAAAGTAGCAAACACTCATTTCTATCAGTATAATGCAAGGCAGACACTTTGAGAGGTAAAAAATTATGTTGAAGCTTACAAATATCAAAAAAGATTATATGCTGGGCGGCGGCGATTCCGTCACAGCATTAAAAAACATCAATCTTCAGTTCAGAAAGAGCGAATTTGTATCCATTTTGGGACCTTCAGGTTGCGGTAAAACAACTTTACTCAATATCATAGGCGGTCTTGACAGATATACTGAAGGCGATTTGGAGATTGACGGCATATCCACAAAGCACTATTCAGATGTGGATTGGGACGCTTATAGAAATTTAAGAATAGGTTTTATTTTCCAAAGCTATAATCTTATCTCTCATATCGATATTCTTGCCAATGTAGAAATGGCATTGCTGCTTGCAGGTGTAAAAAAACACGAAAGAAAGGCTCGTGCTATCGCAGCTTTGGAAGCGGTAGGACTTGGCGATCATATTCATAAAAAACCCAATCAGCTTTCCGGCGGACAGATGCAAAGAGTATCTATCGCAAGAGCATTGATAAACAATCCTAGCATTATCCTTGCCGATGAACCGACAGGTGCTTTGGACAGTGCTACAAGCGTTCAGATAATGGAGCTTTTAAAAGAAATATCTGCCAACAAGCTTATTATCATGGTCACGCACAACCCTGAGCTTGCAGAAAAATATTCTAATCGTATCGTAAGACTAAAAGACGGCGAAGTAGTAGATGACAGCAATCCTTATCACGGCCAGATAGAAAAGAAAGTGGAAAAAGACGAGACACTAGAGCTTGCCGATAGTAAGGATAGCAAAGCAGAGAGTCAAGCTGTCATTGCACAGGATGAAAATCTTAAGCAGGAAGTGACTTGCGACACTGAAGAAATGCAGGCAGTAAGTTCTGACCAAAAGGCAAAAAATAAAGCCGATTTTATAAAACATAAATCCAAAAAACACAGAAAGATGATGCTCAAAAAGACTTCTATGTCTTTCTTGTCGGCGATAAAACTTTCCTTTACAAACCTCATGACAAAAAAAGGTCGTACTTTTATGACGGCTTTTGCGGGAAGTATAGGTATTATAGGTGTTGCGTTGGTACTTGCTATATCCAACGGATTTTCTGCCTATGTCAACAATATGCAAAAGACAATGTTGTCAGGTTATCCCGTCACAGTCACAAGCAGCTCCATGAATTTGGGCAACATGCTCAACATGACAGGCGGCACTTCTAACAAGCCTAAATTCCCTGTGGACGAAAAAGTATATTCACAAAATATCATTGCCGTATTTGCAGAAATGATTCATACCAATCGTATCAGCGAAGAGTATATATCATATCTCGATGAAAAGAATGAGGAATGGGAAAAGGACGGCTATATAGACAGTCTTTATTATGATTACGGCTACAATTATATTGTCTACAATAAAAAAGGTCAGAATGTAGGCAAGACTTTTGATATCACTAATATCGGTGGCAGTCTAGGCGGCAATACAAATGACTTCCTTAATTCGATCAATTGGCAGGAAATGGTCGGCGATAAAGAATTTATGTTGAACAACTATGATGTTATCGGCGGTAAATATCCTGAAAAAAGCAATGAAGTAGTGCTTATCGTAGATTCTTCAAATACGATTACTTCGACATTCTTCAATGCTTTGGGATTTACATTTGGCGACAGCGGTGTGCTTGTAAAACCCGAAGTAGCTTTTGAAATGATACTAGGCAATGAATCTAAAGGTATAGAGCCTGCAAAATTCTATATTCCTTCCAATGACCAAAAGTACAAAAAGGTGCACAACAATGAGACAGATCAGGATTATTATGCCGAAAAGTCCTTCTCAGAAATGGGCGGTACCACTGAAGGAATGAAAGAAGTCACAATCGTAGGTATTTTGCGTCAGAAAGAGACTTCTGCTTATGCACCTATGCTGGCGGGCGTAGCTTATACACAAGAGCTTACTCAGGAAATTATTGCCGAAAGCAAAGATAGCGAAGTGGTAAAATATCAGCTGGCAAATCCCGAATACAGTTCTCTTACAGGCGAGAAGTTTGTATCAAATGACTTTGATTTGGGCGACCTCAATGATATAGGAAGCCTTGAAAGCATTATGGCTTTTCTCCAGCCTAATTCGACTTATACAAGCATATTGCAAAGCATTGGCGGCAGCGATTTGCCCGGAGCCATCAGTTTTTATGCCAGCAACTTCAATGGCAAAGACGCTATCCTTGCCGACCTCGATGCTTGGAACGATACTCATGATGACAACGAAATCAAATATCTTGACAGTGCGGCAATCATTATCGGAATGATGAACCAAATTATCAAGATAATCACTATCGCTCTTGTATGTTTCTCGTCAGTATCATTGGTAGTATCTTCTATCATGATAGGCATCATCACTTATGTATCGGTAGTAGAGCGTACGAAGGAAATCGGTATATTGCGTTCGCTCGGTGCAAGAAAGAAAGATGTGTCCAATGTATTTAATGCAGAGACGGTAATCATAGGATTTACAGCAGGACTTATAGGTGTAATCGTGACTTATATTCTCAGTATACCTATCAACCTTATTATAGCAAATCTCGATGCAGTCAAGAATTTGAGTGTAGCTATTACAAGTATTGCAATGCTCAATCCTTTGCACGGATTGTTGCTCATACTCCTGAGCGTGGTATTGACGGTAATAGCAGGTTTGGTGCCTGCAAGAATAGCTGCAAAGAGAGATCCCGTTGTGGCACTTAGAAGCGAATAAAATTAAATAGGTATTTGAAAATCCCCGACAAGTTCGGGGATTTTTTTGTGACAAAAACAAAAATCTTTATTATTACTGCCGTTTAGAAAAAAGATAATGAAAGACATTTAAAAGTACAAGAAAAATTTTAAAAAGATATAAAGTTGTTGCTATTTTAAAAAGCTTTATATATAATATATGTGTAAAAAATGTTTTGGCAGAGGAGCTAATATGAAAGAGATAAAATCATACGAATTGAGAGAAAAATACCTTAAGTTTTTTGAGTCAAAAGGACACAAGATTATTCCTTCTGCTTCCTTGATACCCGAGAATGACCCTTCGGTATTGTTTACCACAGCAGGTATGCACCCCCTTGTACCTTATTTGTTGGGACAAAAGCACCCCGCAGGCAAGAGACTTTGCGATGTGCAAAAATGCGTGCGTACAGGCGATATCGATGAAGTAGGCGATGCTACTCACTGCACATTCTTCGAGATGCTCGGCAATTGGTCTCTCGGTGACTATTTTAGAAAAGAATCAATAAACTTTTCTTTTGAATTTTTGACAAAAGTACTTGAAATTCCCGTAGAAAAAATTGCCGTGACGGTGTTTGCAGGCGATGAAGATTGTCCTAGAGATGAAGAAGCCGCAGACACATGGGCAAGTCTGGGAATTTCCAGAGACAGAATATTCTATCTTCCCAAGGCAAACAACTGGTGGTATGCAGGAGCTACGGGTCCTTGCGGCAGCGATACAGAAATCTTTATCGATACAGGAAAGCCTGCTTGCAGCGAACATTGCGATCCTAGTTGCGATTGCGGCAAATGGGTAGAAATCTGGAACAATGTGTTCATGGAATTCAATCGCAACGCAGAAGGCAAGTTTGAAAAGCTCAAGCAAAAGAATGTAGACACAGGTATGGGTTTGGAGCGTACTATTTGTATGCTCAATGGCTTTAAGTCGGTATATGAGACAGATTTGTTTGAAGGAGCAATCGCAAAGATAAGCGAACTTGCAAATAAAAAGTATGGCGAGGACCAAGAAGATACGAGAGCTATGAGAATTATTGCCGACCATATCCGTACTGCTACTTTTATGCTCGGAGATGAAAACGGCATTGTGCCTTCAAATGTCGATCAGGGATATGTACTCAGAAGACTTATAAGAAGAAGCGTAAGATTTGCCCGTCAACTCGGTATTGAGGCACATCGTCTTGTAGACATTGCAAAGCTTTATGTAGAGCAGTACAAGAATGTGTATTCCGAGCTTGGACAAAACAGCGAAAAGATATTTACAGAACTTGAGAAGGAAATCGAAAAATTCTCCAAAACTCTCGAAGACGGTATCAAACAGCTTGACAAGGTTATACAATTTTTGAAGGGCGATACTCTCAACGGAAAGACTGCATTCAGACTTTATGACACATACGGTTTCCCTATCGAGATGACTACTGAAATCTGCAAAGAAAAGGGACTTAAAGTAGATATAGAAGGCTATAAGACAGCTCAGGAAGAACATATCAAAAAATCTCAACAAGGTGCAGAGCAAAAGTTCAAGGGCGGTCTTGCGGACAGCAGCGAAATGACCACATTCTTGCATACGGCCACACACTTGCTCTTGGCAAGCCTCAAGAAAGTATTGAAAGATGACAATATCCAGCAAAAGGGCAGCAACATAACTCCCGAAAGACTTCGTTTTGACTTCAATTTCCCTCGTCCTTTGACAGAAGAAGAAAAGAAGGCAGTAGAAGATGCTGTGAATGATGCAATCAAGAGAGATATACCTGTCGTTTGCACAGAAATGACGATAGAAGAAGCTCGTGCAAAAAATGCTGTCGGAGTATTCGGAAGCAGATACGGCGAAGTAGTAAAAGTATATCAGATAGGCGATGTGGATTTGCAGATTTGCGGTGGACCTCATGCAGAGCATACCGGCCAACTCGGACACTTCACTTTGGAAAAAGAGCAATCTTCTTCCGCAGGTATAAGAAGAATAAGAGGCACAATTCAATATTAATTCAATAAATAATAAACAAAGAAGGTTGTCTTGAAGACAGCCTTCTTATTATCTATACTTTGATGGATTATTAAACCAATCTACAAAATCTATGGCGGTGTCATAATATCTTTTTCCAAAACAGTTTTTCATTGCATCAGCGGGAGCAAGTTCTTGTTTTCCCCACAACAAGCTTTTTACCGTTCTGGTATATGGATACTTTTTTATGCCTTTTGGAATAAGCATAATTTTATTGTCAAATGGAATTTTTCCAAACTCTTCTACTAGTTGAGGAGTGCAATTATCTCTGTATCCTCCGATTATGAAAATATTGTCCCAATTTATTCTTTGTTTTCTTTCATCCCATTTTGTTTTTAGTTCGTCAAAAGATTTATAATGCAATCCGAAAATTTTAATATCATCGATTTTAGCGACAGGATAAGAGGAGTCAGCTGTCGTATCCTCTATAAGTTCTTTTTCCATATAATATTTAAGATTTGTGCAAAATTTTATAAAATCGGGAGCAGAAAAGAACATGTTTATTGTAGGGGAATTAAATCTTAAAGACATTTCATTGTATAAAATTCCTCCTATACAATTAAAAGTAATCAAAGAAATATCCTTGTTTTTTATGCGATTGGTAAGTTTTTTTACTTTATATTTTTTAAAAAACTTATTGTATAATACTTTCCTTGATTTGTTGATAACACGAGTGACGATATTGATTTTCATAGTATTGCTCCTTTTTATATTATAATCAAATAATATAAAAAAATCAATCTTATAAAGCAAATCAAAAAGACGCAAAACTTTTTGCGTCTTTTTTTATGATTTTTGATGTAAGTCTACAATCTTAATATCAGACTTTGCAGGGATATTTGCCTGTAAAACAACCTTTGCAGAAAGCTGTGGTGGAATCGGGAGCGATTTTGTCGATAGTGTTTTTGTCGAGGAAGCCCAACGAATCAGCACCGATTTTTTCACGCAATTCTTCGTGTGTGTACTTGTTGCAGGCAAGATGCTCTCTTGAAGGGATATCTGTGCCGAAATAACAAGGATAAATAAATTCGGGAGAAGATATTCTCACATGCACTTCTTTTGCTCCTGCTTTTTTGAGAAGTTTTACGATATTGGCAAGGGTAGTACCTCTTACGATAGAGTCATCTATCATTACCACTCTTTTGCCTTCGATATTGCTTTTCAAGGTATTGAGTTTTAAAGCTACGCTCTTTTCTCTCATTGCCTGTGTAGGCTGAATAAATGTTCTGCCGATATATCTGTTTTTGATAAGACCTACGCCGTAAGGTATTCCGCTTTGAAGCGAATAGCCTATTGCACTAGGAAGTCCTGAGTCGGGAACACCGATTACGAGATCTGCATCGACAGGGTGCATTTTTGCAAGCATTTTGCCTGCATTTACTCTTGCTTCGTTTACGCTTTGTCCGTCAATCACGCTGTCGGGACGAGCAAAATAAATGTGCTCGAAAATACAAAGACCGCCTTTGTGTCCGCAGAATTTTTTGTTTGAAACCATACCGTCTTCTGTGAGTATTACCATTTCACCGGGGAGCAAATCTCTTTCGAATTCGGCACCTACCGTGTCGAGTCCGCATGTTTCGCTTGAGAATATTACGCTTTCGCCGAGACGACCTATACACAAAGGTCGAAATCCGTATTTATCTCTTACGGCGATAAGCTTTCTGGGACTCATTATAAGCATGGAGAAAGCACCTTTGAGCATAGGTATAACTTTTTCTACTGCTTCTTCGATGCTCTTTGATTTAAGTCTTTTTCTTGCGATAAGGTAAGATATTACTTCGCAATCGCTTGTGGTATGGAAAATTGCTCCTTCTTCTTCGAGTTTTGTTCTGAGTTCCTGAGCGTTGAGGATAGTGCCGTTCATAGAAACGGTAAGATTGCCTTTTGCATATTTTACGCTGATAGGCTGAGCATTCTCTACCGTATTGCTTCCCAATGTAGCATATCTTACATGTCCGATAGCAATATCACCTTGAAGATGTGCGAGGTTTTTGTCATTGAAAACTTCACTTACAAGACCGAGATTTTTTACCAAAGTAATCTCTTTGTCTTTGTTTACGGCAATACCTGCGGATTCTTGACCTCTGTGCTGGAGAGCGAAAAGTCCGAAGTAAACAAGGTTTGCTATATTTTCATGATTTGCTTTGTTGTAAATGCCGAATACACCGCATTCTTCATTGAGTTTTCTAGTCATAAATACCTTCCTTAAGTAAAAGAATGGTTTTATTATATCAAATAAAAAAAATATAAGCAAACAGATTTACTAGATTACAAAAAAAAACTTGGCAGCATAAAAAACGCATTTTAAAGCAGTACAAAATAAAAGTACCGACCTTTTTATAGGTCAGTACTTTTAGGAAAATAGATATGGAAAGATATGGATTATTCGTCTTGCAATGCGTCATAACCTCGTTGGCCCGTACGGACTTTTACTACATCGAGGACATTATAGATAAAGATTTTTCCATCGCCGTAGCTTCCTGTATAAAGAGCCTTTCTTGCAGTTTCTACCACAAGCTCGACAGGTACTTTTGTCACTACGACTTCGAGTTTGATTTTGGGCAATAGTTGAACATCTATTTTTGCACCTCTATAATATTTATCGCTACCTTTCTGCATGCCGCAACCTTGTACGCTTGTCAATGTCATACCGGTAATTCCTATCGAGTCGAGACTGGATTTTAGTTTTTCAAACTTATCAGGACGAGTAACGATACTGATTTTTGTAAATACGGGTTTTGAGCTGTTTGATGAAGGATTTGTTTCGATAACGGGGATAGCCGTTTCCATAGGCACGCTTTGTTTTTCTGAAGAAGTTTCGTCAGTTTGGTCTTTTGAAAGCATTACTTCGGGAATAGGCATAAAGTCTGCGTATGAACTTACAAGGCCATGTTCTGCGACATCGAGGCCAGCCAATTCATCTGCTTCGCTTGCTCTAAGCATCTTGCATTTTTTCATAATCATGAATACGGCAGTCATTGTAATTCCTACCCATGCCACTACTGCCAAGACACCGAGAATTTGTACTCCGAAGTATTTGAATGCCTCGCCGGCAGTAAGACTCTTATTATAAATAAATCCGCTTATAATACCTTTGTTCATGTCAAAGATACCTACTGCTATTGTGCCTGTCGCACCGCAAAGGCAGTGTACTCCGACAGCACCCACAGGATCATCTACATGAAGCTTTTTGTCAATAAACTCTACGCCGAATACTACTACAAAACCTGCTATAACACCGATTATTGCAGAGGCAGGTACGGATACTACATCGCAACCAGCAGTAATAGCTACAAGACCTGCGAGAGAGCCGTTGAGAGTCATCGAGACATCAGGCTTTTTGTATTTTACCCAAGTGATAACCATTGCTACGATAGAAGCTACGGCGGGAGCTACCGTTGTGGTAATAAATACTCTTGCTACCGAATCGTTTATGCCGTATGCTGACGAGCCGTTGAAGCCGTACCAGCAAAACCAAAGAATGAATACGCCTAAAGCACCGAGAGTAAGAGAGTGTCCGGGGATAGCTTTGCTTTCTATAACGGGACGGCCTTTTTTGTCTAATACAGCAGGGTTTTTCTTATATTTACCGATACGGGGACCGATAATTGCAGCACCTACAAACGCAGCTACGCCGCCTGCGAGGTGTACGGCAGCCGAGCCGGCAAAATCGTGGAAACCGAGTTGAGCGAGCCAGCCTCCGCCCCAAATCCAGTGACCTGAAACAGGGTATATGATAAGGGAAATGATAAAGCTATAAATACAATATGCAAGGAAGTTTGTACGCTCTGCCATTGCTCCGGAAACGATAGTAGCCGCAGTAGCACAGAACACCAAATGGAACATTACTTTGAGCATATCGCCGCTTGTAAATTGTGTATAGATAACTGACAAATCTCCTAAATTACCTATTACGCCTCCGATATCGCTTCCATGCATTATGCCATAGCCCAATATCAGAAAAGCCACGGTGCCGATACAAAAGTCCATAAGGTTTTTCATTATGATGTTGCCGGCATTCTTTGCACGGGTAAAGCCCGTTTCTACCATAGCAAAACCTGCTTGCATAAAGAATACAAGGCATATACCCACAATTACCCAAAGGAAATCTCCTTCTGAAAGGTTGGCTGATGTATAGACATCAGAAAGTTGAGAAGAGAGGGGTGTGAACATAACTTTTTACCTCCTAAAAAATTGAAAAAAAAGTAATAAAAAACACAAAGGCGTATAATTTTACACGCCTTTGTGTCTGATACGACTTTTTATTTACTGATAATAATTTGTATTCGAGACTATTCTTTGATTGAGAACAAGATATCGCCGTAAGTAGGCATAGGCCAATACTTTTCAGCGGTGTTGACTTCCATTTCGTCAGCCACTTTTCTCAATGCTTCCATAGCGGTGAGTACATCTGTATAATAATACATAGCTCTGTCCTGAATATTTGAGATAGCTTCTGCTTTGTGTACTTTTGATTTGAGAGAATCGAGAGCCTTATAGCCGGCAGCACTCAAATCGCAAAGCTTTTTGGCGATAGCTACCTGAATCTTTGCATCGATACCGAGAGCCTTAGCAGAGTTTGCGGTATCGGTAAGTTCTTTGATATAAGTTGTTACGGCAGGCATAATATCTTTTGACATTATATCGATCATGGTGAGAGCCTCGATATTGAGTACCTTGCTATAATTTTCAAGCATGATATCTGTACGGGATTCTACTTCGAGAGCAGAGAAAATTCCGTGCTTTTCAAACAAAGCGATATTTTTTGCAGTTCTGAAGTAGGGGAGAGCTTCGGGAGCGGACTGCAAATTGAGAAGTCCACGCTTTTTAGCTTCTTTTATCCATTCGTCAGAATAACCGTTGCCATTGAAGACAATTCTCTTGTGCTCGATAAAAGTCTTTTTGATGAGAGCTTTTACAGCAGACATGAAGTCTTCGGCACCCTCGAGTTCGTCAGCAAATTGGTCGAGAGATTCTGCTACGATTGTGTTGAGAATGATATTGGGGCCTGCGATAGAGAATGAAGAGCCCAACATTCTGAATTCAAACTTATTTCCTGTGAAAGCAAAAGGAGAAGTACGGTTTCTGTCCGTGGTATCCTTTTTGAATTTAGGAAGAGAACTTACGCCGATTTCATAATCGCATCTTGCACGCTTGCTGTATGTTCTGTCTTCAGCGATAGCGGTGAGAATACCGTCCAATTCTTCGCCCAAGAATACGGATACAATAGCGGGAGGAGCTTCGTTTGCACCGAGTCTGTGGTCATTGCCCGCACTTGCAACGCTGAGTCTCAACAAATCTTGATAGTCGTCCACAGCCTTGAGTACAGCCACGAGGAACAATAAAAATTGTGCGTTATCTTCGGGGGTATCGCCGGGCTCGAGAAGGTTTTCGCCGCTGTCGGTGGACATTGACCAGTTGTTGTGTTTTCCGCTTCCGTTGATGCCGTCAAAAGGCTTTTCATGCAAAAGACATGCCATGTTGTGTCTGCTTGCTATTTTCTTCATCATTTCCATAGTAAGCTGGTTGGCATCGGTAGCGACATTGGATTGAGTAAATATAGGAGCAAGCTCGTGCTGAGCGGGAGCTACTTCGTTGTGTTTTGTCTTTGCAAGCACACCGAGTTTCCAAAGCTCGATATCGAGGTCAGCCATATATTTTACTACTCTCTGCTTGATAGTACCGAAATAATGGTCTTCGAGTTCCTGTCCCTTGGGAGCGGGAGCACCGAAAAGCGTACGGCCTGTAAAAATCAAATCCTTTCTCTTTTCATATACGGATTTGTCGATAAGGAAATATTCCTGTTCGGGACCTACTGTCGTAACGACTCTCTTTGCGTTTTTGCCGAAGAGTTTGAGGATACGGCAAGCTTTGTTGGACAAAGCGTCCATTGATTTGAGAAGAGGAGTCTTCTTGTCCAATACTTCTCCCGTATATGATACGAAAGCCGTAGGGATACAAAGAGTATGGTCTTTTACAAAAGCATAAGAAGTAGGGTCCCAAGTAGTATAACCTCTTGCTTCGAAGGTAGCTCTGATACCGCCGGAAGGGAAAGAGGAAGCATCGGGTTCGCCCTTGATAAGTTCTTTGCCGCCGAATTCCATAATAACTTTGCCGTCAGATGTAGGTTGAATAAAAGCGTCATGTTTTTCTGCAGTAATACCCGTCATCGGTTGGAACCAATGAGTGAAGTGAGTACAACCTTTTTCTATTGCCCAATCTTTCATAGCGTTTGCTATAACGGTAGCACAACTCAATGAAATGGGGTCGCCGTTTTCTATGCAGGATTTGAGTTCCTTATAAGTATACTTGGGAAGTCTTTCTTGCATCACGGCATCGTTGAAAACCAAACTGCCGAAAATCTCTGACATTACCATAAAATAAATCTCCTTAATGGGTATTAATGAAAAAGGCACTACGAGGAAAAACCTTGTAGCGCCTTTGCTTTATACCATAAGTATAATTACTTGATTTTACTTTGTCAAACAAAAAGAGGCAAATTATATCACAAATTTAAAAAATTTTTTTCATAGTCACATCGCAAGACAAGATAATCGAAATAAGCATTGAAAAATTTTTAAAATAGCACAAAAACACCATCAAAAACATTGACGAAACTTTTTTGTAAAAATATAATATCTAGCAGTATAATAAAAAGCAGTCAAGATATTATCGAATATTTTGTGTCAAGAAAATATATTGAGATGATAATATATATTTAAATATTTATATTTTATATCCCTTGATATTTACAATAGGATATGATATAATTATAAAAATATTTTGGAGTTTGCTTAAAGAGGAGTTTATGAGTCAGACAGTCAAAGAAGTTTTGGATTTTGTCAAAGACAACGATGTTAAATTTGTCATTTTGACATTTTGCGATTCTTTCGGAAATATAAAAAATATATCCTTGGTCGCAGACGAACTTACAAATGCCTTTGAAAAAGGCGTTTCCTTCGAAGCCTATTCGGTAGGCGGTTTTGTAGACCCCAGAGAAAGCGATTTGGTACTTTACCCCGATGCCTCAACTATACAGTTATTGCCTTGGAGAATTCAGCATGGCAGTGTAGTGAGGTTTTTTTGTAAGATAAGACATACTGACGGCAGAGCTTTTGACGGAGACGGCAGAGGCATGCTTTATCGTGCTCAGGAAAAACTTGCAAAAATGGGATATACCTGTCAGATAGGAAGCGATTGCGAGTTTTATCTTTTCAAAAGAGACAGCGAGGGCGAGCCTACTTTAGTACCTCATGACAGGGGCGGATATCTTGACGCAGCACCTTTTGACAAAGGCGAGAATGTAAGAAGAGATATTTGTCTTACTCTCGAAAAGCTCGGTATTAAGCCTATCAGCTCGCATCACGAGAGAGGTCCGGGCCAAAATGAGATATGTTTTAGAATCAACGATGCTCTCATGGCGGCAGACGATTTGCTCACTTTCAAGACGGTGGTAAGAACGGTTGCTTCAATGAACGGACTTCACGCATCCTTTATGCCCAAGCCTTTGAGAGAAGAGATAGGAAGCGGACTTCATATCAATTTGTCTTTGCTAAAGGACGGCGAAAATCTTTTCTCTCCCGCACTTTTGAGTACAAAAGCAGAGGCGGAGAGTTTTATAGCAGGCATACTTGCAAGAGCAAAGGAAATGGCTGTTTTTCTCAATCCTACCATAAATTCTTATGAAAGATTAGAAGACAACGAAGCCATTGAGGCATACAACAAAATCGCTTGGTCTTATTCAAACGGACCTCAGCTCATCCGTATCGAGCAGGACGGATTTGCAAAAATGCAACTTCGCTCGGCAGACCCTTCTTGCAATCCTTATATAGCTTATGCTTTGTTGCTTTTTGCAGGAGCAGAAGGTATAGAAAAGAAAATGAAGCTGGGAAGCGAAGCCGATATAGAAAATCTCGGAGATGTCGATACTTTGCCGGAAGATCTCAAAAAAGCCATCGATTGTGCAGTATCGAGTGATTTTATAGCAAGGTATGTACCCAAGACTACTTTGGACAAGTTTATCGAGTACAAAGAAAACGAATACAAAAACTATTCTTTGTCAAAGGATAAGAATGATTTTGTGACAAAACTTTATTTCCACAAAATTTGATGTGGCGGAGGATATTGTCAATTCGCATAGAAAGCTTTAATCTTAGTATCGCAAGCAAACGGAGAGTGTAGTATGGCAGAAGCCCTGATAGTTTCCACAACTGAATACGCTTCAAAATTTGCCGCACTTTTGGCGAGAATAGATTATACAAGCGTCATACAGGCACATTCGGGTACCGAGGCGAGGAGACTTCTTAGCGAAAGCGAATATGACCTTGTGATTATAAATACTCCGCTTGTAGACGAATTTGGAAATGATTTGTCGGTGTATGCTACCGAAAACACTAAAGCAAGCGTCATTCTTCTGGTAAAAGAAGACATAAGCGAAGCTGTCGAAGAAAGGGTGCAGGATTACGGAGTAGCGGTAATGACAAAACCTCTTTCGCAAGAGGATATTTTCAGGACAATAAAAGTACTTAGTGCCAACAGACGCAGATTGGACAGGCTCATGACAAACAACAGACTTCTTCTAAAAAAGATTGAGGAACTCAAACTTGTCGACAGAGCAAAATGCCTTTTGATTATGCACAACAAAATGACAGAGCAAGAGGCACACAAATATATAGAAAAAAAGGCTATGGATATGCGAGTGTCAAAGCAGGAAGTAGCTCAAAAAATTATATCGTTAAAACAACATGACTAAAACTAAAGAGGTAGAAATGAAAAAAGCGTATCTTATTCTTCAAAACGGAAAAGTCTTCGAAGGCTGGTCGATTGGTGCTGAGGGCGAAACCATCGGCGAAGTTGTATTCAGCACATCTATGACAGGCTATGTAGAAAATTTGACAGATCCCAGCTATTATGGTCAGATAATATGTCAGACTTTCCCTGCAATAGGCAATTACGGCATAATGAGAGAGGACTTTGAAAGCGACAAAATGCAAGTAAAAGGCTATATCGTGAGAGAACTTTGCGATACCCCTTCCAATTTCAGAAGTCAGGGAAAACTCGATGATTTGCTCAAAGAACAGAATATCGTAGGTATTTGCGGCATAGACACAAGAGAGCTTACAAAGACATTGAGAGAAAAGGGAGCCATGAACGGTATTATTACAGATTCTCCCGTGCTTGACGACAAAAAGAAAAAGGCTCTCGACGAGTATCAGATAAAAGATGCAATGGACAATGTATCTTGCAAGCAGGAAAAGGTATTCGAAAGTCAGGGCAAACAAAAATTCAATGTAGCCATGATAGATTACGGCGTAAAGAAGAGTGTGGTGCAAAAGCTCACAAAAAGAGGCTGTAAAGTCGTGCTTTTCCCTCATACTGCCAAGGCAGAAGATGTGCTTGCAATAAAGCCTGACGGCATTATGTTGTCAAACGGAGCGGGTAATCCCGAAGATGCTAAATTCGAGGTAGAACAAATCAAAAAACTCATCAAGAGCGATTTGCCTATTTTTGCAATCTGCAAAGGACACGAACTTCTTGCTACCGCTTTCGGAGCAAAGACATACAAACTCAAATACGGACACAAAGGCAATCAGCCCGTAAAAGACCTCAAGAGCGACAGAGTCTATGTTTCGTCAGTAAATCATAGTTATGCAGTAGAAGCAGACAGCATTTCGGATAAAGTCGCAACTATCAGTTTCCGCAATGTAAATGACGGCAGCTGCGAAGGTCTTGACTATAAAGGCAAGAAAATCTTCTCAGTGCAGTTCCGCCCTGAAAGTTGTGAAGGCGAAATGGATACGGGATATTTATACGACAGATTTATAGAGAACATGGAGGATAAGAAGTAATATGCCACTCAATAAAGATTTACAAAAGGTAATGGTTATCGGTTCGGGACCTATCGTCATCGGACAGGCGGCAGAATTCGACTATGCGGGCACACAGGCATGCCGTGCTTTGAAAGAAGCAGGACTCGAAGTAGTGCTTGTCAATTCAAACCCTGCTACTATAATGACCGACAACGCAATCGCAGACAGAATATATATCGAACCTTTGACTCTTACGACAGTCAAGAGAATTATCGAAAAGGAAAGACCTGACAGCTTATTGTCTACATTGGGCGGACAGACGGGACTTACTTTGAGTATGCAGCTTGCAAAGGACGGCTTCCTTGACAAGATGGGCGTAAAACTTCTCGGAGCAAGACCTGACACCATCGACAAGGCAGAAGACAGACAGATGTTCAAGGATACTTTGGCGGAAATCGGCGAGCCTACCATTCCCTCTGAAGTAGTAAACGATATTGAAAATGCTTTGAGAGTAGCAGACGAAATAGGTTTGCCTGTTATTATCAGACCTGCATTTACGCTCGGCGGCAGCGGCGGCGGTATTGCATATACTCAGGACGAATTCCTCGAAATCGCAGAAAACGGTCTCAGAACATCTCCTATACATCAGATTCTCGTAGAAAAATGTATCAGCGGATGGAAGGAAATCGAATTTGAAGTAATAAGAGACAGCAAGGGCAACGCAATTACCGTGTGCAGCATGGAAAACTTTGACCCTGTCGGCGTACATACGGGCGACAGTATAGTTATCGCTCCCGCAGTAAGTCTCAGCGACAAAGAATACGGTATGCTTAGATGTGCCGCTCTTAAAATCGTAGAGGCTTTGAAAGTAGAAGGCGGATGCAACTGTCAGTTTGCACTCAATCCCGACTCTTTCGAATATGCGGTAATCGAAGTTAACCCTCGTGTAAGTCGTAGCTCGGCACTTGCTTCTAAGGCCACAGGTTATCCTATCGCAAAGGTAGCTACCAAGATAGCAATCGGATATACTTTGGACGAAATCAAAAATGCCGTGACAGGTACCACTTATGCTTGTTTTGAGCCTGCTATCGACTATGTGGTTATTAAGTTCCCTAAATGGCCTTTTGACAAATTCTTCTATGCATCGAGAAAACTCGGTACTCAGATGAAAGCTACGGGCGAAGTAATGGCTATCGGCGTTTCTTTCGAGCAAGCTATCATGAAAGCGGTAAGAGGTGCAGAGATATCTCATAATACTCTCAATGACAAAAAGTTTATGAAATACACTGACGAGCAGCTTGCAAATAAGTTGCACGATGTAGACGATGAGAGAATTTTCTGCGTGTTTGAATCCTTGAAGAGAGGAGTGAGCGTAGATACTATATACGATGTCACGAAAATCGACAGATGGTTTTTGTACAAGCTCAAAAATCTTGTAAAAATGCAAGAAAGACTTATGAGCGAAAAACTCACTGACGAGCTTTATCTCGAAGCCAAGAAAATGGGCTTCCTCGACAGCACGATTGAGGAATTCAGCAATCAGAAAATCAAGAATATAAGATATGCTTCTTATAAAATGGTAGATACATGTGCCGGCGAATTCGAGGCATTGACACCTTATTTCTATTCTACTTTCGATGACGAAAACGAAGCAAAAGAGTTTATCGAGAAAAAGAGCGAAGGAAAGAAAAAAGTAATAGTATTCGGTTCAGGTCCTATCCGTATAGGTCAGGGTATAGAATTCGACTATGCTTCCGTTCATTGCGTATGGGCATTGAAGAGAAAGGGCTATGAAGTAGTCATAGTAAACAACAACCCTGAGACGGTTTCTACCGACTTCGATACTGCCGACAGACTTTATTTCGAGCCTTTGACAAACGAAGATGTAATGTCCATAATCAAGACAGAAAATCCTTACGGCGTTGTAGTAGCTTTTGGCGGACAGACGGCTATCAAACTTACAAAGATGCTTAAAGAAAAGAATATCCGCATCCTCGGTACTCAGGCTGAGTATATCGATATGGCTGAAGACAGAGAAAAGTTTGACGAGCTTCTCGAACAGCTCAAAATCAAGCGTCCTCAAGGCTTTACCGTAATGACAAAAGAAGATGCTTTGAAGGTAGCAAACGAGATAGGTTATCCTACACTTTTAAGACCTTCTTATGTACTCGGCGGTCAGAATATGACGGTATGTTATAGCGATGCGGATGTAATCGAATATATGGATGTCATCCTCTCGCAGAAGATAGAAAACCCTGTACTTATAGACAAATACCTCATGGGTACGGAAATCGAAGTCGATGCTATATGTGACGGAAAAGATATTCTTATCCCCGGAGTAATGCAACATATCGAGCGTACAGGCATTCACTCGGGCGACTCAATCGCAGTATATCCTTCATGGAACATCGAGGACGATATGCTTGCAAGAATAGAGGAGTGCAGCAAACAGCTTGCAGTAAATCTCCATACTATCGGTCTTGTAAATATTCAGTATCTTATTTACAACAACGAGCTCTATGTAATCGAAGTAAATCCCAGAAGCTCCCGTACAATTCCTTATATAAGCAAGGTTACGGGCGTACCTATGGTAGATTTGGCTACGAGAGCTATACTCGGCGAAAAACTTGCCGATATGGGATTCGGCACAGGTATTTATCCCAGCTCGCCTTATGTGGCAGTAAAGGTTCCTGTATTCTCATTTGAAAAACTTACGAATGTGGATACTCAGCTCGGACCTGAAATGAAATCCACGGGCGAGGTACTTGGTATAGCACCTACTCTCGAAGAAGCTCTTTATAAAGGACTTGTGGCTGCCAATTATAAGATGAAAAAGAAAGGCGGTATATTCATAAGCGTAAGAAATCAGGATAAAGACGAAATCGGCGAGATTGGTCAGAAGTTTGAGGAACTCGGATATACGCTCTATGCGACAGCAGGTACTGCCGAAGTACTCAAAAATTGCGGACTCGATGTAATTGAGGTAAACAAGATTCACCAGAACTCAAAAGACAATACTCTTACATTGATTGAGTCAGGCAAAGTAGACTATATCATCTCTACTTCTTCAAAAGGCAAGTTGCCCACAAGAGACAGCGTTAAGATAAGAAGAAAGGCAGTAGAGAGAGCTATTCCTTGTCTTACTTCGATAGACACGGCAAATGCGGTAGTCAACAGCCTTATGAGCAGATTCTCTGAATTTAATACCGAGCTTATCGATATCAACAGATTGAGAGAAGGAAGAAGCATTCGCAAATTCACAAAGATGCAAGGCATTGGCAATGACTATATTTATTTCAACTGCATAGACAATCCTATCGTCAATCCCGAAGGCTTGGCAGTAAGACTTAGCGACAGAAGATTCGGAGTAGGCGGAGACGGTATCATCCTTATCTGCAAGAGCGATGTAGCCGATGTCAAGATGAGAATGTTCAATGCAGACGGCAGCGAAGGCAAGATGTGCGGCAACGGCATCAGATGCGTGGCAAAATATTGTTATGACAATGCTATCGTCAACAAAAAGACTATGACAGTAGAGACTTTGAGCGGAATCAAGACAATTCAGATTCATACTCAGAACGGTGTGGCAAAACTTCTTACCGTTGATATGGGCAAGGCAGAACTCGATCCTAAAAAAGTTCCCGTAAAACTTGACGGCGATAAGGTTGTGGCAAGAAAGGTAAATATTGACGGAAAGGATTATGATATCACTTGCGTATCCATGGGCAATCCTCATTGCGTGATATTCGTAAACAATGTGGACAACCTCAAGATTGAGAATATCGGCCCCAAATTCCAAGAAAATGAACTTTTCCCCGAAAGCGTCAATGTAGAGTTTGTAAAAGTGATTGACAAACATACCCTAAAAATGAGAGTATGGGAGAGAGGTAGCGGAGAGACTTGGGCTTGCGGTACAGGTGCGTGTGCAGTAGCGGTAGCTTCGGTTCTCAACGGCTATTGCAATAAAGATGAGAATATTACCGTAAAACTTCTTGGTGGAGACTTGACTATTAAGTACACAGAAGATACAGTATATATGACAGGCGAAGCCAAAAAAGTATTTGACGGAGAGGTAGAAGTATGACAAAGTACATATTTGTTACAGGCGGTGTTGTTTCCGGATTAGGCAAGGGCATTACTATGGCTTGTCTCGGCAGATTGCTAAAATCGAGAGGTCTTAAGGTTATGGCTCAGAAGCTTGACCCTTATGTAAATGTAGACCCCGGCACGATGAGCCCATATGAGCACGGCGAAGTTTATGTCACCGAAGACGGTGCAGAGACAGACCTTGACCTCGGACACTATGAGAGATTTATAGATATCGAGCTCAATAAGTATTCCAACCTTACCACAGGCAAGGTCTATTGGAATGTTCTCAATAAGGAAAGAAGAGGCGACTATCTCGGCAAAACCGTTCAGGTAATCCCTCATATCACAAACGAAATCAAAGAGTTTGTTTACAGCGTAGGCAAGAAAAACAATGCCGATGTCGTAATGACGGAAATAGGCGGTACGATAGGCGATATCGAGAGCCAGCCTTTTCTCGAGGCAATAAGACAGATATCTCACGAGGTAGGCAGAGGAAATTGTCTGTTCATACATGTCACATTGGTGCCTTATATTCAGTCGAGCGGCGAGCAGAAGTCAAAGCCTACTCAGCATTCTTGTAAGGAACTCATGGGACTCGGTATCAATCCCGATATCATAGTATGTCGTTGTGACATGCCTATGGACAAGAGCGTGCTTGACAAGATAGCTTTGTTCTGTAATGTAGCTCCCGATTGCGTAATAGAAAACCTTACGGTAGATATTTTGTACGAAGCTCCTCTCATGCTTGAAAAGAGTCATTTGAGTGATGTAGTGTGCAGACAGCTCAACTTGCAGACTCCTCCTCCCGACATGAAAGAATGGACGGATATGATTGACCGTATCAAGGCAAGAAGAAAAGAAGTCAAGATTGCTATTGTCGGCAAATATATCAAACTTCATGACGCTTATTTGTCAGTGGCAGAAGCTTTGCGTCACGGCGGTTATGAGAATGCTTGCAATGTAGATATTAAGTGGATTGAGGCAGAAGATATCGTGGATGACAAGTCCTGCAAAGAGATACTCGGCGATGTAGACGGTATCTTGGTACCCGGCGGCTTTGGCGACAGAGGCGTAGAAGGCAAGATTATGGCTTGTAAGTATGCAAGAGAAAACAATATTCCATATTTTGGAATTTGTCTCGGTATGCAGATTGCAGTAATAGAATATGCTCGCAATGTGCTTGGATATAAAGACGCAACAAGCAGTGAATTCAATCCCAGGAGCGAACATTGCGTGATAGACCTCATGCCCGATCAGCACGGAAATATTCCCAAGGGCGGCACAATGAGATTGGGTGCATATCCTTGCAAGATTGCAAAAGACAGCCTTATGCAAAAAGCTTATGGCGAAGACCTCATACAGGAAAGACATCGTCACAGATATGAATTCAACAATCTCTATCGTGAACAACTTGAAAAAGCAGGTTTAAGAGTTACGGGTACATCTCCTGACAACAGACTCGTAGAAGCTGTGGAAGTACCTGCAAACGACTTCTTTATAGCTGTTCAGTATCACCCTGAATTCAAGTCAAGACCAAACAGAGCACACGCTATTTTCAGAGAATTTGTCAAAGCGTCTCTTAATCACAAGGAAAAGAGAAAATAATCTTTAAGACAAATATCTAAAAAACGCAACACGATTTTGTGTCAATGGCTATTAAGGTATAAAATTAATACAGGCGTTTTGTACGCCTGTATTTTTTATTAATATATAAATATCTATAATTTTATCAATATATAATAATCAAAAAGATCATCATAAAGATTTTGCAAATTTATTTTATAAAAAGTGAAATGTTTTGTATAAGATAGTTGTATTTATAATGAAAGATTAAAAATCGGAGAAAGCTATGAAAAAGAAACTTATAATAATGATTATTTTGTCTGTAATGATATTGACAATCACAGCGATATTTGCAGGTTGCGACAATAATACTCAAGATATTGAAGATGACGGAGGAATTTATATCCCCCCTAGAGATCCTTCAGAAATAATCAGCGGAGAAATACCTCAATACAATACAAAAGAAGATTGTGAAGGTCTTACTTTTTATGATGATTACGGCATAAAATATTTGATAAAAGACGGCATGGCTCATATTATAGCTTATAAATACAATTGTGATATTAAGGGAGAAATAGTAGTAAAAAGCAAAGTCGAGTGCAAAGGTTTTGAGTTTGAACTTAAAGAAATTCCCGAATATGCTTTTTATGATGAATCAGGCATAACAAAAATCGTCATCGAAGAAGGAATTGAAAAAATAGGAAGATATGCATTTTTCGGCTGTTCGAGTCTTGAAGAACTTGTCATTCCCAATAGCGTAGAAGAAATAACTCTTCCTCTTGCAAACACGCTTGACAATCTCAAATCCCTTACTATTCCTTTTTTGGGAAAAGATAGCGATAATCCTTGTAAATTGGAAGATTTAGTGACATATTCTGATAATCTTCAGATACTCAATATTACCTCTGACGGCGATATCGTAAGCGAAGCTTTGTGTAGATACGATAATCTTAAAGAGCTTAATATTTTGGGAAATACTCAAAGAATTTATGACAAAGCAATATATGATTGTTCAGGAATAAAAATCATTACAATCCCTGAAAGTGTAATCTTTATGGGAGAAAATTTTCAAGATATGGATTGCGTGATAAGGTGTGAGACAAATAAGCCTTCTTTGGGATGGGCTACTTATTGGAACTCTAACAATTATATTGTCTGGGATTGCAACAACAACGATAAAATGGAAGACGGCAGAAGAATAGCGGTATCTGACGAATTTGTATTTGCAATAGAAGGGGATAGTGCCGAAGCAATGATATATTCTCAAAAAGATAATAATAGAGATGTAATAATTCCTGAGACTGCAAATATAGGAAATGAAAGTTTCAAGGTAAAACAAATAGGCACAGAGTTGTTCAAAAACATGCAGAGCATAGATTCTGTTAATTTACCCGACAGCGTAGAGGTAATAAAAGAATATGCGTTTGCTTAACCTCGCCCGAACACCTTTGAACAGCAGTATTCATTGATTTTCCTCCTATATTTCAATTAAAACGGACTTTTTGCAGACGCCTTTGAATTTTGGTTCAAGGCCTTTTTTATTTCTGCCTTTGTAAGAATAGACATCTACGGAGACTTCCGTTGTAAAAATGAGAGAACCCCGAAGGCTTTCACCTTCAGGGTTCTCGGGCTTATCGTCTATTCTTCGTTTTGGTTTCGGCGGCGTGCCTGTGTAGTTCAGTATCAGTTCTATGCGGTCTTCGTGGACATACACTTTATCGACAAGCAAGTCTATCATCATTTCCGGCTCTTGTTTGACGGCTTCTTTGAGATAGTCCGCTATGGTTTTCTTGTCCAAAACGACCTGCTCCTGCATACGCTCGAATATGAGTTTCTCTTGCAACTCACGGCGCGTTGTTTCAAGTTCTTGCAGCCGTTCTTTGGTTGTATCGGTTATGATGCCTTGCTCAATGGCTTTGAGAATGTTGTTGATGGCTTTGTTGATCTGCGCCAATTCCTTTTCCAGCAATTTGACGGGGTTCTCTCCAAGCAGTTTCGCGTTGTGCTGCTTGTATATTTCGTCCACGACCAAAGCAAGGTTTGTGCCAGTCAAGGTGTTTTGAAGGGCTTGAAGGACGATGTTGTCCAGCAGGTCTTTCTGTATGAACTTTGCCGTGCAGTTCTTCTTGCCTATGGCGTTCCAGCACTTGTAGTATTTTGAAACGCGCCCGGACTTCGATGTACCGCTGTAAGAAGTCATCCTCGTGCCGCATTGTCCGCAATACACGCGTTTGCGTAAGAGGTAAGAGTAGTCGGGGACATGGTTGCCGTAGCGGTTGGCGTCTATCCTTTGCTTGCACCGCTCGAAGAGTTCCGGCTCTATGATGCGAGGGTAGATGTTGTCGTAAACTTCTCCGTGCAGGACATATCTGCCCGTGTACTTCTCGGCGTGCAGTATCACATAAATATTGGCGGAGCTGAACGGCTTGCCTCTGTAGAGGATACCGCGCTCGGCGAAGCTGATGGCGATTTCGTTTCCGCGTTCACCGGCAGCGTACCTTTCAAAGATCTCCTTGACGATGGGACCTTCCTCTTCGTGGATATACACCTTTTTGTTTTTGGTGTAGTAGCCGTAATTGAGTTTTCCTGCGCTGTGTAAACCTTTCAAGCGCGTTTCCCTTTGTCCGCGTCTGGTCTTTTGGGAGAGTTCCTCGCTGTAGTATTGGTTCATGCCTTCTAACAAGTCAAATGGACATAAAACTTATTTTAGGGTTTTAAGTTGTCAGACGGATAAAACCGAGTCGATGTCGATCTTATAATAGATGTGGATTTCCTGCGGCTTGCCCGTGACCGTTTCTTTGCCTCCAATGATGAGTCTGTCGAATAGTGCCAAACACATCTCGCGCGTCAGCGTGGGCGAATCAAAGTACAGTTTCAGTCTGCGGATAAATTCGTCCACATCTGTCTTGGCTTGTGTTACTTCTTTAAGCCCGTCGTTAAGTGAAACCATCTTTTCTTGCAATTCCGTCTGTTCGGCGGTGTACTTTTCAATCAACTTAATACACACGTTTTCGGGTATCTTTCCTGCAACTTTCTCTTCAAATGCGGCTTCGATCAGCTTTTCGAGTTCACGCAATCGCTTTTCGGCTTTTTTCAACTCTTTCTTGACCTCAGCTTGATTGGCGTCTGCAAGAGTCGTCTGCCGCTGTAAATACCGCTGTTTGAATTCAGCCTCACGCCCAATGATCATCTTGGCTTTTGCAGCAACGTCTTGTTTTACGATCTGTTCCAAAACAGGTACGGGGATAAAGTGACTGAAACAGGCAGACGAGCCCATACGCGACTTTGTTCCGCAATTGAAGTTGAAATACGTATTTTCTCTGCCAAGCCGTTTTATGTATGTCGTATTCCAACCCAGCCGCATTTTTGCACCGCAGTCTGCACAGAACATCAGTCCCGACAACGGGTGCATATAGCCTCTCGCGGTGTGCTTTCCGTGTCCTACGGCTTTTTCGACTTCCTTAACCTTATCCCACAACTCTTTCGAGATGATAGCCTCGTGCGCGTTTTCGACAAAGATCCATTCTTCTTCGGGGCGGCGTTGCCACTTGTGGTTTTTATATGAAATTGTAGTCGACTTGTGCTGGACTAAATTGCCGATGTAAGCCTGATTGTTCAGAAGCGTTCTCAATACGGTCGTATGCCACAGATGCGAAGAATTCCGCACGCCGTTGATGCCCGTCGTTGCAATTCTGTAATCGTTGGGCGTAAGAACTTTTTCCACGTTGAGAATATCCGCTATCTTTCTCGGCGTCATGCCGCACGCACGCATCTCAAAGATGCGCCTGACAACGGGTGCGGTCTCTGGATTGACTTGCAGTGTGCGCTTTTCATCCGTTCCGAGAATATAGCCGTATGGCGCGTGGGACATTCCGTTTTTGCCTTCCTTAGCATTCTTAACGCGGACGGCGCGCAGCTTCTTACTCGTAGTTGCCGCCCACCATTCATTGAATACGTTGGTGATCGGCATCATGTCCATCGCGGGGGTATCCTTATTCTCCGTGTCGATGTTGTCCGAAAGCGCCACAAACCGTATGCCGAACGAGGGAAAGATGTAATCGAGATACTGCCCGACCATGATATAGTTTCTTCCGAAACGGCTCATGTCTTTTACAAGGATCGTATTGATGACGCCTTGCTTTGCGTCTTCAAGCAATCTCTTAACGCCCGGCCTTTCAAACGTCGTTCCCGAAATACCGTCATCCACATAGATGTCGTGGAGCGTCCAACCCTGCGTTTCTATATATTCCGAAAGAATGGCTTTTTGGTTTTCGATAGAGAGAGATTCTCCTGCGCGCTCGTCGTCGCGGCTGAGTCTTACATACATTCCGACAATGTAGTCTTTGTTGTTTTGCTTTGATTGCATTCTTTTACTCCTTCGAATCAAAGCAGCCTGAATTTTCAATGTGCCATGATTATAGCACGGCACACCGAAAATTTCAAGCCGCCCGATACAAATCACCTTACGGAATTTTGCATATCCGCAAGCACCTGACTGAAAGCCAGATCGTCGAATACCTTTTTGAAGTCCTTGTTTCCGACATAATGGCTCACAACGATGTATTTTCTTCCCCCGATCTCATATTCGCTCATAGAGGTGGGTGCAGAGTTGAGCTCCGCACACATTTGCTGCTTTATTTTCCCCGTGGTCGATATCCTCCCAATATTTACTTATCATGTCAATGGTTTTTTCATAATTATTTCTCCTCTCGCGCCATTGTACGCGTTTCCGTTTCATACGGACTTTTTCCCGTTCTTCTGCCGCAGACGCTCTTTCAATCCCTTTACTCATTTTCTCCGATAGGACACCTGCGCCGCGGTCAGTTTTTTGTTCCTTTGTTACTTGCCACCGCGGTCGTTGCCACGGCTGTTACCTTTATAATAGGGCTCTGCTTTCTTCTGTCGCGATTTGTTTAACAAAGCGTCGAACTCGTCCGGATAGGCGGCAAGCATATCGCTTACCATCCCGAATGCCTGTTCCTTGCCTTTGGCGCGCCGCTCGGCTTTTTGCAACTGTTCGAACAAGTCGCTGCGGTCGCGGTCGGCAATTTCTTTCGATTGACGCAAGGCGGCATTCTCCGTGCGAAGAGAGACAAGTTCTTCTTCGGCTTGTTTCTTGCGTTTCGGCGTGGGCTTGCTGCGCTCTGCATCGATGCCTTGCACAATCCCGTCCAGATATTCCTGCGCTTGCCGTTTGGCTTTTTCCGCCGTCCGTTCCGCCTGTGATACAATGCCGTCCGCGTGAAGTCTGGCAATCTGCACTTTGCGCTCCGCTTTTTGATCGGCTTCTGCGAGTATGCCGCTCGCTTCCCCGCGCGCTTGCTCGACAATTTTCTTCGCCTTATACTCTGCCGTGGAGAGGTGCTTCTCCTGACTTCCTTCCTTGCCGCGTTGTAAATTCCATTTCTTTCCCACGACAGAATAAAAGTCAGTCTGCAATTCCTGCAATGCCTTGCGGTCAAACAGTTGCTTGGCGCAGAGTCTGCCGTCAGCAATCGGGATTAAGTTCATATGCAGATGCGGCGTAGTTTCGTCCATGTGTACGACCGCCGAGATAATATTGCCTTCGCTGTATCTGTCTGCAAAAAAACGAGTACAATCCGCAAAGAATTTTTCCTGTTCCCGTACTGATAAACTTTTGAAAAATTCTCTGTCCGAACCCACGACGAAAGAACACATAAGCACGGCGTCCTTCCGAACTTTCGTAGGCAAGTAGAGAGCTTCGATCTTATCGTTGATGAATTGCGTGTAGCTGCGCTGCCGCTTGATAATGTGATAGTTGCCGTTCGTGCGTGAGCAATCGATCTGCGGGTTGCTCGCCCGATAGGTTTCGTCGCGTTCGTTCTCCTGTTCGACGGGCGCAATGTCCGTCTTGTGATACTTTTCCATGTGACAAACTAAATAGCTTATAGATTTATCTCCTTTGATTTTTTCCTGTTAAAAAGCCTCGCAGAGCCCACTAAACTTCGGAACGAAGTATAGTGGGCTATACTTCGCGTCGAAACAAACTTTGCTTTCCGTGCAGCGCCGCAAGCGTCGCCGCACATTTCGCTCCGTTGTTTCTCCTTTTCCCACAAAATCTTGTTACGCAATCTTTTGCGGGAGCCCTCAAAGTAATAAAATTTTTGCTTGCCGTTTTACGGCTGTTACTTTCTGTTTGGTTTCACGATCACGGCGGTCTGATTGTTTTTATCTTGCTCATAACTTTCCTCCAAATTTTTTATTTTTCTATCTATTCCTACGGTGTAAGGCGGTAGGCAGATAGCGCGAAATAAAACAAAAAGTCCATAGAAAGCATTACCTTCCTATGGACCGAAATGACTATGAATTGTCCTAAAAACGGTATGCTTATAACAGCTCTTGTCTACGCTAAAAAACGCAACAAAAGCAACGGCGGAAGTAATTTACTCCACCGCAAGCGGTCGTAAAAACCGCCCGTTATAAACAGTGACAACTGCCGTCGGCTACTGAAAGTTTCTCAGGTCACAGCGCAACAAAACAGTTATTCTTCACAACCCGTCGTCGCAAGCTCGCAAGTAACTGCGCAACACTATAAAGAAGTGCAGGGCTAAATCGGAAACCAACTTGCTCGGGTACCGTTTTTTGTTTTTCAAAATGCCGCTTTTACGGCCGATTCGCCGCCAGCCGATCCAGTCCGTTAAAGCCATATAGCCGAACAGTCGCAAACTGCATAAGGCAATGGGAACAGACTCAACCTCTCGTTTCTTTCACCGATACGGGCATTTTTCTTGTATCTTCTCCGATACATTCGCATTATATCACAGTACAAACCTATTTGTCAAGTAAAATACGAACATATGTTTACACTTTTTGTGGTGTGCGCGTTTAATTATCTACTTTTGCTTGACACACAACACATCACGAGTTATAATAAGTAAGAAAAGTAATACTAATTATACCAAAGGAGTGTATTATGGAGAATTTCCCCGAAGGTAAGTTTTTGACTACGGTAAAAATCGGCCCCAAAGGGCAGATTGTCATTCCAAAAGAGGTGCGGGATATGTTTTCGTTAAATACCGGAGATTCTTTGGTTTTAATGGCAGACAAAGGGCAAGGTATTGCTTTGCAGCCGTTTTCATATATGGAAACGCTTTGGAATGCAGTCAATCAAGTTAAAAGCGGAGATAAAGAGGAAAAATGAACGCGCTTGAAGTAAAAGAATTGAAGAAAGTCTATCCTGAATTTACACTGGACAAAGTTAGTTTTTGTGTACAGCAGAGACATATTTCCGGACTTATTGGAAGAAACGGCGCAGGGAAAAGCACAACAATTAAGGGCATTTTGCGCCTTATCAATGCAGAAGGACGCGTCTCTGCTTTTGGGAAAGATTTTCTCAAAGAGGAAATGGCTGTTAAACAAATGATAGGTTATGTCGGAGGCAGTTTTCGATATTATCCTATGAATACGCTCGTAGCAATACGCAAAGCATACGCGCCTTTTTATCCGACTTGGAATCAAAGTAAATATGAAAAATTCCTTTCGCAATTCGAACTTATTGAAAGTAAAAAGGTAAAAGAGCTTTCCGAAGGAATGAAGGTAAAGTTTGCGCTTGCCCTCGCCCTCTCGCACGGAGCAAAATTGCTCATTATGGACGAGCCGACAAGCGGTCTCGATCCGCTTTCCCGTGAAGAGTTTTGCGACATTATTTTACAGCTTGTACGCGAAGAAGGCGTATCGGTTCTTTTCTCTACGCACATAACGTCAGATCTTATGCGAATTGCAGACGATATCGTTTATATTTCGCAAGGGAAAATTCTTGCGGCGTGTCCGCTAAAAGAATTGCTTGATCAATATAAGTTGGCGCATTTTTCTTCTCTTGCAGACGCAACGGCAGCAAATGCCATCGGTGTCAAGTCGGTAAAGGAAGGATATGAAGGACTTCTTCCGCACGATACGCAAAGATTGAACGGAGTTACTTTTGCAGACGCAACGATAGACAATATCATAGTTCATTTGGAAAAGGCAAACGAGGAGAAAAGGTATGCTGAATCTGATTAAAAAAGAAATAGCTTTATGCTTGCACCCTACGGCTTTTATCTTTCTCGCCTTTGCCGCGCTTGTATTTGTGCCGAATTATCCGTATGAAGTCATTTTCTTTTTCTCTTGCCTTTCGGTATTTTTCTGCTGTATGATGACAAGGGAAAACGGTGATATTGCGTTTTCCTGCGCACTGCCCGTAAAAAAGGAGCATATTCCTCTTGCAAAAATACTCGTAACGATTGGATTGCAGTGTATAATTTTATTGCTTGTGGGAATTATCGGCGCAGTCAAAGGAGCAATTTTGCCTGCGGAGCAGTATGTCAACCAAGCGGGAATATCGGCGAATCTTGTTTTGGTAGGCAACGGGGCGATTTTGCTCGGCATATTCAATCTGATCTTCTTCCCCTGTTATTTCAAAACCCCCGACAAAATCGGAGCCCCTTTCGTAATAGGTGCAGTTGTTATATTTTTGCTAATCAGCGTTTTTATCGCTTTGCGTTGGGTAACACCGCTCTATTCTACAACCCTGAACGGACTCAATTCCGAAAATACAGGCGCAAAGCTCGTAGCACTTGTTATAGGTATTGCTGTCTATGCGATCTTGTCTACCGTGAGCTGTAATCTGTCAATGGAGAATTTTCAAAGAATCGATGTTTGAAGACTGTTTCATGATAAAAGCCATCGGATATTGTCTCCGATGGCTTTTACTTTACACTGAATTGGCTGCTTTGTTCTTAAATTAGATATATTATGTCCATTTGAACGCTTAAACCCTTCCAGCAGGCTCTCCAAGAGAATGCCTTCGGGACTGTCCGGGATATTCTCCATAGCGGACAGGATTTTTATCCCGTTGTCCTTCAGGTGCTTTCTGTGCATAGCCATCTCGAACTTGTTACGGGAGAACCGGTCTAATTTGTAAACCAGAACAAAATCCCAAGTCTTTTTGTCGCTGTCTTTCATCATCTGCTGAAAGGCTTCGCGGTTGTCGTTTGTACCCGTTGTGGCTCGGTCTATGTACTGATTTACGATCAAAATGTCGTTACGCTCGGCATAGTCATTGCATACGCGGACTTGTCCTTCGATGGACTGTTCCGTCTGTCGATCGCTGCTGTACCTCGCGTAGATCACCGCAGTTTTCATTGCAAGCCTCCTTTTTTGAGAGCAGTTTATAAGTCAAAGGGGCAAGGTTTCTTGCCACTTTGAAAAAATTTTCTGCTCTTTTCGTTTTTTCTTGCTCTGTCTTTCGACAGCCACCGCCAATCAGGAAAAGGCGCAGTCGGTCAAGCGGTTTTAGAGGCTGAAAGTTTTTCGGTAAAAAAATATTGTCGTACAGGTTATTCTGCTTTGAGTTTTGCGCCATATTTTTTTGGCTTGACAGCAAGACTTTTTCTGATACCCAAAAGAGGAGAAAGACAGTTAAATTTTATATTTAGATTGGCAGCTTATGTGTCTCTTTTATCAAAAGGCATTATTATTGCCTAAACCTCAGAAAAATCGCCTAATATTTGAAATTTTTATGCGAATACTCTGGTGACACGATTGACAATCGCCTAAAATAATGCTATAATTATGCCAATCGAATAGGAGGATAGGTGCATGAGAAATTTTAATTACGGTAGATTAAAAGAGGTGAGGTGGGATAGTGAAGTGCTTGGGTTGGTTGCTCAAATTCACGAATACAAGGGGAAGCAGATGTTATTTTTAAGGCAAAAGCCCGCAACGCTGGAAAAACTCGTGGAGATAGCTAAAATACAAAGCACGGAGGCATCCAATAAAATAGAAGGGATTGTGACTACGGCAACTCGAATCAAGCAGTTGTGCGAGCAAAAAACCACGCCGAGAAACAGAGATGAGGAAGAAATTTCGGGTTATCGGGATGCATTGGCTTTGATACACGAAAGTTACGAATACATTCCTATCAAGCCCTCTTATATTCTGCAACTGCATCAGGTCTTATATCGTTATTCACAAAAAGGAATCGGCGGAAGGTTTAAAAATATACAAAATTATATTGCGGAGATAAAAGAAAGCGGAGAACAATATGTTCGATTTATGCCGCTTGAACCATTTGAAACGCCTATGGCAATCGAGGCAATATGCGATAGTTTTAACAGGGAGATGGATGTGTGCGAAATAGATCCTTTGATTTTGATCCCCGCATTTATTGTCGACTTCTTGTGTATTCATCCTTTTAATGACGGAAACGGAAGGATGTCCAGACTTCTTACGACGCTGCTCCTTTACCGTGCGGGTTATGTCGTAGGAAAGTATGTGAGTTTGGAGAGTAAGATCGAGAAAACGAAAGACAGTTATTATGACGCATTGGAGAAAAGCGATATAGATTGGCATCGCGAAGGAAACGATATAACGCCGTTTATCAAGTATATTCTCGGTACGATTTTGGCTGCATACAGGGATTTCGAGGAAAGAGTAACCATTGTAGAGGGCAAGGTAACTACTATTGATTTGGTAAGAAAAGCAGTAGGAAATACAATAGGAAAGTTCACAAAGAACGATATAATGGAATATGTTCCCTCTGTCAGCAAAGCATCAGTAGAGAATGCGTTAAAGTCCTTAGTACAAGAAGGAATAATCGGCAGAGAAGGGAAAGGCAAAGCAACGTTTTATTTCAGAAAAAACTGATGTGGTATCAAGTTAAGGGGCAATTATGATGGGAAAAAGAAGGTCATTCAAAGAATTTATAGCTGAAAATTTTGAAGATCAAATTTATCAAAGCGTAGAAAGATATTACAATGCTAATGAAACACGCATAAATATTACATCCAATCGTTTTTATAGTATTACAGATACATACTTAGATAATGTTTCGATTCGTTATGTTAATGCGGAAGATTGTGATACAAACGGGATGAAAATAAGGTTTTATCCTATTGTTGTGGCAACTATCGTTATTGAGGGCAAGACGAGATATGATGTTGACACGGACAGTCATGAATTATGGTTACGGCTGCATTGTTCAGGTGATTTATCGATTGGATTAAGGGATTTTCGGGTTAGCAATGTTGAAGAATTAGACTCGCAATATTCGCGCCAAAAACCGATGACGGATGGATTAGTACCATATATTAAAATAGAGGATATGGATAGACAAGCAACGGAAATTTTAAAAGCGTATTATCCTGAAGTTTTGGAAAGTCCTCAACCGGTAAGTGCAAAAATTTTAGCACGTCGCATGGGATTAGAGGTCCATAAGCACGGTATAGTAGAGGATGGCTCTGTTTTTGGTCAAATATATTTTTATGATAGTGTAACGGAATTATATGATCGAAACACAGGCAGTGTTCGAAAAGGCAAAGTAAAAGCAAAAACTATTGTTGTCGATCCGCAGGCATCTTTTTTATTTTCGCCTACAAGTTTAAATATTACTATCGCACACGAATGTATTCATTTTGCATTGCATAGAAAAGCATTTGAACTTGAACGCTTGTGCAATAAGGAATTTTCTAAAATACAGTGTGCCGTTTCAGGAGATTTAGCGGATAGAAAAAGAGAAGATGAGATTTCTTGGATGGAGTATCATGCTAATTTAATAGCGCCAAGGATAATAATGCCTGCAGATACTTTTAAACAGAAAGCAGACGAATTTATAGCGACACGATTGAGAGAAACCGGTGAAACGGAAACTTTAGAAATACTGGAAAGTGTGATCAATAATTTGGCTGATTTCTTTAAGGTGACACGTGCGGCGGCCAAAGTTAGAATGGTTGAACTCGGGTATGAGGAAGCTGTCGGCACCTATCTCTATATCGACGGTAAATATGTGAAGCCTCATCGCACATCTAAAAGGGGTATAATTAATCGAAGACAGACATTTTCTATCAGTCAAAACGATTTAATGAGCGTTATATTTGAGAACTCCGATTTGTGGGAAAAAGTGTCGATTGGCCGGTATGTTTATGTAGATACGCATTTAGTGTTAAACGCTCCAAAATATATTGAAAAGGATAAAGACGGTTATTTGGCGTTGACTAAATATGCCAGATACCATATGGAAGAATGTAGCCTCAGGTTCGATATTGAAGCGATAACAAAAAGGGACATTTCGGAGCGATATTTTTCTTATTGCGTATTAAACAGGGATGCAAATTCTCCTTATGAAATGCAAATTAAGTTTCATAACGGATATGAAAATTCCACTGATGAAAAACAAACCGAATACCTTCGTAAAACGCAAGAAGAAGAGTTTGAAGTATTCAAGTCATTACCTCGCGATTTTAAGGGGACGATAGAGGTTCTTAAAAAATGGCGTAAATTGACCAATATAGATATTGCCGATGCAATGTTAGTAAATGAAAGAACGGTACGACGTATTCTTAATGGCGAAAGTGGGACTAGCATCGAAAATATCCTAGCTCTTTGTTTTGTGTTGAAATTGCCGCCTAAAATGACATTTGATGTCATTGAGAAATCGCCGGTAAAACTTAGGAACGAAACAGAAGAAGATTACAGATTATATACTTTGATATATACGACCGCAGGGCAATCAATAGAGGAGGTTAGAGAAAAAGCTCAAAAATTAGGGATAAGCGGAATTTGAAAAATTAGTTTTCAGAAACGGGCATATGGTGTCCGTTTTTTTTGTGCAAAAACCTCGGTTGCTCGAGGTTTTTCTTTTTTTGTTTTATCGATAATCACCGGATTTGCGTAAAATTATCGCTATTTTAGCGGACATATAGTGTCCGTTGAGTTGCCTGATATTTGCTTTATAGTAAGCATAGCACTGGTTACTTCATGCGAAAAAATTTTTTTCAAAGTGGCAAAAAAGTTTGCCAGTTTGGATTTTAGAATGACGCCAAGAAAAGCGAAAGGAGGTGAGAATCGGATATGACGGCGAGAGAACGCAGAAAAGCTATTCTCGAAGCTTTGTGTCTACGTAGATTCGATACGTTGGACAATCTTGCGTTCGAGTTCAAAGTCAGTAAGCGAACGATCCGTTATGACATAGAACTGTTGTCGCTTTCGTATCCGATCTACACCGTCCAAGGCAATGGAGGCGGTATTCATGTAGACGAAAAATACAGGCTCGGCAAGTCCTATCTCAAGGACGAGCAGAAGGAATTGTTGGAAAGGCTCTTGCCATCTCTTGACGGGAAAGACGCCGAAGTAATGAAGTCCATAATCAGGACTTTCGGATTGAAAGGAGTAACGAAATGAAAAGGAAAGCGGCAGCGGAATATGTAGTCGAGGTCAACGGTATGCCCGATTACGCAAAGATCCCGAAGCCTGTTTTGGAATCGGTCGCCAAGAAGTTTCTTGAGAACATTCTGAAACGGCAGAAGGAAAATGACGAGGGATAAAGCTATGGAAGAGATACGGAACAGCAGCAACAAACTTGTCTGTCGGTTGGATAAGGCAAGGCGAGTGGTAGAGATCGTTATCAAGGGTTGCAAGACCACGATACGGTTTCTCGACGACGGGACGGTCGAGATAGAGAACGCAAAAACGGCGTAAGTCCCGAAAACTAAAAACAACATATCCGCAGACCGCAAGACGGCAATGGAAAGCAAATCTCAAACGCTTTTTATGCCGTCTTTTCGTTTGCGGAAAGAAACCGGCTCTGCGGATTTCCAAACCAAATTCAAGGAGCAGAAACATGAAGAAGTACACCTATTATTTTGCAGACGGCACGAAAAGCACGATAGATGTAGAGGACAAGTGGTACGACATCTTGAAAGAGATGGACGAAGCGGAGCGTAAGAGTAAGTACAATTACGACCGCCATAACAAGTCCGCCTCGCTGTTCGATTATGAAGGCGACGCCTTTATGGACGATAAAGCCGATCCGTTCGAAAGCCTTATGCGAGAAAAGCAGCGCGAACAGTTGGACGCCGCCATCGCCTCGTTTACGGACTGTCAGCGCGAACTGTTCGAGATGGTCTATATCGAGCGCAGAAAAGTCATTGATGTTGCAGAAGCGCAGCAAGTCAGTCAGCAGGCTATTACGGACAGATTGTGCCGTATCAAGAAAAAATTGCAAAAATTTTTGGCTGACACCCTTGTATAATGCGATTTTCGAGCCTAAATAGTGAAGGCACTTCAAAAGGAGGTTGAAAAATGCAGAGGTTCAGAGTGGAATGCAATTTCGGTTGCAGGTACTTTAAGGACATCGTGAAGGCGCAGAGATACTTCGAAAAATGCAGGAGCAAGCATCTGGAAGTGGAGCTTTGGCAGGTTTCGTATCTGTATTGTCCGCTTCTCGAAAGGTTCTCCGCAAGGCAAGACCTACTGACCTTTTCGGGCACTCGTTACCCGATACATTAAGGTAGTCCGTGAACGGTTCAAGAGTTAGACCGATGGTTCATACGGCGCAATGTGGCCACTGCCGTAAGTTCATCGCCGGGGACGAAGAGTTCCGTAAGCAGCCGTTCAGCGATTATATCCGCGCTTACCCTGCGTTATGGGTAAAAATTCAAAAAGGAGCATCACAATGGCAAAGTACGATGAAAGACGTTGGACCGTTCCTTCCAAGCGCGCCAAGAGCTACGCAGAGGAAAGGAAGGCAAAGGTCCATCAGCACGGTCCGAAAGAGGGCAAAGAACTCACGGACTACGAAGCGGGTATGCGTTCCGGGTATCTTCAGTGTCAGTCCGATCATGCCGGCACCTACAAGTACAAGAAGGCTCTCGCGGAAGGGAAGTCCAAGGCGGAAGCCAAGCGCATTTCCAGACAGAAAGGCAAAGCCAAAAAGTAAAATCGGGAGGATATGAAACATGGCAAAGAATAACAACGGCAAGATTTTCGTGGAAAGAGAGACTTTCGAGAAGAACGGAAGGACTTTCTTCTCCTACTTCATCAAGGGCGTCATTCGCGGCAAGGATGTCAAGGTTGCGGTCGTTCCGCCCGACAAAGGCGGCTATACCGTGCTGGATATCGTGTTCGGCAACGAAATGTCGGCAGAACTCATTCTGAAGCCGTATGAGATCAAGGACGAAGCCACCGGCAGGGTGATTGCAGGCAATTCCTACGCCGTGCAGTCGGTGGACGAAGACGGCGAGATCTACGAGTGCAGCGTCAAGCCGTACCGCAATTCGGACAAGGCTCTGCTCGCCATGCTCGTCAAAAGAGCGGCGTAAAACAAAGCGCATGTGCGGCTTACGGGAAACCGCGAGCCGCATTTTCTAATCTTTTGGGAGGTAAAACATGAACAACGAATTCTATGAACACAAGAAATCGGACGCGGTGAAATGGATCATCGTGTTCGTGCTCATAGCGGTGCTTATCGCAGGCGTTGTCGCTTCTTTAGCGGTTTCTCTTTCGGATAAGATAGATACGGAAGAACCCGAAACCGAAACTGAAACTGCGGCATACGCCAATGATTTCACCGCTGAGTGCTTCAATTCGCCGAATGTCAAGCTGGCTATGAGTTCTGCTGCAACTGTTGCGGCGGATAGTTCGGTGAGCAAGACATTGACGGCAACCGTTTATCCGATAGACGCGACGAACAGACTCGTGGATTGGTCTATCGCATGGAGCAATCAAGGCAAGAGCGAAGATGTGACGGATTATGTGACGGTGACGCCTACATATGACGGAAGCAGCGAGGCGACCGTAACCTGTTTGAAACCTTTCGGTTCCGATCAGATCACCATCACGGTTACAACTCGTCAAGGCGGTTATACGGCGACTTGTGTTGTCACATTCCGCGGCGTGGCTACTTCCATTTATCTCACTTCGAGCGTGTCGCCAACCACGAATTCCGGCAGGGGAGAATACTACGATCTTCCCAGCAAAACCTCCACGACCTTTACCGTCAATTTGAGCAATGTTTGGGATACGGTCGGTTCGTATGACTTGAGCGCGGAGATAAGCGCAGTGGGATCGATTTATGTGTGCGATGTATTCGGTGATTCTTTCGGCGGATCTACAAATGAGAATGTCAGGCAAGTCAATATATCCGATCTTATGCAGTATCTCGGCGTAACTGCAAGCGTGAGCGGCAATACCGTAACCGTAACGGCTAACAAGGTTTTGGACTCGTTCTTCTATTCGCACAGCGAGGGTGATGAATACGGCACGGGAACTTGGTACTACAACGACTATGTGTTTTATGAAGATTGGATGGAAGGCATGGGAACTGCATATTCGGAAGAGTATAAGGAAGGCGCCGCATACAATGCGTCTCACATCGACTCCTGCTACTATCTTCTGAAGGTAACCGACAGCATAAGCGGCTTGTCCACATCCGTGAAATTCTGGGTTAGTACCGGTGTGTCGTCTGTTCAACTCAGCGAAAGCGCGATCTCTTTTTAAGGTGAGCCTATGAGCAGGAGTGTACAAACAGGCAACGCGGTTGCAAAAGTTATAGGGTACATACTGCTCGTGCTGGTCGTGGTCGGAGTTATAGGCGTGATCGTCTATTTCACGGGCGGCTTCACGAGCGACTTCAAGACCTTTTATGTTTCGGTGGACGGCAAAGATGTTCTTACGAGTGCAGGCGGCTATAAGATCTCGCAGGAAATGCCCCTTACTGTTGATGTGAAGTACACATTCGGTTCAGCCGGCGGTGATGTCAGCGGTTATTCCGTGAAAATCGTCCCTCATGTCGTTGAAGGTAAAGACTTCGATTTTACTTTGGATGATCAGGTGTATTCCTTTCAGGCGGAAACCGACCTTACTGCGGGGTTTGACATAGCGCGCGAGGAAACCTCTTTCACGATAACGCCCAAATCTGAAAACGGCAATGTGGCAAATGTTTTGCAGGCGGTATATCCCAACAACACGATTGGCGGCTGTGAAGATAAAGGTTATGAGGATATGTATTCGCTTATCGTTACTTCGTATAACGGCGAAGCGAGCGTTACGCTTCATTTCTCCATACTGCAGGATGCGGCAGGGGTTACATTGGACAAGGAGGTGATCGTATTTTGAGCACGGTAAGGCAAAGATTGTTCGTCTGTCTTATCGCGATAGTTATGGTGTTCGGCGTCGTCGTTTCGGCGGCGCCGAATATCGCTTATGCGGAAAGCGGCGAACTCAATTACGACAAGACAAGTGTCATGGACGACCTTACCTCTTCCACCGTGAACGGGCAGCCCTTCGATGTGAAGGACTATCCGTATGACGAGGACAGTCAGGCGCAGATCGTCAATTTCGTGGAGTATTGCTACTCGTACAAGGGTAATATGCAAAGTAACTACGGGCTGTATGTCTATGTGTATAATCCGCAAGGGCTGAACATCTCCACGAACAGCAAGAGCAACAAGATCCAGATGGCGGTGTCGTATGATTCCGAGGGAAAGCCGAACAATTATGCGAAGTTTGACCTGCAGTTTTTGAACAAGTCCGAGGACAGCAACTACAAGAACCTGTTCTACAAATTCAAGGTGGTAGACCGCGAGATAAATGGAACGACATTCAAGGACAGAGTGAACAGCAACGAGCGCAGGTACGATGTTTCCGGCATTGAGCTTGTGACTTACGGCGCGAATAACGCGACCGAATATCCCGTCAACGGAACATACAAATTTACCGGCTATGCGGCAGGCTACGGTCCGGACGCGGGCGCAAAGAGTACGCTGGAAAGTTCGGTGGAGTATCTTGAAACCATCACGCTGGATGTCAAGCACACCTTCTACCGCACGCAGACTTCGAGCAAGGGCGCGGGGTATCAGAATCAGCTGGATACGGTGTATTTCGCCGTGCCGCAGCGTTTCTTTGATACCTACGGCAAGTTGCAGCGCATCAAGGCGGAATGGTATGAGTACAAGACCAAAGATATTGTCGTGACGAGCAATCAGGAGTTTTACGATCAGGCGTATGCGCATATCGGGGAATACTTCGGCTACAACTACAACGATTCCGTGCTTTCGCTCGGTCAGCAAGCCGGTGACGGCGGTGGCGGAATGATGGTGGCAAAATGGGGCTGGAATCTCGGTAACAATTATCTCCATGTTCCTGCGGACGCGCTGTATTACCTGTTCAAGGTGGACGACATCGAGGAGTATGATCCGTATGCAGACATCGTGTCCATCGGCGGCGTGGAGAGCAACGCATTGTACGAGTACATAAAGAGTTACAACAAGACCTTCGAAAACGGCACACTGCCTATCAAGGACGGCACGATCAGCGCGGACCTGTTTGCGGACGACATCGACGACTACCGCAAGATGGATACCGAGTTCGGCAAGATACAGCAAGGCTATTCTTATTACGATTTCGACGCCGATGTGGACTTGCAGAAACTTTCAAGCTGGCAGGAGACTGATCCGTCCTTCTGGGATAATTGGGTAAATTGGGGCTTGTGGGATACGATATTCGGCGGCATTCCCGAAGAAGAAAGCAAGACGGTTTCGCCCATCTGCATTGTACAGGAAAGCGATCTGGACGGCAACGACAACGAAGTTGCGGACAGGCTTCTCATCAATGCCAACGATGTGCAGGCGCTTCGGGACTATTTCAAAGACGCCACAACGGTCAGCGGCAAGGACGATGAGAAAAAGCAGGTCGTGCTGTTCCGTTTCGCCACTACGGACTACTATTCCGCGGCGGTGGACATCATGGAGCTTCGCACCATCCTTCCGGACAAACACACGAGCGGACAGGCGTACAGGGCTTGGGAGAGCGTATTCTTCGATTTTGACATTATCCAGCTGACTTTTAACCGGGACGGCGTATATACGGTCATTCCCGTGGTGTCCAGCCCTATGGATATCGTCAACGCGATAACTCCGCCCGTGCAGATGCCTTCCGAGTGGGAGTGGTGGCAGATCCTGCTCGCCATCGTGCTGATAGTTCTGCTCATCATCATTCTGTTCCCGATATTGCCATATATCCTCAAATTCCTGTTTTGGCTCATCTGTCTGCCGTTCAGGGCGATAGCGGCTCTGTTCAAGGGGATAGACAACCGACGAAAGCGGAAAACGAAAGCGAAGGCGCAGAAAGAACCTGCCATAAAGCAGACGCAAAAACCGCCCGACGATGCGGACGGATTGGAGGTGTAAATGAAAACGGTCAAGAGAATCATCGCTGTTGTTCTCTTGGTCGTGGTGGGAATCGTGGTCGGCTATCTGTGTTATACGGGTAGCCGGCTTTCCGCCACGCAAGAGATAGCGGCGGCTTTGGAGGTGGTCTATGAACAGGCGCAGAGTATTTAATATTTGCCTGTCCGTGTTGATAACGGCGGCATTTGCGTTGCTTGCGTTGTTCGTATTTTCGGACTCATATCTGCGTTTCGGAGAAGCCGTCAAGGACTTCGGACTGTCGGTAGGGTACTATTTCTGTACGCTGTTCGGGATAGAGCATAATATCGTGCCGTCCGTTACGGAGTATTCTTCGGTGATGGATTGGAGCATCCTTCTCCCGTCGGACTTCGAGGGCTTTACTTCGCAGTCGAAATCGTTCTTTGCACTTCTCATAGACGGAGAGAACTTTGCAAGCTATTGGTCTAAGGTCGGAGATGTGATGCTCGTGCTGTTGAAAGTGGTGGCAATCATGCTTCCGTGCCTGCTCATCTTATGGCTGGTCATCTGGCGGCTGTATAAAAGCGGCAACACGAAACACAACAAGGATACCGTACCGCTGAAAGTGTTCAAATCATTTTCGCGATGTCTGTATCAGCCGTTGAAACGAGCTGCATTGTCGTATCGGGATTTTCTCACGGAGCATCGCGCGGTATGGATCCTTTGGGCGGTGATGTGGGCGTTCCACCTGAACGCGGCAAGCATCGTAATGGACTTTCTCGCGTACTACTTCTACTTCGTGTTGAGCTTCGATGTGACTAATCTCTATGTGCAGGTGTGCAAGCTGTTCATCGACTTGCAGGTCATCTTCCAGCACTTTCCGTGGTGGTGTGTCGCGTTCGTCTGCTGGCTGTTGTTTGATCGCTGGCGGAAGAACATTGCGCAGAACAGACTGCGGCACTTCGAGGCGAGGAACTGCGGCTTCATAAACGAGCTGCCTATCGTGTCTATGGCGTGCGGAAGCATGGGCAAGAAAAAGACGACGCTCATCACGGACATGGTGCTGTCGCAAGAGGTGATGTTCCGTCAGAAGGCATTGGAGATCCTGCAACAGAACGACATGAAATTCCCCTACTTCCCGTGGATCGCCTTTGAGGACGAACTGCGGCATTGTATGGAACACGGAACGGTGTATAACCTCGCCTCGGTCAAGGCTTGGGTGGCGTTGAAACGGTCAAGGTTCATTCGGCACAGAAACGCGCAAACGCAACTTTACGGATACGATTACGCGCGTTACGGTACGACTTTTGACGATTCGCTCAAAATAAGCCGATTGTTCGAGGTTCTGGAAACCTATGCGCAGGCATACTTCATCTATGTCTTGGAAAGCAGCCTCATCGTGGCGAATTACTCCGTCCGCACGGACAATCTGATGGCAGACAACGGCAACTTCCCGATGTGGCTCACGGACTTCTTCCCGAAGCGCAGACGGCCTCAAAGCAGGCACGCGCATATCCTTGATTTCGATGTGTTGCGCTTGGGCCGCAAGGTCTTGGAAAACAACCCGAAGGCAGGCAGTTTTGAGTTCGGCGTCGTGGGGATCACGGAGATAGGCAAGGAGCGCGGCAACAATCTGGAACTCAAGGAAGTAAAGAAAGGCTCGGACGACACCAACCAGAAGAACGACCTTTTCAATTCGTGGCTGAAGATGTGCAGACATAGCGCGACCGTGGATAATTTCCCATTTATTAAGGTATTCACCGATGAGCAAAGACCGGAGTCTTGGGGTGCGGACGCGCGAGACCTTGCGGACATCATCAACATCGCTTCGTGCGGAGATATGCGGCTCGCTCTGCCATTCTACACGATAGAGGAAATGCTCTCGGAGTGGGCGTTCAACCGCTTCCTGTCGCTGTACTACGACTTCCGCTTCAGGCGCGGGGACAATACCTTGCTGGTGCATATCCTCAAAAGCGTTGTCGCATGGCTTTGGCGGCGAAACTTACGCATCTACAATCGCTTCGGCTACTCGGTTTTGAAGATAGAGAAAGAGCGCGGCACGATGGACGGCAAGACGGAGAATAAGAAGTATTACCTGATGAGCGCGAAGATTTATGCACAGCGGTTCAGCACGGACTGTTTCTCGGACTATTTCAACGATATGGCGCGGCGCAGCTATACGGGGCTTGCGGACTACTTGGAATACGCTACGGAAAAGGCTTCGGTTGAGGAACTCAAAATGCAGAACAGTTATTTCATCAATTCGCTGTACAGGGACGCGGACGGCGACAGTTCTGCGTGATTTAGGGCTGTCCGTTTCCTTTACGGCAAAAGGAGGCAACCATGTCTTATGGTGAATGCAAAGTGTATTTTGACGGCAGTCACTACATAGCGATACCGCACACGACAAGACCGTCAAGACGGCGTTTCCGTCCGCCGGAAGAAGAGATAGAGGTGACGGAGCAGGAAGAGGAACAGACCACGGAACAGGAAGTAACCATAGACGCAGAAGAAAGCGCACCGCCTGAAAATGACGATGCGCCGTCTTCGCATACGGAAAATGAGGAGGAGGCCGAACCTACGGTTGAGAAGAAGCCGAGGTCAAGGACGATGACGCGGAAGGAACTCTTCGAGGAACTGTATCAAAAGTCGGCAGGGCAGTCCCGAAGCGCGAGGAAGAAGTTTATCGTTCGCAACATGAAGCCGTACTTTAAGGATGAAGATAGCACGATAAAGTATGTGGAAGTGCAATTTGAGCGGAAATTGCGGAATCTGATTTGTCGGCGTATCAGGCTTACTCGCAAGGTGAATTTGCAGGACTTCAACTACTTTTGCACTTTCACCTACGACGGGGCAAAGCATACCGAAGAGAGCTTTATGAGGAAGCTACGCGGATGCTTCAAAATGATGTGCCACCGCAAGGGCTGGAAGTATGTCGGGGTGTGGGAACGCTCGCCCGAAAAGAAGCGGCTTCACTTCCACGGGCTGTTCTACATTCCGGACGGAGCGATGCCCGGAGAACTCGTTGAGGTCAAGGACTATTCGCCGATCAAGAAGAAGGTGCAGACGACGATCCAGAACACTTATTTCAACGAAAGGTTCGGCAGGTCTGACTTCAAGACCGTGGACGACCGCTCTATGCTCGGCGAGGCGATAGCGTATCTCACGAAGTATATGGAAAAGACCGGCGAGAAAATGGTCTACTCGAAGGGACTGCCGCAGTTTTTCATCTCGGACATCATGGACGAGGACATCGTCTGTACGATAGGGAGTGAGGAAAAGAAGCTGCTCCTTTACGACGATTTCTCGTGCTGGGATGAGGGCTGCTACATGGGACAAGTCAGCAAAGGCGTCATCGACCAAATGCGAAAGTGTAATTGAAGATGGAACGGATACGGAAAGAAGAAAGGGAAGTGTGACGGTGAAAGCGGAAGATCGCCCAAGCGGGTTAGCGGGCGACTCCGCTTCCGTCATCACTTTTCTTTTCCTCCTTCAACCAGGTTTGGTCGAGTGGCGTGTGCTTGTCGCGGCGGCGCGAAGCGGCGCCGCTCTCGTATCAAGACAAGCACACGCCACGGTTGCAAAATGAGTAAATGCGAGTAAAAGCATTTTTGATTTTTTACCGATTTTGAGTTGATAGACTTGAAAATTTATTTTATTCATGCTATAATATCATTCGTCCCGTGGAACAATATAAGGAGCTATTATGACAAATCAATTTATGACAGCCAGCCAAGCTGCAAAAAAATGGAATATTTCGCAGCGAAGAGTTCAAATCCTATGTATGGAAAATCGAATTCCCGGTGTGTTCAAATTAGGGGAAAATTGGGCTATTCCGATTAATGCAGAAAAGCCTATTGATGGACGAAAAAATGCGAAAGGTGAAAAGTAAAATTATGATTAATGTATTGGATCTATTTTGTGGCTGTGGCGGTTTATCATATGGTTTTGAAAGTGCTGGGTATAATATAGTTCTTGGCATAGATAATGATAAAAAGGCATTAGAAACATTTGAACTTAATCATAAAGGCGCTAAATCAATTTGTGGCGATATTACTGTTTTGCATAAGCAGGATATTGATAAAGCGACAGGCAATAAAACAATAGATGTTATTATTGGCGGTCCCCCTTGTCAAGGAATGTCTTTATCTGGACCTCGGCGTTTTGATGACCCTAGAAACAAATTATATTTATCTTATATTAGGTTGGTAGAAGAAATTAAACCGAAAGCGTTTGTTATTGAAAATGTTCCGGGATTAGTCTCTTTATTTGGCGGTCAAATAAAAGATAGTATAATAAAGCGCCTTACAGATTTGGGATATACTGTTAGATATCAAATTATTTGTGCTGCAGATTATGGTGTTCCGCAAACAAGACGCAGAGTGGTTTTTGTTGGACTTAAAAATGGCGAGTTCGAATTTCCGCCCACACAGAAAGATAAAGTAACGTGTTCTATGGCATTAAGTGATTTGCCTCCCTTGATTGATTCTTTAGGTGAGGAAACTCAAAGTTATGCAACGGAGTGTACTTGTCAATATCAGGAATTGATGAGACAGCATTCAAGTGTAGTGAAAAATCATATAGCGGCTGTTCATTCAGAAAAGGTTCAAAAGATAATTAGTATGGTTCCTGATGGAGGCAACTATAAAGATTTGCCCGAAGCTTACAGAAGTAGTAGAAATTTTCATGTTGCATGGACTAGATTTGATAGCAACAAACCAGCTCCTACAATAGACACCGGTCATAGGCATCATTTCCATTATAAATATAATCGTGTTCCAACTGTAAGGGAATGTGCAAGATTGCAATCTTTCCCAGATGATTTTATTTTCTTAGGAAATAAAACTCAGCAATTTAGACAAGTAGGTAATGCTGTGCCACCCCTTATGGCTCAAGCAATAGCGCAACAGTTGTTAAAATATATAAAGGAGTAACAAATATGTACAAGGTGCCTGAAAAGTATTATTTTAGAATACATCATGTACGTCCTCGTTTCAAGGGGGATATAGAAAATGTTCTTATTTATATGGCAACAGAAATTGCGCAAATACCTGCACAATCTGAGAAAGATTTTGCAGAACAATTAAATGATGCTATTCGTAGATATCCGGGAAATGCAATAAGGAAAATCAAAACGATTAATAACTGGAGAACTGAAATTTCTTCACTCTTCGGTTTTTACATTGTCGATAATGGTACGACTTCTCCCGGACAGCGTGCAATTGAATTGGCAGAAAAAGAAGATTTGGTTGAAGCCTTTAAGGTTTTTTTATATTCTTTTCAATATCCGGGCGCGCATATTAAACCTCACGAGGTGTTAAAGCAAATCGAAGCTGGCATTCATTTCAAGCCAGTACAGTACATATTAAAAGTATTTCAAGCGGCCGAACAAGAAACTGGTAAAAGAATTGGTTTATCGAAAGAGGAGGTCTGCCATTGTATATTTAATGATTTGCGCTGTACTACTGGACTTGAAACTCCGTTGGATACATGGCATCGTATTAAACAAAATAGAGATGATTCTATAGAGTATGATTCTACCGGCGATATAATTAGATATGCTGGTGATATTATCGACTATATGGAAATTGCCAATTTGTTAGTGTCCCATGATAGTAAGGCTTATTACACTAACACGTTAGAAAATGAAGCTATTTTGAAATTTATTAATTCAACTGAATGGTTTAATGCGTATGATTTAATGATCTCAAGAAGGTATGCTACATTAGAAGATATAAAATCGTGTACAGTAGGTTGGTATAATTATGTTAACAGAGATATGAGTCATACTGATTTTACAACAGATATCTTGGCTTTTATTTCTTCAAGTACAAAAGAATATGAAGAATTACAACGCAATAGAGATGAAACTTATTCACAGTTATTAGATCAAGAAGATATTAAAACCAAAGATATTGGAGATATCGGGGAGAGTTTAGTTCATTCGCATGAGTGCCAACGTATTAAAAATGGTGGAAGAATTGATTTGATTCATTTAATTAAAAGAATCCCTACACAATTCGCTGTCGGATATGATATTCAATCCGTCGAACTTGATGAACGGAAGCGTTATATAGAAGTAAAGACAACCATTAGTTCCAAACCATTACATTTTAATAAAATTCATATGACACCGAATGAGTGGAATACGGCTGGATCAATGAAGGATAGGTATTTTGTATATCGTTTGATGATAAGTAAATTAGAGAAAAAGTTGTATGTAATTCAAGACCCTGTTGGATTATATAAAAAAGATATCATCAATATGATACCTAAAGATGGTGCAGAAATTACATTTGAAATAGCGACTGCGGGTAATTTTGAGGAGTTGTTGACATGGGTAAGTTAAAAGTTGCGTCATTGTTTTGTGGTTGCGGTGGTACAGATGTTGGTTTGCTTGGTGATTTTGTTTTTTTAGGCAAAAAATACGATGAGAATCCAATCGAGATAGTCTATGCTAATGATATAGATGAAAATGCTTGCGCCATATTTGAGCGAAATTTTGGGATTAAACCAGATAATAGAGATATTAGATCCGTTGGTTCAGCTGAAATTCCCGAAATTGATATTTTGACCGGTGGGTTCCCGTGTCAATCTTTTTCTATTGTTGCACAGAATCCAAAGCGGTTAGGAGTCAAAGATGATAGAGGCAAACTTTTCTTTGAAATGTGCAGGATTTTGAGGGATAAAAAGCCTCGGTGTTTTATTGCTGAGAATGTTAAAGGAATTTTGTCGGCTAATGGGAAAAGTGCTTTCCCCCTGATAATTAAGGAGTTTGAGGACAGTGGTTATAATGTTTCTTTTAAGTTGTTGAATGCGGTTGATTTTGGCGTTCCGCAAAAGAGAGAAAGGGTTATCATTGTTGGTATTAGGAAGGACTTAAATACGATTTTCGATTTTGAGTGCTTACCTAAAGAAGGAGATCTCCCCATATCAACTTTATCTCAAGTTATTGAGAATGCAGTTCCTGAAAAATATTTCTTTAGCGATAAAGCCATAGCAGGTATGATGAAAAAGCGAGAGACGATGAATAAGGGACGAGCGCAAGATATTAATCAACCGTGTAATACGGTTGGAGCTCATTTAGCAAAGGTTTCTTTGAATAGTACAGATCCTGTTCTTTTGGATAATGGTAGATTTAGGCGTTTTACTCCTCGTGAAGTTGCTCGTATCCAGTCTTTCCCAGAATCTTTTGTGCTCATTGGGTCTGAAGGCGCCCAATATCGTGCGTTAGGCAACGCAATTGCCCCTGTTATGTTTTGGTATGTTGCTAAAGAAGTCGCAAAGTTATTGTTGAGCTAAATTTTATAAGGAGAATATATGGATTATTCAAGAGGTTCAGAATGGCGAAGGTGGGATTTTCATCTTCATACACCTAATACTAAGAAAAATGACCAGTTTCATGGTGATAACGATGAAAAATGGGCAAGGTTTTATCAAGATATAAAAAATTACATCGGTGATGGAAGTGATCCTCAAAGAAAAATTGCAGCAGTAGGCATTACCGATTATTTTTCTATTGAAAACTACAAGAAGATAAAAGCCGATGGTATTCTTGATCAAAATATAGATTTTATATTTCCTAATATTGAGTTGAGATGCTTGCCATTAAAAGATGGAGTTAAAATGAATGTACATCTTTTAATCAATCCTTCTTTTGTGGATAGAGTAGATACTATTATTTTAAGCAATTTAATCTACAAGTCTGCAACAAGTACTTATTGTGCGCGTAAAGATGACTTGATTCGTTATGGGAAGGAACTTGTCCCTGGACTAGATGATGAACGTGCATATAAAAAAGGAGTTGAAGAGTTTCATATAAATTTTGATGACATAATCAAAATATTTAATAATTATCCAGAATGTAAGGATAACGTATTGGTTCTAATGCCAAATAAAAGTACTGATGGGGCCTCAGCTGTAGGTAATCCAAGTAGTCCTTCCCAGGATTTAGTAGATTTATTAGAATATAGAAGAGATCTTTATATGGTTTCTGATTTGATATTATCTGCTAATCCATCGGATATTAAGTTTTTTTCTGGAGAAAAAGATAAAAAACCTAGTAAAATTATGCCGTGTGTTTGGGGATGTGATGCGCATACTAATAATGCAATATTTGAACCCCTTGATAACCAAGGGAAATCTACAAAAAGATATTGTTGGATAAAAGCTGATCCTACTTGGGAAGGGCTGCGTCAAATTCTTTGCGAGCCAATTGAGCGTGTTCGTATTCAGGAATTTTGCCCTGCAGATCGTGTAGACAATTATAGGATTATAGACGGCATTGTTATAGAAGATAATGTTGTGCCTCATCGTTTTTCCAACGAAATGCTTCCAATTAATCAAAATTTAACTTGTATAATTGGATTAAAATCTACAGGAAAATCTATACTGCTTCAAAATATAGCGCGAGCTATTGATTCATCAGAAGTTTCTTCACGTCTTGAGACTGTTTATAATGGTAAAAAAAAGCCTTTAGAATTTCCTGTTAAAGTTCATTGGAAAGATGGGGCTATTTCATATAATGGCTCAAGCGACGATAAGAAAATTGTATATATTGCACAATCATATCTTAACAAATTAATGGATGACCGTGCGGAAAAGACGGAAATAGATAAAATTATTGAAAACATTATCTGTCAAAATAAAGCTTTTTGTGATCTGCGTAGATCATTTGATGCAAAAAATATAGATATACAAAAGCAGATTGATTCAAAAATATTGGAATTGGTTTATAAAAAGAAAGAATTTGATTCCCAAGTTTTATTAATAAAGGATTTAGGAGGAATAGAATCTGTAAAAAATAATATAGAATTGCTGCGTCAAAGAAAAGAAGCTTTAGCAAAAACATTAAACATATCTACAGATGATATCGCTAGATTTGATAAAGCTGTTGAAGATAAAATTTTAATAGAAAAAAATATTCAAATGCTTACTGCAGATAAGAAGCGGATCGAGAATAGTGAAGATGTTTTTGTTAAAATTGATATTGAGGATTTAATGGATTCAGCGATTGCTAAGAAAGTAAGCGAAGTTGCTAAAGTTATCTCTGAAGAAGCGAAACAATCATGGCAAGAATCTAAAGCTAAAATTCTTGATTCTATATCTGATCGATTAGAGGCATTGCAAGTGGAATATGCCAAGATTATGGAGATCATTAATGGGCTTAAACCGATGATTGATAATAATGCAGAAATTAAAAAGCTTGAAGGAGATTTACGGACTGAAGAGGAACAGTTGAGAAAAATTAATGATGAATATGAGATTCTAAGAAATTTACGAAAAGCATTAGATGATTTAATAAATTCAATTCTTTCATTAACAACATCACGCGAGGCGGAATATGATTTGTTTGAAAGTGAATTTAAGAGTATTCAATTTAAAGATACCGATGAAAACTTTAAAATTGTTGCGATAAAACGTCGTCGTAGGTCTTTGTTTAAGGAAACGATCACTAAAATATTCACACAAAGTGCCTTAAAAAGTATTCATAATGGCGTATTCCGAGATTTAGATAATGAACAATTTATTTTAGAATCTGAGTTTGATGAGGATTGTAAAAAAGATTATATTAACGCAATTTTAGGAAATGATACTCAAAAAGTTTTATTGAGCAAATATGATAAAAATCACGCTTTGCAAGAACTTTTAAGTGATTTTGACAATATTATATATACTATTGAAATGGATGGTGATCAAATTGAAAATATGTCACCAGGGAAAAAGGCGTTAGTATTATTAAAGTTACTTATTAGTCACGACGAATCTAAATGCCCGATATTATTAGATCAGCCTGAGGACGATTTGGATAATTTATCTATAGTTTCTGATTTGGTTTCGTTTATAAGGGATAGAAAAAAGGATAGACAAATTATATTAGTTACACACAATGCAAATTTGGTACTGGGTTGCGATGCTGAAGAAGTTATTGTAGCAAATCAGCAAATTGACAGTAATGCACAAACAAACAATAAATCATTTAGGTTTGAATATAGATCTGGCGCGATTGAAAATATTACAATTATAGACGAAGATACTTTCTTAGGTTCAAGGGGTATTCAACAGCATATTTGCAATATACTTGAAGGAGGGAAGGAAGCGTTTTTGGCAAGAAAGAATAAATATACTAATATATAATCGTAGAGATAAAAGCCATAAAAAGCCGCAACAAGCGGCTTTTTATTTTATATAATGGAGTATGATTTACCTTCTACCGTAATGCAGTTGCCTGTAATTTCCGGTAGACCGCTTTTACAAGCACGAACGATAACATGAGTATTGTCAGGTTCGACTTTTGGCATATCGCCTTCGTTGAATTTGTCTTCGCCCCCGACTTCAATGATTTTGAAGCCTTTGGATACCATAAAGGACGAGAATTGCCAGAGTTTTTCAAACAGTCCGTTTGAATCCATAATGACCGAGAGATTTTCGGTCGGGTGATATGCTGTAATTCTAAAATAGTTTGCCATTGCTTTTTCCTCCTATGCGGCAATTTGTCTTATTTGTCTGTTGGCATAAGGCAGCCATATTTTGTTGACGTAGTGCAGTACATCTTCGCTTGGTTTGTGGTCGTGTTCGCCGTAGCATTGCAGGACTTTGTGACTGCGCGGCGAGTATTCGAGCGTCACGAGCGGAATATCCGGGCTTTCCTTTGCTCGGACGAAGAAGATGAGCGATTCTTCGCGGACAAAACGCTGGTCGTAGTTCATCCGTCCCACGCAATGGTGCAACGCTTCACCCTCACGGATAAGGTCAGCAGGACTTTTTGCGATGACGCAGATAAACGCGCTTCGTTTCGCGTGTTGCAGGGACAGATATTTCTCCGCAACGGCGGCGAATTGCGCGTACAATTCTTTGCGCTTTTCCGCATCTTCCATCGCCTTTTTCGCGGCGTATTGGTCTATGCGGATGTCGTGCCAGCGTTTGAAGTCGTGTGGGAAGCGGTTCTTCTCTTCGGACATATCCAAACCGAGATTTTGGCAGGCTTTGAGATAGTCGAGATAGGTATGCGGATTGGTGCGCTTCTCCGCGACATAATCAAAGAGCCGTTCAAGTTCCTTGCCTTTGAACAGCTCCTTTAACGGTTCGAGCGCGCTGTCATGGATCAGCCGAAGTTTTGCTTCCTTGTAGTGTTGAAGCTGTTCGAGCGGCTTCTTGGTTTTATACGCTCGGACGATGACATCTATGTAGTAGTGCCTGTCCCGAAGCGCCGCTTTGTTTGCGATAAGCCACTTGCAGAAGGCTTTGTCCGTGCCGCAGCGTTTGAGTATCGTTTTGCTCAACGCGATCCGTGAAAAGCCGAGCTTCATCAGCATTTCGAGCTGCGGATACTGTCGGTAGAGCCGTAAATACTTGAAAATATTGCAGCCCTGATACATTTTATACGCGGAATATCTGAACTCCGGCAAGCGGTCTATGAAGTGCGGATTTACGATCTCCGCGAAGGGATCATAGTATTTGTCGTAAGCCCAGCACCAGCCGCGTTCGTACCATTGCTTGTATTTCTGCAAGCCTTCTTCGTACCAGCCGAAGCGGAATCCCATGCCGGCGCAATAGCAATATTCCATGTCTTTCACAAAGCACTTATCCGAATCCAATCCGTGAATTGCGACCTGTTTGCAGTACCACTTTTTGTAGCGGTGTTTTACGGCGATGGTTACCTTCACAAGCTCGTTTTTCCAAGTGGTCAGGTAGGCGTAGCAGCGCACATGACCGTCTGGGCTTGGATAGTATTTGCCGTCAAGTTTCCGTATCCTTTTCAGGATGTTTTTCGGGATAGGTCTGATGTCTGTTTCTTTCATGATTTCACCTCAAAGTAAGTTTGTCGCCGAACATTTCGTCCAGCTTACAGAGCGCGTCTCTATCGAAGGCGGAAGCGTCAATGTCATCGTCAAGGTCTTTCGGCTCTTCGATGTCGCCGTCAAACTCGCGCATCTCTTCTTCGGAGAGTATCTCGCTTGTTTCAAGGTCTACTTCCTGTTTCGCAGGCAGTTCGCGCATTTCATCGTCGTTTTCCATGACGACGAGTGTATGCCCGTTGCTCAAGATTTTGCCGAAGTACATCTCCGCAGTGTGATACGGAAATCCGACCATCGGCACACGGCTTTCAAGTCCGCAGTTCCGTCCTGTAAGGGTAAGAGGAAGTTCGTTTGCAAGTACCTCTGCGTTCTTGCCGAACACTTCATAGAAGTCGCCCAAGCGCATGGCGATAATTGCTTGCGGATACCTGTCTTGCACCTCAAGATACTTCCGATATACGGGAGAGGTCGTGGGCTTTTGTTGTTTCGCCTTTTCTTCCTCGGCTATTTCCGCCATGATCTCCTGTATCTCTTCATCAGACGGCATAGTATCCTCGTTGTCTTCGGGCTTGCCTTCGAGGTCTTCTCCCATAAGGTCGAACATAGACATCTGCGGCTTGGGCTGCGGTTTGGGTTGCGCTTTCACCGCAGGCGCCTTTGCTGCCGGTTTTGGCTGCGTCTTATATTCGGAGCCGTCCTCGTTAAAGAGCGTGCCTTCGATGCTGTCCTCTTGGAAATAGTGGACAGCCCAGCCGAATACGACATCGTCTTCAACCATAGCGTATCTTGCGCCCTTTTCGGCTTGCTTTCTCGCTTCTTCGGTCGCAAAGGACATAAAGCCGTCCATTGTTTTGCGGTTGAGCAGGATCCTTCCGTCTTTCTTGATGAGAACGCCGTTGTTGATTTTCCCTACAAGGATATCCGAGGCGTTTTCTTCGAGGTAGGCTTTGATACGCTGCTGTTCTTTGGTTTTCGCTTCCAAATTCAGTTGTTTCATAATTCATCTCCTTGTTCAAACGATTCGAAGGCAAGCAACAGCCCAAACGCTACGCCGCGTTTGTAAGTCATAAGCATGGCTGCGTCTTGACTTTCGGAGGAAAGTTCGAGAAATTCCTCAAAGAGGGCGTTGCTCTCTTCCGAGATGGTAGCCTTTAATTTGTCATACACGGCGAACTCTTCTTTGCGGTCTTTAACGGGGACTTTGATGTCTTTGCCGCATATATTGCCGTGGTAGAGATCCCAGATTACGGATTTCATTTCGAGCCTCCTTAAAAGGGTAAGTCTTCAAGCAGTTCGGCTGCTTTGCTATCGAGGTTTTCAAGCGTCGTGTAGTGGTTGAAGCCGCCTCGGTAGTCCTGTTCGTCTTTCGCTGTCCGAATGAGAATATGGCTGAACCATTCGTTCGTAAAGTACCTGACCTCCGAGATGGATATGTACACGCACTTGTTTTCCGCACTCTTGATAAAGGCAGAGAAGCAGTAGTGGTTTCTCCCGACATTGACGAGCTGCCAATGATTTTCGCGGCATATCGCTTTCAGATAGTTGATGTACTTTGTTTGGAAGGACTTGTAGTCCTCGCCGGTGTAACTCCCGGAAGAGAATTCATATCCGAGATACTTTTTGAGTTCTGCGATTTTAGCCATTGTTCGTTTCCTCCTTGACGATTCCATAGATGTCGTCTGCGTAGTAGGTGCAGTTGAAGGGATTAAAAATCGCGGAGCATTTCACCCCGCGATAATCCACTAAATAGCTGTTGTGCCCAAGTTCTTCCAAGATTGTTATCTCATCCACCTGCCCGTCAAGGGAGTGGATGTGAGCCTGTGTTTTGAACGGTTTCATAAGACCTCCTTGATTTCGATAGAGATGTGGGTGCGGACGCCGTAATCCCAAGTATCGGTGATAAGCCAATAGCATTCGGTTTCATCGGTGTCGCTGCGACGATCCAGAAAGTCGAGTTCGATTTTGTCGTCTTTCGGAACGCCGTTTTCCCATTCGAGTTCGCCAACCCACGAGTTGTCAGGGTTCATTTCGTTTGCGATAAGTTCCTTGAACTTTTCGTAAGCCTTGTCATAAGTGCCGCAAACGAACAATTCGATGTCGTTGCTGTCTTCGGTGGACCAATCGAGTTTTACAAGATATACTTTCATATTTCACCTCACGCGACTCTCTTGATACCGCCGCCAAAGCTCTGCACGATTATGTCGCCGAACTCCGAACACCATTCATCGTCTTTGTTCCAGACATAGGCGTAAGCGCAGTGTCTGTTTCCGTCATCGTTCATTAAGTCGTCCCATTCTTCGGGATAGTCCGATACGATGAGGAAGGAGTAGCATTCGCCGAACGGAGTAAATTCGTGCGTTACGGCATAGACGAGGCATCCGTATTTCTTTTCGATAGCCTTCATCTTGGCATAGACTTCGGGTTCTTGGTCTATCCAGAAGCCGCCGAAGCCTTCAAAGAAGCAAACTTTGTCGCTTTCGCGGAAGCCCTTGATATACGGCTTATAGATGTCCAGCCGTTTCATAAGCTCGATAGCCTTTTCTTTCTTTGCGATGTTCTTGTCTGTCATTTTCGTATCCTCCTCAAATGCAATTTTGTAAAGTTTCGAAGTTGTAGCCGATGTTCCGGAGCGTTTCTTCAAAGCCGAACCACGCCAGAAGGTTTTGGTTGCAAATATCCTGCGCAAGCGGATCTTCCTTGTCCCACTTGTCGCCGAAAAGTTCGGTAGGGGAGTAAAGCCCTGTTCCGTTCATAAGGTCATACAGCAGCGTATTGATCTCCTGTCGATATTGCTTGTAAAAGCGCACCGTGTCCGAATAATAGATAAGTTCGCCTACGATACCCGATTGGCAGCCATAATGAAGGACATCCGTAAAGATGCCCTTCTTGTCGTTGTAGTCGCTCCAACGGTCTATGACATAGTTGCAAACTCGTTTGAGCAGGGGACTGTCCGAATTGCGCTTGAGTTCTTTGATGTTCGCAAGAGTGAGTTTCATTCGTCCACCTCCTCGAAGTCGTCCAAGTCGATCTGATTGAAGCCTACGCCGTATTCGAAGTAGAGCCTGCCGCAATCTTCCAGCAGGTCGAATGTGTGAACGCTGATGCGTCCGCGGTCTGTCACGGCGACCGTGATCTCTTTCTTTTCCGTGTTGATGTCTATGAGGTTGAAGGTGATGAACTCTTCTCCGTCATAGAATTGGAATTCGCTCAGTTGGTATTGTTTCTTCATGGTCTTTATCTCCTTTGTTATTTCGCAAGTTTGAACCAGATATAGTAGTTGACCTCTATATCCCGCTCGTTGTATTCGACGATTTCGTAGTACGCGCCTTTGAATTCGTCTGTGCTGTTCATTACAGGATGGCAATTTTTCACGCAAGGGAAAATTCTGATATACGGCTTGCCAGTCTTGCTGACATTTGCCGTAATCAGGTCTTCATCGGTGATGTATCCGATACCTGTAATCTTTGTGTTTTCGACCTTTCCTAACTTGGTGATCGAGTAGATAACCTTTTTCATTTGCTTCAAATCTCCTTATTTTTTATTTTTGCCTTTCGGCAGTGGCTAAGGACCACCGAATGAAGCACGAATCGGTCAGCCTGCAAGTGCAGCCTCTCGGAAGTCAACGATGAAGAAAAAATTATTGCGTCGGTTTGTCGCGTCTGATTGCAATCACGGAATAATAAAAGAACAGCCACACTCTTGATCGAGTATGACTGTCCTTTCTTTTTATGGCTTCTGCAATAAATTTTTCCGTTGACTTGCCGCTTAATTCCGTGGTACAACGACACCACGAAAGGCATTAAAAAATAAGGGTTGATTTGCTATTTTTTTAGGTGGCAATCTTATATGGTGTTCTAACAGGGTTAAACAAAGGTGCCTTTGCTTATAGCAGTATTCAGAATATTAAGTTTTCTGAAAACTTAAAGACAATAGAAGAATATGCTTTTTATGAATGTGAAAATCTTTCTCAAATTAATCTTCCCGAGGGACTTACGACTTTGAATGAATCTGCTTTTGCATTCAGCAGTGTCAGTGAGGTGCAAATTCCAAGTACTTTGGAAGTTATCGGAAAAAGTGCATTTCATTCGTGTAAAAATCTCACTTATATAAATATACCTTATGGCGTAAAATCAATAGATAATAATGCATTTTATTATAGCGGTCTAAAAGAGGTTGTATTACCTGAAAGTATTGTCGATATAGGAACTAGTGCATTTCAGGGTTGCAGTGATCTCACAAAAATAAATATACCTTATGGCGTGGAAATAATATACAGCAGAGCTTTTTTAGGTACAAGTATATCTGATATAGTATTTCCCGAAAGCCTTTTAAAAATAGGAGAATCGGCTTTTCAAGGATGTAAAAATATTACAAGCGTAGTTTTTCCTGCAAGTTTGACGCATTTATATTCTTCGGCATTTAAAGAAAGCGGTATCAAAGAAGCTGTTTTTCTCAAAAAGACAAATTGGGAATTGGTAGACGGCATACAACCTAGTGAATTTTCGGTAGATGACGCAGTAAGGAATGCAGAATTTTTGACTACGCAGGATTATTTTGTTTTGAGGCAAATAGGAACGATATAAAATTTGAACAACGGGGACAAAATGGGAGATAAAGATATAAAGGATATAAATTATATTGTCAATACATACAGCGACATGTTGTTCAGATTGGCATATCAATATACCCGAAACTCTAGCGAATCTGAGGATATTGTACAAGATGTTTTTATGGCAATGCTCAAAAAAATGCCATTCAAGACAGAAGAATATCTCAAAGCTTGGCTCATAAGAGTGGCGATAAACAAGAGCAAAAACTATCTCAAATCAATGAGGAAAAAAGTGCTTGCTCTCGATGAAAACATAAAGGTGCCGACATATACGCATGAAGACGGATTGGAGGAAATAACCCTTTTGCCGGAGTTTGACAGAAATGTGATATATCTGTACTACTATGAAGGGTATAGCATAAAAGAGATAGCAAAAATAACAGGCAAAAGTGCAAATTCTATAAACATAAGACTTTGCAGGGCAAGAGAAAAACTCAAGAATTTGTTGGAGGAAAGATAGTATGATAAAAGAATGTAAATACACACAATCCTTATCGAATATCAAAATGAGCGTTGAAGCAAAAACTACTATTTTGCAAAATCTTTATGCCCGTCAAAAAGAATTATCCGACAAAAAAACAAAAAGCGATAATGTAGTACAAAAGACATATACACAGCAAAATACAAGAAGATTTGTTTTGCCAAAGTCAAAGAAATTGTGGGTGGCTTTGAGTTCATGCGTATCGGTAGTGCTGATACTCGTCATTGTGCTTTCTATTGTATTCAATAGCGGCGGCGGAAGGGAAATTCCACAAGCAATCGTCATTGAAAGTCCTATTCAAAACGGAGAAAGAATAGATATGACGACCAAGGTCATGAACGCACAATATCTCCCCGATATACATCAGCTTGCAAGCGATTCTACTTCGTCTTTAGCAATGGCATCGAATGACAATGCAAATAAAGGTTATGAGATAGTGAATAATGTATTTGAATTGCAAGACGGCTCGCTCGAGCTTAATACAGAAGACTATGAACAAATAATCCAAAATATTGGAGCTTTAAACAGCACTTCGAGATACAAAGACTCAATGAGTATAGAGGATATAAAAGACGAAGCATTGTTTATGCTCAAGATTATTCCTGGGTATAATCAGTGGTTCAAAATGCCTTATTCAATGCCTTATATTCAGGATGCGGATAAATATTCAAACAACTATTATTATTTGTCATATGACAAGACAAATCAACATATCTCTATGACTCGTGTCAGAAGCGATTATTTTACTGATACTTATGACAGCAGTACGAGAAAATTGTATGTATGGGACAGCAAAGCCATAAATTATTTCAGAGAAGTAATACAAGTGGATTATTATACAAACACAGAAGGAAAAGAAGTGGTTGAGTGTCAGTGCATAAAGTTTGTCAGACTCAAAGACGATTATTATCCTATATCTTTGCAAGTGATAAAGAATACGGAAAACTCAAGTGCATCCAAGTTGTCGGTATTTTTTACAATATCAAATGATTTAAGAGAATATTATTATCTTGACGAAGAAAAAAATTATTATGTAAGAGAAGTAGTGGACATTCAGGATATCAGCGAATACGGAATGGTAATAAAGTATTTTGAAATGGATTATTCCAAAGAAGACGATGTCAGCATGCTGAAGATTGACAGAGCATATCCTTCGCTATATCTTAGCAACACAAAATACACTAATCTTGCTTATTACAGAAGGTCAGGAGAAAATGTAATGTATTTTACTGAGGCATGGGATTATTTTAATCCTTACGAGACTCCTTCAAAAGACACTAGCCTCAGAAATTGTTATCGTGTATCAGGTAGCTGGGACGAAAACGACAATATCTATTATAAAGAAGAGAATATAAAAAAGTCGATTGTCTATGACGCCTCTGAATACACTCTCAAAGATATTGCTTGTGACGACTGTATATCAGACAACTTTGCATGCAGTGATTTTATCAAAGAATGTCATCACATTCAGCCAAGCGAAAACATCTCGAGAAAAAGCTCTATGTTGTTTGTCAACCAAAACAGTATTTATAAAGACAACGAGCTTGTAAAAAAAGAGATAGCAAAGACCTTGGAAAATCTCAATAAAAATCTCATCAATACCGATGCTGCATGTTCAGTGGCGGGAAGCCTTGAGGATTTTGTATTCGAGACGGAAATAAATAGGTTTACGCAAAAACTGTCTGACAGCTATATCGACAATATCTATGATTTTGATAAGACGGTAGAGATAGAAAAACAAGCTCAAAAAGAATGCACTGTCATTTCAGACGAAGAGATGAAGGAAATTCTTCAAAATGCTATACTTTGTATATTAGAGCAAGAAAGCAATTCTTATGCAAAAGACGGCGTATTCTATTATGATTTTACCATTACTCTCAACGATGAGGAGCTTGACGAGGATAAAGACTATTACCTTGCAGTATTTTTGGGCAGTCCTATAAAGTGGAGCGGAAAATATATCGTATTTGACCAAAAGAAAATCGATGGAAAGGGCGAAAGAAAATATTCTCTCAAAGGTCAGATAGATTATAAGACCATACTCGATACGGTGCTTGCAAATCTTAAAGATGATACAGGTTATAGCTCATATCTTTCGACAGGTATCATAAGCTATGACGAAGAGGGCAATATGGTCAAAGAGACGGCAAGTACTTATATAGAAGCAGACGGCGACAATGCTTTGTATACCGAGAGACTAGGCAAATTGGTATATACCGCAAGGACGACAAGCGTGCTTAATTTCTGCATAAGAGAATCTTTCTTTAATATATGATTAGAGTATAGTATATTGCTATAACAGAATAAAAAAGGCGGATAAAAATCCGCCTTTTGTTTTTGATAAAATAAAATTATTCTTTATCAGCCTGTGAGAGCTTGTTTGCTGTAAAGCTAAGGTTTTCTATATCCTGATTGCTTCCGCCGACAACGATGATATCGTCTTCTTGCAACAATGTGTCGCCTGTCGGAGATGTGATAACTTCGTCATTTGCTCGTATGATTATAAGGACATTGACTGCATATTCGCTTCTTAATGCAAGTTCGCCGAGATTTTTGTTTATCCATTTGTCGGGAATTCTGATTTCAGCGATAGAATATCCTGCCACTATCTCCATGTGGTTTTGAATATTGGGGTTTATGAGAGTAGTAGCTACTTTTATCGCCATAGCAGCCTCAGGATAAATAACTTGATTTATACCTATCTTGTTGAGAACTTTTCCGTGTTTTTCGTTGTGAGCTTTGGCGAGTATGTTTTTTACTCCCATTTCCATACAGGTAAGGGCAGTAATGATAGAAGCCTGCATATTGTTGCCGATAGCGATTACTACCGTATCGAAATTTTCTATTCCTATGGATCTTAAAGTGCTTTCTTCACTTACATCTGCCACGAGAGAGTGCGTGCAGAAATTTGTGATTTCGTTTACTTTTTCCTCATCGATATCGACTGCGAGTACTTCATAACCGTAATTATAAAGGGCTTTTGCAATTTCCATACCGAATTTTCCTAGTCCCAATATGGCAAATTGTTGGTTTTTCTGGTGTTTGAATTTTCTCATAACAAACTCCTTTTTGTGTATTGTGTATTATACAGTTATATTTGCCTCGGGGTATTTGATTTTGTCCACTTGTCTTGTGTTTTTCGTAAAAGACATGAAGAATGTGAACGCACCTATACGACCGAGATACATATTCAGCATTATTATGATTTTGCTTATAGGCGACAACAACGGCGTCACTCCAAGAGACAGTCCGCATGTAGCATAAGCACTTATCTGCTCAAATATGAGAGCTTCCATTGAGGTCTCTTCGACATTGTTTTCTGCGATAAGCATGATAAACATACTTGTAATCATTACTGAAAGAGCGAGGGATACTACCGTTACGGCTTTTGTAAGGGTATTTGTGCCTACGGCTTTCATATCCACTACAAATTCTTTTTTATTACGCAAAGTAGCGATAACTTGTGCAGCAAGAATAAATACTGTCGTGACTTTTATACCGCCGCCCGTAGAGCCGGGAGCTGCACCCACAAACATCAAAAGCATTGTGGTGCCTGTCGACAAATCGCTCATTTTTGTCAAATCAAAGCTGTTGAAGCCTGCTGTACGGCAGGAAACAGAGTGGAAATAACAATTCACCCATTGTCCCAATAAAGGCATATTGCCGATAGTGGCAGGGTTGTTTCTTTCGGCAATCCAGAAGACGAAAGCTCCGCCGAAAGTGAATACCAATGTCATTAAAATTACTATCTTTGTGTGCAAGGACAATCTTCTGAATCTTCTGTTTTCGGATATGTCGATAAGCACTATAAAACCTATACCGCCTATTCCTATAAGAAGGGCAAGAGTAATGAGAATAAGATAGTTGTTGTTTACACCGACAAGGGAAGTGCCCGTAAGACTTACGACATCAAAGCCGGCATTACAAAAAGCAGAAACGCTGTGGAATATACCATACCACAAAGACTGTCCGAAAGAATATCCTTGTATCGAAAAACCTATTGTAAGAAATATTATACCCAGAATTTCCACGCCGAAAGCGAGGATTACGATTTTGATAGCAATAGATTTGAGTCTTCCCATACCTGACTGCATATCTTCGCTCATGCTTATTCTGCGTCTTAAGGAGAGCTTTCTTCCGAGCATAGAATAGAAAAAGGAAGTAAGCGTCATGAATCCCAGACCGCCGATTTGTATCAACAAAAGAATAACCACTTGACCGAATGGCGTAAAGATGTTTGCCGTAGGGGCAATTATAAGACCTGTCACGCAAGTGGCGGAAGTGGCTGTAAACAATGCGTCTATGAACTTGAGTTCGACACCTTCTTTTGTCGCAAAGGGCAACATAAGAAGAAGAGAACCGACCAAGATTATTATAGCAAAACCAAGCAAGAGTATTCTTGCTGTCGTAAGATGCTTAAATATTATATTTTTGTATGAACGAGTAAGAATAGATTCGTTCAAACTAAAAGGTTTTCTCATACAAAAAGTCAGAAATCCCCTTATGCACATATCGTGCAAAATTTGTTAATTCATATTATATATCAAAATCAAGTTTTTTGCAAGTCTTTTGCCAATATTGTAGGAGTAGCGAAGAATTTTGAGCTAAAAACCGACTATTTATCGACATATATACCCAAAAAATTCTCCCAAAGTCGTACAATCTTCAAGAGGAAGATTTTGTCAATAACAATTGAGTCAAAAAAGCTTGCAAAATATAAATAAAGTATTTATTATAAAATTACATTACTATACAAAAAGTTTTTTATGTGCTATAATACAATAAATAAGTGTGCGATATATGGATAATCGTATCCATAACACATAAAAATATAATGGTCGAAACAAAATTATAGAAATTGTATATCAGAATAATTTATCGTATTTTATCGGGAGAAAAATATGGCAAAGAAAAAACAGGTCAGAAAGGTTGATATAGAAAGAAACGAGAGAGCTATCCGTCACAACAGAATAAACAAGAAGACGGGTGCTATCATTGCATGTATATGCGTGGTTGTTTTTTTGGCAGGCATATTCGGACTTGCTTTCGGCGGATATAAAATTGCAGAATATTATTGGAACAAGGAGATTGGCGAAGAATCGGGTGTAGCTTTCAACGAATTGTTTGGCATTCTCAACGGCGTAAGCAAGACAGACGAGAGCAAAATCGTAGTCAACAAATATTCTGAAGACGACCTCGAAATTTTTTATACCAATATTAAAAACAAGTTGTATCTTTCAGCAGACTATGATTTGGATATTACAAAGCTTTTGAGCGGCATTTTCGGAAATAGCGAGACTACCACAGAAGATTCGTCAGAACCTCAAGTAAGTACCGTTGGCACAGACGGCTATGACCTAAGATATGTATATACTTATTCTGACGGCAGAGTGGTAGAGAGTGAAATCGCTTTGGCAGACGAAAATCAAGATACATCTCAAGACGAAAATACAAATCCCGGAAGCACGGGAAATGAGGCTCTTGATGCTTTTTTGCAAGAGCTCGAGTTTGATTTTTCTTCCCTGGAAAACTACAAAGGCGAAAAGAATATTTTAGAGATTTCTGACAAGCAGCTTGCTGCTGTGATAGATGAGATTTACGGCTCGCTTAGCGATATATTCCCTCAGATAAACAGTGTAGAAGAAAAGCTTGGCAAACCTTTAGAAGAATTGATTGAGGTCAAGCAGATTATCATCAACAGCGATATTACAAAACCTCAGGATGTTCAGCTCAAACTCACAGTAGGTCTTAATGCAAGAGACGCTTTGTCAAAGACTATCGATGACAAGGGATTGCCTCCGTTTTTGAAAAATCTCATACCCAAGCATCTTTATGCTACGGTTATTGTATATCCTTTTGACAATACAAAGGCTGTTCAGGCTTCGTTGAATCAGCTTAGCGAAGTCAATGTGGATAAAATAGTGAGCATTGTCGATGTAGTTTTGCAAAAAGCAAAAGTAGAGTTCAATATTCACGATATGCTTGTTAAAGTTAATACAAAAGTAGTAGAGGTGCTCGAAAAAGCTCAAGAAAAAATACCTCTCAGTTTCGTCAACTCGGGAAGTGTGGATATGTATCCTATCGAAACTTTGATGAAAACTCTCAAAGTGGATATCAGCGAACAAGCATTTTTGTATATGATGAGAGATATCAAACTTCCCACTGAAGAATCATTGGGTTATGATATCTATACTCCCGAGAGAAAAGAGCAGGAAACAACTACATTTGTCAATGATTTGGTAGACAAATATTGCATTGACAATTCACAAAACATTATCACTACTACAAACACAATATCCGATGTGGTAAATCTCGCAAGCAGTCAAAATTTCTTGCAGAATATTCAGATAAAGAATATGCAATATACAAATGAATATTCTAATGTGTATTACAGAGCGAAAACAAGTTATGTAGCACTTGCGAATATGCTCACAAAGTATGTCAATGACGAAAATATGCTTGGCAATATCAAAGCGGAATTTATCAACATGACATACGACAAATCAAAGTCTATACTCGGAGTAGAAATCAAAGTCAAAGTATCTGAGATGCTAGGAATCGAGCAAAGCGGTGCTATGGCAAATCTTATAAATCAGCTTGTGCCTGAGGAGATATTTGTCAAAGCCAATATATGTCTTGATGAAAATCTCAATATCGTCACCACTATGGATGTCAACAAAGTGGGAGTGGAGAAGTCAAAAGAACATCTTGCTACTTTGACGGCTCTTGCCAATTCTTTCGGCATGAATGTGGAAAATATAGATTATGACAAGATTTGTCAGCAGATTGACAGCGGTGTAAGACAAGGACTTCAAAAGATAAAAGACGCATTGAATTGCGATATCATTTTTGAAGAAGAAGGGGCATATCTTCCCAATGTATTCGAGCTTGTAAGTGCCAACGAAAAAGTCAACGGCAATCTCGAGGAAGGCGAACATATTATCACGGACGGAGAAGTATGGGAGCTTATGAAAGGTCTTTATGACTATGAATATGTGGATGACGGAAGTTTTGTGCCCGCTGACAATATTTCTAATTTTATAGATGAACTTTATAACAAATTTTTCATAAGCGATTCATTTAAGCAAGAACTTATTGATTCGCAGGCAAACGAAACATTCCTCGATGTCCTCAAAAAGGGTGTGGGTGTGAATTTCGGTACGGACAAAGTAAGATTAAAGGACAAGACGATAGAATTGCCTGACGGCGGTTTTGAAATCATAGACGGCATTATGTCCAAAAACAATATTACTCCCGTCTACAACGAGCAGTATATCACAGAAAAATTCAAGCCCGTATTTATGATTGAAGAGATAGCATATCTTATCAATACTCAATCGCAAATACTTAGCAGCCTTTCATTCTTAAAAGATCTCAAAGTAATTTATGCCTACAACAATACTGACGAAATGAGTCTTATCGTTGAGGGCAAGGGAAACATCGAAGATCAAAGCATCAATTCGTTGTTGCCTGAAAAAATAAATGTCAATATAATACTCAATCTCGGCGAAATTAATGCTGACGGAACAAGAGACGATTTGCTTGTCAATAGTCTCAAAGTCAACGATATAGGCGATATGAGTCAATCGGCTTCTATGAACAGACTCGACTTGCTTTTGTTGTTTATTTCGAGAATATCGAGAGGCAGCGATTTAGAGCAAGAGGAGATGACCACAGAGAGCACAAAGAAAAAGATTGAAGAAGGTCTAAACGAGGATATCTATGAAGAAGACGGAGTGACGGTAAAGACGGTTTGTCTTAAAAATCAAATTCACAATGATGTCTATACTGTGACATTCCTCGAAGACGGCGGTTTTAGAGTAAACCAGACGATATATGAAATCGTCATCAACGAACTTTACAAGACCGAAGACGGCAGCGAGCCCGATGAGAGTGAAATTCCCAGCGAAAACGATTTTAGAAACGCTATTTGTAAAATCAACAATATGCCTGATTCGACCATATATACATCTTCAGACAGAAAGGATTTTGTAATAGACCTTCTTGTCGGAAACAAAGCAGAAAATGCCAACAATGCTATCGATGAAATAAACAACAAATATTTCCTCAATGATTCTCACAAATTGAGTTATGATATCACAAAAGGCAATGTGTTTGACTCCATTTCGGCAAAGGCAACAAGCTATGCCACTTCGATAAACGGTCAGGCAATGGCAAACACAGCATTGTCTTTCAATGAATTAAAGCCTGTAATTGACGGAAGTGAAATGCTCGTCATGCTTGAAAACAGCATAACAATCACGGCAAAGGGATACGAAAATGCCAAGATGACGGGATTGTATATCACAAGAAGCTCGAGTGCTATGACAGCGGACAAAGGAGAATTGTTGCTTGTATTCAACAGTCCTCTCGACAAGAGCATAGTAGACGCAAAATATCAGGAGCTTATGCCTGACAAGCTTGCACTTTTGGTATTGGTGGACATGAATAAATTGAGTGCAGAGATATGCACCAACATATATGTCAATGACCTCACGACAAGCGAAATGTTTGCGATCAATGCGTTGATGAAAAAAGTCACGGACGAAAAACAGCCTGACGGCTCCACATCGCCTATGGATATCAATGAAGTAAACAGCCAGTGTTCTGAAAGCGTAAAGAAAACTATGAGTGAATTGACAAATAATATGCAGCTTACACTTACAGAAGGCATTACTTCAGAAACTGAAGGAGTTCAGAGCACAACACCCGGACAAATCAGTTTGGAAAGCATATATGAAGTAGCATCCAAGAAATTGTCTACTCAGGACAATGAGATTACTCCATCTGATTTGCAATCGGTATTGAAAGCATTGTTTGCTAACTTCGAGCTCAACGGCTATACAGAAGGAGCTACAAATATTACGGATACGGCAGACGAGAGTCAGAAAAACAATTATAATATATTTATAGAAGGCAATATCATCGATATGAGTGCTACCGTAGAGGGAGCTATCGGCGAAGGCAATTTGATGTCAAAACTCGATATGTCCAAGATTGGTCAATCATTCAATGTTACATCGGCTGAGCAGACAGCATTCATACCTATGCTGGCAAATGATTCTCAAAATGATTTCGCTATATTGAGAGATGAATTCAGATTGGATGATACAAAAGAATATTTTGTAATTACCTTCAAAATATCGAGCAAAGACATTGTGGGTAATACGACATCGTCTGAAGAAATTACAATCTTGCCTCAGCATATCTATACTACATTCTGCGTGGATTTGTCTTCAGACACAAGTGATATTCATATCACATACAACAAGCTTGACAGCCAGCAAGAAAAAACACTCGAAAGCATTATCAGCAAAAACCAAGGTGAAACACCCGATAGCTGTCTTTCCAAGGAAAAACTCGATAGTATGAAGTCGGATTTGCTTAGCACGGTACTTCTTAATTATACCTATGAAGGTTATGGACAGATGCAGCTTACGCTCGATGATGTAATAAAGAGCAACAGTATAATTATAAGACCCAATGACAATACCAATACTGCCGTAGACGGAAAGGGTATGATGACTTTCAATATCACAAAAGCTATGGAAAGATTTTAATTTGATAGTCTTTTAATATCTAAATATTTTATAAAAGTATTGGACAATTTATAAATTTGGTTATATAATATTATTCGTAGATCATGCCTGTGTTATTACACAGGCATTGTCAGATTTTGGAAGTGAAAGGAGTATTTATGAAAAAGCATTATGACACATTGACCATCGGTCATATCTCTCTCGATTACAATATCGACTATCTTGACAATCAGATAATAGAAGTAGGCGGTGCGGTAATATATTCGTCTGCTGCTGCGTATGCAGGAGGATATAAGGTAGGAGTTGTCACCAAAGTGGCACCCGAAGACAAAGACAGACTCAATACATTTGTCATTCCCAAGGAAGATATTTTTTATATCCCTTCGAAGGAATCCACATCTATTCGCAACAAATATCATACAGCCGACAAAGAACGCCGTACTTGTACTTGTATAGGTCAAGGCGACAGCTTCAAACTCGAAGATATCCCCGATGTGGATTGCGATGTATATCATTTTGCAGGACTTATATACGGCGACTTTACGGGAGATCTTATGATAGAGTTGTCAAAAAGAGGAAAAATAGCTGTCGATGTACAGGCACTTTTAAGACATGCCGACAGATCGACAGGCAGAATGTATTTTGAGGATTGGAAGGATAAAAAAGAGATTTTGCCTTATGTGGATTATCTCAAGACAGATACTGCCGAGGCAGAAATATTGACAGGCCAGACAGACAGAATAGTGGCTGCAAAAATGTTGCACGAATGGGGAGCAAAAGAAGTTGTAATCACAAATTCGGCAGAAGTTTTGGCTTATGACGGAAAAGAATTGTACACTTGTCCTATAAGAGCGAGAAACCTCTCCGGCAGAAGCGGAAGAGGAGATACAACATTTGCAGCATATATTACAGAAAGACAAAAAGAAAATATGCAAAAAGCTTTGCTTTGGGCGACTGCTACTGTATCCACAAAGATGGAAGCCCCCGGTCCTTATAAGGGCAAAAGAGAGGATATTTTGAAATATATAGACGAGATTTATCCCGAATACGACCTTTACAAGACAAAATAATAAAATCAATAATAAATATATAATACATTATTGTTATTTTGATAGAATAAATCAAGTTCAAAAGCGAGGTAAATATGAATTATACATACAAAACAAGCGGTGTATGCTCAAGAAGTATTAATTTTGATATCGAAGACGGAGTGCTCAAGAATGTAAGTTATGAGGGAGGTTGCAACGGAAATCTCAAAGGCATAGGTAAATTGGTTGAGGGTATGAAGGTTGATGAAGTCATAAAAAGACTCGAAGGCATCAAATGCGGTTTCAAATCCACATCTTGTCCTGATCAGCTGGCAAAAGCATTGAAAGAAATCGAGAACTCTGATAATAAATAATCATTTATATGATAATATAAAAGGACTCTTTATAGTATTGTAATACTTATATTCCAATCTTAAAAAAAATTAAAATTATATAATTTTTAGTGTTGACAAAATAAGACATATTTATTATAATATTATCATTGACAATCCGATAAGAGTTGGAGGTAAAAATTTTGGAAGAGCAAAGAGCAAGTTTTGAGGCGAGAATAGCAGAGTTGAGCGATGATGCAAAGCTTTACTATAATCAGCTTAAGGATTATTTACTATCTTTCAAAAAGGTCAAAAGCAGATTGAGCAACAGATGTGACAGCTACCGAGTAGGTCGTGAGCTTCTTTGCAAAATGGCAATCGGCGGAAAGACTTTGAAGATATATCTTGCTATTGATGCAAACAAGGAAGAAGTAGTAAGCAAAAAACTTCATTTCAGAGACATGTCTTCTTCAAAGGCATACAGCGAAGTTCCTGCTATGATTCCCGTAAAATCCGAGTTGTGCGTAAAGAAAGTATGTGAGGTAATAAGCCTTATGATGCAAGAAAAAGGCATCGCTCCCAAAAAGTAAAAAGCTATACGATTGTATAGTTCAAAGTTGAGATGTCGCAGAGAAATCTGCGACATCGTTTTTTTGCAAAATATTTATTTTAATACTTTATAAAGAATCATATCAAATAAATAATTTATAAGCGAAATTATTCATTGTATGCGTCTTTTAAAGCCATAATCATATTTTGCTTGTCAATCTCACGCATTTTGCTAGGGTTTTGTTTTGATGAAGATTTTGTTTGTTTTGATTTTTTGTTTTTATCTGTTTTTTTCATAATTACCTCCATAGTTAGCATGAGAAAAAATTTGATATATACTCTTGACAAATTTTGGCTTTCATTATATATTCAAAACAAATAGCGGAGGCAATATGAATATAGGCGAAAAATACGAAGTTGAGATTTTATCCTGCGGTATGAACGGCGAGGGAATTGCGAGAATTGACGGCAGAGTCGTCTTTGTTCCTTGCGTCATGGAAAATGAAAAAGCAATGATAGAGATTACGCAGATAAAAAAGGCTTTTGCTCTTGCAAAAGTCATAAAGCTTATCAAACCTTCGCCTTACAGAGTAGTGCCTTTGTGCAAAATATGCTTTAAGTGCGGCGGCTGTGAAATGCTTCATATTGCTTATAATCATCAGCTTGAAATAAAAAGAGATATCGTAAAGAATTGCATTGACAAAGAATTGAGAATTGACTGCGATGTGGACGAAGTCGTAGCTTGCGAAAACATAGTAGGCTATCGCAATAAAATTCAGCTTCCCGTAACCAGAATAAAAGACGAGGTGGTGGCAGGCTTTTTTGCTCCCGACAGCCACGATATTGTGCCTTTTATCAGGCAGGGAAAAGGCGGTGAGTGTCTTCTCAACGACAAAGGCATGCAATGTATAATAGAAAGCTTTTTGGATTTTGTGAAAAAGACGAAGTTGTCTTGTTATGACGAAAAATCTCACAAAGGTCTTGTAAGACATCTTGTAATAAGAAAAGTAGACGACAAGTATGCAGTATGCATTGTAATAAACGGCAAGGAATTGCCTTCATACAAAGTTTTTGTCAAAATGTTGGAAGACAAAGGATATACATTTTCATTGTATATATCTCAAAACGAAAAACGCACGAATGTCATTCTCGGAGATAAAGTCTTTACGCTTTACGGCGAAGATAAACTTGAAGGTCAAGCTTTGGGTATTAAGTATTTTGTATCTCTAAAATCCTTTATGCAAGTAAACGATTCTATAAGGGATAAAATATATTCTAAAGTAGGCGAAATCATAAAAGAAAGCGGAATAGACAATGTGATTGACGCATACAGCGGTATAGGCATAATGAGCAATATTTTTGCCAAGTATGCAAAGAAAGTCTATGCGATAGAGATAGTGCCGGAAGCGATAGAAGATGCCAAAGTGCTTGCAAAAGTCAATGGCAATGAAAATAAAATAATCAATATTTGCGGGGATTGTGCAAAGGAATTGCCAAAAGTAGTAGCATCGCTCGACAAATCCATTGTTGTGATAGATCCTCCTCGAAAAGGTTGTGACGGCAAAGTCCTTGAAGCCATGCTAAAATCTCTTCCTACCAAAATTATTTATGTATCCTGCAATCCTGCTACATTGGCAAGGGATATGAAAATTTTGAGCGATAAGTATAAAATACAGTCAGTCACCCCATACGACATGTTTCCTAATACCCGCCATGTTGAAACTCTAATTTGTCTTGAACGGAAATAATGCAAAGCCGCCGACCATAGAAAAAAAGGGCTCCTCGAAGGAAGCCCCTTTGAAATGTTCATTGTGCGGACATGGCTGCAACGATATACTCCGCATAGCGCCTTGCAGAGTTGATTTTTGTCACACGCTCGAACGTGCCGAAAAAGGCGTTAGAATTGACCTCGCCCATCAGCTGTTATCCGCGGGCTGATTTATTGTCGTTCTGTTCCGATGAAGCAGGCGCGTCATTCGATTGTGGTTTCTGCCAGGATCCTGATCTCTACCAGCGAGGTCCCCGACCCGCCGCCAGCGCCGTCGCTTTCATAATCATACAAAATGACGGAAACGGGAAGACTGATCCCCATGGGCGGAGCGATATCCGGAACGCTCATACAAAAATACTCCCTTACGCCGTTCCAGGAAGTCGCAAAACTTGCGTTGCCGCTCCAATTTTCGCCCGACAGCATTTCGCTCGACAGCACCGTTCCGTCCCGATCCGGGGAAGTATCGGTGCACATATAGCGATATTCCTTGCCGTCGGGGGCAGAAAAGACCACTTCAACCTCATCGCTCTTGCTCCCCACGGCGACCGTCGCGCCTTCCCACCCGGCATAGATGCCGCGCTCCTGCACGACGGTATCGATATATGCCATGAACGCTTCGGGGCTTGCCTTGTCCTCTTCCTGCAAACCTCCGAGAATATCGTAGTTATCGCATTCATTGGTGAAGTCCCAATCGATCTCGTCAAAATACTTTTCGATCAGATCGCCGACGGGAGTTTCCGACTCCCCGTCGGCATATCCCGCACTCGTCTGCCCGTCCCAATCGACGGGCATGGTTTTCCCCGTGAACGTGACCGTCTTACCATACAAAGGGGTACTAACTAATCTCCCCCCGCATCCGACGGATAACAGCAACACGGAAAAAAGCATCAACGTGCCGATGGCGGTAATTACAACTTTTTTCATACATGCCCTCCTTATCCGCCCTCTCCTTCCGAGAAGGCAACCTGATATTAGGCACATTATAACATACATCGCACGGTTTGTCAATTTTTTTATAGTTTCACCCTTTGAAAACGGGCGTTTTTGAGACCTTTTGTAGTCTTGCGCCATGTAGAGACTCTCGTCTGTCTTCAAAAAATAGTATAAAAATAAAAAATTCTATTAAGTCATCTTTTCTTTTTTGAGTTAAAGGATGACTTTTTTATATATCAATTAAAGTCATTTTTTTCCAATTTATTTTATAGATAAATTTTTATTGCGTTTTTAAATAAATTTTTTAAATAGCATTGGCAAACTTATAAAAAAATATATAATTAGTCCCAAATGGGACTATAAGTGAGTAAAATATAATATGGATAGAGAGAAATTGGATATTATCAATGAGTTGAACAGAGCTATCATTAAGTTCAGAGGAATGTATTCTCAGTGGTCAAACATTCATGGTATAAGTTATCATGAAATGCTTGTGTATTACACGATAAGAGAATATGGTTTTTGCACGCAAAAGCTGATTTGCGATAGTTATCTTTTGCCAAAACAGACTATTAATAATGTATTTGTCGTTTTGCGTAAAGAAGGAATTTTATCGCAGGATACAAATAGAGGAGAGCAGAGAAAAGATATTTGTCTTGACAGAAAAAGGAGAGAAAAAATATTTGCAATTTATGAGCAAACTCGACAAATCAGAGACTTTGGCTTTTGACAGCATGGGAAAGGAAAATATGAGCAAATTAAAAAACCTTTTTTTAGAGTATGACAAATCGCTCAGTATCGCTTTGAATGGAGCAGAAGAAAAAATGGCAACAGATAAAACTCAGTCATGGGGAACTGATAGTATTATAAAAATACTTTTAAAACTTGCTCCGCCTGTTATGTTTGCACAACTTATTCAGGCTTTATATAATCTTGTGGACAGTCTTTTTGTGGGCAAGTATTCTGAATCGGGCTTGACAGCCTTGTCTATCATTTATCCATTGCAATTGCTGATGATAGCTTTTGCTGTGGGTACAGGAGTAGGTATTAATACGATAGTTGCGTCAAAGCTTGGACAAGGGGATAAAAAACAGGCAGATGAGTATGCGGGTACGGCATTGCCCTTGGCAGTTATGCTTTGGCTTGTATTTGCAATTATATGCTATGTTTTATTGCCGTATTTTGCAAAAATCTTACAAGTTCTGCTCAAGTCATTGACGATGTAATCGTTTATGGCAGGATAGTATGCGTATTTAGTTTTGGACTGTTTTTAGAAAGTGCATGGACAAAAGTTTTGCAAGCCAATGGTGATATGAAAACACCAATGGTAGCTCAAATTATCGGTGCATTAGTAAATATAGTTTTGGATCCATTGCTTATATTCGGCCTGATTGGTTTTCCTGCTATGGGTATAGCCGGAGCGGCAATTGCTACTGTGCTAGGTCAGATTTGTGCAGCAATAGTGGTCATGATAAAAGGTATAAGAAGGCTTCCATCTATAAAGAAGTTTTTTAGATATTCTATAAAAATATTCAAAATAGGTTTGCCAAACATTTTGATGCAATCAGCTTATACTAGTTATATTTTTGGACTTAATATGGTCTTGGAGACTTTCTCTGACCAAGCGGTAAGTGCACTCGGTTTGTACTATAAGTGGCAGACATTTTTCTTTATTCCTTTGGGAGCAATGCAGTCTTGCATAGTGCCTTTGATAAGTTTTAACTTTGCAAACAACAATTTGCAAAGATGCAAAACACATTGAGAGATGCAATTATATTTGGATTGATACTTATGGCTGTCGGGACAATATGCTTTGTGGCAATACCTGAACTGATGCTTAAGGCGTTTACAAAAGATAATGAAGTAATCGAAATAGGAAAATGGGGATTCAGGTGGATAGGTATAAGCTTTTTACCTATGGTTACATCATTGATTTTTCCTGTATTTTTTCAGGCTGTAGAAGCAGGCATAAAGAGTTCTCTTTTGACGATAGTACGCACGATAATATTGTTTGTCCCGTTGGGATTTATATTTTCAAGAGCAGGGCTTAAGTGGTTCTGGCTGACATTTCCTGTTACTGAAACTCTAACAAGCATTATAGGTATTGTTTTTTATGTTTTATTTTTAAAAAAGTACAAAAAAACATATACAGATAACATAATAAGCAGTCGAGCATAATAAAGACTCTATATTTTAAAAATAAATATAAAATTTGTATTGATAATAATCATAAATTTTATAAATTTAAGTATTGACATAGATGTTAAGTTTATGTATAATAAAAGAAAAACTTTACATTAGGAGGAATTTATGGGAATTTTTGATGCTTTTAATGACGAAAAGGGAAAAATCAATCACAATTCTGGCAAATATCGTGTTATTCAGGTAGTGCTCAGAGAAAAATTTGTGGGAAAGGGCTCTAAAAACTTTTCAGAAATAGAAGATATCTGCAATCAGCAATTCAATGAGGGATACAGATTGCACACATTTGCTCAGTCTACCGCTACATCGACAGGCTTTGGCGGAGGAGATCGTACGGTCTGCAACCTTATTTTTGAAAGAATCAACTAATTAATACATATTGATATAAGATGATATAAATATATAATCAATATTGTCGCAATCAAAAATACGAATTCTCAAAAATGAATTCGTATTTTGTTTGTTTTAGATACATATTTTTTATTATGATGGTATAAATATCGCCTTTATGTAAAAATTGCAGAATATAAGCAAACTTTAAGTAAAAAGACTATTGATTTGTTATTATACATAAGTTATAATATTAGCAAAGGAGGCAAATATGTTGTTAGCTAGTGACGGATTGACTTTTTGGCAAGAGCTTCAGATAGCTTTTGCCGATATTGGTATAATTCCGGCAATTCTTCTTTTGCTTGGTACTATATTTATCATTATAGAAATATTCCAGCCCGGATTCGGCTTTTTCGGTATAAGCGGCATAATACTCGTAATTGTGGGTATTGCAATAAGGCTTTACAGGAGTGAAAGAGGTAATCCCGTGCTTCAGTTTTTTGTGATGATTTTGTGTGTGGCCATAGCGGTGGGAATTGCACTTATTATAATGGTACATTCTATGAAAAAAGGAAAACTCTCAAAGACGGCTTTTGTCCAAAGTACGACTGCTGTACCAGAAGGTATAACCAAAGGTACGCAAGACTTTACGGGGCTTGTCGGCAAGGGCGGTATGACTACAACCGTACTTCGTCCAAGCGGTAATGTTGTTATCGGCGGCGAAACTTACAGCGTGGTAGCCCAAAATAAATTTATCGAAAAAGACAAAGTTGTGGAAGTAGTTGCGGTAGAAGGCGTGCGTATTGTAGTAAGGGAAGTAGAAGACCAAAAAAAATAATAAATTTATAAGGAGATGAATATGATTTTGATGACATTGGGAGCTTTGACTCCCGCAGCTATCACAGCTATTATTGTTGTTGCGGTAGCATTAGTTATAGGTATAATCGTCCTTTTGGCGGTATTGCCTATCAAGTTGTGGTTCAGGGCTTTGGTGTCCGGCGTAAAGATATCTATGGCAAGACTTATAGGTATGAAGTGGAGAGGTATTAAAGTCACGCCATTGGTAGATGCATACATATCTGCAAAAAAAGCGGGACTCGATCTCACCATCGATGAATTGGAAAGCCATGTGCTTGCCAGAGGTGATGTAATAAAAGTAGTCAATGCACTTATATCTGCTCACTCTGCGAATATGGAACTTACAGCAGAAACGGCAAGAGCAATCGACCTTGCGGGTAGAGATGTGCTTAATGCGGTAAGAGTATCGGTAAATCCTAAAGTAATCGAAACTCCTGCAATATCTGCTATCGCAAAAGACGGTATAGAGCTCAGAGTAAAAGCAAGAGTAACCGTAAGAGCCAACATTACAAGACTTATCGGTGGTGCAGGTGAAGATACGATAATTGCCCGTATAGGCGAAGGTATAGTGACGACAGTAGGTTCGTCAATATCTCATAAGGATGTGCTTGAAAATCCCGATACTATATCCAAGACGGTTCTTAATAAAGGTCTTGACAGCGGAACGGCATTTGAAATTTTGTCTATTGATATAGCAGATATCGATGTAGGCAGAAATATAGGTGCACAGCTTCAGATGGATCAGGCAGAAGCCGACAAGAGAATTGCAGAAGCAAGAGCAGAAGAAAGAAGAGCCATGGCAGTAGCTTTGGAGCAGGAAATGAAAGCAAAGACTCAGGAAATGAAAGCCCTCGTTATAGAGGCGGAGTCAGAAGTGCCCAAGGCAATGGCGGCAGCTCTCAAAAGCGGCAAGCTTGGCGTAATGGATTATTACAACATGCAGAATATCATGGCGGATACCAATATGCGTAATGCAATAAGCGGCAACGATACAGAATTGCAGGGCGACAAAGAAACCAAGAAGAAGGACAGCAAGAAATAATGGAATTTGCGGGAATAGCGTTGATAATGATCATATCGGTCGTATTGACGATAATCAAATTAAAAGGCGGCAGCAAGACGCACTCAGAAGAAGAACATACTCAGGAAGAAATCATCAGACAAAGACAGGCTGCAATGCGTCAGCCAGAACAAAACAATGAGATGGCTTCTATGAGAAGTTTTGACCAAAGAGCAAGACAGACCGCATTTCGAGACATCAAGCAAAAAGATGAGGTCAGGGGAGCAAAATCCCTTGGCCACCATCAAAGCCATTGCGATGTGGACAATCATTCTTTTAATGACAGATACAGAGTAGAAAAAGTGCCTGTTATGAACAGCATAGGAGGAAAATCCACCGAAGGCTGTCAAGAGCATTATGATGTAAGATTTGTCAAAGAAGACAGAGAGGAAAAGAAAGAAGGTCTCCGACTCAACGAATTACAAAGAGCAATGGTTTTGGGAGAAGTGCTCAACAACCCTGCATTCAAAAGAAACGGTTATCGAAAAATAAGATAATCACAAAACAACAAAAAAGAAAGACGATGTTTTGCATCGTCTTTTTTGTATTTGTCTTTTTATCCTAAGGACAAGCTACAAATGATTTTATATTTTAATCAGTTGTTTCTGTCTTTCATAGGTACATAATCGAGAGCGGGCTGAGTGCAGTTGTAAGCAGGACGCATGATTTTTGATGAGTTAAGAAGTTCTTCCATTCTGTGTGCTGACCAACCTGAAATTCTCGAGATAGCAAATATAGGTGTAAACAATTCTTGAGGCAAGCCCAACATATCATATATAAAGCCACTGTAAAAGTCTATATTTGCACTCACATTCTTGTAGATATTCTTCTGAGTAGATATAAGTTTGATTGCGATTTTCTCTACTTTTGAGTAAAGTTCAAAATCTCTCTTGAGTCCCTTCTCTTCACTCAAAGATTCTGTGGACTTTTTAAGAAGTTCTGCTCTAGGGTCGGAGATAGAATATACAGCATGTCCGATACCGTAGATAAGTCCAGATTTGTCAAAACACTCTTTGTTGAGAATCTTGTTGAGATATCTCTCGATTTCTTCTTCGTCATTCCAATCTGCGACATTTTTCTTTATGTCGGCAAACATCTGCGATACTTTTATGTTTGCACCGCCGTGTTTAGGTCCTTTGAGTGAACCGAGAGCCGCAGCGATTGCAGAATATGTATCAGTACCAGAAGAAGTGACGGCACGAGCGGTAAAAGTAGAGTTGTTTCCGCCGCCATGCTCGGCATGAAGTACGAGAGCAAGGTCAAGAACTCTTGCTTCGAGCTCTGTATATTTGCTGTCTATTCTGAGCATGTGCAAAATGTTTTCGGCAGTAGACAATTCGTCCTTAGGCTCATGAATAAAGAAAGAGTGATTGCCCTTGATATAATAGTCATAAGCTTGATAAGCATATACCGACAACAAGGGGAAAAGAGCGATAAGCTGGAGACATTGACTCAAAACATTGTTGAGGGAAATATCGTTTGCCTTGTCGTCATAAGAATAAAGAGTAAGCACGCTTCTTGCAAGCGAATTCATGATATCGCTGCTGGGAGCTTTCATTATGATATCTCTTACAAAAGTATTGGGCAAAGATTTTCTGTATTTTGCAAGAATAGCTCTGAATTTGTCCAATTCTTTTATTGAAGGCAATTCGCCGAAAAGCAAAAGGTAAGTGATCTCTTCAAAGCCGAATCTTTTGCTTGAGAGAAAATCATTGCAGAGGTCATTGATATTGTAGCCACGATAATAAAGTCTGCCTTCGCAGGGAACTACTTCGCCGTTGACAATTTCTTTGCCGACAACATCGCTTATGTTGGTAAGACCTGTCAAAACGCCTTTACCTTTTTGATCTCTGAGACCTTTGTTTACTTTGTGCTGAATAAAAAGTTCGGGATCGATAAGACCGTTTGTTTTAAACTTTTCGCACATAGTATTGATGTCTTTGTACATCTCTGCATCGCTTTTGGATATCATTTTTGTTCCTCTTTTTCGTGTAAAATTATTATACTAATGATTTTATACCCAAATATAAGCATTTGTCAATTAATAGGGAAAACACTTTTTTTGATAAAACAAATATTTGTCAAAAATAAGCTTATTTTGTTGATATATTATAAAATTTTTAAAAAGATAAGCATGATACACTATATTCTGATTAATATTTTATAATATAAATATAATTTTTTATGTCGGAAATGTTTTGAGTATATATCATACTTATAAAATATTATAAATATCACTCAATTTTTAAAAAGCTCTTTTTTTTACAAATCAGTTGTGATATAATGACTTTATTATATGAAGGGAGATGCCTTTTATGGATTTAAAAAAACTCAGAGACGAAAGTGAAAAGCATGCAGATTATATGATGCAGGAAATCACTTCCGTAATCAAACAATGCGGCAAAAGATTTCCCGGAAGCGAGGGAGAAAAGAAAGCGGTAGAGCAAATGGCTGACACATTAAAGCCCTATTGCGACAAAATCGATATCGAGCCTTTTAGTATTCATCCCAATTCGTTCTTCTACTGGATACATATTATGGTTACGATAATGCTTATGGCATTTGTAAGCTATTTCTTTATACCTTTGCTCACTATCATTTTGATAGGACTTGGTATGATGCTCATGCTTTTGCAATTCGTATTTTATCTCGAGATAGTAGACTTTTTGTTCCCCAAAAAGACTTCTCACAATCTTACCGCCGTCAAGCATCCCAAGGGCGAAGTAAAAAGAAGAATTTTCTTCAACGGTCATCCCGATGCCGCTCATGAATGGACAATGAGTTATCTCATAAACGGCAAAGCTTTTGTGGCTCACTTTTTGATTTCCATGCTTGGTATTTTCTATCTTACGGGTATTTCTGTGGCTGCTATCGTCTTGCAAAAAGGCGTAAATCCTTATATTGCTGAAGGACTTCCCATGTATCTCGGATTCGGCTGTTTTGTATTTTTGCCTTTCTGGCTTGCCATGTATCGTATGTGGAATACAAGTGTGGTCGTAGACGGAGCAAACGACAATCTTACAGGCTGCTATATGGGTATTGCTCTTTTGAAAGCTTTGAATGACGAAGGTATAGAATTTGAAAACACAGAAGTCGGCGTATTGATATCGGGTGCTGAAGAAGCGGGTATCAGAGGTGCGAGAGCTTGGGCAAAGGCACACGGCGAAAAGGGCGACTATAAGGATGTAGAAACAATCATATTCTCTTATGACACGATAAGAGATGGCGATTTCCTCTTTGTCAATAAAAAGGACCTCAACAACACAGTCAAAGCAGACGAGCACGCAAGCGAATTGTTCTACAATGCTGCAAAAAAATTGGAAATACCTTGTTATTACGGCTCAGTGCCTTTGGGTGCTACCGATTCTGCCGCTTTCAACAAGGGCGGATATGCAGCTACCGGTATTACGGCTTTGGATCACAATCTTCCCAAGTATTATCATACAAGACTTGACAGCTATGACAATATGGATAAGAAGTGTCTTGCAGATTGTTTTAAAATCACCGTTCAAGCACTCGAAGATTTTGACAACGGCAAATAAAACATTGCGATAATTACAATAAATAGGAGTCTTTGCAAAATATGCAGAGGCTCTTTTTTGTTTGATTTTTTATCTTCGATGAATAAAAGCAAATTTTATGGCAATACTTTGAGTACAAGCGAGGTGGAACATGAAATTTGTAGCGGTAATGATAATATGTCTTATAATAATCGGAGCGATATTAATCGCAATGAAAAGCAACTCTAAAAATGAAGAGCAATATTTGAGAATACATATAAGAGCCAACAGCAACGAAGCCAAAGACCAAAGCGTAAAGTACAAGGTCAAAGAAAGCGTGGTGGAGTATATGACTCCCAAGCTTGAAAACGCAACTTCAAAAAAAGAGGCAATGTCAATACTTGAAAAAAATCTGAACAACATGAAGAAAGTAGCAGACAGAACATTGGCATTGAACGGCTTTGATTATACTTCAAACATTAGACTATGTCAGGAAGAATTTCCCGTGCGTACATACGGAGATTTGACATTGGACAGCGGAGTATATGACGCTTTGATAATTGAGCTCGGAAGCGGCATAGGGGATAATTGGTGGTGCGTGGTATTTCCTCCTCTGTGTTTTGTAGGGGAAGAAAACGATAAAGAAGAATTTGAATACAAGTCTTTTTTTGAAGAGCTTTATAATAAATATTCAAACAAATAATTAAAAAACATATTCGCAATCAATAAAATCTTCATAATTGTATGACGATATCTGTCATAATAAAAAGACTCGGGAGACCGAGTCTTTTTGTCTATTCAAAGCGATATTGACTTATCAAAACCTTCGATAATGGAGATTGATATTGTGAATAATAAGGGGGGAGTTTTTAGATAAAGAGAAGGTTATTTTTTTACTTTATCGGTCTTTTCCAAGTCATCTATCGCATTGATATTGTGTTTTATAGGTGTCCATTCTACTTGTTTGAAGAGAGTGGATATCGCCACGGGAATATACATAAGAGAATATACGGGACGCATTATGATAGCCTGAAGTTTTTTAGAAGGTTTCATATTTATGCGTTTTCTTTCAGTTATCAGCATTATTGCCGTATCTAAATAAAGAGCCCAAAAGTATCCTGCCCATGACAAAAGAATTCTTATAAGAGCCATTCTTACGACAGGTATATTTTTGATATTTGCAAGTATAATACCGAAATTGCCGAGAGTATATATTGCAAAACAAAATGCAAAACATATCATACACAGCGAGCCGAGCGACATTTCAAAGCACGCAAGGCTGTTGCTCTTTTCGGCGAACACGCCTTTTTGAAGGTCTGTTCTGTACAAAGCCTTGTTGTCGAAAAAACCTTTGAGCCAACGGCGTCTTTGATTGAAAGAAGTCCTGACATCGGTAGGTTGTTCGTCATAAAACACGGCATCATCAAGGTATATCGTATTATAGCCGTTTATGGCAGCGACAGATGTGAGCTGTACATCTTCTGTAAGGCTATGCCATATCCAGCCGCCGTGCTCTTTTATGATATCTGTTTTTATGTAATAGCAAGTGCCGGACAGATAAACGGTAGAATTGAATTTGCTTTTTGCATAATTTTGAAAATGCGAAAATCTAGTAAAGGTAAGACCTGTGCAAGCCGAAACCCAACCGCTGTTCCAATTTTTTGAATTTCTGTATCCCAAAGCGATGTCATATCCCGCATCTAGGGCATTGTTCATTTTTTCGAGATAGTCAGAAGCTAAGATATTGTCTGCATCGATTATCATAAAAGCTTCGTAGTTTTTGTCTTCTTTGAAACGGAAAATATAGTCTATAAGTTCCTCTAGGACATAGCCTTTTCCGTTGTGAGAAAAATCTTGTTTTATATATACTTCTGCGTCATAAGATTTTGCAATAGCACAAGTAGGATCATCGCCGCTTTCTACTGCCACAAAAATATCAAAATATTCTCTAGGGAAAGTCTGCATATCGAGACTTTGGAGAAGTTTTTCAATCACGGCACTCTCGTTTCTTGCAGGAATCAACAAGGCAAACTTATGATTTGTCTTTGACTTGGGCAGTTTTTGCGGCTTGTGCGAAAACATGCCTATAATATAATAAATAATCTTGGGAAGAGCAAAAAATATAAAAAGTGCTACGCCCACAAGCAATATGATGTCCAGATATAAAAAAGTCTTTTGCATAACAATATGATAAAATCGTCTTTAAGACTTGACCGCCATAACTTATACGGGGCGGTGAGTATTTTATCACTTTTCCACATATTGCTCCAAACTCTTGAAGGCTAAGGTCATTCTATACTAAAAAATCATCTCCGTCAATAGCAAATGCGATAGTTGTGCGTGTTTTAATGAAGATATTACATAGATTAAATTTTCCTATTACATTCTCGATAAGACTTGCTGAAAATAGTAAGTTTTTAGTTTTTTAAAGAAATTACCGATTTTTAAGAAGCACTTTAATCTTTATATTCAAATCTTTATTATCTCATTATCTGTTTGATTACTTTTATCATAATCCTTATCAATTCAATCCTTTTTTGATAGAAGTATATTTTTCGTATTCGCAGGCAATAATCAATTCAGCAAACAAAAAGGAGTAAATATGGATAAGAAGGTAATAGCAAAAAGAAGTATAGTAGCTATTCTCGTACTTTTGACGATTGTGGTCGGTATCGTCTCGTTTTATTCTGTGCAACCCGCAGAGGAAACGGCTGTTTTAAAGCTCGGTTCAAGCGGTTCGCAGGTACGCACCTTGCAGACAAAACTCAACAGGTGGGGATATAACTGCGGCAGCGTGGACGGAATATTCGGTTCAAAGACGCAGACTGCTGTCAAGCAATTCCAGAAAAACAACGGACTTGTAGCAGACGGAATAGTAGGAGCAAAGACAGCTCAGGCTCTCGGCATGACTTTGTCGAGTAGCAGCAGCTCAAACAGCAGTTATAACTCTTCAGACATTTATCTGCTTGCCAAGTGCATACATGCAGAAGCGAGAGGTGAGCCATATCTCGGACAAGTTGCAGTCGGAGCGGTAGTTCTGAACAGAGTAAAAAGCAGTGCTTTCCCCAATTCGATATCGGGTGTAATATATCAGCCTTATGCTTTTACGGCTGTAATTGACGGCCAGATAAATCTCGAGCCAAACGAAACGGCTTATTCTGCGGCAAGAGATGCGATGAACGGCTGGGATCCTACAAACGGCTGTTTGTATTATTACAATCCTGCTACCGCAACAAGTTCATGGATATGGTCAAGGACTGTAAAACTTACGATAGGCAAACACAGGTTTGCAGTATAGAGAGGTGATGAATTATGTTAAGAGATGCATCGGGAAGACTTGTTTTGACAAGAGGCTGGAAGATATTTCATATTTGCATGGCAGTGGTGCTTGTGACGGCTATCGTACTATTGTCGGTATTTTTGGGATTGTCCAAGTCTGAAGAAAACAAGTGGATGACGAGAAGCGAAAACAACTATGAAAGTGCATATTATACGCTTACGGACAGTTTGCTCAATATAGAAAACAACTTGTCAAAATTAAGAATCACGAGAAGCGATTTGCTTGTCAACGAAATGCTTATAGACATAGCTATGAACAGTCAGACGGCAGTATCCAATCTCACGATATTGTCATACAGCGGATACGATATGGCATCGGTAGTAAAATATTACAATCAGGTGGGAGATTACAGCAAGTATCTTGCACACAAAATCACATCGGGACTTGAGCTTAACGATGATGACTATAAGACATTGGGACAGCTTTATGATATCACATACAAAATAGGAAAAAAGCTTAACTCAGTCAAAGACTCATTGATGTCGGGCAATAAAATCGCTACGGGCATGAAAGAGCTCAATGATTACTTTGTGGATATTGCCACAAGTCTTCAGGACGGAAGTATAGTTTATCCTTCTTTGATATATGACGGAGCTTTCAGCGATTCTCTTGAAGACAGAGAAGCAAAAGCTTTGACGGGCGAAGATGTCAAGTCGGATTCTCAAAATGAAAACATCAAAAAGATTCTTTGCGACTACAATGTAAAAAGCATAACCTATATGGGCGAAAGCGACAACGGCTTTGTGAGCTATATGTACAAAGTTGTGCTCGATGACAATTCTCAGGTATCCTTGCAGCTTGCCAAAAAGGGCGGAACCTTGGTGATGTGGGATAAGGAATTCCATTCTCAAGAGCCAAAGCTCAGCATGGAAGAAGGAGTAGAACTTGCTGAGCAATATATGAAAAAGCTTGGATATACTGATATGAAGGGAGTATATGCTTGCGTGACAAACAGCGTATTGTATGTCAACATGTGCTTTGTAAAAGACGATATAATCTATTATCCCGATATGGTAAAAATCAAAGTCAGCCTCGATGATGGCAAGATTTTGGGATTTGAGGGACTCAATTATATCTACAATCATACTCAAAGACAGATTGAATCTCCCGAAATGACCGAAGGACAGATAAGAAATATGGACTTTGGCGGGCTGGAGATAAAATCAGTAAGACTTGCGTTGATACCTATGGACAACGGCAAAGAAACATTGACCTATGAGGTATACGGCACGATAGAAGGATTTGCTTTTTATGTATTCATAGACGCAAAGAGCGGAAATGCTGTCAAAGTAATGCAGATAATAGACAGCGATGAAGGCGAACTTCTTATGTGACACAATCTATATATCCCTTAAAAGCCGAATACGGCAAAAAAATACGGCAGGACTTGTCTTGCCGTATTTTATTTTATAGGTACAATTTGCAATTCTTAAAAGGGAATAATAAGCATATATATAATATCAAATATGTCTTAGAGATAATATAGGTTTTATGAAAACTCTGTTTTTAATATAAAATAATAACAAAAAATTATAGTTTTTGTGTCAAAAAAAGATTAAAAGGCTTGATTTTGGTTGTAGGGTATGATATCATAATGGTGTAAGATTCGATAAGAATGTTATTATTATTTTTAAGTGAGGCTGTATGGATTCACACAGTTGCCAGTTAAATAATGTTTTTCGTAATACAATAAATAAATATTGTGTTGATTTTTTATATAATTACTCAGGAAATGAAAATTTAATACATATACACGGAGGTTACAATGAGACCGTTTTTTGAGTCTGTATTTAACTTTGAAAAAGACTCCTCAAACATGGCTATTATTGCTTTGAAAGGAGCAGAAGAACTCGGCAAAAAAGTTGATTATTATCTTGTCAACTGGTACAACAGCGAGGCAAAAGCCAATGGCAAAAAAGCTTCAAAACAAACTTTTTTGGTAAGCAACAGCTGCCCCAGATTTACCACAGGTGACGGCAAAGCTCTTATCAACGACAGTATCAGAGGCAAGGATTTGTTTATAATCTGCGATGTGGGCAACTATTCTATCAAATACAATATGTTCGGTACACCCAATCGTATGTCCCCTGACGACCACTATGCTGACCTCAAGAGAATTATCTCTGCATGTGCCGGCAAAGCAAATAAAATTACTGTCGTAATGCCCCTTCTCTATGGCGGCAGACAACACAGACGCACGGCAAGAGAATCCCTCGACTGCTCACAAATGTTGCATGAGCTCGAAGTTTTGGGCGTAAACGATGTCGTTACTTTTGACGCTCACGATCCCAGAGTTCAGAATGCAGTTCCTACAATGGGATTTGACAACTTTATGCCTACTTATCAAATTTTGAAAGCAATGCTCCGTACTTTCCCTGAGCTCAACATGAAAAAAGAAAACTTCATGATTGTCAGCCCTGACGAAGGTGCTATGGGCAGAAATATTTACTACGCTTCAGTGCTCGGTACCGACCTCGGTATGTTCTACAAGCGTAGAGATTATGCAAATGTAGTCAATGGAAGAAATCCTATCGTTGCTCACGAATATATCGGAAACGATGTAAGAGGCAAGGATATCTTCGTAGCAGACGATATCATCGCTACGGGTGACAGTATGCTCAAGCTCTGTACCGAGCTCAAAGCAGCAGGCTGTGGCAAAATCTTCTTGTCGGCTACCTACGCTCTGTTTACCGAAGGACTTGAAAAGTTCCAGAAGGCATACGAGCAAGGATTGTTTACGGCGGTGCTGTCCACAAACCTTACATACGCTACTGAAGAAGTTCTTAAAAAAGAATGGTTTGTTCAGGCAGATATGTCCAAGTTTGTAGCATATATTATCGCAGCTATCGATCAGAACAAATCCGTTGGTCAGTTGCTTGACCCTCACGATAAGATTCACGAACTTATCGAAAAATTCAATGCTAGTAAGCCACAACAATTAGCTATGGATATCAGCGAGGAGTAAAATGAATATTGAATGGCTGGGGCACTCGTGTTTTAAATTGACCGAATCTACCGGTACTACCATTATCACGGACCCTTACGAGAAGTCTATTGTAGGACTCGATATGAAAAAAACGCATGCCGATGTTGTCACATGTTCGCATCAGCACAAAGACCATAATGCTATCGTCAATGTTTTGGGAAGCCCTATGGTTTTGAGCGAATGCGGATTTTGGGATGTCAAAGGCGTAGACATTTCTTCTATATTGTCTTATCATGACGACAAAAACGGCAAGAAAAGAGGCGAAAACCGTATCTTTAAATTCAGAATGGACGGCGTAGACCTTTGCCACATGGGAGATGTGGGAGAAGAATGTACAATTCACCTTGCTGAGGGTATAGGTTCTGTCAATGTGCTTATGATTCCCGTAGGCGGAAATTATACAATCAATGCCCAACAAGCAAAAGAGTATGTGGATTATATTATGCCCGACATAGTAATACCCATGCACTTCAAGACGCCCAATAGTCAGGTTGATATAGAAAAACTCGATGAGTTTCTCGAGCTTTTCGATGAGAACCAGATTGTATATATTGACGGACAGACTCTCGAGGTTGACAGAGAATACTTCGAAGAAGACAGTACCAAAGTCATCGTATTCAAAGATAACATTTTTTAATTGATAAAGCTATCCGCAAGAGGTAGCAATACCTCTTGCAAATTGCTTTTGAGTATAAATTTTTTTATTCAGTCAAAAATCTTTAAGAAAATCATTTTTTATTTACCCATTAGGGAAAAATTCGTTTTAATTCATTACTTATTCATTTATAGCCTTATAGGGCATAGACTATTTATATAGGAGATTACCGAATGGCAAAAAAGAACTATACTATTGAAGAGTTAAAAGCAAAAACCATATTTCAATTGAGAGATATCGCCAAGAAAAAAGGTGTTGACAATGCAAGCTACCTTTCTGAAGAAGCTCTTATCAAAAGAATTATGGGAGATGAACAAGAAGACAACAGAGGAAAGCTCCCTGATTGGGCTTCGGGATATACAAAAGAAGATTTCAACAATATGACGATACATAATCTCAGAGAATTTGCTCGTGAGATAGGTATCAAATCGCCTACTACCAAGAAAAAAGAAGAGATAATCAATGAATGTTATGATTTGATAAACAATGAGGAGCATATCGTGACTCCCGTAAGCAAAAGGGGCAGACCTCCCAAATCGGCTATTCCCCCTCTGGAGGTAAACGATCCAACAAATCAGCTTCATTATAATTTTGCAGAAAACAAAATTGACGAACAAAAAGAAAAGCAATCCGATGAGAAAAAAGGCAATATGAGCATAGAGGATATGCTAAAGCAAGAAGATTGTGAGATGCGAAGCGGTATTTTGGAGATGCTTGACGGATATGGATTTTTGCGTGCAGAAAATTGTGAGTGCAGCGAAAAAGATGTCTATGTGTCAGGAAGACTTATCAAAAATATAGGACTTAGAGCCGGCGATTTTGTCGTGGGTGTGGCAAAACGCAACAGCGACAACAAGCCTCCCGCTCTTGTGGCAATAGAAAGAGTAAATCCCGAGATTGAATACAAAATAGTATATCAAAAAGACGAGAAGGGCAGAGATATCGCAGGTACGGGAGAATATAAATCCGTAGGCTATGTGGGAGATAGCGGCAAAGATTATAGCGAACTCAGAAAAAGACCTCATTTTGACAATCTTACTCCCGTATTCCCTCAGGAAAGATTGAGATTGGAAATCAATACTCAAGAAAAAAATGTCACGAGAAGCGATTTTGCCATAAGAAGTCTCGACCTTATCGCTCCTATCGGCAAAGGTCAAAGAGCAATGATAGTTTCTCCTCCCAAAGCAGGTAAAACGACTTTGCTCAAAAAAATAGCAAATTCTATCACTACAAACCATTCTGAAGTAAAATTGTTTGTGCTTCTCGTAGACGAGCGTCCCGAGGAAGTCACGGACATGAAGCGTTCGATAAAGGGCGAAGTAATTTATTCTACTTTTGACGAAATGCCCGAGCATCATTGTCAGGCGTCTGAGATTCTTATCGAGAGAGCAAAGCGACTTGTCGAACTCGGTCAGGATGTAGTAATTATGATGGATTCGCTCACAAGATTGGCAAGAGCATACAATCTCACAATACCTCCCACAGGCAGAACATTATCAGGCGGTATTGACCCCGGTGCCTTAGCTAGTCCCAAGAAATTTTTCGGTGCGGCAAGAAATATCGAAAACGGCGGTTCGCTCACTATTATAGCTACCGCATTGGTTGATACAGGCAGCAGAATGGACGATGTAATCTACGAAGAATTCAAAGGTACGGGAAATATGGAAATCACTCTTGACAGAAAACTCAGCGAGAGAAGAATATTCCCTGCAATCGACCTCAACCGTTCGTCCACAAGAAGAGAAGATTTGCTGTTGACTCAAAAGGAGATAGAAGGTGTATGGGCATTGAGAAAGATGCTTTCTTCAGGAGATCCTCAGGAGACTACCGACCAGCTTCTCAATATGATGCAAAAGACAAAAAACAACGAAGAATTTATCGAGTCGATTATAAATCAAGTAAAAGTCTTGGAGAAAAACGGCTATACCATAAGAGGACTTTGATTATAAATAATTAATATCGATATATAAATATTATTGCATTGGATATGGACGGCATATTCTATATTGTGATTAATATTATGTTGATAAAATTAAAATACTCAATCAGCTGAATAAAAAGCACACTCGTTTGAGTGTGCTTTTTTAAAGACAAAGAGTTTTATAAAAGAATTTAATTGTTTGTTTCTATCAATTCGTCAAGACCGACAGATAATATCGCACTCAATTTTCGTAGCATTTCAATGCTTGGTTCGGTGCGACCTTGTTCCCAGTTGGCATAACAACTTTCGACTACCCCGAGTCTTAATGCCACTTCTTTTTGAGTGAGATTGCAAACTTTTCTAGCTTCTCTTAAGTTTTTACAAAATATCTTATCCATACAAAAATCCTATCTCATACTAGATAAAATGTCTTGACACTAGACAAATTGTCTAGTATAATATACCCGATAAGTATAACCAACTTAATTATTTTTATACAGGTGGGTGACAAAATTATGAAAAACGATGAATCACAATTTGTTAAAAAAGAAATGCCAAACAATGTGAATACAAATCATAATAGTTTGTATAATAATCGCACAGTTGCTTCTGCCGGCGATACAGGAAGTGCAGGCTGGGGCATACTTGGATTTTTTATACCTGCGGTGGGAGCGATTTTATATTTTTTGTGGAGAAAATCAAGCCCCAACAATGCAAGAAAAGCTGGACAAGGAGTATTGGCAAATATAATTTTAAATTTTGCACTTATGCTTATATTATTGCTTTTTACAAGTTTATTATAAAAGTTTTGTGATTGAACAAAAAATGCACACTTATTTCGGTGTGCATTTTTTTAGCCATTTTTAAATTATCTAATCTTTTATTATTATGTATATCTTTCTTTATAAAGCTGTTTTGCTATGTTTGTATATTTGCTGACAAATTCACTTTTTGCCAAGGTATAAGCATCTCTGTCATAGGGATATTTTCGCCAAAGTCTTAGTTTGAGTTTTTCATATTCCCAAGCTACGCTGTCGTGTGTGGCAAGATAATCTCTGAAATAAAGCTCATCATTATCGCCTTGCTTTCTTAGATGTATATGATATACTTTTTCGGCAAAGCCTTTAGGGGTATAGCCCTTGTTGAAAGAATATCTTTTATCCGTCTTTGACATAAGAAGGTATCTGTTTTGTTTTAATATATCTGCTACTTCGTCTAAAGAATCGGGCAGTACTTCGACAAGGATGTCGACAATTGCTTTTGACCATATTTTGTCGATTGCAGTGCTTCCTATGTGAGATATTCGCACAATATAGCATGATGGGATAAGAGCTTTTAATTTTTTTTCTTCTTCAATATACCAATCTTTCCAATTATCGTCATGCTTTGTCAAAAATATCGGAAACAATTTCCATAATTGTTGTAGAGTCATATTTTCAAGTTTATTTTCCATAGGTTTAGTATATCATATTTTATATAGATAATCAATAGGGGAGTTTTTATAATATACCCAAGATTTACGGGTTTTTTAGAAAATAAAATAGATATCCCAAATAATATCTATTGATTATAAAAATAATAATAAAGTCTTAAAATCATATAAAAATTATCATAGTATAATCAATATTATCGACACATATACACAAAAATATTGATTTAGATATAAAAATAAAAATAATTATCATTTTTGTTTTCAAAACAGTTGACAATATATTAAAGCTATGATAATATGATATCGATATATGGCAAACTTTTCTTCTCGCCGACAAGCAGTGCTTGAGGTAATGCAAAAAATGAGATGCCATCCTTCGGCAGATATGGTGTATGAGGAATGTCGCAAGACTATCCCAAACATATCGCTTGCCACGGTATATCGCAACTTGGCTTTTTATGAAAAGCAAGGATTGGTGGGCAGAGTAGTAGGTTGCGACAACAAGGAAAGGTATGATGTCGAGATGGATACGCATTGTCATATTATCTGCACTAAGTGCGGAGAAGTCATGGATATGGATTATCCTCAAAAGCTCAAACAATATTTAGACGATTATTGCAAGCAGGAAGGATTTAGCAAATTCGGTTTGAGTTTTTACGGGCTATGCGATAATTGCAAGTCCAATCAAAATGGTAATGACAATTTGAAAGAATTGTAAAAACATAAAATAAAAATCAAATCATTGTAATCAATGGAGGTAATTAAAATGGCAAAATTTGTATGTTCAGTATGTGGTTATGTTCACGAAGGAGACAGTGCTCCCGAGCAATGTCCTATTTGCAAGGCACCCAAGGAGAAATTCACAGAAGTTAAGGCTGGCGAAATGAGCTGGGCTACCGAGCACATCGTTGGTTCTGCAAAAAACTATGATCAAGAAGTTATCAAAGGTTTGGTAGACAACTTCAATGGCGAATGTGCTGAAGTAGGTATGTATCTTGCTATGTCAAGACAAGCTGACAGAGAAGGCTATCCCGATATCGCAGAAGCTTTCAAAAGATATGCTTTTGAAGAGGCAGAGCATGCTTCCAAGTTTGCAGAGCTTTTGGGCGATGTATTGACAGACAGCACAGAAAAGAATGTAAAGATGCGTATGGAAGCAGAAAACGGTGCTTGTGCAGGTAAGTTTGAACTTGCTAAGCTCGCAAAGAAACTCGGATATGACGATGTTCACGATACTGTTCATGAAATGGCTAAGGACGAAGCAAGACACGGTTGCGGTTTCCTCGGACTTTACAACAAGTATTTTAAGAAGTAATATTAATATCCCCCAAAATATATAATAATCGCTTGATGCAACCGCTTTATATGCGGTTGCATTTTTTTGATTTCAGAAAAAATATCAATGTATGAAGATATAATTTATAAGTTTTTAGATAAAATAAATATGTTAAATGAAAATCTTGTATTTTCTACATGATTTTTGCAAAATTTACATTTTAATTGTTGTATAGACAAATATTAAAAGTTGACTAAATTCTCATATCATAATAACTTAATATGTGTAAGAAATAAATGTGCAGATGATACTGTTTGCGATAAGGAGGATTTATGGATTTTTGGGGCGTATCGGCACAACTGTGTTTGCTTGTTGTAGGCTTCTTTTTGCTGGTAAAAGGTGCAGATTGGTTTGTAGACGGAGCTTCGTGGATTGCTAAAAAATTCGGCATACCGCAGATAGTTATAGGTCTTACAATCGTGGCATTCGGCACAAGCTTGCCCGAAGCTGCTGTAAGTATTACTTCGGCTGTTCAGAAGAGTGCAGGACTTGCGATTGGTAATATTTTGGGTAGCAATATTCTTAATATTTTCCTTATTCTCGGTATTAGTGCGTTGTTTTCTTCTCTCGCCGTTCAGAAAAATACTCTTTGGTACGAAATCCCTTATGTAGTAGTCGTGAGCGTGGTGCTTATGATTATGGGATTTATAGGCGGTCAGCTCGGTTGGATTGACGGTATTATTCTTTGGGTATTGTTTATATTGTTTTTTGTATATCTCATTGTCATCTCGCTCAAAGGAAGAAACAAAAATCCAGAACTGCTTGACAATACAAAAGGTGCTCAGGAAGCTGAAGTTCAAATCGAAGGCGAAGTAGCCGTAAAAACTCAGAAAAAAGGTGTCGAAGCTCTTAAAATGATATTGAAGCTTGTCATCGGTATATCCATAGTAGTGCTTGGCAGTCAGATGGCAGTAAACGGCGCAAGAACTATCGCAAGAGAAGTGGGGATGTCAGAAAGTCTTATCGGTCTTACAATCGTGGCATTCGGCACAAGCTTGCCAGAACTTGTCACTTCAGTAGCGGCAGCAAGAAAGGGCGAAGCAGATATTGCTATTGGCAACATCGTAGGAAGCAATATTTTCAATATACTCTTTATTTTGGGTACATCGGCACTTATCACTCCGATTGCTTATGATACAAACTGGTTGACAGGTTTTACTCTCGACAACATTATCGCTATATTGGCTGCCGTAGTATTGTTCCTTTGCATCATATTGACAAAAGACAAAAAACTCAAAAAAGCAGGCGGTGTAGTAATGCTTGTAATTTATGCGATATATTTTGCTTGGCTCGTGGCAAAAGATTTTGCTCTGAACTAAAAGTATAATTATAAAAGCATATCCTGACAAAATATTTGACATTTTTTGGGGATTAAATTAAAATATCTAGGTAATAATTATCCAAGGTCGTACCTTGGATAATTTATAATTTTATAAAGAAAGTGGTAAAATAATATGGATTTTTGGTCAATAGCAGCTCAAGCTTGTCTTATCATTGTAGGTTTTGTAATGCTTATCAAAGGTGCAGATTGGTTCGTAGACGGAGCTTCGTGGATTGCTAAAAAATTCGGCATACCGCAGATAGTTATAGGTCTTACCATCGTAGCATTCGGTACTAGTGCACCAGAAGCTGCAATAAGTATTACTTCGGCGGTTCAGCAAAGTGCGGGACTTGCGATAGGAAATATTTTGGGTAGCAATATCATGAATATATTCCTTATTCTCGGTATAAGTGCATTGTTTACGCCTCTTGCAATACAAAAAAATACTTTGTGGATAGAGATTCCTTTTGTGGTGCTCATAAGCGTTGCCTTGCTTCTTATGGGAGTAATAGGCGAGAGCCTCAATTGGGTAGACGGTATAATAATGTGGGTATTCTTTATCATTTTCTTTGTTTATCTCATTGTATTGTCAAAGAAAGGTCAGAAGGAAAATTCAGAACTTGCAAATACCTTGGAAGAAAACGCTGAGATAGAAAGCTCTGTTTCCAATGAAGGCGAAGCAGTAGCTAAGACTGAGAAAAAAGGCGTAGAGATTCTCAAAATGCTTGCAAAACTCGTTATCGGCATTGCCTTGGTAGTACTCGGAAGTCAGGCTACCGTAAACGGTGCAAGAACTATCGCAAGAGAAGTAGGCATGACAGAAAGCCTTATCGGACTCACAATCGTGGCATTCGGCACAAGCTTGCCTGAACTTGTCACTTCAGTAGCGGCAGCAAGAAAGGGCGAAGCGGATATCGCTATCGGCAATATCGTAGGAAGCAATATTTTCAATATCCTTTTCATACTCGGTACATCTTCGCTCATCACGACCATTGCTTATGACAAGAGCTGGCTCACAGGCTTTATGCTTGACAATATACTCGCTATCGGTGCGGCTGTCATATTGTTCCTTTGCATCATATTGACAAAAGACAAAAAGCTCAAAAGAGCAGGCGGCATAACTATGCTTGTGATATATGCGGCATATTTTGCTTGGCTTGTGGCAAAAGATGTAATGTTCAACTAAATTTTAAAAACTGACATAAATTTCGCAAGGCAGTCAGAAGGCTGTCTTGCGGCATTTTTTTGGATAATAAGTAAGTTTTTCTAAAAAAATATAAAAAATGGTTAAAAATGTTTGACATTCTCTATGCTTTTTATTAAAATATCTAGGCAAGAAAAAATATATCAAAGAACTAGCCCCTCGGAGATATATACAAATTTATAAAATTTTTGGAGGGTTTTATCCGTGAATAAGACATATATGGCAAAACCTGAGGACATCAAGAAAGAATGGTATGTTGTTGACGCTACCGATCTCGTTTTGGGTAGATTGGCAAGCAATGTAGCAAATGTGCTCAGAGGAAAGAATAAGCCTACTTTTACACCCAATGTTGATACGGGTGATTTCGTTATCGTTATAAATTGTGCAAAGGTTCGTTTGACAGGTAAAAAACTTGAGAAGAAGTTTTATGTACACCACACAGGTTATGTAGGCGGTCTCAAGGAAGTTCAATACAAGAAGTTGATGGCAGAAAAGCCTGAAAAAGCTGTTATGTTGGCAGTAAAAGGCATGCTTCCCAAAAACTCTCTTGGCAGAAAACAACTCACAAAGTTGCGTTGTTATGCAGGTGCTGAGCATAATCATGAAGCTCAACAACCCAAAGAACTTAAATTCTAATAAGGAGTGTATGATATATGGCTACTAAGAAGACTAAGAAAAAGGTTCAGTTCTGGGGAACAGGTAGAAGAAAGAAGGCTATTGCCAGAGTTAGACTTATCCCTGATGGCAGTGGTGTTATTACTATCAACAAGAGAAGTATCGATGAATACTTCGGTCTTGATACACTCAAGCAAATCGTTCGTCAACCCCTTGATTTGACAAATTCTACTGCAAAGTATGATGTTGTCGTAAATGTACAGGGCGGTGGTTTTACAGGTCAGGCCGGTGCTATCAGACACGGTATTTCCAGAGCATTGGTTCTCGCTGATGAAGAGACAAAGGCAGCTTTGAAGAAAGCAGGTTTCCTCACAAGAGATCCCAGAGCAAAGGAAAGAAAGAAATACGGTCTCAAGAAGGCAAGAAGAGCTCCTCAGTTCAGCAAGAGATAATCGGCTCGGTTGCTATCAAACGAATTATTACAAGTACCTCGTTTTCGGGGTACTTGTTTTTTTATCAACCAATTTTGTCGAGCGAAGGTGGTTATAGAGATATTATAATTGGAATTATATTTTATATGTTAATATGATTTTTATGAATAATATAAGATAAGCCTAAATATATAAAATTATAAAGGTCTTAAAAACATTGAGTTTTTTTAATGATTGTGGCAATACTTATGAAGTAATTATAATAAGGTATAGTTAAATTTAAAGTTTAAAGAATGAAAAATATTAAGATTGTTTTGCACTAACATTGACTTATATTATTGCATAATATACAATAAAAATATTATTGATATTTTGGAGAGATAAATTGAAAGCTGTTTTTAAGTATTATAAAAAATATGCTCATCTTATATTTGCTTCACTTCTTTTTCTCACATTGGAAGCTATCTGCGAGTTGCAGCTTCCTAGTTATATGTCGGGACTCGTAAGCGAAGGTATCGGAAAATCGGATATGAGCATGGTTTGGAGTTATGGCTGGCGAATGCTGGTTATTACGCTTGTTGCTTGCGTATGCTCGGTATTTGTGGGATACTTTGCGTCAAAAGCAAGTGCGAGAATGAGTAGAGATTTAAGAAGCGATATGTTTGCAAAAGTCATGGACTTTGCAAATGAAGAGTATAATAAATTTTCTGTTTCCTCACTCATCACAAGATGTACCAACGATATTACGCAGATTCAGATGTTGACATACATCTTTTTAAGAATGATTATGTTTGCCCCCATTATGGGTATTGGCGGTACGATAAAAGCCATTCAGTTTTCAAGCGGTATCAATGCGTTGGCTTTTGTAATTGTAGGTGCTATCGCAGTCGTGGTAGTGCTCATTGTTATTGCATTGACTATCGTACAGCCCAAATACATGAAAATGCAAAAGCAAATCGACAAGGTAAATCAGATTGCCGGAGACGAACTCAACGGCATGCTTGTCATTCGTGCTTTCAATACTCAAAAACACGAAGAAGAGAGATTTGACAATGCCAACAAGGACCTTACAAAGACAGCTTTGTTTACTACAAGGCTAATGGCTATTCTCATGCCTGTCATGACCATTGTCATGAACGGCGTGATGATTGCTGTAATATGGATTTTTGCAGCAAAGGTAGAAGATATCAATCAGATATCAAATATGATGGCATTTATGCAATACGCACTTCATATCATAATGTCCTTTATGATGATATCGATGATTTTTATTGTCCTTCCGAGAGCTATTGTCTCCATAAACAGAGTAGGAGAAGTGCTTTCTATGCCGGTGTCTATCACAAACAAAGAGGACAAACAGACTCCGAGCGGTGTGAGATTCAAAGGCGATATCAAATTCGACAATGTAAGTTATAGTTATGGAGGCGGAGTGCCCGCTGTCGAAGGAATTAGCTTTGAGGCAAAAAGCGGAGAGGTCACGGCTTTGATAGGAAGTACGGGAAGCGGTAAATCCACTATCATCAATCTTATTCCTAGACTTATGGATGTTTCTAGCGGAAGCGTAAGCATTGATGGGATAAATGTCAAAGATATAAATCTCAAGGATTTGAGAAATAATATCGGTTTTGTACCTCAAAAAAACACATTGTTTTCAGGCACTATCGAATCAAATATAGAGTACGGAAAGACTCAAATAAATCAAGAAGAAATGCAAAAAGCAAGCAGAATCGCACAAGCCGAAGAATTTATCAATTCTTCTGAAGAGGGATACAAGAGAGAAATCGCTCAGGGCGGAAGCAATGTATCGGGCGGACAAAAACAAAGACTTGCCATAGCAAGAGCTTTGAGCAAAAATGCTCCGATATATATTTTTGACGACTCGTTTTCTGCATTGGACTTCAAGACGGACGCAAAGCTCAGAATGGCACTCAATGAAGAAATGGCAGACGCAACCGTCATCATTGTCGCTCAAAGAGTGGGCACAATAAAGAATGCAGACAGAATTATCGTGCTTGACGAAGGAAAAATCGTAGGCATGGGAAAACACGAAGACTTGCTCAAAAATTGCAGTACTTATCTCGATATTGCAAAATCGCAGTTGTCGGAGGAGGAATTGGGACTATGAATAAGAATACTCCTCGAAATAATATGCCGAAAGGTCCTATGGGCGGCGGAAGACACGGCGTGGCAATGAACTTTGAAAAGGCAAAAGACTTTAAAGGCACTATAAAAAAACTTTTGAAGTATATGAGAAAAGATCTCATAGTAATGATAGTAGCTTTTATACTTGCTATCGGCGGAGTAATTGCTACCATCACTTTGCCTGACATATTGGGAAATGCTACCGATACTTTGGTAGTAGGCGTAATGCAAAAAACCGTCTATAAAAATGTAGTGACAAATCTTAATTTTGACGAAGATACTCTTGCTATGTTTGACAAAGCCGGTCCTTTGACGATAGGCGATATGAAAAACATTGCGAGAATGGATGAGGACGAACTTGAAAATGTCGATGAAAGTATCGCAATGATAGTAAAATCCATGACAGACGAGGACAGAGAGATGATTTTGTCTTTGCCTGAAGAAATAGATACCGTCACTTTCAGAAAACTTGCTCAGGCATCGAGAGAAGCGAATACTTTAGGCGAATTTATAGATATATTGGGCAATGAAGCTGTCATATCAAAAATTCCAGAGACTTACAGAGATGCTGTAAGAGAGATATCCATGACTACCACTCCTCAAGTAGACGGCGACAAGATAGCAAATATTATGATAAAACTCATGATACTCGTGCTTGCAAGCGGTATAATGTCTTATGCTCAGGGATTCTTGTTGTCGGGTGTATCGCAAAAGGTGTCTTACAGATTCAGAAAAGACCTCAACGAAAAAATCGATACTTTGCCTTTGAAATTCTATGACAAGACTACAAACGGCGAAGTAATGAGCCTTATTACAAATGATATAGATACCATATCGACATCGCTCAATCAGAGCTTGTCGCAGCTTTTGACATCTGTCACTACCGTAATAGGCGTATTGATAATGATGCTCAAGATAAGCCCTATTATGACTTTAATCGCCGTGGTAAGCGTACCGCTTCTCATGATAATAGCAAGCATAATCATAAAAAGTTCGCAAAAATATTTCATGAGACAGCAGCAATATCTCGGACATGTAAATGGTCAGATAGAAGAAATGTTTTCAGGACATAATGTGGTAAAACTCTTCAACGGCGAGGAGATGAGCGTAGAGCAGTTTAATAAATACAATGACGAATTGTATAAATCTGCTTGGAGCTCGCAATTCTTCTCGGGACTAATGCAGCCTTCTGCAAAAGCTGTGGGAAACCTCGGATATGTAGCTGTTTGCGTATTGGGCGGATATCTTGTCGTCAACGGAAGTTTGGGTGTGGGCAACATTCAGTCTTTCGTTCAATATGTAAGACAATTCAATCAGCCTATCACTCAGCTTGCGAGCGTAGCAAATACCTTCCAATCGACAGTTGCCGCAGCAGAAAGAGTATTCAGATTCTTGGAAGAGGAAGAAGAAAAAGAAAGCGGACAGCTTAATTTGGAAAAGGTCAAAGGCGATGTAAGTTTTGAGAATGTCAAATTCGGCTATGATGAAGACAAGATAATCATCAAAGATTTTACAAGTCACATAAAAAGCGGTCAGCGTATCGCTATCGTAGGACCGACAGGTGCCGGCAAAACCACTCTTGTCAAACTTTTGATGAGATTTTATGATATCAATGACGGCAAAATCACGATTGACGGCATAGATATAAAAGATTTTTCGAGAGAAGGATTGAGAGAGCATATAGGCATGGTATTGCAGGATACTTGGCTCTACAACGGCACTATCATGGAAAATATACGCTACGGAAGGCTGGACGCAACCGATGAAGAAGTAATCCAAGCGGCAAAGACAGCATGTGCCGACCACTTTATCAAGACACTTCCCGAAGGATATAATTTTGTCATAAATGCTGATGCAGGCAATATATCCCAAGGTCAAAAACAGCTTCTCACAATCGCAAGAGCAATATTGGCGGACTCTGAAATCATGATACTCGATGAAGCGACAAGCCTTGTAGATACCCGTACGGAAATGCTTATCCAACAAGCCATGAATTCACTCACAAAAGGCAGAACAAGTTTTGTCATAGCTCATAGATTGTCCACCATAAGAGATGCAGATAATATACTTGTATTAAAGGACGGCGACATTGTCGAGCAGGGGACTCACGAAAAGCTTTTGGAGAAAAACGGTTTTTATGCCGAGCTTTACAATGCACAATTCCTCGGTATGAGTATTGACGATGTCGAGCAAGGCAAAAAAGAAAATATACAATAAATTTTTGTAAAAATTAAGGAAAATTTAAGTTTTATAAATCAAATTTTCCCAAAGGTATTGCAATTTGATGTTTTAAATGTTAGAATGTATATGTAAAACAAAGAAATAGAGCAAATATTCTTTGTTTGTCAACAAACAGACTGTTTCATAATGTACGACCTTTTATAAACTTTCCGGAAAACCGCCTGATAAGGGCGGTTTTCTGGTTTTTTAAATACAATTATAGATAGATATCTATATGATTGATTAATATTTATATAATATAGGTTGACAAAAAAATATATAGGGTGTAATTTATTGATATGGTTGCGTAATAAAAATTTGAGTTTTATGCAAGGCAAAATAATTGAATAATAATGTTATTTTTGATATAATCGAATTATGAAAACAAAAGTAGTGATTGTCGTATGCTGTATTATCTCAGTATTCTTGGTGTCAGTTCTTTCTTTGGCGATTACCGTTTCTGCAAAAGGATATGAGCGTTTTACCGTAAGCGACAAGTTGAGTTATGACGAAGAAAAAGTCGCTCAGAATATGGCTGAGCCCAAGGATATTAATCTTGCAAAAGACGGCAAGAGTGATTTTTGCATAATTTTTTCTTCTGATAATTCTTCTGAGCTAAGACCGCATATTGATTATTTCGCAAAAATTTTTGCCAAGATGACAGGGGCAGATATAAGTATATATGAAGACAAGGATTTGTCAGAATTGCCTGAGAAAGCTTTTGTAATAGGCAATACTCGTTTTAGTCAGGATATATCTATAAATGATGTGAAAAATGATGGATATCGAGTTTTTAGCCAAGGCGAAAGAATTTTTATAAAAGGCAGAGATTACAACGGGGATATAAACGGTATTTACGGATTTTTTGAAGATAATCTCGAAGTAATGTTTATAGAAGAAAATTTTGATTATGTTCCCTATTTCCCTACGCTTTATCTTCAAAAACTCGATTATGTCAGCAATCCCGACATAGTGTGGAGAAGCGTATATCAATATGAATCTTTGCAAAATACTTGGTATGAAAGATTGCGTCTTAACGGACGAGAGGCAGACGGAACCAACGAGGGTATCCATAAAGGTTGGGGAACTTGGTGTCATAGTGCATTCATGTTTGTAGATCCCGAAAAATATTTTGATACAAACCCTGAGTATTTTGCTTTGGTAGACGGAAAGAGACAAAAGACGCAGTTGTGTTATTCATATTTTGCTCAAAACGAAGAAGCTTTTAAGATTATCGATGACAGCCTTAATGCTATGATAGAAAAAAATCCGTACGCAAAATATTGGGACTTTTCTATTTTGGACAACGGCGATTATTGTCAATGCGATTTGTGCAAAAAAACTTTGAAGCAAACGGGAAGCATGATGGGTACGCTTTTGCCTGTTGTCAACAAACTTGCTTCTTTGCATAAAGACAAAATAATTTCCACTTTGGCTTATACTTTCTGCAAAGATGTCCCTAAAGGCATGACTTGTGAAGACAATGTAAATATTGTCGTGGCTCCTATTGAGACAAGTCAGAACTATTCTTTGGCGACAGGAGGCAATACTCAATCTGCTCAAGGTAAAAAAATGATAGAGTCTTGGGGTAAAATAGCAAAAAATATTTTGGTATGGGACTATGTGGTAGATTTTAAGCATCTTCTTATGCCTTATCCCAATTACGGAGTACAACAATCAAATCTCGAGTTTTATATAGAAAACAATGTCACGGGCGTATTCCATCAGGGTAGCAGAGAAAAAGAAAACGAGATGGCAAGACTCAGAACATATATTTTGTCAAGACAGCTTTGGGACAGCGATATAGATACAGAAAAATTGATGGCAAAATATCTTGTCGTAGCTTATAAGGAAGCAAGCGATGAGGTAGCTCATTATATCGACAAAATGAGCGATCTTACATATTTCTTGCCTGCAAATCTTGACCTTTATGACAATGTCATGCAGCATCAAATCGATTATCTTGCCGTGACCACTCTCAATGAGTATGTGGCTCTTATAAGAAAAGGTATGCAGGATGTAAAAAACGATGCATTGGCATACGAAAGAGTGGAAAGAATTTATATGAATCTTATGTACGCAAGATGTATGGACTCTAGTCTTAATGTCGACAAAAAATCAGCGAGTGCCCAAGAGTTTTTTGAACTTGCACAAAAGTACGGAGTAGAAAAGGTAAGTGAAATAGGCGGAAGCCTTGAGGAGTGGTATCAGGATTATACTACAAACAATCTAGAGAAGGCCAAAACATTCAGAATAGCGGTTATTACATTGAGCTCGATTTTCCCTATGGTATTGATAGGAATTGCCTTGATGGTTGTCACAACCACGACAAAGAAAAGAAGAATTATTATAGAGTCAAAGGAAGAATATGATAAAGATTGACGGAATATACAGACACTTTAAAGGCAATATGTATCAGGTAATCGCAATCGCCACTCACAGCGAAACACTAGAAAAGATGGTGGTTTACAAGGCTTTGTATGGCGAACAAGGTATATGGGTGCGACCTTTAAGTATGTTTGAAGAAGAAATAGAAAGAGGGGGAAAGACTTTTAAAAGATTTGAACTTGTCAAATGATTTTGAATGTACCGATAATTAGTAATAAATAAAAAACAATAAATTTAGATGAATAAAAAGCGACAGAATTCTGTCGCTTTTTTAGTTGTAAAAGCATTTTTTATAGTTCTCGGCATATTATATCTTGAATGGAGGCAGTATGAAGACATTGGGATATTATGACGGACAGATAGGCGAATTAGAGGATATGAAAGTCCCTATGCTTGACAGAGCATGTTATTTCGGGGACGGCATATATGATGCGACTTATTCTCGCAACAAAAAAATTTTTGCTTTGGATGAGCATATCGACAGATTTTATAGAGGGCTCGAAAAGGTCGATATAAAATTAGATATGACAAAGGAGCAGTTAAAAGGTTTGCTTTTGTCGCTCGTGAAAAAAGTGGACGAAGACGAGCTTTTTGTCTATTGGCAGGCGACAAGAGGCGAGGGATTGAGAGAGCATTGCTATGAGAATATGACAGCTAAGTTGTGGGTGATGCTCAAACCTCAGTCAATAGTCGATATGTCTCAAAAAATCAGACTAGTCACGCATGAGGACATAAGATATACACTTTGCGATATAAAGACTCTCAATCTTTTGCCAAATGTATTGTTTTCGCAGTACGCAAAAAGCAAAAATGCTCACGAGTGCATATTGCATAGAGGCGATAGAGTGACAGAGTGTGCTCACTCGAATATACATATTCTTAAAGACAATGTGTTGATTACGCCGCCTACGGATTGTTTTATACTAAAAGGCGTGGCAAGAGAACATCTCATAAATGCATGCAAGGCATTAGGGATTTGCGTGGATATTCGACCTTTCAGTCTTGACGAAATGATGAATAGCGATGAAGTAATATTGACATCTTCAGGCTCGCTATGTTTGCAGGTAGAAAGCATTGACGGCAAAGAGGTAGGCGGTAAAAGCAATAATACCATAAAGCTTTTGCAAGAATATCTTCTCGGCGAATTCAGGAGCAATACAGAATATGAAGGATAGAAATTGGCTTGAGATAGATATAAATGCGATAAGGCAAAACATATTGCTTGCAAAAAGTCATGTCAAGGACAAAAAAGTAATTGGTATTGTAAAAGCCGATTGCTATGGACTCGGCAGTCAAATCGCAAAGTATTGTCAAGACCTTTTGGACGGCTTTGGAGTAGCAAGCATTAGCGAGGGCGAAGAGTTAAGAAAAGAAGGTATTACAAAAGATATTCTTTTGCTTGGCGGATTTTTTATGTCAGAAGAAAATATCAAAAGAGCCATAGACAACAATCTTGACTTATCCGTATCGGACTTTGAGCAAGTAAAGAAGATAAATAAGTTTTGTGAAAAAGAAAATAAGAAAGCTTGTATTCAGATAGCAGTAGACAGCGGAATGGGCAGATGGGGATTTGACATAAATGACGATATATCTAAGTTGTTTGATATAAAGAATATTTGTATAAAAGGAATATTTTCTCATCTTGTCATGGCAGACGAAAAAGATGACAAACTTTCGGCAAGTCAACTCAAAAAATTTGAGCAATTTTGCACTCACGCATTAATTGGCAAAGACTTTGAAGGAAACATTCATATATTGAATTCGGCAGGCATATTCAGATATCCCGATACATTCGGCAATGCAGTAAGACTCGGGATAGCAATGTATGGATGTCCGCCAAGTGAAATTTTTGAGAAATTACCTCTCAAAAATTGTGCCAGATGGTATGCGAGAATTATTAATGTAAAAAGCATAAAAGAAGGCGAAGGAATAAGCTATGGCTGGACATTTATAGCTAAAAGACCTATGAATGTGGCAAGCATAGCGATAGGATATGCGGACGGTCTTCAAAGAAGTTTGTCGGGTATTTTGAAAGTGTATTATAAAGGAAAAGCCTATCCTATACTCGGAAGAATATGTATGGATCAATGTGTGGTAGGATTTTATGACGATTTGCCAAAAGAAGGGGATATAGTGGAGATAATAGGAGAAGGCAACACTTTTCAGTCTATGGCAAATCTTTCGGAAACAATAAATTATGAAATAATCTCTAGAATAAGCAAACGCACAGAAAAATATTATTACAATATATAAAAATGCCTGCTATAACAAGCAGGCTTTTTTTGTTATGAAAGTAAAATATTTTCAAGCTCTTTGACAGAATGAGCTATTGTATCGGCATTATTTTCTTCGAGTTCCCCTTTCGGAGCATAACCATAACTTACTCCGATGCTTTTGATATTGTTTTTTTGAGCACCCAAAATATCAAATTTTCTGTCGCCTATCATCACGACTTGATTGAGATTTGATTGAGGAACACCCAATCTTTTTATACATTCGCTTATTACTTGATCTTTTTTTATTCTTTCCCCGTTGAGTTCGCTTCCTACTACAATATCGAAATATTGAGATAAAGAGAATTTGTCGAGTATTTTTTGTGAAAATACAGTGGGTTTGGATGTCGCTACCGCAAGGATTTTGTTTTGGTTTTTGAGTTTGGCGAGAAGATTGGGTATGCCGTCATATACCTTGTTTTCATAAAGTCCTATGGTAGAAAACCTTTCACGATATATTTTGACTGCTTCTAAAGACTCTTCATAGGTCATATTGCAAAAGTTTTGGAAAGAATATGTAAGAGGAGGACCTATAAATTCTTTATAGTCCTTGTGCAATTCAAACCCCATAGCTTTCAGTGCGTGAATTATACACTTGGAAATACCTTCATAAGGGTCGGTCAATGTCCCGTCAAGATCAAACAAAATATATTTTATCATGATTATATTTTAGCTTCTACGCTCTAAAATGTCAAAGATAAAGGGGGGAGTATGCACACTCTTTTATTGATATTACTTTTCTTGACATAATAATTATATAAGTATATAATAAAACTATAAATTGAGAGGAATATATGAGATTTAATTCAAAACAAAAAATCTTCATAATTTTGTCAGTTGTGCTTTTTGTGATATGGATTTGTACTCTCGCTTTGTTGATGCAGACAGATTATAAGGGAAATATCACAAATGCCGTATTTACTGCAAGTGTAGGTTGTGCGGCGGCTTTGGGATTGTATATTATGATTTTTTCAGGAAAGTACAGCATAAAAGCCAATTTGAACAATGACAATTTAAAAAGCGTGAATACCGATGTCCTGAGTGCTTATATCGGAGTGCTTTTTGTGGACATAGCAGGGTTTTTCATGATGTCATGTTCCTCCTTGATGATAGCTTATGACCAAAAGAAAGTAGGCAAATTCAATCTCGTGGGTTTGGCGATATTGATTACTTTAGTTTTGTTGACGGTTGTTGTAATGGTATCGTGCATTAAAATCTCGGCAAAGATAAGAAGATATCAGATGCAAGAATACAATGACAATTTGCCTCAGCAAAATGAGATTGCCGAGGGCAATAGTCAAAGCGAATAAGCTTTTTAGAGCAATAAAAAGACCTCTTGTGAGAGACAAGAGGTCTTTTTGTATAAGCTTTAATATTCTAATTATGCTATTTAGAATTTGTTTTAAATTCAGCTTTAATTAGAAATAAATTAAGCAATAAAAAAAGCGGTCTTTAAACCGCTTTTTTATTTTGTCTGTATGATTTATTAAACAATGCCTTGAGCCATCATTGCGTCAGCAACTTTGAGGAAACCTGCAATATTTGCACCTACTACATAGTTGCCTTCAAAACCGTATTTTCTAGAAGCATTGTCGATGTTGCGGAATATGTTGACCATAATATGTTGAAGTTCGCTGTCTACCTTTTCAAAGCTCCAGAAAATTCTGCTGCTTGACTGAGCCATTTCCAAAGCACTTGTAGCTACGCCGCCTGCGTTTGCTGCCTTGCCGGGCAAGAACATAACGCCATGCTCTTGCAAATATTGAGTAGCATCCATGGTAGTAGGCATGTTTGCTCCTTCAGCTACGAGGATAACACCGTTTGCTACCAAAGCTTTTGCACTTTCAATATCGAGTTCGTTCTGAGTAGCACAGGGGAGAGCGATGTCGCATTTTACTGTCCATATTTTTGAATGGTCAGCTACAAATTTAGCAGTAGGAACAGCTTTTACATATTCATCTATTCTTGCTCTTCTTACTTCCTTGATATCTTTTATAACATCGAGATTGATGCCGTTTTCGTCATATACATAACCGCTTGAGTCAGACATAGCCAAAACTTTAGCACCGAGTTGCATAGCTTTTTGACAAGCATAGATAGCTACATTACCAGAACCGGAAATAACAACTTTTTTGCCTGCAAAGTTGGTGCATTTGCTATTGAGAGCTTCTTGAGAAATATATACGAGACCAAAACCAGTAGCTTCTGTACGAGCCAAGCTACCGCCGTATGACAAGCCACGACCTGTCAATACACCTGTATGCTCGTTTTGAATTCTCTTGTATTGACCAAACAAGAAACCGATTTCTCTTCCGCCTACACCGATATCGCCTGCGGGTACATCGGTATCGCTGCCCATGTGACGATACAATTCTGTCATAAAGCTTTGGCAGAAACGCATAATTTCGTTGTCGCTTTTACCCTTAGGGTCGAAGTCGCTGCCACCTTTACCGCCGCCGATAGGAAGGGAAGTAAGGCTGTTTTTGAAAATTTGCTCAAAGCCGAGGAACTTGATAATCGACAAGTTTACGGAAGGATGGAATCTCAAGCCGCCCTTGTAAGGTCCGATGGCACTGTTGAATTGTACTCTGTAACCTTTGTTTACATGTACTTTGCCGTTGTCGTCAACCCAAGGAACTCTGAACATAATAATTCTTTCGGGTTCAACAAGTCTTTCGAGAAGTCCGGCTTTTTCATAAGCGGGATTGGAATCGAACACAACTCTAAGACTTTCCAAAACTTCAGTAGCAGCTTGGTGAAATTCAGGTTGGTTGGGATTCTTTTCCTTAAGTTCTTGCAACACTCTGTCTACATAATGCATAATATAATACCTTTCCTTTATCTAAAAAAATTTTTTTTAAACAATCGTATTTTAGCACAACCGATATGAATTATTCAACAAAATCAAATAAATTTGTTATTAAATCTTTATATTTTCTACATTTGTCAATTAAAATGGGTATTTTGAGGTATTAATATGTGGATTTATGATAACTAAACCAAAATTAAAATAAAAATAATATTAAATTTTGATAATTTATATTTATAAAGCTTTATATTTATACAGAATAATTTATACTTTATCTATTAAAGCCAAAAGAATGTTTAGTACAAAAATAAAAAAATTGAGTATATACTATTGATTTGTTATATATATTTATTGTATAATATTTTTATTATAGAAGAAGCCTTAGAGGCAATAATGTAGGAGATGAAAAAATGCAAGAGATGAATGATGTACAACAAGATGTTACACCCATCGAAGAAGTGACTTCTCAAGAAAATGAGAATTTGCAAAATGATGAACAACTCAATTCTGAGAATCAACCTCCCAAGAAGAAAAGCGGCATAAAGAATTTTATACAACTTGTGCTCTTTATCTTGCTCAGTATGGCAGGTTTTATTGTTCAGATGATAATCGAACAAATCGGTGCAAGACTCGGTTTTGTCGAAAACCTCAATGAGACAACTTTTAATTTCTTTGGTTTGCCTCAATATTTGGGATCTTTTATCGTAACCTTAGTAGCAGTATTTATCTGCAAACTTATCAACTTTATTTTACATAGAAAAGTATTGTTCAAAGCAAGAGCAAATCTGGCATTCAGTATTATAATGTACCTTATCTTCAGTATAGTATTGTGGATAGGTTCGGCAGCTATCAAAGCACCTGTACAAAATGCTCTTATGAACAATGAGTGGTGGACTTCTCATATTACGAGCGATCCTAAAGGTTGGGCAGTCACTGTTGCGGTAATGGTATATTCCACAGCTGACCTTATAATAATGTTCTTTGCAGAAAAGTTCCTTATCATGAATGACAAACTTTTTAAGAAGGGCAAGAGTGAAGAACAACCTAGTGAAGATACCGCTGAATTGACAGAAGAAACTCAAGCGGTTCAGAATCAGGAAGTTCAAGTTGAAGTGGCTGCTGACAACGCAGTAGAAAATAGCGAAGAAGCAGTGGCAAGCGTAATCGAAGAAAAGACAGAAGACGCAACAGAAGTAGAAGAAAAAGAGCAGACAGAAGAGATTGTAAAGGAAAATTCTGATGCGTCAAACGATGACGAAATAGTAATACTTTCTCAGGCTGATTTTGTAGCTATGCCAGAAGAAGATAAGAAAGTCGAAGAAGTTCAGGAAGTAAAGGAAGAAAAAGTCGAAGTTTCTCAAAACGAGCAAGCTGAAGTGCCTGTACTTACACTCGAAGAAGCTGCAAACATCGCAGAAGAAGAGGTAGCTGAGGAAGAAAAAGAACTCGAGAAAAAGCCTGCTGCAAAGACTCAGACAAAGAAAACTGCCACAACCAAGTCGACTACATCAAAAAAGACAACTGCAAAGTCAACGACTGCGGCAAAGAAAACAACTACTTCAAAGACAGCTTCTGCAAAGAAGCCTGCTGAGAAAAAAGAAGGCGAGAAGAAGACTTTGAGTGCTTCTTCAGTAGTAGCTCCCAAAAAAGCAAGCACTGCAAAATCTACCACAGCAAAGAAGACAACCGCAAAGTCAACGACTGCGGCAAAGAAAACTACGACTGCAAAAACTACTACCGCCAAAAAGCCCGCTGCAAAGTCTACAACAAAGAAGACAGAAGCAGAAAACTAATATTCAATCGATACAAAATATATGCCTCAAAAAGGCATATATTTTTTTGTAAAAAACTTAAAAGCACAGACATATAATTGAAAACTTATTTTGTATAATCGATATAGATGTAAAAATTACTAAAATTAAGACATAAAAAATACGCACTCTCGGTGCGTATTTTTATTTGATATTCAAATCATTTTATTTTTTAGCTTTCTTTTCGGCTTTTTTCTTTGCCTTGTCTTCTTTGTCGCCGCCGATATTTTTGATGACCATATTTACGCCTTTGAAGAATTTTCCGTTCATAATCGTGATTACGCCGTCTACCATCTTCATATTAAACATTCCTTGCGATGAGAATGCCAATGCTCTCAAAGGAGATGTCTTCATTACTTCGTATATCATGAGATAGTTGGGATCGTTTTTGTCTGCTTTCATGCTTGCTCGAATTGCCGTCTTTGCAATTTTAAGAGCAAAGCGGGCAAGTCCGCTTGTGTGAGACATATCTTCAAAAGAGTCGTCTTTTGTGAATGAGCCTTTTTTGGCAATTCTGTAATCGTCTTTTATCTTCAATCCCGACATTGCTACAAACTCTTCTTTGCTGATAGTTTTGTTTGAAGGGTTGTTGTACCAGCTGTTTTCATCCAAAGCCTTTACAGCTACTTTGTCTTTTGATACGACATTTACGCTTTGAGTAAGTCTTATGTCACGGCTCGATGCACCTATCATGATTTTGAATTCTCCGCTTTCAACCTGCCAATCGTGAGCTTCTGTGTTGTAGAAAGCAAAGCTTCTCTTGTCAAGTACAAATTCCACAGTCTTTTTCTCAAGAGGCTTAAGGCTTACTTTTTCAAAAGCTTTGAGCTGTTGGGCAGGCATATAGACGCTGGATACAACATCGTTGACATAAAGTTGTACGATTTCTTTTCCTTCTACATCGCCTGTGTTTTGGATATCTACACTGACTTTGAGAGTGTCGCTGTCTTTTATTTCGCTGCTTGACAATTTCAAGTTGGAGTATTCAAAGTTTGTGTAAGAAAGACCATATCCGAAGGGGAAGAGTACAGGTACATTTGCGGTGTTGAAATATCTATAACCTACATAAAGTCCTTCACGGTATTCCACGCTGAATCTGCTTCCGGGGAAGTTTTGAGAAGAAGGAATATCGTCAAGAGAGAGGGCATAAGTTTCGGCAAGCTTTCCGCAGGGATTTGCTTTGCCGAGCAAGAGATCTACGCATGCGTCTCCGCTTGCCTGTCCGCCGAGGTACATACAAAGCACGCTCTTTACTTTGTCTATCCAAGGCATTGTCACGCTTGCACCCATTGTAAGTACTACATTGATATTGTCATTGACTTGAGCAAGTTCAGAAATAAGTTCGTTGTGGCTTTGAGGCAAGTTTATATGCTTTCTGTCAAAACCCTCTGCCTCGTATGAATTGGGCAAACCTGAAACAACAATGACGGTATCGTATTGTTTAGCAAGTTCGACAGCATTTTTGCGAAGCTTCTTGTTTTTCTTGGGATTTTCGTCATTGAGGTCATAGCCGCTTGTAAATTCATATTCTATGCCTGCATTTCTCAGACTTTCTTCTACTGTGGATATTTTAGAGCAGTTGATAAACGAAGAGCCTGCTCCTTGGAATCTGGGTACAATGGCAAGTTCGCCTACGAGCAATACTTTTTTGGATTTAAGAGGGAGTGCATTGTTTTCATTTTTGAGAAGGACTGCACACTCTTTTGCTATATCTTTTGCTATTTGATAATGAGCCTCTTTGTCATAAGTAGCATCTTTGGGATTGTCCTTTGTGGCTAGAATAACATCTAGTATTCTATCAACAGCTTCGTCAAGTACTTTTTCGTCAAGAGTACCGTTTTTTACGGCTTCTACAATAAGTTTGTCATTCATTCCGCCGCTTGAAGGCATCTCGAGATCATGTCCTGCCATAAGACCTTTTACTCTTTCGTTTGTAGCACCCCAGTCGCTTACTACGATGCCTTTGAATCCCCATTCTTTTCTCAATACATTATTGAGTACGAATTCGTTTTCTGTGGCGTATGTATCATTGATAAGATTATAAGACGCCATGATGGTACGAGGCTGAGAAAGTTTTACAGCCAACTCAAAAGGATAGAGATAAATTTCTCTTAGTGTACGCTCGTCCACAACAGAATTGATGGACATACGATAAGTTTCCTGATTGTTTGCACAATAGTGCTTGAGAGAGGTGCCTACATTTTTGCTTTGAACACCATTGATAAAATATGCAGAAAGCATACCCGCAAGATAAGGGTCTTCAGAAAAATATTCAAAGTTTCTTCCGCAAAGGGGACTACGCTTGATATTGGTACCGGGGCCGAGCACGATAGACACATTTTCTGCTACCGCTTCTTCGCCGATAGTCTGACCTAATTTGTAAAGAAGTTGTTTGTCCCAAGAGCAAGCTGTCGCAGCCGCAGTAGGGAAGCATATTGCATCGACCGATTGGTCAATGTTTGTGGAAACACCGCTTTCGTCTTGTTTGCGGAGTCCGTGAGGTCCGTCACACATCATGACAGAAGGAATGCCTAATCTTTCGATAGACTTAGTATGCCACATGTCTTTTCCAGAACAAAGTCCAGCCTTTTCTTCCAAAGACATCTGAGCAATAAGCTCTGAGTATTTCATAATTTCCACTCCCATTAAAATTATAATTTATTAATAATATTATATAACATATTAATAATATGTTGCAATAATATTTTAGCATTTTTATATGCACAATACTGATAAAAATATGGACAAAATGCATTATTTTCATGTGATTTTAAGCAATTAGATAAGAAAAAAAGAAAATATTTATAAAAACTTAGAAAAAATAAAATAAACAAAAAAAATAAATCAATAAAATTAAATCTGATTATAAGAAAATATTAAAAAGAGGCAATTAGCAAATTTATATAGATAGAATGATGTAAAAAACAAAAAAAGCGTAGAGACTACGCTTTAAAATGCAAAATTATTCTGCAAAACCGAAAAGTTTTGCTTAATACAAAAAAAACAGGTTTTATAGTTATTGTTTTTCCTCAACTACATGACCTACCAATTCATCAATAGTGACTTCAAGCAAATCGGATAATTTGATAAGTCCCTCGATGCTTGGCTGGCAAGTGCCGTTCTCATAATGAGATATGGTGCGTTGAGATACATTAAGCTGTTCGGCAATGACAGATTGAGAAATATGTTTTGCTTTTCTCAATCGTCTCATATTTGTACAAAAATCCATAGATATTCACCCCTTTGTTTAAATATATCATAAATTTTTATCAAATTCAAGACCTAATCAAAAAATAGCTTGTTTTTCAAAAAGTTTTTTATAAATTTTTTAAACTTAAAAACTTTAGTAAATATTTATTAATAAATATTTGATAATCAATTAAATTTAGATGTAATTAACAACAAGACGATTTTTTGTCTTTACAAATGTATATCGATAAATTTATTTGTAAGTTTGAAACATAATAAATATATAATTATTATAAAATAACTTGAAATTGTCAGTCTCATTTGGTATAATAGCTTAGTACATTATGATTTATAAGGAGTTTTTATGAGAAGAAAATTGAGTGTTGCCATACTTGTAGTTCTTATGCTCGCAATGATGATTTTTGCCGTTGCTTGCGTGGATAGAGACAGTGATGGTTTGATAAAACTCAGTTCGCCAAAAAACCTGGCACTGAATGGTAGTACATTGAGCTGGGACAGCGTGCCCAATGCTTCTGAATATTATATTTCTGTAAATGGGGAAGAAAAGGCAAAAACTTCTAATACCACCTATGATTTGGCCGGTATAGTAAGCGGTTATGGAAACTTCAATATTACTGTCAGAGCTTATGGCGATGGCAAGAAATACGGTACAAGCGACCAAAGCCAAGTTTTTGTATATCGCAAGGGTAATGCTTTGGATACTCCCGTGATTATTATAGACAAAGAATCAAAAATTGCTTCATGGCAAGCTGTGGAAAATTGCGTGAAGTATGTGGTCAATGTCTATGACGGCGAAAATCTTTTGCTCGATACTCAGGAAAGCACTGATACATCTTACAACTTTGCCGAAAAGACTGATAAGGACGGCAAGCTTTTGTATGAAGATTATGACAAATACAAGATTACGGTAGTGGCAAAAGCTGACGAGACAAAACCTCAGTTTTCTGATTCTTTGACTGCGACAGCTTATTATATCAATTCAAAAGTGCTCGATACTCCTTCGCTTTTGAGTATGAACAATCTCATCAAGTGGTCTTCTGTGGAAAATGTAAAAAATTATACCATTAGACTTACTTATGAGGACGGTACCTATCAAGAATTCAATACTACGGGTACCACTTATCAACGCAGCAAATTCAAATTCGAAAAAGCAGGCAATTATTATTTCAGCGTAAAAGCCAACGGCGATGACGAAGTATATCTTTCCAGCGAGTTCAGCAAGGAAAGCGAAGATTACAAAATTACAAAGCTCGAGCCCCTCAATCCCGAAAATGTCAAACTTACTTATGACGAAAAGGGCATTGCTACTTTGGAATGGAAAATAAATGCCGATTCTTTGGCAAATAATTTCAATCTCAGCCTCAAGGCTTTGCTTGCAAACGGCGAGGACGAACTTGAAAGTTCTAAGACAAGCACGACTATTTCTAATGTAGTGAATTATGCAATAGGCGAAGTTTATGATGTCTATGATTATGTGTCCAGCGATGTAGTTAGTCCTCAGGGAAGCACTATGTTGGTCTACAACTTCGAAGGTTATCTCAAAATACAAAAGGATTCAATAGATTATTTTGTATATGATACCAAGGGCGAAAAAGTAATGTATGAAGACTTCACTCCTTCTGCAAGCATAGATATCGTCTACAAGGCTTCCAACGAAGAAGACAAGAGATATGTTCTCGAGCCTTGCGATTACAATAATCCCGATGACGGCTCTCTCGTAAAGCAAAGCACAGGGGAAGAAAAAGAAGTTTTGGGTTCTGACGGAAAACAGCTTTATTTCTTCGAGACAGAGGAAAATCTCGATATCACAAAGACTCTCGAGTATGACAGCGAAGGAAATGTCATAAACCATGTCTTTGCCATAAAGCTCGACAGCATGTTTATCAAAAAGATAGTCAGCGAAAATGAAGAGGGCGAGACGGTGACTACTTATGAAAAAGTAATAAACGATGATTCCTATTACGGCATACTTTACAACATTTCAGTAGCTACCGGCAATTCAAGCATCAAATTTGAATTCGGCGAAAATGTTTCACCCGAAGGCCAATATCTCAGCTATATGATACCTACAAAGAATGAGTTTGGCTGGTATATCACCAGTGCGGGCGAATATGCTTATATGGTCATCAACAGCTTTGCAAATCCTCAGAATACAGATTCATACAACTTGCAAAACAATATAGATTTCGGCGGATATGAATTTGTCAATATCAAAGATTTTTATGGAAAAATCGTGGGCGGCAATCATACCGTAGCCAACATGGTTCTTTCAAACAAGCGTCTTACCGAAAACGGCGTTGTCGAAGTAAACGACAGTGCGGATGTGCTCAATTATTCTTTGTTTACGAATCTCAACAAAGGCTCGGCTATCAACAATGTTTTCTATGTAGGACTCGGCGTCAATAAACTCGATATGGAAAAACTTAATGAAGAAGTAAAGACTATCAATGTCGCTTCTCTTGCTATGAACAATTACGGAAATATATCGCATGTGTTTGTTCAAAGCGATTTGATTGATATGCCTTGTGCAAATATCGCAGGTCTTGTAATGAACAATTACAGCTATATCGATTATGCTCAGGTTTATGCAGAAATCAAGGGTAGAAATGTCGCAGGTCTTGTTTATACCAACTATACAAAATCGGCAGACTCTATTGCGTCTGTTCTCAACTCTGGTTTCTACGGCACAATAGAGGCAAGCATCGGCGAATATATCAATGAAGGTATCGAGTCATTGTACGGAGCGGGCTTGGTAATAGAAAATAAAGCCAATGAAGGTATGCAGGCTCTTGTATCCAATTCGTTTGCTTTCGGCGATGTAATTGTTACGGCAGACGGACTTAATGGTGTATATTCAGGCGGACTTGTGGCAGTAAACAGTTCTGTTGTAAGCAAATGTTTTGCAGGAGAATTTACTCTCAACAATATCTATGACGAAATTACCGCAAACGGCGACAATGGTTATACCGGCGGACTTATAGCTTACAACAAAGGCACAGTTTCTGACTGCTATGCGACAGGCAAAGCTTCGGCAAGTCTTTATTCAGGCGGTTTTATAGGTCTCAACGAGGGTACGATTTCTAGCTGTTATGCGACAGGAAATACTACTGTCGGCGGAGCAAACAAAGGTGCTTTTGCAGGACTCAGTAGTGGTACTATTCAGAATGTAGCAAGCTATTCTACCGATACATGGGCAAAGGACAAATACGGCACTTTGATTACCACAAGCGGAGAACTCTCTACTATTATAAATATTCTTTATCCCGAGACTGAAGCTCAGATGGCTATGGCAGAATCAAAGGGATATCGCAATCCTTTGCTTAAGGGTATGATTTATACCAAAGATTTCAAGGTGGGAATGATACCCGCTGTCAGCGATAAAGTAGCAAGCGGTATAATGATAAACAATTCAAACGAGATTGTCGATATCACAGGTGACGGAGATAATATTTTCGGCAATACCAGCAAAAAAGGAAACAAAGTCGTTGTGGCACTCACAGAGGGAAGCTCTACAAGATATATATACGGATATATCAAATAATAAATCAAATAAAAATATGATAATGAAATGAGAAGACAATTTTGTCTTCTCATTTTTTATAGAAGGTAATGAAATAAGATAGAATAATGGAAAATATCAGCAATTCCAAAAGTTTTTTGGCGGTATTTACAATAAATTTGACAGAATAATATAAATAATGTAATATTATAATGTAATACAATCAAGGAGAAAAAATATGAAACAAAACATGATAGCAATTCTTGATCTCGGTAGCGAAGAAAATTCTGCGTTGGCAAGAGAAATTCGTGCAATGGGAGTATACAGCGAAATCTATCCTCATGACATCACTATCGAGCAGATAAAATCTATGTCCAATCTCAAAGGCATTATTTTGAACGGCGGTCCCAACAATATCGTTGACGGAGTAAAAATCGATGCTTCAGAAAATATTTATTCTTGCGGTTTGCCTGTTGTGGCTTTGGGACACGATACAGACAAATGCAAAAAGATTGCATCAAAGGATTTAAAAGAATTTGTGTTCGATACATGTAAGTGCGAAGCAAATTGGAATATGCAAAACTTTATCGATGATCAGGTAGAGCTTTTGAGAAAGCAAATCGGCGACAAAAAGGTGTTGCTTGCATTGTCGGGCGGTGTTGACAGTTCAGTAGTTGCGGCATTGCTTATAAAAGCAATCGGCAAACAGCTTGTTTGCGTACATGTCAACCACGGACTTTTGAGAAAGGGCGAACCTGAACAGGTAGTAAAAGTATTCAGAGAAGAGCTTGGTGCTACTTTGATATACAGCGACAGCGTAGACAGATTTTTGGACAAGCTTGCAGGAGTAGAAGATCCTGAAAAGAAGAGAAAGATTATCGGTGCAGAATTCATCAGAGTATTTGAAGAAGAAGCAAGAAAGCTCGATGGTATAGATTTCCTTGCACAAGGCACTATCTATCCCGATATCGTAGAGAGCGGTACAAAGACAAACAAGATTGTAAAATCTCACCACAATGTTGGCGGACTTCCCGATGACCTTAAGTTTGAACTTGTAGAGCCTTTGAAGTATCTCTTCAAAGACGAAGTAAGAGCATGCGGAAAGGCACTCGGACTTCCCGATGACATGGTATATCGTCAGCCATTCCCCGGTCCCGGTCTTGGCGTAAGATGTTTGGGAGCTATCACAAGAGACAGACTCGAAGCCGTAAGAGAAAGCGATGCAATTTTGAGAGAAGAATTTGCAAAAGCAGGACTTCAAGGCAAAGTATGGCAATACTTTACACTTATCCCCGATACAAAGTCAGTCGGTGTAAAGGATAATGCTCGTTCATACGAATGGCCTGTCGTAATTCGTGCCGTAAATACTATCGATGCAATGACAGCTACAATAGAGCATATCGATTGGGCACTTCTAGACAAAATCACAAAGAGAATAATCACAGAAGTAAAGGGCGTAAACAGAGTATGTTATGACCTTACTCCCAAGCCCACAGGCACTATCGAGTGGGAATAAGATAGTCTTATTAAATAAGAAAATCGAAAGCAACTTCAAAAAAGTTGCTTTCTTTTTTATGAGTTTTTGTTTATTCTACAAATAGTAGAGCGGTAGAATTGGGGAGCAATATTGATTTTTGAATAGGCGGTATGGCATAATTTGGGTATAAAAAAGCCTTGGAGATTTTATGACAAGAGAGGAAAATTTTGCTTTAAAACTCAAAAAGCTCAGAAAAGAAAACAATATGACTCAAAAAGAGCTTGCACAAAAACTTTGCGTGAGCGACAAGAATTTGTCAAAATGGGAATGCGGAAGATCTACTCCGGATATTTTTTATCTTCAGGAAATTTGCAAAATATTCAATGTAGATGCAGAATATTTTTTTACAGACGAAGATATAAGTCAAAATGAAAAAACACAATTTTCAGAAAGAGAAAAATTAAATCTTCTTTTTTGGAGATGGATAGGGGTAATATTGTGTTTGTCTTCGATTGCGTTATTTGTTGCGGTAGTAAGCAGAATATTTATGCCGACTACAGTGCTATTGCATTTCAATGGCAAGGGAGAAGTAGACAGGTGGGGAAGCAGCAGAGAATATATCGCAGTAGGAAGCACCTTTTGTCTTTTGGGATATATCGCATTTTTTATGAAGTTCAATCAGCTCAGTGAAAAAAGTTTTAATAAAAAAACGCTTAATCTAGGGGGATTTATATTGTTGATAATACCTGTATATGCGGTAATATTCACGATAATCTATGCTGTAAAGATGAATAATATGGCATTAGATAAAGGTTATTTGCCTCAGAGCGGCGATACTTTTGCAAGTCTTTTCAATGCAATATTGTGCATGCTTTATATTTTGGGCGGAGCTGTATGTCTTGGCGTAAAACAAAACGGAGCAATAGGATTGAGAATACCTTTGACTTTGGAAAACGAAAAAGCATGGTATATCCTCAACAGAGGAGTCGGATTGATATTGATAATAGTGTCTGAGATAGAGCTTGTCATAATTGGAGTATGCAATCTTTTGCCTACTTTTACAGTTTTGATAATGCCTTTTATACCGATTGTAATTATGTTTTTATCTATTATCATGATTTTAAAAATTCAAGGCAAAAGATTTTTACAAACTGACTGATTTTTATTTTTTAGTATTTTTAGTGCGTATTGACAAAGTATATATTATCTTATATAATTATATTAATTATAAAAGGTAAAGGAACATTATGCACAAAGTAATAAGTATCAAAAATCTTACAAAAAATTTTGGCGATATTAAGGCTGTCGATAATATTTCATTTGAAGTAGAAGAAGGCAGTCTTTTTGCGTTTTTGGGACTGAACGGTGCAGGAAAAAGCACTACGATAAATATTATTTCGACTTTGCTCAAAAAAGACGGCGGACAAGTCAAGATAATGGATTTTGATTTGGACAGTCAGGCAAAAGAGATAAGAAAAAATATAGGAATTATTTTTCAAGGCTCCATTTTGGACAGCACTTTGTCAGTCAAAGACAATCTTAGCATAAGAGCAAGTTTTTATGGCTTTTCGGGACAAAAGTGGAATGACAGGCTCAAAGAGCTTGACAGACTTTTGGGACTTGAAGATATTTTGTCAAGACCTTACGGAAAGCTTTCGGGAGGTCAAAGACGAAGAGTGGATATCGCAAGAGGGCTTATCAATTCTCCAAAAATTCTCATATTGGACGAGCCTACCACGGGACTTGACCCTATGACAAGAAAGACTGTGTGGGAAGTCATAGAAAAAATCAGAAAAGAAGAAAAGATGACGGTTTTTCTTACTACACACTATATGGAAGAAGCCAACAATGCCGATGATGTCATAATACTTGACGGTGGCAAAATCGTGGCTCAAGGCTCTCCTGTCCAACTCAAAAACAAATATTCAAGAGATTATCTTATAGTTTATTCTCCCAAAAACACCAAGATGGACAGAGCTTTTGACGGACTCGATTATGAATATGACGGAGCATACCGCATAAAGCTTACAGGCAGCACTCATGCAAAAGAATTGCTCAAAAAGCATGATGACATTATTGAAGACTTTGAGGTCGTAAAAGGAGATATGGACGATGTCTTTCTCAATGTTACCGGCAAAAAATTATCGGGAGGTAGCGGACAATGAAAAATAGTTTTTCAGAAGATGCGGTAATGGTAGCAAGACTCGTAGAGCGAAATGTCAAAATATTTTTAAAAGATAAAATGGGCGTATTCTTTTCGCTGTTGGCACCGCTTATTGTATTGGGACTTTATATACTATTTTTGGGCGATATTCAGATGCAAAATCTAGAATCCGCATTCAAGGATTTACCGATAGAAAAAGATTTGCTCAAAAACTTTGTGGATAATTGGATGCTTGCGGGCGTAATATCGGTCGCTTGCGTCACGGTATCGTTTTCTGCTCAGGAAATTGTAGTAAAAGACAGAGAAAAAGGAGTGCTTGCGGACATGCTTTGTGCTCCCGTAAAAAGATATATTATTTCGATAGGCTATTATCTGTCAAATGTGATAATTACATTCTTTATCTGTATGATAGTTTTGATTATCGCATTCATATATATGGCTATATCAGGCTGGACTATGACGGCTGGAGAAGTGTTTATGTCATTCGGGCTTTTGATATTGTCGGTAATATCTTCTTCGGCTATAATATCTTTGATATGCAAAATTATCAAGACAAGTGCTCAGCATAGTGCTTTGGTAGGCATTATAAGTGCGGCAATAGGCTTTTTTATAGGAGCATATATGCCTATCGCCATTTTCCCCAAAGCTATTCAATATGTCACGCTTTTTATACCTGCGACATATTCGGCAGGATTGTTCAGAGAACTTTTTATGAGAGGGGCACTTGAAGAAATAGAAAAAGTAATACCTCAGGCAGGAAGTCAGCTTGAAAAAAACTTTTCTATGCAAATGGACTTTTTCGGCAAGACTATTACAGCAAAAGAAATGGCTTGGATATTTATAGCTTTTACATTGCTTGTTTTTTGTGTATGGATAGTCGTAGAAAGCGTAAATCTTTATAAATCGAGAGACAACATAAAAAAGAAAAGCAAAGAATAATTTATCGATAATATAGGGGGGCTTATGAATAAAAAGATTTTGTCATTGATGTGCATAGCGATAATCATGCTCACTATGATTGCGGGGCTTGTGGCTTGCAACAAATCTTATACCATAACATATATATTGCCTTTGGACGAGGGCGGAAGCCTTACGGAGACAAATGTCTATGCAGAAAAACAACAAGCCAAAGGCAGCGAGATAGAATTTCCCGAGACACCTGTCAAAGAAGCTACTTATGGATATGAATTCGGCGGCTGGTACGATAAAGACGGAAACCTTATAGAAGAAAAGAGTATCAAAGTAAACAGCGATATGACGCTTTATGGCAGATGGGTAAAAATCAGCTATAAAATCACTTATGATTTTCAGGGCGGCGGAAGTCTCAAACCAAATGAAAAAAATCCCGACTCATACACGATGATAGACGGAGTATCGAGTTTTTGCGAGCCTGTATCAAACAGAAAAGGATATGAATTTTTGGGTTGGTATGACAAAGAGGGAGTACTTTGGGAATCTGTAAAAAGAGGCACAAAAAACGATTTGAATCTTTTCGCTCGCTGGGGAGAAATAGAATACCCCATAGAATACAGAGGTCTTCAGAATGGTACAAATTCACAAAATAATCCTTCATATTATACCATTACAGATGAAATAGTACTTGAAAAAGCTAGTAGAAAAGGCTATGAGTTTTTAGGTTGGTACGATAAGGCAACAGGAGGAAATAAAATAGAAAAGATAGAAAAAGGCAGCACAGAAAAACTCACCTTGTATGCTCAGTGGAAAGCGATAGATTATGCAGTTTCGTTTGACTTAAAGGGCGGAAGATTTGAAGAGGGAACTATCGTGCCCGATTCATATACGGCAGAAGACGGCTTGCCTCTTCCCACTCCGTTAAAAGACGGATACAAATTTGCAGGTTGGCTCGATGAAGCAAGCGGAGCAGTATATTTTTCTATCCCTCCCAGAGATATCACAGGCGACAAATATTTTGTAGCTCAGTGGCAGACAGAAGAATATGAATTGAGCTATATAGAAATACTTTATGATAAAGAAGGCAATATAGAGCAAAGCATCGGCGGAAGCAGTACCGTAAAATTCACAAAGGATGATACGGTGACAATAAGCGATGTTTTCACTCTTCCTGAAAGAGAGGGATATACATTCCTTGGCTGGTATGAAGGTATTGACAATACAAGCCCTGAGATAAGCCAAATACAAGCAGGTACCACGCAAAGTGTAGTGGTCTATGCGATCTGGCAAAAAAATTGAAGCAATAAAACATAAATGCTTTGAAGAAAATCAAACTTGTTATTTATTACTAAATATCAGAGATTTTAAATAAAAAGAAAAATAAAAAAGCAACCTTCATGGTTGCTTTTTTGGTGCACCCAAAGAGACTCGAACTCCCAACCTTTCGGTCCGTAGCCGAACGCTCTATCCAATTGAGCTATGAGTGCAAGTGGATTATCAACATAAGCATTATAGTTAAATAATGACGATTTGTCAATTAAAAATAGATATTTGCAAAAATATTATCTGTCGTTGTTTTGCTGGGATAAGCTTTTTTGAGCAAGAGGAAGCTCTATTATAAAGCTTGTGTATTCGCCGAGTTTGCTTTCGCATCTTATCGAACCGCCCAATGACACTACTATGGATTTTGCAATGCTGAGTCCGAGACCGAATGAGTTGTGCGTCTCTTTGTGAGAAGGATCCACCTTATAAAATCTCTCAAATATTCTGTCAAGATGCTCTGACGGGATACCTTCTCCTGTATTGGTAAAACTCAATATCGCTTGTCTTCTTTGACGAGCTTTTTGAAGTTTTACGGTGATTTTTCCATTGTCAGGAGTATATTTTATGGCATTATCGAGAAGTATCGTAGACAATTTTTCGAGCTCTTCTACACTTGCCATAATAGATAGATTTTCGTCTGCAATAAAGTCAAGTGCGATGTTCTTTTCGTAGCAGGGTGCCTCGAATGACAAAATAGTGCCTTGGAGATAATCGTTTAAGGAAATTTGTTCTCTCATACGATGATTCTTGCTTGCGTCAAGTCGTGATAATTCGAGCATATCCAAGATTAGAGTATTCATTCTGTTGACCTGCTCATTGGTGGATTCAAGCCACTTTGCATTGTCTTTTATAGTGGCATTTTCATCGCTTTGGATAAGGTCGAGATTTGTACGAATAATGGTAAGAGGAGTCTTGAGCTCATGCGAGGCATTTGCGACAAGTTCTTGCTGCTGGATAAATGACGCTTTGACAGGTGCGATAGCATTGCGAGAATAAAAATAACAAAACAAGAATATTCCTATCATTGCAGCTACCGCTATGACCGTCAAGGTAATAGCAAGAGCCAAAAGAGTCTCCATGTCATCGGTATATTCTATAATCACATATTTTATTGTAGTGATATCGTCATCGACAGAAGACGACTGTACAAACATAAAATATTTTCCGCTTTCAGAGATAAATTTGTTGTCTTTTTTGTCTTTTGATAAAAATTCTTTTATATTTTCGATTTCATCCTTAGAATAAGCATTCTCAATATGCGAACTTGTATACGAACCGTTTTTGTTGAAAATATAAATCAGATTGTCGCTTTGAAAATAAGGTGCGTCATTGGCTTTTAAAAGGTCGCTTTGTACTTTTGACATAGTCTTTTCATAAGTGATATAAAAAATCAAAGAGCAGGCAAGCAAAACCAATACCCAGCCAATTATGAGCGGAGTATAAAAGAATTTATTTTGAAGTTTTCTGAAAACTTTGTTTTCCATAAATCAGTTTTTGGGAGAAAGTTGATAGCCGACACCTCTTACAGAGCTGATATTGAAATCGGCATTGATAAAAGCAAGTTTCTTTCTCAAAAAAGATATGAACACTTCGAGACTGTTGGATTCAAACTCGTTGTCGAGTCCCCAGACCTTATTGATAAGAGGGTCTTTTTCTGCCACATGACGAGGACGCTCAAAAAAGTATCTTATGATATCATATTCTTTTTGAGAGAGCTTGACGCTCTTTTCGGCAGTATATAATTGATAAGTAGAGAGATTGAGCGTGACATTGCCGTATGTCATGAGATTGTCGGGAGTAGCGTCAGCTTTTCGTCTCAACAGAGCACGGATACGGGCAAGTAGTTCTGCGGTAGAAAAAGGCTTGGGAAGATAATCGTCCGCTCCTAAATCAAGGCCTTTGACTTTGTTGTATTCCTGAGAAAGAGCAGTAAGCATTATTACTGGGGTAGAAATGCGTTGTTTTCTCAATTCTGTAAGCACTTCAAAGCCATTTTTCTTTGGCATCATAACATCTAATATAATGAGATCAAAAATATTTGCAAGAGCCAATTCTAAGCCTTGTTGTCCGTCATTGGCTACCTGAACTTCGTACTTTTCTTTTTGCAAAACCATTGTAAGGGCATCACACAAACTTATCGAATCTTCAATCAATAAAATTCTCATAAAATCCTCCTGAATTTTATTATATATAAAAAAATACAAATTTTCAATGCTTTTAATCAAAACTATACACAACCTACAATAAGAAAGTAAAAAAATTAGGACAGTAGGGGACTGTCCTAATCGGGGTTTGTAGTCGCCGTCTGTCATCGGCAACCAAGCCTTAGGAGATGCTTATGAAAAATAAAAAACTTATTTTATTTTCACAACTTTATGATAGTACGGTCAAATTAAAAATAAGTTAAAAAATCAAGCATTATTGTAAAATAATCATAAAAAAACCGATATGACGGTAAAATAAAGATTAAAATACATTTTAGGTGCATTTTTATAAATAAGATTTTATAATAGCATTTTGATAGTACATAAAACTTTTATCATATTTTTAAAATATCAAATAATAAAATAAAAAAAGGAAGTCGAAAAACCGACTTCCTTTTTTAAATACATTGTTTATTATTCGACAGCGGTAGCACCTACAATAGCGGGAGTAGAAACAGAATCTGTATAATAGTCGTGTCCTACTGCTTTTACTATTACTTTATAAGTGTCTGACTCAGAATAGGTGATACCCAATTCGCTGAGGTTGATGGCAAATGTCAAGCTGCTGTCCTCATTGAGTACAGAGGTTCTGCCGATGGTGATAGCGTTGTTGCCATTGACTTGCAAGCTTACTTCGTATTCATAGCCGTTTGCCACACCTTGCCATTGAGCATTGATAACGGTCTTATCGTCATTGAAGGAAGAGATGAGGGAAGTGACTGCCTCAAGAGCTTCGGTATGATAATATGATATCATGCTTTCTTCAGAATTATGGATATTCTCGTTTGAGTTGAGAGCCTGAACTCTTATGGAGTGATTTCCTACTTTGCCGATATATTGAGTGATATCTTCTGTGAGAGCAGATGCATCGCTTCTCTTGATTTCCTTGCCGTCAATTATGATTTTGTATGTCTCGGCATGCAATACTTGATCGAAAGAAAGGATATACTTGTCTTCCTTGAGCGTAACCTTGAGGTTTTGAGGAGCTTGCAAGGTGAATACGCAGTTGTAAGAAGTGGAGATGGCATCGCCGTCAATGTACATTGTGCCAGAACCCTTGCTTGTGAGATCTTCGCCAGCTTTGTAGTCGCCTACGGGTACAACTTTGATATTGTATTTTCCTGCTTCTTTTACAAAGTCTGTGATATCAACTTTTGTATCTTTGCTTTGAGCTACCAACTCGTCATTTATATAATAGTTGTAGCTGCTTGCGAACGCAACTTTTGCCACAACGCAATAGATTTTTCCGTTGAGTTCCTCGATATTGATATCGGTAGGAGTAGCAAGCTTTTCTACATAAATTACATTCTTGCAGTTTTTGATGATATTTGTATTCTTCACATCTCTGAAGATTACCAAAGTATCTATGCCTTGATAATTGCTGCAACTATGACCTGCTTCCATCACAACCTGTCTGCCGCCGTTGATAAGATTTGCAACATTACCGGCGATGCTTGCCGAAGAAGTAGCATCGAGATTGAGTGTGGAGATAGTGCTTTTTGCTCCGCTTGAAATAAAGCTTGATTGTGAAAGATCGATAGTGTTTTCAATCTTTACGCCGCTGTTTATTACCACATTGGGGCAGCTTGTAATTTTGATGCTGCTGCCGGCGGAAGCACTTATATTTCCTGTGAACTTAACATTTTGAGCGGTGATAGTCATATCGAGCTTTGAGTATTCGCCGTTTTTGGAATTTGCCACAGAGATTGATTTTGCATTGACTACCAAAGTTTCGCATACCACATCAGCTGCAATGACTACATCGAGATTGGGAGCATTGATGGTGATTGTCTTTGCTTTGAGAGTAGCTTTTTTGTTGTTGTATTCTGTATCGCTCTTTCTTGTGCCGATATACATTGTACCTTTTCTGTCTTCAGTGCAGACAATGTTGAAATCGTTTGCAATCGTGATAGAATGCTTGTTCATGTCTATACTGAATACATTTCCGTTTTCAAGAGTAAGCGAATCGGCAGATATATTCTTGTCGAGAGAGTAGAAGTATTTGCCTACTGAACCGGTCTTGTCGCCAGCTACGAAATCAGATGCCGATTTGACAAAAATTCTGGGTGCATGGAAGAGTACGATAGGTAAAACCACGCCGAGGAGCAATACAAGTACGGTAGCGACAACTGTTACGGTCACGATAATCTTTGTCTTTTTGGTCAAAGAAATACCTTTTGCTTTTTTCTGAGGTTTGTCTTTTTTTGCGTCCTCAGAATCGTCAGATTGACTATCATCTGCATTTTCCTCAGAAGCAGTGTCAGAAGCTTGTGTCTCTTCAAGCTGCTCATGAGCAGGCTCAAGCAAAGCATTGTCTTTAGCTTCTGAATTTTGAGTAGAATCTGTCTGCTCTAAAAGAGCTGATTCTTTTTGGTCTTCGAGAAGGCTCAAAGACTCATTGTTGTCGACTGAAGTCTCGTCTTTTTCATTCAACTTTTCGTCGTCATAAAAATTTGCCATAATCTTACTCCTTTAAGAATTTCTTGTTTAGTAATTCTCCGTTTTCATAATAATTGCCACTTGCTTTGGCTGTCTTTTCGTTGTAAGTAGAAACGCCGCTGGGCTTTCTGTCCTTGCTGGAATAAAGCACAAAAGGTATTGCGTCTCTTGTATGTGTCTTAAGACATATAGGGGTAGGGTGGTCGGGAGCTATAAGAATCTTATAGTCTTCGCCCATAGCGTCAAGCTGTTGTACTATATATTTTACCACAACAGAGTCTATTAATTCAATAGATAATATTTTATGTTTGAGATCGCCTTGATGTCCGCATTCGTCAGGGGCTTCCATGTGGATATATACATAGTCGTATCCGTCTTTGAGTGCCTTTATGGCAGACTCGGCTTTTCCTTGGAAATTGGTATGATAAGTACCTGTGGCTCCTTGAACTTCTATGACATTCATTTTTGCTCCGATACCTATACCTTTTATGAGGTCGACTGCCGAAATGACAGAGCCTTTGAGTCCGTACTTTTCTTCAAAAGCGGTAAGAGCGGGACGAGTGCCTTCTCCCCAAAGCCATATACTGTTTGCAGGGTTTTTGCCTTCGGCGATACGCTTTTTGTTTATAGGATGGTCTTTGAGAAGAGCATAGGATTTTATCATAAGCTCTTTCATTATTTCTCCGTAAAGACCTTTGGGAAGGTATTGTTTGATACACTTATCGGAAATGTCGTGAGGAGGAGTAAAATCCGTGCCGAGCTTTGCGTCATGCACTACAAGACAATGACGATAACTTACGCCCGCATAGAAAGACATTCTTTCGTTTGACAGATTTTTTTGTACGCAGTCGATGAGTTCTTTTGCTTCCTCGGTAGAGATTTCGCCTGCGGAATAATCCACCATTGTTTTTTCTGAATAATCGGCTTCGTCAGACAAAGTGACGAGATTGCATCTTATAGCAATATCCGTATCTTTGAGGTCAATGCCCATAGAAAGAGCTTCCAAAGGCGAACGACCGCTGTAATATTTATCGGGAGCATATCCCATCATAGAAAGATTTGCTACATCGCTGCCCGGTTTGAGATTGTCGGGAACAGTCTTTACAAGACCTATTTCGCCATACTCGCAAAGCTTGTCGATGTTTGGTTTGTTGGCGACTTCGAGGGGAGTTTTTCCGCCCAATGCTTCATTGGGGTAATCCGCCATACCGTCTCCCAGTATAACTACATATTTCATAATGTCACCTTCATTTACTTTATTTGCCCTATGTCAATATTTCTCTAAATTTTTTTGACAAAGAACTTAAGCACTATAATTATATTATATAGATTAATTAAAGTCAAATATTAATTTTTCTTTAATACAAATTATATTGTAGACTTATATTGTAGACATAAAAGTTTTTTTTGATAAAACTTTATATTTTCTATCAAATATTCTCGAATATTCTCAAACAAACTACGAAAAAAACTGATAAAAATATAATTATGTCAAAACATTTAAGTGTTATTTTAGTGTTATGTTTTTCTAAGAAATTTCGATGTTTGCTAAAGTTTTGTCAAAAAAATCTTAAAAATCTAAGCTAAATATCAAAATAAAAGCCAATTTTAAAGATTTTGTCTTATTATCAATATATAAAAAAGGTAAAGCCTATTGAAATTAAAATATTCAGTATGGTATAATTTAAAAGATAAAATTTAACGATAAGAGGTATTATGAAAAAAATTATCGTAATTGGCGGAGGTGTGACCGGTTGTAGCATAGCAAGAGAATTAGTTCGCTACGATACAGAGGTCACCGTTTTGGAAAGATTCAATGATGTCAGCAGCGGTACTACCAAGGCAAACTCGGGTATAGTGCATGCAGGATTTGACGCAAAACCAGGTACTTTAAAGGCAAAATTCAATATGCTCGGCAATGCTATGTTTGAAAAACTCAGCAAAGAACTTGATTTTCCTTTTAAAAGAAACGGAGCATTCGTGCTTTGTTTTGACAAAGAGGATTTGCCTAGGCTCAGAGAACTCTATGACAGAGGCATCAAAAACGGTGTCGAAGATATGTTTTTGCTTACTCCCGAAGAAGTATGGGATATCGAGCCTAATATCACACATGACATAGCAGGTGCTTTGTATGCCAAGACTTCGGGTATAGTAAGCCCTTATGAGATGGCGATTGCGTATGCCGAAAATGCGGCTGTCAACGGATGTAATTTTGAGCTTGAGAAAAAAGTCGTGGATATTCAAAAAGAGGGCGAAGGCTGGAAGGTAATATGCGAAGACGGCAGCTCTTATTACGGCGATATGGTGATAAATTGTGCGGGAGTGCATGCCGATGAAATAAACAATTTAGTATGCGATAAAAAGCTTACTATCATTCCCAGAAAGGGCGAGTATATGCTTTATGACAAGACTTGCAGTTTTATCACATCCACCACGATTTTTCAAATGCCCAGCAAGATGGGAAAGGGTATTTTGGTAGCTCCCACTACTCACGGCAATATTATCACAGGTCCTACTGCAAAGGATGTGCAAGACAAAGAAGATTTGGATACCACTTTTGAAGGACTGAACGAAGTGTATGATAAAGCCAGAAAAAGCGTGCCTTCTCTCAATAAAAAATTTGTCATCACTCAATTCAGCGGCATAAGAGCTCATTGCACAGAAGATGATTTTGTGATAGGCGAAAGCGATAAAAAAGGCTTTTACAATGTTGCGGGCATAGAATCCCCGGGACTTACTTCTGCTCCCGCAATAGCGGTATATGTGGCTGAGGATATAGCAGACAAACTTGATTTGAAAAAGAAAAAAGGTTTTGTGGCAAAAAGAAAGGCAATTCCTCACTTTGCTATTCTTCCCGACAGAGAGAGAGAAAAACTCATCAAAGAAAATCCTTTGTACGGAAAAGTAATATGCCGATGCGAAGTCGTCACAGAGGGCGAGATAGTGGACGCTATCAATCGACCTATCGGTGCGAAGACTGTGGACGGCGTCAAGAGAAGAACCCGTGCAGGAATGGGCAGATGTCAGAGCGGTTTTTGTCTTGAGAGAGTAATGGAAATTCTTGCAAGAGAACTTGGTGTGGATTTTGAGACTATTGCCAAGAATGAAAGCGGTAAATATATCGTTTATCGCAAAGAAAAATAACTTGTAGAGGGTGAAGATATGATAAACAAAAATTTGGTTATTATTGGTGGAGGACCGGCAGGACTTGCCGCAGCCAAGAGTGCTTATGACAGCGGAGAAAGAGATATCGTCATTCTCGAGAGAGAAAGCGTGCTCGGAGGTGTTCTCAATCAATGTATTCACAACGGATTCGGATTGCATACTTTCAAAGAAGAATTGACAGGCCCCGAGTATGCTTCTAGATACATACAAGAAGTTCAAAAAAGGGGAATAGAATACAAGCTTGACACAACGGTGCTCAATGTGTCGGACAAAAAAATAGTTACTGCCGTAAATGAAAAAGACGGCTTGCTTAAATACAAGGCAAAAGCAGTGATATTGGCTTGCGGATGCAGAGAGCGTCCCAGAGGCGGTATCAATGTGGCAGGCAGCAGATGTGCAGGTATTTTCTCGGCAGGTACGGCTCAAAAGCTCATTAATATTGACGGATATATGCCAGGAAAAGAGGTAGTAATTCTCGGCAGCGGCGATATCGGACTTATAATGGCGAGAAGAATGACTTTTGAGGGTGCCAAGGTAAAAGCAGTGGTAGAGCTCATGCCATATTCGTCAGGTCTCAACAGAAATATCGTGCAGTGTATCAAAGACTTCAATATACCTTTGCTTTTCTCTCACACTATCGTGGATATCAAAGGAGAAGGCAGAGTATCGAGTGTAGTCATTGCCAAGGTAGATGAAAATCTTCAGCCTATCATGTCCACGGCTCAGGAAATAAAATGCGATACGATTTTGTTGAGTATAGGTTTGTTGCCGGAAAACGAACTTGCAAAATCCGCTTCCGTTCAGCTTTCGCCTGTGACGGGAGGAGCAATCGTAGACGAAAACATGATGACTTCTGTGGACGGAATTTTTGAATGCGGAAATGTACTGCATGTGCATGATCTCGTAGACTTTGTAAGTATGGAAAGCGAAGATGCGGGAAGAAGTGCGGTAGAATATATCAATCGCAAGTCAAAGCCAAAGAGAGATTATGTAGAAATCAAGTGCAGCGGCGGCGTAAGATATGTGGTGCCTCAGTATTTGTCAAAGAGCGACAAGCTTGACAAATTGCAACTCAAGATGAGAGTAAACAATGTCTACAAAGACACTCGTCTGGTCGTTTTGGCAGGGGACGAAGAAATTTATTCTAAGAAAAAACAAATTGTTACTCCGGGAGAAATGGAGTCTGTCATTCTCAATAAAGAGATGATAGAAAAAGCTCAGAAGTCCGACAAACTCGAAGTAATGCTCAAAGGGGAATGATTATGCAGGAAATGATATGTATATGTTGTCCGCTCGGTTGTCATCTCAAAGTTGACGACAGCGACAAAAACGATATAAAGGTAAGCGGAAATACTTGCCCCAGAGGAGCAAAATACGCAAAAGAAGAAGTGATTTGTCCCAAAAGAATGGTCACTTCTATTGTGGAAGTCGAGGGCGGCAGCGTGAGAATGGTAAGCGTCAAAACTACCGAAAGCATACCAAAGGACAGAATGTTTGAAGCTTTGGAGCTTTTGAGAAATGTCGTAGTCAAAGCTCCTGTGGAAAAAGATCAGGTGATATATAAAAATATTTTGGGACTCAATGTGGATTTTGTGGCTACAAAGAGCGTGCCCAAAAGAGAAATGCCTCAATACATAATATCGCTTGACCAAGGCACTACTTCTTCAAGAGCAATAGTGTTTGACAAATCGGGTGCTATCGTCAAGGTTTCGCAAAAAGAATTCACTCAGATTTATCCCAAAGCAGGTTGGGTAGAACATAATCCCGAAGAGATATGGAATACTCAGTTGTTTGTCCTAAAAGATGTAATAAAAAAAGCCAGAATATCTCTCAATAGTATCGTGGCAATAGGTATTACCAATCAAAGAGAGACCACTATCGTATGGGATAAGAATACGGGCGAGCCTGTATATAATGCCATTGTATGGCAATGCAGACGCACCGCAGAATATTGCGACAATCTTAAGTCTAAAGGCTATGACGATATGGTATATGAAAAAACAGGGCTTACCATTGACGCATATTTCTCTGCCACTAAGATAAAATGGATTCTCGACAATGTGAAAGGAGCAAGAGAGAAAGCAGAAAAAGGCGATTTGATTTTTGGCACGATAGATACATATCTTATGTGGAAATTGTCGGGCGGTACTATACATGCCACGGATTATACCAATGCAAGCCGTACAATGCTTTACAATATCAAAGAATTGTGCTGGGATAAAGAGCTTTTGGAATTGTTTGATATTCCCGAAAGCATGTTGCCAGAAGTGTTGCCCTCAGGTTATCATTTTGGAAATTGCGACAGAAATATCGTGGGAAAAGATATACCTATTTGCGGTGTAGCGGGTGATCAGCAAGCGGCATTGTTCGGACATTTGTGCGTGGAAAAGGGCAGTGTAAAAAATACCTATGGCACAGGTTGTTTCACTCTTATGAATACAGGCGAAGAATTTGTCACTTCACAAAGAGGACTTATCACTACCTTAGCCGCAAGCCAAGAAGACGGCAGACCTCAATATGTACTTGAGGGAAGCGTATTCGTGGGCGGAGCGGTATTGCAATGGCTGAGAGATGAATTAAAACTCATAAAGTCGGCAAAAGAAGCCGATGAGATTTCAGCTACCGTAGATGATACAAACGGCGTGTATATCGTGCCTGCTTTTGTAGGTTTGGGAGCTCCTCATTGGGATGCAAAAGCAAGGGGTACCATAACGGGATTGACAAGAGGTGCGACAAGGGCTCACTTTGTGAGAGCTGCTCTCGAGTCTATTGCTTATCAAGTATTCGATGTGGTTCACGCAATGGAAAGCGATATCGACAGAAATATACCTTCGCTTGCGGTAGACGGAGGAGCGAGTGTATCGGATATACTTATGCAATTTCAAGCCGATTTGTTGCAGGCAAAAGTAGTGCGTCCCAGCGTCATAGAAACAACAGCTCTCGGAGTATGTTATCTCGCAGGTCTTACGGCAGGAGTGTGGTCTAGTATAGATGACCTTAAAAAATCTATTTCTGTGGGAAAAGAATTCTTGCCCAAGATGAATGACGAAGAAAGATACAAGCTTTTGATGGGCTGGGAAGAAAGCGTGGCAAGAGCAAAACATAGATAAAAATCAATGTGTATAAAATTATATAGAATTTGATAAAAATAAATGATCATATAAAGATTTATATAATGAGCGGGGGCATGAAGGCTCCCGTTTTTTTATGCAAGGACATTTTTAATATTGTTAATTTGCTGGCATAAAATAATAACATAAGGATAAATTTTATACTTTTGATATTACCTATATTGATATGAAAAATATATTTATTTGTCGACTTTAAGTTATATTTAAGAAAAAACGATGAAATTTAAGTAAAAATTTCGAGAAAATCAAAAATTTAATATAACTTTAATATAAAGCTAAGATAATGATATAAACTTGAATAATGTAAACTAGGTTTATTGTGTAAAAAATCAAAACTTACTTATGTTCATTACCATAATTTGTCAATACAAAAGACTATAAAAAATAATTTAAAAATGATATATTATTTATGCGAAAATCAAAAAGGAGGAGAAGTTTATGCACAACAAAAGATATCTTGTTTTGATAACAATAATTTTATTGTTGGTGTTTGTTTTGTCGCTTACATTATTTGCTTGTAAGAAAAACACTTCAAACAATGAAACAGATAGCGGCGATATAAGTGGCGACATAGATTCCGGAGATACAGATTCGGGAGATATTGACGATACCCCTGAAATCCCTGCTTATGCAAAAAATGCGAGAAAAACTTTGGAGTATCTTGCAGCTAGTGCACAGGGAGATTATACTTCTATAATTTTGACGGGAGGAGTGGAGCTTAATTTCAAAAAGTATGTTTTGGATGCAAGAGCCAATATTTCTGAAGATGATTTGGAAATGGCTGTCAAAATAAAAGAAGAGTCTACGGGGAATATAGCCATTGCCGTATATGTTGTGGATTCTAAGTTGTATATACAGTTGCCTGACGGCAGTATATATCATATTTCCGATATAGATGCCGATTATATGTATTCTATATTGAATAAATTGCCTGCTGAATTGCAAGAAATAATCAATAATGCTTTGGCCGGTGTCGGAAACGGAAGTCTTAAGATTGACACTATTATCAATCTCATAATACCTATGCTTTTCAAAGCCGATTATGAGCAGTATTCGGCTACGGGAGAGGGAGCAAACAAAGTGGAAAGCTTTGTGCTTACATTTACACCCGACAAGTTTTTGAAAGGTTTGGACGGATTGATAAATACTTTATCGGGTATGCTGAATATCAATATCGACTTGTCATTTATCAATGATATAGTTGCTATAATACCTGCATTAGAAGGCGAAATAAAAGCGAGTGTCAAAGGCGGAGTATTTGGCGGTGCTTCATTCAATATTTATAGTATTGAAGAAGGTGAAAATTACGGAAACAGCCTTATAGGATTTTCCTCTGATATTCAATTCGGAAATGACAAGGTACAAATCGATATACCTGAAAACATAAAAGGTTATAAGGAATTCAGCCTTACAAATATCAATGCAGATTTTACTCTCAAAATCGATACAGGCGATAGCGGTCTCGATCTCGGTGCTTTGATTGACAGCTTCCTTACACAGCCTATTTTCGGCGAAGGAATTCTTGTACTTAAAGCAGGAGTGGATTATAAGTTGCAGGCAAAGATAAATCTCGATGCAAATCTTGAGGGCAAAGCAGAAGACAACAATCTTATTTCCCTCACTTTGTCCGCAGGAGATAAGGTCTTTGCAAAAGTAAATTATTATGAAGGAACCTTCTACATAAATGTAGAGGATCAGATAAAGATAGCCGTAAAATATGATTTGGCGGCTCAGATAAATAATCTTGTGGATATTATCACAAAAGCTATTGACGGAGCTTTGGGTACTGAATTTAAGTCCAATGCCGATTCTTCTATTGTTTCTATAAGTCTTACAGAGAGCGGAGATGCGATAATATCTTCAGATATCACTACTATTATCAACAAACTTCTTACTCTTGCAGGATTCAATGAGTATATCGCTGTCAACGGCAATGATATTCAGCTCAAGGTCAACCAAGGTTTGATTGACAAAATTACCGAACTTGCAAAAGTAGAAAGCATCAAATTCCCTTATCAGATTGATTTGCTTGTTCAGCTTGCAAATAATGGTATAGATTATGTAGAAATTTCCATGCTTGACAAAACAATAGTATTTAAGGCAGAAAACTTCCTTATCGGTACATCTGACCTTACAAAAGAAAATGTGCTTGCAAGCATAGGCAATATCGATGAATACGGCAGCGATGCTTTGAGCATTGTAAATTCGCTCTTGAGCGATTTTTCTGCAAAAGTAAAGCTTGACCTCAGCACAATCGATACAACAGTAAATCTTACAAATCTTATCAACAATGTTTTGGCAGTATCTGGTCAATCTCTCAATTTGCCTTTGAGTCTTGACTTTAGCAATTACAATGGATTGTTTACTCTCAACTTTGCAATTCATCAGGGTGCTACATCACTTGACAACAGACTTCTTTTAGAGCTTATTACTCCTGAAGGAGATGTATTAATCAGTGCTTATATTTATGACGGAAAGACTTATGTAGATTTGTCGAATCTCGGCTTTATGAAGTTCTCTATCATAAATGTAGATTTGTTTGATTATGTAAGAAGCTTGCTTACATCGGGTGTAAGTACTGCAAGCAGTGTAGACAGCAGTGCTGTATCTTCGGATACATCAATTGCATTGACAAGCAAACTCAACGGAGAATTGGTCATCGACCTTGACAATACTTCTATCAGTGCCGTAATCAAGAGTGAATTCTTGCTTGCTCTTATGAGAAGCTTGATGTTTGATGCGGGTGTTGATGTGGATGTAAATGCTAATATAGATATGTCCGGTGTAATGAACGCAATTTTGGATGCAGGCTTTATGGCAGTAGAGCTTAATATTATTGCCGGCAAAGAAAGCGATGATCCTATTAATATCAGCGGAATAAACAAACTCGAATATACCGAAGTAGATACTCTCAACGCAGAAGCTTTGGTAGAAGGTATAGTAAATGCTCAGAACTTCAATCTCATGTTGGATATTTACAACAACAACTGCGATACTGAATTCAACAAAGAGACAAGAATAGTTTTGAGAAAAGCCAACGCATCTCAAGGCTCATACGAGACATTGTCAAACGGATTGCAGGCTCCCTATAATTCAATGGTATTGGGTATTTATGACAACTGGAACAATCTCGACAATGGCAATGTGCTTATCTGGGGCGTTTTGGATATAAACGGCGGCAAAGTTCATATAAAGGGTACCTCAAAATGGTTTGACTATTTTGTAGCTGATGGTACAGCAGTAGATATTCCTATTGATATGGATATCAAGGGCATGCTCGTGGGAATGTTGTCAGGACTTTTCGGTGAAAGCACAGGCAGCGGAAATAGCGGCGGAATAATCGATATACCTGACGGAGCTTTGCCTGATAAAAACGATCAAAAAGAAGATGTCGAGCAAAGTGTGACAGAAGGCATCGAGGTAGAAGAAATCGTAGATGGTATTACATTGAAGCTTGCTTCAAATCTCGATATCAATGTGGTAGCTGATTTCAATGGTACTTTGGTAAGCGATTTGTTGACACAGACACTTCAAAACTTGTTTACTGATCTCGATTTGTCATCATTGACAGGAAATACAGAGCTTGTCACACTTAATTACGACAACAAGAATTTCGGTGTATTCTTTGATGATATGTACTCTAAGATCATCGAACCTCTTTTGCAAAAACAACTCGGCAGCATCTTGTCCGCACTCGTAAATATCGTAAATGTAAAAGAGAGTATCGTTCATGCTCTCGTCAACAGATTCTTGCCTTTGCCTGAATTTGACGAACTTATCGTAGATGTAAGTCTTACTCAAGGCAAGCTCAGTGAGGTTAATGCAGTAGCTACAAAGACAGGCGATACTCACGGATTCGGAATTTATCTTTTCAATAGAAACGCTCAGGATGTAATCAGCTGGCAAGGTCAGGATAACCAAGTATATTACAACAAGAGCTTTGGTATTAATCCTGCTGACTTGTTCGTAACTCAAGCTAAGAGACAGACTAGCGGACACTCTAAAAATGATTTCTATCAGAATATCACTTGGAAGATAAATGATAGCGTAATTAGTGATTGGAGCGTGCTCAATAGTTATGATGACGGCGAATATGATGTTGTTGGTACAGCTTTCGGAAGCTCAATGACAGTCAAGCTCACAATAGATTCAAGAGAAATCGACCATATCGAAGACATTACTCTCTTGGCTATGAGAGATGTTCCTGACTATGTCACGGCAGTATTTGCTGACGGAAGCAAACAGGTACTGTACAACCAGACAATCAATTATCAAAGAGGAGCATACAATAGCGAAGAAGGATTCAAAGTTCTTCCCGCAAATATCGTAATCGGCACAAATCAATATGATTTCAATATCATTCTCGAAAACGAAACAATTACAGCCGATACGGTAGTAGTAAATGCTTTCAACTATAAAGATGTATTTGCCGATATGGCAGCAAACAAACTCAAAGTAAAAGTCAACAATTCCTTCTATCGTTATCTCGATGCAGAATATGACTTCTCGCAGTTCGATACAATGACAAGAGAACAGCTCATTGCAGGCGGCGAGTATGAAGTACTTGCTACGGTAGGCAAGGGCAGCGATATCGAACAGACTTTGACTATCAAAGTGAAGTTTACTCCTTTTGAAGTATACGGCATTGAAATCAACGGAAAGAATTATGTTGATACCGATATCTATGACTATATTGCAGGAAAGTCATTCCCCGAAACCGTTACGGTGGTAGGTTTTGACGGAGAAAAAGAAGTTAGATACACGGCAAAAGCTACATGGGATACTACTAATGTAGTAATGGATAAGAAGGGCGGTCAATATATCGCATCTGTCACGCTCAATGCAGGCGAATACAATGAATGGTACATTCCTGCTGTCGGCGTAGTAGTAAATGACTCTGACCTTGCCGGACTTGTAAACGATACAATAGTAATCGATACAATGTACGCATTCTACGGCGGAGTAACATTTGATAGACTAGTTCCCGATTATCTCGACTTCTATACTACAAACGGCGAAATCAAACAGAGAGTTCCCGTCACTATCGACACAAGCTCTATTACTCCCGATATCAAGGGCGGTAGTTATGAGTGTAAAGTGACGGTAGGCGAAGGCGACTATAAGTTTGAAACAACCGTAAATGTAGTACTTGCAGACGCTACAATGACGCTTGTAGACAAAGAGATATCGTTCACTTATGAAGAATATATCGCTACAAACGGCAGCGTGCTCGATTACAGAATGCCTGTAATGCTCGGAGATAAACAAGTTATGGCAAAAGTGACATGGTTTACGGACAATGTAGTATTCGATACTCCCGGCACTTATGTGGCTTATGTAATAATCGATGAAGGCGGCGAGTACGAGCAGACTTGCGAGATAAAAGTCAATATTCTTGCAAGCGAGGAGGTGTGATATGAATACAAGAAAGATTAGTATTATTTCACTTACTAGCGTAGTTTTATTGGTAGTTGCGTTGATGTTGGGCATAAGCCTGACATCGGCCAACACATATCAAAATAGCAACATAAATGTGCAAAATACCGACATTACAGCCAACAATATTACTGTCGATACAAGCACAATGACAAAATATGACGAGAATATAGCCGCAAACGCACCTGAAGGAGCACAGGCAATTTCCAATGCCGATGAACTCAAAAATTTCTTCAATGGCGGAGCGACTTACGGCTATCTTACAGCAGATTTCGTATTTGATTGGGGAAGAATAGGCTCACAATATACTTTTGCTTCAGGCAGAACTTTGGACGGCAACGGTCACAAAATCACTTTGCAAAACTCTTTGAGCGTCAACAGAGCTCAAGTGCAGGTGGAAGGCAATAAATATGGCATGCTTGTCGATGAAAACAATGGTACTATCAAAAACATAGTATTTGAATACAATACCAATGTGTCAGCAAGCGAAAGAGACCTCAACGCAAACTATGTAGGTATCGTGTGCGGTATCAACAACGGAACTATCACTCAATGCGACTTGAGAGTAGTGGGCGGCACATTTGAATTCTATGTAGGAAACGGAAAGGATCCAAACAAAAAATATGAGTTGGATTTTGGCGGCATAGCCGGCGGAAACAGAGGTATTATCAGTAATATTACAGCAGAATACGGGGCATTCACTCTTAATGCATCATCCGATGCTACCAAGAATGATGACGGACAATTCTTTGGCGGCGGCGGATATAATGTAGACGCTACCGTTATAGTGGGCGGTATCGCAGCAAAAACTCTTGACTCAAATGCTCAAATAAGAAATATCATCGTAGTATCAGCAACAAATACAGTAGTCAACATGTCAGCAGCTTGCAACCACGAATATTTTAATAAAGGTGGCAAGAATTACAGAGAAATGGCTTCTGTAGTAAGTGCAAACTCTAATTATACTCATGGTACACCCGGCGTTGTGGATAATATCATTACATATTGGCCCAATATGCCTGTGGACAGCATCACTCTCGGAGGCACTTCATCAAAGAATGCCGTTGTATCCGGTGGTCCCAACACCAATGTGACCGTTTTGGATTTCAATACAGATACTGACAACTGCGGTTGCGGTACAAGCGACAACCCCGGCGAGCACACCATGTCTATTGCAAACATCATCGAGCTTAATAATGTGACTGCAAAACTCGGCATGGACGGAAATAAGCAGATAATAGAAGTAAAGCCCAATGACGGATATCTCTTGGTAAATAGAAACTTCAATAAATACTATGGATTGAATGTTGCCGATAACAATACTTATGAAGGCGTGCCTCAGAATGGATCGACAAATCTTTTGGGAAGTGTCAATGAAGGAGAATCCTACAAGATGGAAATTCCTGCATACCAGCCTTGCAATCCTTCAAACGCTGCCGATACAGGCAACAACTATTATTGGAGATTAGGATTTAATGCGTATAAGGAAGTTGAGCTCGGAATCAGCTCACAACAATTCACTTATACAGGTCAAAACTATATTGATTCATTGATCGTATATAATGACAACGGCTCTATCCAAAACATTCCTTCAAGTCAAGTTAATTTGCTCAACAACGGAAGCTCTGTGACACAGATAGCAATGCCCGGCGAATACAATCTCAGCTTTGGTGCCGTAAAGGATAATATCGCTTATATCAATGACGAAAGCCATTTGATAGCTTTTGTGAATGACACCACAACTACTTTAAATATCGACTATGCCGACATCACGCCTCTTACGGGTATTGACGGCTGGCTTGATAAAATAGATATCAACTTTGCATTGCAAAACGGCACAGAAGATGCTGCAAACGGATATGTTTATACCGTAAACGGCAGCTTGCCCAAATCTGTCAGCGGACTCAATATGTCAAGTGCTTTCGATACCCCTATCGGTGGCAGAACATATAATGTTTATCTTACAAAGAACGGACAAAAAGTTTCAAATGCTATTGAGTTTAATGTAAAAGTGGATGCAAATGCTCCCGTAATCAGCGATGTGACTTTTGATTATCCCGTGGATGCTTTCTATTCTCAAAACAGAGTTTATTTGAAAGCAACCGATATGGCAAGCGGCATCAATAGTGTTATGATAAACGGCAGTGCGATGGATTATGACAGTGAAACAGGTATTTATAGTGCAAATCTCGTCAATGGTCTTAATACTGTTGAGGCAAAGGATAATGTAGGAAACATTTCTTCTTATGAAATAAACGCAAAAGTAGACAATGTAGTTCCTCAGTTTAATGCCGATATATATTACTATGACGACAACAATACAAAACAACCTTATACAGGTGGAACAGCTGTTACTTCCATAGTATATTTTGATATGAGTCAAAACATCTTCGGCAACGGCGGCGGAACAGTTTACTATTCTTATGACGGCGGAGAATGGAAAGAATTTGACGGTATTTTGGCAGTGACCGAAGTGCATAATGTCAAGTTCAAAGCGGTAAGCAATACTATCGATGTCAATACAAACGAGCCTTATAGTTTTGAGACAGGCGATATGAATGTAAATGTCGTTCTTAAAGATATAGTTATCACAAATGACAGCCTTGTTATTTCAGGAACAGACAAGACTTTTGATGGTACAAATGAGTTCAAAGGAACTGTAAGTTTTGCTGAAGGCAGCGGTCTTGAGAATCTCGGTCTCAATATAAATATCGTATATTCAGATATCAATGCAGGCGAGAGAGATCTTATAGTTGAGATTACTCACAACAACGAAAAGATTAGAGTAATCAACAATGTCAGCGGTCTTAAGGGCAACATACTCAAAAAGGAAATTACCGTTACCATAGACAATGTTTCAAAGCAATATGGTCAGAAGAATCCTGTATTTACCTATTCAAGCGATATGGTAAAAGGATTTGAGGAAAATATCGAAATCCTTACTGATGCCAATGAGAACTCATTGCCCATGCAATATGCTATCGTAGTAGGCAATACCGAATACAAGAATTATGTAGTCACTTCTATGGTAAAAGGTACTTTGACTATAAACAAGTTTGTCATTGACAGAATGATTTATGATTTTACTACAATCACAGGTCTTGATACAAACAACGCAAAAGGCGTGGTAGTAGGATTCCAACAGGCAAACGGCGAATACAAGCAGTTTGGTGTCAAGTATCAATATTCGGCTACAAAGGACGGCGAGTATGCAGATTGCGAAGGTATGACTTTGGCAGGATATTATAAAGTTATCCTTACATTGTCAGAAGAAGATCAGGCTTTGTATGAAATCAAGAGCGGTATTGATACTTTTACAGTTAAGGTAATCGATGCTTCAATATTCAATCCCGAAGTGCAAGGGGGCGAAGACGCAAGCCTTGAATATGTAGAAAATTACGCAAAAGAAGATACAGACAAAGATAATGCTGCTATTGTCAAGGATTATGGCTATATAAATAGTCCTGATTATATAATAGTTCTTGCAGTATTCTGTGCATGTCTTATCGCTGTAATATTCTCGATAGGTTGCGGAAGAGTTCTTGTGCAAAAACACAGGGACAACAATCACAATAAAAAAGCATAAAAGCTTTAAAAGAGGTACACGATAGGTGTACCTCTTTTTTTATGATTATTTTTTATATTTTTTGAGATATAAGTTTTTTTATAAATACAAACCAAAAGTCAAATAAAGACACATACTTTTGAATATTATTTAATGACATACAATAATTTGTAATTAAAGGATACAAATGATTGACAGGTATATTATAAATTGATATAATGTTAGCAATAGGTAACTTTTACCTTATTTATTATGACAAAAAAGTTAGCCTAAGCCAACTTTTTTTGATAGGAGTAGATATGTTGTTGCTAAATTCTCCTGTATCGCAGCAGGTCAGAGTAACCAAAATCAATACAGACGACAAGACCAAAAACCGCCTTCAGAATATCGGTGTAATTGTTGGGGGCAAACTTGTGCTTTTGCAATCCAATTTCGGAGACATTATAGTCAAAGTGAGGGATTGCAGACTTGCCATGAACAAGGATGTGGCAAAGAGTATCGAAGTCGAAAGTATTGAAGAATCTGATAAAGACAGAGAAAAGCAAAATATTCAATGAGGTCAGAAATGAAAATAGCTTTGGCAGGAAATCCAAACTGCGGAAAAACAACATTATTCAATGCCTTGACAGGTGCTACTGCTCATGTGGGAAACTGGGCAGGTGTGACGGTAGAAAAGCTCGAGGGTACATACAAAGACAAAAAAAGCGATATTAATTTTAATATCGTTGACTTGCCCGGTATTTATTCTCTTTCGCCATATACACCCGAAGAAATCATCTCGAGAAATTATCTTCTCTCAGGCGATGCCGACCTTATTCTTAATGTCGTAGATGCTACAAACCTCGAGAGAAATTTATATCTTACCACACAGCTTTTGGAAATCGGTATGCCGATAGTCATAGCTCTCAATATGGCAGACAGTCTAAAAGCAGACGGAAAAAGCGTGGATATAGAAATGCTCTCTCAAAAACTCGGTGTTCCCGTAGTAAGTATATCCGCTCTCAAACAAAAGGGACTCAAAGAGCTTATGCAAGTCGTAAAAGCTCAGGAAGGTACAAAAAGAGAGGCGATAAGTTTTATATCGAGAGGTATTCTCAAAGACAGTATAGACAAAGTTATGCTTTTGCTCGAAGACAGTAAAGACAAACTTTTTGATGCAATAAAACTTGTTGAGGGAGACAAGCTCACAAGCGAAAAATACAAAGATATAAAAGACAATATCGCTGCCATAAAGTCAGAAAACAAAATTGTGGCAGAAAATTACAACAATGATTTTGAAGCATGCGTGGCAGATTGCAGATATGATTATATCAATAAGAATTTGTCAAATCTAATCGTTTTCTCATCGCCTCAGCCCGAGCTTAGCAAAAGCGATAAAATCGACAAGGTGCTTACTCATAAATTCTGGGGCATACCGATTTTCTTGTTGATAATACTTGCGGTATTCCATATCACTTTCAGCGAAAACTTTTTGTATCTTTCTTTGATAATTCCTGACGGAGCATTCAAAGATGCAAATACTGCGGCATCCTTGTTTGTCGACACGGAGTATGAAGAAGATGAAGAGGGAAATATCACGGGAGCCAATGCTATCAAATCCCCCGGCGTATTTTTGCAAGGACTTGTAGAAAGATTTGCAGACCTTATAAACGCACCTAGAGAAATCGAAGATGTCTTGGACGAGAACGGCAATGTGATAGGGCAAAATGTCATAAGCGAGGGCGGACTTATTCCCAGACTTTTAAAAAACGCACCCGAATGGACGAGGGGCATTTTGTGTGACGGTATTCTCTCCGGTGTATTCGGAGTAATATCTTTCTTGCCTCAGATATTGGTATTGTTTTTGTTTTTGACGATATTGGAAGATACGGGATATATGGCAAGAGTTGCCTTTATAATGGACAGAGCATTCAGAAAAATCGGTCTTTCGGGAAAATCATTCATGCCGCTTTTGATGTGCTTTGGTTGTGCCGTTCCCGGAATTATGGCTTCCCGTACGATTGAAAATGAAAAAGAACGCCGTTCGACAATCCTTCTTGCTCCTTTCTTTTCGTGCGGAGCAAAAAGTCCGATATGGTTTGCGTTTGCCGCAGTGCTGGCAAATACTATCGGCTGGAACCCTGAATTTACGGTATTCGGAGTTTATTTGGTAGGTATAGTCGTGGCGGTAATCGCAGCTTTGATAATCAAAAAACTTAGCGGACAAAAAGGCGTCACTCCTTTTATCATGGAATTGCCCACATACCATGCACCACAATTCAAAAGCGTAATGGTGCATATCTGGCAAAAATTAAAACACTTCTTGTTCAGAGCAGGTACGGTAATTGCGGCATCTACTATCGTAATATGGTTTTTGCTCAACTTCAGCTTTTCATTCAAAATGGTCAGCGAAGACCAAAGCATTCTTGCTACGGTAGGCGGTTGGTTTGAGTGGCTTTTTGTACCTCTAGGCTTTGGAAATTGGAAATTTATCGTTGCGTCCGTGACGGGACTTATAGCAAAAGAAGAAGTAATATCCTCAATCGAAGTGTTGGCTGGAAGCGTTGAGGCTTTGGTGATAGAAAGCGGAGTGACCACGGCAGGCATATTTGCGTATATGGCATTCAATTTGCTCACAATTCCCTGTATGGCGACAGTAGGTGCGGCAGCGGCAGAGCTTGGCTCGGCAAAAAAGACATTGCTTGCTATTTTGTTCTGGCTGGGTACATCGTATATCGTAGCTTTGATAATAAATCTTGTAGGCACATATTGGTGGACGATATTTATCTTTGCATTCTTGATAGCAGTACTTATCACTATTGCTCATTTTGTGGAAAAACATAAACACAAAAAAGTTTGTCTTATAGAGCAAAACGAGAGTAAAGACGCCTCATCAGACGATATAAAGACGGAGGAAAAAGATGCTTGATTTGTTGGGAGTTCAGATAGTAGAAATTGTCGTGGGAATTGTGGCAGGCGTAATTCTCATAGGCGGATTCGGGGCATATATTGCTTATAGAATATGGGCAAAAAAGCATGGCAAAAGTGCTTGCGATGGAAATTGTGCTCATTGCAGCGGCTGTCATATTTTGGACAAAAATGAGGAAAAAACCACTAAAAACGATTTCGATGATAAAAATCAATAATTATCTTTATAAAGATATATATTCCACTCATATTGAATTAAATAAAAAATTATCTTATTAATATAAATTATCTTAATAAAAAGGAAGTTTAGCACTTCCTTTTTTTATAAAAAATACAAAACTATTACAATAAATTGAGATTGTTTTTAATAAAATAATTTATAATTAAAGTATCTTAAAAGATATAAGAGGCGGGTTATGAAAAAGAGAATAATTTGTTGTGTGGCAATTATAGTAGTACTCACAATGCTCACGGGTGTTTTTGTCGCTTGCGACAAAGGTGAAGACGGATTGTCTGCCTATGAGCTTGCCGTAGAAGAAGGCTTTGACGGTACTCTCGAAGAGTGGCTTGAAAGTCTTAAAGGCGAAGACGGTACAAACGGGAGCAACGGTATTGACGGTCAGGATGTCAGCATAGAAGAGATATACCAAGTGGCTATCGAAAACGGATATGATGGTACATTTTTGGAGTTTTTAAAAGAATATCTTTCTTTGGATATTCAGGAAGAAAATATTCCCCAAAAAGCTTTGTTGTCTTCTGTAAGAATAATATGCGATTTTACAGTGACAGAGACGACTTTCAATCCTATCTATGGCGAGCAGACTCAGACTTATGAGGCTACTTCTTCAGGCTCGGGAGTAATATATAAGCTTGACAAACAAAACGGAAACGCTTATATTATCACAAATCACCATGTCGTGTATTATGCAAAATCAAATACTCAAGACAGCATAAGCGACAGCATAAATATCCTGCTATACGGCAGCGAATATCAGGATTATATGATATCTGCTCAATATGTAGGCGGTTCTGCCACTTATGATATAGCCGTACTCAAGATAGAAAACAACGAGATTTTGAAAAACAGCGATGCTGTCGAGGTAGAAGTAGCGGACTATCACAGTGCTACGGTAGGAAGCAAAGCTATCGCCATCGGCAATGCCGCAGGCGAAGGTATATCAGTCACGCAGGGTATTATAAGCGTTGACAGCGAAGTTATCGACATAAGCGACAGCGACACGAATGGAACTTATTCATACAGAGTATTGCGTGTGGATGCGGCTATAAATTCGGGAAACAGCGGCGGCGGTCTTTTTAACGAAAAAGGTCAACTGATAGGTATAGTAAACGCCAAAGTAAGCTCGTCATCGATAGAGAATATCGGCTATGCAATACCCGTAAGCATTGCTATCGGAGTAGCTGACAACATAATCGCAAATTGCGATGGAGAAAACATCACTCAAATGCAAAAGTACTCAATCGGCATATCTGTGATAGCTGATAGTTCGAAGGCTGTATATGACGGCAATAGCATGACTGTCAAAATAGTAGAAGATGTAAAAATCGCCGAAGTATTAGAGACAAGTCCTCTTTACGGACAGTTGCAGACAGGAGATATTGTTTTGAGCATAACCGTAAACGGAGACAAGACTTCTGTCGATAGAACATTCAAAGTCGTTGACAGCGTACTCAGTGTAAAAGTAGGCGATAATATAGTGATAGAAGTTTTGAGAGGTAGCGAAACCATAGAATATCAAATACAATCGGCAAGCTCTCAAAATATAGCAGCAGTAGAATAAAATATTTAATATGCAAAAACCATAAAACCCCCCTATAAAAGTTATATAAAACTTTTGACTCTCATACTATTGAGTATGGGAGTTTTTTTATGAATCTGGTATTTACTATAATGATTTTGGTATCGCTTGTCATGCTTATCGTTGTTTCTCCGGAAAGTGCTTTTTCCATAATGATAAGCGGAGCGAGTTCGGCACTCAAACTTGCTTTTACGCTCATAGCAATTTATGCCATATGGTTGTCAGTATTGTCGCTTATGGATGGGATTGGGCTCAGCAAAATGCTAAACAAACTTTTCAGACCGCTCACAAAAAGATTGTTCAAAGGCGAGAGCGATTTGGCTTTGGAGTATATCACTCTCAACTTTTCAGCCAATTTGCTAGGAATGGGCGGAGCCGCTACGCCTTTGGGAATAAAAGCAATGGAATGTATGCAGGACGGAAGCGAAAAAGCTACCGACAATATGATATTGTTTATGGTCATCAATTCGACATCTATTCAGCTTTTGCCCGCCACGATAATAGGATTAAGATCGGCTTCCGGCAGCAATGCTCCTTCTGATATTATTTTGCCATCTCTTCTTGCTACGATTATTTCTACCGTGACGGGAGTAGTATTGGCAAAGATTTGTGCAAAATTCAGAAAAAAAGAAAAAGAGAGCCAGCCTGAAGTGCTGCCCAAACAACCTTTGTATTCCACTCAACCCTTAGGACAAGCAAAAAAATGAGCAAATATATTTTACCGGCATTTATCATTATAGTAATACTTTGGGCATTTATAAAAAAAGTGCCTATATATGACAACTTTGTCAAGGGTAGCAAGGAAAGCATAACTTTGATATTGTCTATATTTCCTTATATATGTGCAGTCCTTATAGCTGTCGAACTTTTTTCTTTGAGCGGACTCAATAGTTATCTTGCAAAAATCATGTCGCCCGTGCTCAGCTTTTTGGGTATGCCTCCTGAACTTTGCGAAATACTCATCATTCGTCCTTTGTCGGGAAACGGCTCGCTTGCTTTATTGGAGGGGATATACAAAACTTACGGGGTAGACAGCTATATCGCAAGATGTGCGTCAGTAATTGTCGGAGCGAGCGAAACTGTATTTTATGTAGGTACCGTATATTTTTCTACCACAAAAGTAAAGAAATTGAGATATGCGATTCCTATATCCTTAATAGCGTGTTATGTAGGAGCGATGGCATCTTGTATTTTGTGTCGATTTATGTAAAAAAGACAGCTTTTGAAGCTGTCTTTTTTTAAATATCTTTGTCAGGTTGTTGCCCGTCATGAGCTTGCCATTTGCATTCTGTGATTTCCATATCTGTGAAGATCGCTTCAAAAGAAGAATCTTCAGGACTGCATGCATATATACCAAAATTGATTTTTTCTTTTGCATTGAATAAATGGCAAATTCGCATTTGTTTGAAAGATATTCCGTCAAGCGAACATTCAATTTTAAAATCATTTTCTCTTCTTGACAATCTGTACCACATCGTATCGATATCAGGACTTATTTCAGTAGTCGCCCAATCTGAAAAGCCATTGTTTGTTACTACGCTTCCCAAGTGCTGGCACAAATTGTTTTCATACTCTATTGAGGCTTTCAACCAGTTTTCGCTGTCCAAATAAAGTACTATGCCGCATTGGTCAAATCTGGCATTGCTTTTGAAATGAGTTTTTACCACAAATGAAAAATATTTTTCAGAACTGCTTATTTGCAGAAGCGGTGCATTGTCATTTCTAAAATTATAATAAGTTCTTTGCCATAAATCAGTATGCGGTTTTGTAATTATTGTGATTTTGTCATCACTTATACTATATTTTTCAGGTGTCCTTGTCCAAGTAAAATTTTTGAAATCCATCATAGCTATTAAAGACTCCTCAATACTTCATTGACTTCTTTCATATCGCATTTACCATTATAGTTAGCTTTGAAATGACGCATTACAGAAGGTACAGACTTATCTTCCAAAGAGAGAATTACTTCTTTGATTTCTTCTTTTGTCATAAGTTTTGGAAGATAGCTTTGTATTGTGGCTATCTGAACATCGAGACTCTTTACTTTGTCGACATAATTTGCACCTGCTTTTTCGTATCCGCTTCTCTCTTCAAGCAATTCTTTTTCTGTCTTTTGCAACAATGAGAGTATGTCTCCTTCGTTGAGGCTTTCGTTTTTTGCACGCTTTTCGATGGTAGCCAACATGATTTTGTTTATTACAACATTAAGAGCCGATACGGCATCGCTGTTTTTCTCTTTCATTTTTGCTACTTTTTCTTTTTTAAAAAAATCTATATCCATATTATACCTCGCTTTTTTTCTATAAAAATAATACACCTTCAAAAAGTCATTGTCAACTCTCATCGGATATCGTCTTATATAGATATAGGATTGACATTTATATTTATTTTAAATATAATAAAATATATAACATTTTCGTGAGGTTATGATGTCAAAATTAAATAAAAAGAACAAAGTCGTGGTAGGAATTGTGGTATCAGTGTTTCTTATCGGACTTATTCTTTTGAATATTCATTTGTTTACCCTTCAGTCGGTAAAGCAATTTATGGAAGTGCCTATTATCCGATTGAATAGCGAATATACATCTATTGTTGACAAACAAAACAAATACTTAGGTCATCCCGACATGGTACTTACGGATGACAATACGCTTTTCACTTTCTATCCTTCAGGACACGGAAAGGGAGCAATAATAGGAAAAGTCAGCAAAGACGGAGGCGAAAGCTGGCAAGATATCGAGCAGCTTCCTGTATCTTGGGAGAAATCTCAGGAGACTCCTTGCGTATACAATATTCACAAAACTGACGGCACGAGCATTCTTGTGCTTACATCGGGAAGTCCTTATTGGAGCGATATAAATCTTATGCCTGACGGATTCAATTGTGCCGTATCTTTAGACAACGGAAAGACTTGGTCAGAGTTTGAGAATTGGTATGGTCAAGAATGGGCAGAGAATAAAAACAAAGAAAATAATACCGATATATATGCCGCTTATGATGCAATAGTGGCAATGAGCAGCCTTACTCAGCTCAAAGACGAAAAGGGAAACTTAATCGATAAGTGGATGGGTACTTTCCACAGAGGTACAAGTGAATTCGGTATGGACGGTGGAGAAAGTTATGTCAACTATAAGACATATCTTACTTTTGACGAAGACAATAATGCTGTTTGGAGCGAGCCCGAAAGACTTTTCGATTCTTACAGAGAACTCGAAGAAAAATACGGAATGTGCGAAATAGAGATTATAAGAAATCCCAAAGACGATTGCCTTATTCTTTTTGCCAGAGCCAACAATCGTCAAAGCAACTCTGTCGTATGCTACTCTTTTGATGAGGGATTTAAGTGGTCTCAACCAAAAGAACTTCCAAACTGTCTTACGGGAGACAGACATAAAGCAGAGTATGATGCTGTAAGCGGAAAAGTATTAATCAGTTTTAGACAATACTTGTCAAACAATGATAAATTCAAACAAAGTGCATTGTCGCCGCAAATGTATTTGTCAGAAGGTTGGGTAGCATGGATTGGCACATTCGAAGACCTTATGAGTTTTGAAGATGACGACAAATCAAACGATTCTTATGGCGATGCAGTGGTAATTTTAGGAAAAAACTACAACAAAGCCGATTGCGGTTATAGCGGAGTAGTGGTAAAAGAAGACGGAACAATCATAATGGATTCATACGGATATTTTTCACCCACAACAAGATATCCGTACATAATGCAGGCAAAATTCAAAATCGCTGATATAATCAAATAATATAGGCAATAAAGGGGAAAATGAAAAAGAGAATTTATGAGCTAAACAAAGTTCAGCAGGATGTCTTAAAAGACAATATTAAAGTAAGAATAACCGTACTTGCGATATTGGGCGTTTTTACTTTGGGAGTTTTGATTTATAATATCATCAAATTCGATGTATTGTTTTTTATATTGGATTTGGTGCTTCTTGCGATATTTATAGTAGATTTGGTCTTCAATATAAGCGTAAGAGAGATAGAAAAAAGGAAGTACAGATATAAGTTTCTCACGGATGACGATATTTTTGAAATCAATACATATATCAATCTTATCGGCGACAACAAAAATAATTTTGCAAAAAAGCAGTATCTAGAAAAAATTCTCAAGATGCACAACGAGTATTTAGAAAAAGAAAAACAAAAAGAGCTATCTCCCAAAAACGAAGATGAAGAAATAAATTTGGAAGAACTCGAGAAATTTGCAAAAGAAAACAATCTCGAATATGATCCTTTGGATAAAAGCGAAGATAATTCAGAAGAAAATCAAACACAATAAAATTAAAATAAAGAAGACGACTTTTTAAGTCGTCTTCTTTTGGTGGAAACTATAGGGCTCGAACCTATGACCCTCTGCTTGTAAGGCAGATGCTCTCCCAGCTGAGCTAAGCTTCCATATCTCAATTGCTTTATGATTTTAGCACAATAGAATGTGCTTGTCAAACGATTTTTAAGATTTTTATTGACAGTATAAAAATTTTTTTATAAACTATAATCAAAGGGAGAGGATTATATGATAAAAGCTTTTATTTGTTCTGTTCTGATTTTTCTTGTCATAATACTAGTGCTTATTTGCGTGGTATATTGGTTTTTTAATTATGCTACGCTTGACAAGCTCGGATATGCCGATGCGGTAATTTCAGAAGTAGAGCAGCCAAACGGCACTATCGTTGAGGTTACTCCACGAAGTATAGGTATAGCCGATATGACTTTTAAAGAGATATTGGATTGGTTTGAGCAAAAAGTAAACGATAGCAAAAATAAATAGAATACATTTTATTGAAAAATAAAAAGAGGTGCAATTTGCACCTCTTTTTTGTAAAACATATTAAATATCTTGCTTATTTTTTTATTGCGTTTTCTACAAGCCAAGGCAATACTTTTTCAAACTTAAGACCATACCAATGAGCTTTGTCTTTTGAAGTTTCTTCTACCGCTTTTTGAGTAAAATCTATGGCAAGGCACAGACTTTTTAAGACATCTTGTCCCTGAGCCAGACTTCCGACCACTACTGAGGAAAAAACATCTCCCGCTCCGTAATATTTTCCTTTTATTTCTTTTACGGGAAGTATAGTAATGTTGTTTTCATTGCCATATATTACATTGAGAGTATTATCGAGTTTTACTCCTGTTATGGCAAATTGTTTTATGCCTTTTTCAAAAAGTTTATCACAAATTTTTGTGATCTGTTTTTTGTTTTGGAGAGGAGAGTATTCGCACCCTGCCATAAAGCATGCTTCGCTTAGATTGGGTAGACAAAGATAGCTTTTTTGACATAACTTTGTGATTTGCTCGATATAGTCGTTTTCTATTTTGTCATAAAGTTCTCCGCTTTCTGCCATTGCGGGGTCAATGACAAATTTTGCGTGAGGGTACATTTCAAGGATTTTTTCCACGACAGATATTGTCTTTGTTTTTCCAAGATATCCTACATAGATATAATCAAATTCTCCGCCATAACTCTTTATGTGTTGGATTGAGTCATACAGCTTGTCGCTGAGATTTGTATAGACATAATCTTTGAATTCGCTTGTATGAGTAGACAGCACCGCTACGGGCAGAGCCACGGTTTCGTTTCCCATAGCGGAAAGCACAGGCAAAGCCACAGATATCGAGCACTGTCCGTATGATGAAAAATCTTGTATTGTCAAAATTTTGCTGTCTTTCATAGTATCCTTTTTATCTTATACCAAAGATGCGGTGTCTAAAGTTTTTTATCTTCGTTTGAATTTTCTTCGTCAGAATTTATGTTGTCTGTCGGGGTATTATCCTCGTTGTCTTTTGAGACGGAAGCTGTTTTTTGAGAAGAGATTTTTGCACTATTTTGATATAATCTCGTCAAAACATTCTTTAATCTAAACACATACAAAAGTATTATGGATAGAATTGCGGATATTGTGCCCTGAAGAATATTCCAAGGCAAATTGACTATGCCGCCGCTCCATTTTCCTTCGGCGAGAATAAGTCCCTCTGCAAGAAAATATCCAAATGCCATGATAAGTCCGCCAAGAAGGTTTCCGAGTGTGGCAAATAATGCTTCGAGAGAAGTTTTTGCCTTGATTTTTTGACAAAAAACTACCGCATATTTTGCTACAAGTCCTGCTATCAAACCTTCAAGGGCTTTAATTATTAGAGTAAAAGGTGCATAGGCAAAATATCCTAATATTACATCGCCTAGTGCTCCTCCCAGTGCTCCCGTCAGCATGCCTGACAGAGGGCCTAATACGATAGCAGATATAAATATCGCAATGTCGCCGAAATTGTAGTATCCGCCGCCGGGGAGGGCTATACTTGCGAGGGTAAAGACTATCGTCAGTGCTACCATTAATGCCGTAAATACGACTTTTCTTGTTTGCTGTGTCATAAAATGCTCCTATAAAATATTATTAGCAAAATATTAAGAGCATAAAAAAACTTCTTCCTTGAAAAGGGAAGAAGTATAATTGCAGTCGCAAAAGTATTACCCCGTGCTTTTTTGGCTACAAATATTACACTCTTTCCCAGTCTGACTTTACAGGCGGTTACGGAATCTCACCGTATCGGCTGTTGGGGCTGTTGGACTCGTTCATTCTATGATGACATTACCACCGGTCAGCATTACGCTTGCCCAAAGATGTATTTTGCTTAAAGCTATTCTACCACTCGTCATTTGTGGGAGTCAACAAAATAGAGCAAATTATTTAACGCAGTTTATTTTTTTCTTTTTCATCTTATCTTTTAGCTTTTTGTGCTTTATTCTCAAATCTTCGATTATTTTGTAATACACATTAAAAGCTATGAATTTTGCACCTTTCGGATTGAAATGTACAAGGTCGGGAGCATACAAATCTTCTCTTGATTTTGTAAGTTCGTGTATGTCGATATACGGAATATCTAGTTCGCCCAACACTTTCTTTTGAATCGATACGATTTCTTCAAGAATATCTAGGTTGATATCAAGAAGTTTTTTGTCCCAAAAGACTTGCGGACAGGTCATAGCTATTATACAAGGCTTATGCGAAAAACTTTGGAAAAAGTTGAGAAGTCGGCGATATTCTTTTTCAAAAGTTTTGGAGTCTGTCCAGTTGTGTTCTCTAGAATCGTTGGTGCCGAGCATAAAGACAATATAATCGGGGGCATAGGATTCTAAAAGATTTACCACATCTTCTTTTGCCCAATACTTGTCGCAATAGGGATTGACGGTGTGCCCCGGAAATCCCAGATTGAGGACATTGAAGTCATCTGCCAAAATTCTTTGAAGTCTTGAAGGATAACAATCTCTTTTTCTTTTTAAAAGAGTGGTGCCGTATGTAAGACTGTCGCCTACGCAGGCGATTCTTATGCCGTCAAAGTCTATGTCGGCTTGTGGTAGTTTTGCCATAAAATCTCCTTAGGTTTTGTAGATATATTATATCATAGAATTTGCATAATTTGTAGGTTTTTGACAAAATCTTATCATAAATTTATAAAAATATCTTTAGAATATAATCATCAAATCAAGTTCTTGACAATTTTGCGTGCATATAAGATAATTGAGTAAATACTGAATTTGCACCCATAGCCTAATTGGATCAAGCATCACCCTCCGACGGTGAAGTTATGTGTTCGAGTCACATTGGGTGCACCAAGATATTTATATAAAAACAGGCAATCAATAGTATTGACTGCCTGTTTTATATCAAAAGCTTAAATAGTAATTTTTTATTTTTTGAGCAATTAATTTTCTGCGTTCTGGTAAAAATTTATCTTGATAATCATTATAATTCCAATTTATTATATCCAAAGGTATGCAGTTTTCTTTTAAATTATTATAGAATTCTTCAAGAGTCCAGTTGTTACCGAAAACTATATTGCCTTTTTTTATTTCTTCTATAGCATTTGAAAAATAATCATTTGGAGCTTTTTCTCCGATTGCTATATTTATAGGCGTATCAAGATAAGTGTAGTTTGCGATTTGATTATATATAGTTTTATCATCGATATTACCCATTTTTCTCAAGTATGCTTTTGGAAATATATGATGGACATCGCTTTTTGCTATCATATCCCTTACATAAAGTCCTTTGCTAAACAGAGAATGATCTCCAGATCTTGCTTGACAGGCCTTAAATACAGAGAGAGCAGGAGCGATAACAACGGAAGATTCTAATTTTTGCACCAATGTTACATTCCAGAAAGTGTCAGATAAATCAGATGATTCAATTTCTTCTAAATATTTTACTACTCCTTTTTCATTTATGTTTCTTATGTCTTTATCCATAACGGATTCTGGAGATGCTGAATATCTTCCAGTTAATATAGACATAATAAACCATTTTGCAACAATTCTTTTTATTTCTGTAGAAGGGACTTCATTGCTTAGCTTTAATTTTAAATAAACAACATATGCAAAATCTAGAGCATTCTGAGAGTTTAACAGAGAAGAATGTATAAAACCGGCATCTTTTATTGCAAGAACGAATTGTTCAAAATAGTATTGACTCATAAAATTATTTATACCTTCATCAAGCTTTTTAAAAGAGTCTTCAGCTATTTCTTCTTTATATTCTTTTGTAACAAAATCACGACCTGATAACAAGCTTACTAAATCTCTTAAACGACCTCTCGAAAACATGTGAATGAAAGATACTCTCAGCATGTCTTCGTAGCTTGGATCATAAATGTCATCGTAATTATTTTGCAACCAAGCTACTTTGTTTACATATTTAGAGTTTACAAATTCCTGATCCTTAGTTTTAATAATTTTGAAAAAACTAGGTTCTTTTGCAACATGACAAAAATAGTCGATAGCTTTTCTAAGCATATTTCCGCCAAAATTGTCGTCAGCAGCAATTTTTGACATTGCAAAATCAGCTTGACTTAATGTTGTTCCTTTAGAATTTATTCTAATAAAAATTTCTGTTACTACATCAATATCTAAAGTAGGAGATAGTTCGATTACACCTAAATCTTTATTCAAAATATCCTTTAAACTTTGTATAATATTTGACATTTTATTAGGAGTAATTTCTGGATTGTCTTCGCAATATTTCATAACAAAGTTAAACATATCAAAGTCGGGACTAAGTATAACGGATATATCTTCAATCCATTTCTTGCTTTTTATATGCGAATTGTCTTGTACTTCAAATTTATCTTCGTCTTCATCAGCCAAAGGATTGAAGGCTATTTTTATTTTTCTTTCTTTATATTCATAGTCGAGCACGGGCATTCCTAAAATAGCAGCCATTAGAGCTGTAACTCTTTGTTGTCCGTCTATTAATACTCTTTTGCCTTTGGAAAGTGTTCCGTCTTTTAATTTCATTTGAGCATTTTGAGTGGTAATCAAATATCCTACAGGATAGCCTCTATAAAGAGAATCAATTAAATCTCTTACTTGTTTATTTTTCCAAACAAACGGCCTTTGTATTTCAGGAATGGCAATATCTCCCATTTTTACCAAATTTAGAATACTGCTTACACTGTATTTATTTATATCATAGTTTTGCATATTTCCTCCGATATGTTTTTAAAATATTATTTAAAATTATATTACAGCTTTATTATAAAATCAATCAAAACAGCTATAAAAAATAAAATATTGATTTATATTATAAATTATGTTACTATATAATTAATTAACGAAAAAATTAGTATTGTTTATCGGAGAAAAATATGGAAGAGAAAACTATTGCTATTGTTTTGGTATCCACGATATTTGCTATATTATATATATTAGGAATATTGATGCTTTGCGGCAAAGGCGGAATTTTGATTGCAGGTTATCACTACGAGCCGAAGACAGAAAGAGCAAAGAAATATCATAAAAAAGTAATGGCTGTGATAGGCGGCTGGTATATGTTGTTGGTCAGCGACTTGCTTGCTTTTATTGTGTCGGCTTTGCTTATGAAAAAGGTATTGATGATAGTATTCGGAGTTTTGGTAGCGGTAATTGTAATCGCTATGTTGGTGCATGTCAATTGCAATCCCAAAATGCTGGAGCTTATGCGAAAAGAAAGGGACGATTACAGTGAAACAGAAAGATATCACGAGAGCGAAGATAATTATGAAGTGCACGAAAGCAAAGATAATATCGAATATCATCAGAGTAAATACGATATAAAATATCATAATTGTCAGCCTTCTGATATAAAACATCAAGATAAAAATAAAACAGATTTAAATAAAGAACAGGAAAATACAAAGAGCAAAGAATAATAAATAGTATTGATAAATAATAAAATAATCTAATAAAATAAAACTTTGTTTTTAAATATTATAGTCGAATTTATATAGATAATTTGATGGATATAAAAGTCTTAATTTAAAAAATTCTATTAAGACTTTTTGTCTTTTTATTCTCTTTGCGAATGCTTGCAACATAAATAATGATATGATAGAATATAAACTATGAAAAAAAGAGTAGTCGTAGGTATGAGCGGAGGAGTGGATTCCTCATTGTCGGCTTTGCTTTTGAAAGAGCAAGGCTATGAAGTCATCGGACTTTTTATGCGAAATTGGCATGAAAAAGACGAGGGCGGCTGTTGTACTGCTGACGAAGATTTTTATGATGTGAGAGCAGTCTGCAACGATATCGGCATACCGTATTACAGCGTAGATTTTGCCGACCAGTATTATGACAGAGTTTTTAAGCACTTTGTAGAAGAATACAAAAAAGGCCGCACTCCCAATCCCGATGTGCTTTGCAATAAGGAAATAAAATTTGCACCTTTTGTCGAACAAGCACTTGCCATGGGAGCGGACTATATAGCCACAGGTCATTATTGCAATGTTTTGCACGATAAAGACGGATTGAATTATCTTCTTAAGGCAAAAGACAGCAACAAGGACCAGACTTACTTTTTGAATCAACTTTCATCAAAACAGCTTGACAAGGTTATTTTCCCCGTGGGAAATCTAGACAAAAGCGAAGTGAGAGAACTTGCTTCCAAATACGGTCTGTCCACAGCGGAGAAAAAAGATTCGACAGGAATTTGCTTTATCGGAGAGCGAAACTTTAGAAAATTTTTGAGCGAATATATTCCTATGAAAGAGGGCGATATCAAGACTCTTGACGGCAAGATAGTGGGAAGACACAACGGCGTATTTTATTATACGGTAGGTCAGAGAAAGGGGCTCGGTATAGGCGGAGGCGGAAACGGCGAAGCGTGGTTTGTGGTATCTAAAGATGTGGAGAAAAATATTTTGTATGTATCTCAAGGCGATCAGTCAATGATATATCACAAAAACTTAAAATGCGATTCTTTTAATTTTATCACAAAGACACCCGAACAAAAGGAATTTGAATGTACGGTGAGAATAAGACATCGTCAGCCCGAGCAAAAAGCAGTGGCAAAGCTCAAAGACGGTGGATTGGAGATAAACTTTGAAAATGCTCAAAGAGCTATTGCCGAAGGTCAGTATGCAGTCGTTTATTCGGGCGAAGTGTGTCTCGGCGGAGGAGTAATAGACAAAAAATGGTAGGCAAAAGACTCATATTTTGTCTGAAAGAAAATAAAAATTTTAGGAAAGATATTGTCTATTATAATCAAAAGATATTAAATTTGAAAACATAACAAAACGCATTGATTTTTGTCAAAACGGTTATAAATGTTCAAAATATGATTATAAATGAGCTAAAAACACAATATATAGCGGTATTTTGGATAGCAAAAAGTAATAAAAAAACATATTAAAAAAAGTTTTAAAAAAATTTGCAAAAAAGTGTTGACAACATAAAATCGATGTGGTATGATATGTAGGCTGTCAGCGAAAGAGGACAGTGAAGCACCTTAAAAACTAAACAGAAGGTTGAAGTAGTGAAAGACGAATTTGGAAAAGAATAAATTTGTAAAAAACTATTTCAAGCAAAGCAAAGTGTACAAATTAAACACTAAATGCAAAGTCAATTGTT
>CALWKW010000001.1 GCA_944381365.1 uncultured Christensenellaceae bacterium | reverse complement strand
ACAAAACCTATACCACTCTCTGCGGTCACAAAATGAATAAGCATCTCGAGACATAGCACCTCCGAGGGCTTGAGTAAAGTGTAAAGTAAAAGACAATGCAGTTAGAAACTTAGCATATATCTAAATTTCAATATCAATAATATAGTAATATATTTTATATCAATTTTCACAAAAGACAGACGACATACTAAAGACGGAAAATTTATTATTTACGGGAGCAGGTGTATGAATTATGCAGTATTGGTAGACCTCAACAGTATGCGTCTATCCTATGACAGTTTTGCTAAGGCAATGGATAAAATAGACGGAAAAATCGCTTATGCAAAACTTTACGGTTACAACAACAAGAGAAACAACGATTTCAACAACTTTATCAAGACTTACGGCGTAGAAGTAGCTTTGCCTATAAGCAATCGCAAGAAGATCAGAGTCGACATAAGACAAGTCATCGATGCGGTTACGATAGCATGCACATACAAAAATGTAGATGCGTTTTTTATCGTATGCAGCGAGCTTGACAGCATAGCAATGATAAACGCACTCAAAAAGCTTGGCAAAAGAGTAGTGATGGGTATTCAGTCGCCGAGTTTTGTGGCAGAGCAATGCGACAGCTATGTCATGCTTGAACGCACTTTGCCTGACAATGATATTCAGGAAGAAGATGAAGATTTTTTGCCCTATACGGGAATAGAAGGCAAAAAGGTCGAAGAAATGAAAAAAGTCCGCACCGACCTCAAAGATATGATTGACAAAAAGCTCAATGCAAGAAGCGAAATCGAGATGAGACAAAGCGTGTTGGGACTTGACGATTTGCTCAAAAAATATTTTTGATTAATCTAATCAAATACAAAATATAATCGAATTAAAAAGATAAAGACTATTTTCTCTTTATCTTTTTTGTTTGTCTCGCAAGATAAGTTTTTTAAAATTTAATATTGCAATAAAAAAGCCGCTTAAGATAAGCGGCTTTATATTATAATCATTAATCGATATAAACAAGATTTTTTACAAAAGCTTTTGCTTTTTGAATATCCTTTTCGTTGGGATGTCCTTTTGCTATGCCCCCGATAGGTCTGAATATCTTGGGATAAGTGTCATGACCTTTGCAATGGAAGATATCCACGACTTCTATGCCTCTTTGCGAAAGCATTTTCCTGAATTTGCTCGCATAATAATAATTGTTTGTCCCGCATGTGTACAATATGAATGATTTGCGGGGCAGAGCGGGGGATAGACTTACAAAATCCGCTAAGCTTTTGTGCATATCGGAATTGTATATTCCTGACGCAAAACCTATCATGTCATAAGAGGATAAGTCTGTATCATGCAAATCGCTTACTTCATACAAATCCATAGGAATTTCTTTTTGAACTTCCTTCAATACCTTTTCGGTGTTGTGATGATGAATGGATTTGTAGATTACAGCTATTTTTTGCATAAAGTATCAGACACCTCTGTCGATAGCGGTGATACCTGTACGGCAAACATTTTTGATATGCATATCCTTGCCATCACAAAGTTTTGTGATAGAATCCATAAACTTGTCTATCTTTTGGCTGGTACCTGTAAGCTCCAAAATCATAGATTTTGATGTGATATCGAGAATCAAAGCACCGAATTCATCTCCGAGCTGAACGATAGAATTGTCAAAACTCGAATCAGTAATAACTTTGACAAGAATCAATTCTCTGCATACGCTATCGCTTTCTGCCAATACTTTTACGCTTATGGTCTCTACAAGCTTTTTGGATTGGCTCACGATTTGAGCAAGACCGTACTCATCGCTCTCAGCTACCACCGTAATTCTTGAAATTTGAGGGTCATCGGTAGTACTTACGGACAAAGAGTCGATATTAAAACCTCTTCTTCCGAAAAGAGAAGATACTCTGGCGAGTACGCCTGAATTGTTCTTTACTACGATAGAAATAATATTTTTCATCTTCAACCTTCTTTTTATAAATAAATTATATTAATTATACATAAATTCTAGTCAAAAATCAATTATTTTGACAAAATTGCTTGCTTGGCAAATAATATGTCAGCTGTTTTCGAATTGGCTGTTGTAAAGTGTATGATAAAAGCCTTTTTGAGCCAAAAGCTCTGAGTGATTGCCTTGCTCGATGATATGTCCGTCTTTCATGACGAGTATTACATCGCATTCTCTTATCGTGGACAATCTGTGGGCTACGATAAAAGAAGTTCTGCCTTGCATAAGATTATAGAATGCTTCCTGAATCTTCATCTCCGTACGGGTATCGATAGAAGAAGTAGCTTCGTCAAGTATGAGCATAGGCGGATGCGTAAGCATAATCCTTGCAATACACAAAAGCTGTTTTTGTCCTTGAGAGAGGTTGTCGCCGTTTTCTGTGAGCATTGTATCGTATTTGTCGGGGAATTTGTCGATAAAGTCATGTGCATTTGCAAGTTTTGCGGCATTGATGATTTCTTCTTCGCTCGCATCGCATTTGCCATAGGCAATATTGTCTCTTATGGTGCCGACAAAAAGCCAGCTGTCTTGCAATACCATGCCGTAATTATCTCTAAGGCTCTTGCGGGTAATAGTGCGGATATCTTCGCCCGACATTTTTATCGCACCGCTGTTGACATCGTAAAATCTCATAAGAAGATTTATAAGAGTAGTTTTTCCGCAGCCCGTAGGTCCTACGATAGCGATTTTTTGACCTTGCTTTACATTGAGATTGAGTCCTTCGATAAGAGGTCTGTCTGCTACATAGCTGAAATATACATTTTCAATATTTAGGCTTCCGTCACATTTATCAAGCACTTTATTTTCGGCATCGCTTTCTTCGAGAGGTTCGTCAATGACTCTGAATATTCTTTTTGCTGCGGCGGTAGCCGATTGAATTTCTGTAATGACGCCTGTTATTTCATTGAACGGTTTTGTGTATTGGTTGGCATACATTAAGAATGTAAACAAAAGTCCGGGAGTAAGAACCATAGGTGCGTCCTGCCATATTGCTATCAAAGCACCTACCACGCCTACGCTTGCATACACGAGATTGTTGACAAATCGAGTACAGGGATTGACAAGTGCACCGTAAAACTGTGATTTGAATCCTGTGGTATATAATTGGGCATTGAGCACATCGAATGCTTTTTTCTGATTACTTTCTTGACAAAAAGCCTGTACGAGTTTGTGTCCCGAAAAGATTTCTTCTACAAAGCCGCTTGTTTCGCCTCTTTTTACTGCTTGAGCCTGAAAAGTCGAATGCGACCTTTTTGTGATAAAAGACGCCACGAAAAGCGAAAGGGGAGTAAGCACAAGCACCACGAGAGCTATTATCCAATTGAGATAAAACAAAATGCCTATTGTCGCTATTATCGTAAGCACACCGCTGAACAACTGCGTAAAACCTTGCAGCAAACCTTCGCTGACCTGATCCATATCGCTTGAAATACGAGCAGTGATGTCGCCTTGTTGTTGGGTGTCGAGATATTTGAGAGGTAATTTGTTGATATGCTCAAAAAGTTGGTTTCTCAAATCTCTTACCGTCCTGAAAGTAAGCGAATTGGTGCAAGAGGTAAGCGTCCATTGAAAGAATGTACCTACTGCGATAAGAGCGATAAGGATATAGATATATCTGAATACGCTGTCAAAGTCCACATTGCCTTCGAGCATATAGTTTATCGCATCGCCCGTCAATACGGGTATAAGCAAAGTGACCGCCACAGATACCAACGCACTCAAAAGAGCGATTAGCATAAGCAATGTATAGGGTCTTGTATATGATATAAGTCTGAAAAGAGTCTTATCTTTTTTCTTCATTTTGTAGCCTCCTTTTCGTGAGGTGCTTTTTGTTGAGATTCATAAATCTCTCTATATACATCGCAATTTTTCAAAAGCTCTGAATGTTTGCCAATGCCCACCGCTTCGCCTTTGTCCATTACGATAATAAGGTCGGCATTTTTTATGGAAGTGGCACGCTGGGATATGATTATCTTTGTCGTGTCCTTGGGCAAATCCTTGTTGATAGCTCGCCTTAGAGCAAGGTCGGTGGCAAAGTCGAGAGCACTCATGCTGTCATCGAGTATAAGTATCTCGGGTTTTCCTACGACAGCTCTTGCAATACAAAGTCTTTGTCTTTGACCGCCTGAGAAATTTTTGCCTTTTTGTTGTACCACGCTGTCGAGTTTGTCTTTTTTGCTTTCGACAAAATCGTATGCTTGGGCAATCTTAAGAGCATGATAAATTTCTTCATCGCTAGCATCTTGTTTTTGCCACAGCATATTGCTTTTTATCGTGCCGGCAAAGAGCATGGATTGCTGAGGCACGAGACCGATTTTTTGTCTTAGCTGAGAAAAAGGATATTTTTTGATATCCACGCCGTCTATGAGCACTTCTCCTTCGGTGGCGTCATAAAATCTCGGCAAAAGATTGATTATGGTAGATTTGCCGCTTCCCGTACCGCCGATAATACCTATCGTTTGACCTTTATAGATATCTGTTGTAAGATTTTTGAGTGCATAACCGCCGTTGCCGTACTTAAATGATACATTCTTAAAAGATATTGCGGGAGCATTTTCTACGGGAATAACTTGGGTGTTGCCATCGTCTTTTACTTTGGGTTCGGTGGCAAGAAGTTCGCTCACTCTTTTTGCAGAAGCATAAGATTTTGAAAAGAGCACAACCATGTTTGCTACGACTACGAGAGCGAGGGAAATCTGCGTCATATAGTTGACAAATGCTATGAGTTCGCCTTGAGTCATGAGGCTTGAATTTATTTTGAGTCCGCCAAAGTACAAAATCGCTACGATTGCCAGATTGATTATCAAAAAAGTGAGAGGATTCAAAAGAGCAGAAATTCTTCCTATTGCTATTACGCTCTTTGCATAGTCTTCAGTGGATTTTTCAAAACGAGCTTGTTCTCTTTCTTGTTCGGTAAAAGCTCTTACGACACGGATACCGCTGAAGTTTTCTCTCGCTATTGAAGTGATTTTGTCAAGCTTTGCCTGGTTTTTTGTATATACGGGAATTGTCTTTGACATTATGATATAAAGCACAAATGCCACGAGTGGTGCTGTGACAAGGAATATCCAGCTTATAGAAGGCTTGAGAATGATTGCAGATATCGTAGCACCCACAACGAGGAAAGGTGCACGGATAGCAAGACGGATAAGCATTGCTACACCCAGTTGCATCTGATTTATATCGCTGTTAAAACGAGTGACCATGGAGGATACTCCGAATTTGTCCATTTCGTTCATTGACAGAGAATTTATGTGGTCAAAAAGCACGCTTCTTACTTCTGTACCAAAACCTTGCGAGCATACAGTGGCTACATATTGACAAAAAAGTGCTGCCGCAAGACCTACTACTGCCAAAAGAAGCAATACGCCGCCCATGGAAAGTATATAATGCACATCTTTTTCGGCAATACCCACATCTATGATTTTTGCCATAACTACGGGGACAATAAGCTCGAATACGGCTTCCAAAAGTTTGAAAATAGGTCCCAATATAAGATGTTTTTTATATTTTTTTAGATACTTGTAGAGATTTGACATAAAATAGTTATCCTTACTTTATTGACTATCAACGAGAATTATTATAAAATATTATATATTTATACTTATAAATATGCAAGAATTTGAGCATAATTTTCATAAATAATCAATGCAAAAAGCATCGTTTTATCGGAGAGATATATGAAAGACGGATTTATAAAATGCGGAGCAATCACCACAAATATTATTGTAGGCGACACAATCGCAAACTCAAAGGCGATAGTAGAAGGCGTAAAAAACGCTTATGAGAAGGGAATCAAACTTTTGGTTTTCCCTGAACTTTGCATTACGGGTTATACCATAGGCGACTTGGTATTGCAAGACAGACTTCTCACAAGTGTCGAGCAAGCGATATCGGATGTTCTTAAAAACACAAAGGATATGGATATCGTGTTTGCAATAGGTGCACCCCTTCTTAAGTACGGAAAAATCTTTAATTGTGCGGTGGTAATATATAAGGGAGAGATTCTCGGCGTTGTGCCCAAAATCAATATTCCCAACTATGCAGAATTTTACGAGGGCAGATATTTTACTTCGGGAGAAGGCATTGTATTGTCCGAAATAGACATTGCCGGCAGGACATGTCCTTTCGGTCAGATTGTATTCAAAAACACTTTTGACAAGGACTATGCTTTTGCGATAGAGATATGCGAAGACTTGTGGGTGGCAAATCCCCCTTCGACAGAACTTGTGGCAAAAGGTGCGAGAATTATCCTCAATCTTTCTGCAAGCGATGAGGTAATCGGCAAGAGCGAATACAGAAAGATGCTTGTCGCATCCAATTCGGGAAGACTAAACTCCGGATATGTTTATGCCAGTGCAGGCGATGGAGAATCTACCACCGATATGGTATTTGCAGGACACAATATTATCGCAGAAGGCGGAAATATACTTGCCGAAAGCAAACTTTTTGAAAACGGTCTTATATATAGCGAAATCGATGTTAAAAAACTTGCCTATGAGATAAGACGAAACAACTCGGCTTTGGCACAGGAAGAAGATGCTGTGGTATATTTTGATCAAAAACCCGAAGAGAGCAGTCTTACTAGAAAATTTTCTCCCACGCCTTTTGTGCCTTTGGGAGAGAAAGAACAAAAAGAAAGATGCGATCTTATTCTCACAATGCAGGCAAAAGGTCTTCAGAAGAGAATAGAGCATACTCACAGCAAAAAACTCGTGGTAGGGCTTTCCGGCGGACTTGACAGTGCACTTGCTTTGCTTGTCATGACAAAAGCAGTAGATATGTCGGGTATGGACAGAAAAAGTATATTGGCGATTACTTTGCCTTGTTTCGGCACGACAAAGCGTACAAAATCCAATGCAGAAATACTTGCCGGCGGACTCGGTGTAGAATTTGAAGAAGTCAATATCGCAAAAGCCGTAAAACAACATTTTATAGATATCACTCAACCTGAAGATAAATATGATGTCACATTTGAGAACGCACAGGCAAGAGAACGAACACAAGTGCTTATGGATATCGCCAATAAATTCGGAGGACTCGTAGTAGGTACGGGAGATTTGTCAGAACTCGCTCTTGGTTGGGCGACCTACAACGGCGATCACATGTCCATGTACGGAGTCAATGCGTCAGTGCCCAAAACTTTGGTAAGATATCTCGTAAAATACTATGCGGACACCACAGACAATAAAGAGGTAAAAAAGGCATTGTACGATATTCTCGACACACCTGTGAGCCCGGAGCTTTTGCCTGCTCAAGACGGCAAGATTTCTCAGTGTACTGAAAATATCGTAGGTCCTTATGAATTGCATGACTTTTTCTTGTACTATATAGTGCGTTGGGGATTTGAGCCTAAAAAGGTGTATAGAATAGCTTGCTATACATTCGATAAAAAGTATGACAAAGCCACAATCCTCAAATGGTTGAAGTCTTTCTACCACAGATTTTTTGCCCAGCAATTCAAGAGATCCTGCATACCTGACGGACCAAAAGTGGGCAGCGTGACATTATCCCCCAGAGGAGATTGGAGAATGCCGAGCGATGCAAGCTGCAAGGTATGGCTTTGTCAACTCGAAGAGATAAATGCCGAAGATTAATAATCGCAAATATTTTTGAAAAAAATAAAAGCCTCCCGAAAAGGAGGCTTTTTTGTGATTTAAGATATTTTATTTTGCCAAGATAGATTGATAAATCTTTTCTGTCTTTGAATGGTCCATATCTGCTTCGGAATAGCTGAATACTATTTTTGAATTTGATTGAGCAGAACCTTCATACCAGATTATAGCAGCACCGATTTTACCAGACCATGATTCTTCGATATCATAGCTTTTTGTAAGACCGCAGTCCCAAATTTGAACTACAAAATTACAATATTCGTATTTCATATTCTTACCGCTGTTGTCTTTTTCGAGTCTGCCAATTGTAGTGCTGTCAGCATTGGCAACATCTATATCGATAGAGAAAGTAAGTTCATAATAATTTTTTCCGGTAAGTTCGTCTGTTTTCTCTTCGATTTTGATACCTTCGCTATCTACGATACCTTTTGCTTCCCAATTGATTGCTGTTTTTCTAGCCTCGTCATAGCTTCTTGAGTCTTTTGCATTTTCGTCTTTAGGCCATGATTCACCGAGTTTAGGAGCTTTTTTCCATTCTGTAACTTCGAGAAGGCCGGTTGTCTCGTTGTAAGTGATATTATCGATATTTTTTGCGGCCATTCTTTTAAGTTGTCCGTCAGATGTATATCTTATGTCAGCAGATGTAACAAAATCTGAAGCGGTACTATTGAAGTTGTGATTTACAGGCAATTTGATAGTGGTATCGTCTTTGAGATCATCGCTTTGTCTTCTGAGTCTTTGATATATCAAAGTACCGGAGTTGTTGCCAATACTTGTGGTGCCCATCTTATCCATAAAGTAAGAAAAGTATTCACAATCTATTTCATTGCGAGTAGCACGATCCATCATCTGAGCAACTTTTTCAGAATCGCTCAAAGAATCGTCTGCATAGATATCGCTTACATTTCTAGAGATGCTTTCCATACTAGAAACATTTGCGTCATCGGGATAATTCTGATAATCTTTAAGTACGATTGAATAGTCTGTAATTTCTTTTATTTCAACATTCAAAGGTTTTGTACAACCTGCAAAAGCTATACAACAAGTTGTAGCTATCATAATAAGTACAACAATAGCGATTAAACTTTTTTTCATAATTTTTCTCCCTATATTATTTGTTTTCTAGGTCAAGTATAAAATTATTTTTAAGGCATTGTCAAGATTTATTTTGAAAAAAGTGATGACAGAATATAATGTTTTTTATATTTATGAAAAATTAATAGGACAATATAAAATTTATATGGACAAAATGGTTGAAATTTCAACGACAATATACATTAAATTCAGATGCTTATACTTGTTTTGACATTGACATTATTATAATATGCGTATATAATATTATCAATATATAATTATGTTTTCACAACATAAGAGGGAAGGATATATGATAGAAAAATTGGCTTTGTATCCGCAGCATCTTACGAGATTGCTTGCGATAAGCAACAAAATTTATAAGGTAGTAGGCAAAATGTCTTGCGAGGCGGCTCTGAGCAAAGAGCCTATCTCAAAAAATGATATCGACAAAGCATGTTTTGCTCCTCTCAAAAAAGGCGAAATATGGGGCGAAAAATTTGATTGCGGTTGGTTCAGATTCAAAGGACAAGTGCCTGAAAATTGCAAGGACAAGCATGTCGTGGCTCTTATCAATATTACGGGTGAGGGCGTGATATATCAGGACGACAAAATCACACAAGGCATAACAAGAGTATTAGACACCGTAGACTTGGTGCAAGCAATAAAGGGAAAACAAGTAGTAGAATTGTTTGCAAAAGCTCAGGGCGGAGAAAATGTGGATTTGCTTGTTGAGGGCGGTTATAATCACGGCGGCAAGGCAAAGCTTGTGAGAAAAGATATCGCAGTATGCGATGACGATGCTCTTGCATATTATTATGACTATCTTACTTTGACGATGTTGCTTTTGACTTATGGACAAAATACCCGTCTTACAAAAGAAAGATGCAAGGAAATAGGCAAGGCACTCAATGTGAGCTATAAATTGAGCAAAAAAAGTTTTAAGGACGCACACGATGTATTGAAAGCTACACTCAGCGTGCCTATGGACGACAAATGCACAGAATATACTGCTATCGGTCATGCTCATATAGATTTGGCATGGCTTTGGCCGATAAGAGAAACAAAAAGAAAAGGCGTGCGTACTTTTGCCAATGCTTTAAGAAATATCGAGCGTTATCCTGGATATAAATTCGGTGCTTCTCAGGCACAGCTTTTTGAGTGGGTAAAAGAAGAAGCTCCAGAGTTGTACAGCAGATTCAAACAGGAAATCAAAAAAGGTAATGTCGAAGTTCAAGGAGGTATGTGGACGGAAAACGATTGCAACATACCTTGCGGCGAATCTATTGTTAGACAATTTCTGTATGGCGAAAAGTACTTTATGGACGAGTTTGGAAAGCACTGCAAAGTGGTATGGCTTCCCGATGTTTTCGGTTATCCCGCTTCTTTGCCTCAGATAATCAAAAAGTGCGGAAGAGACTATTTCATGACCATAAAGCTTACTTGGAATATGCAAAACAAATTCCCTTATAAGACTTTTATGTGGAAGGGTATTGACGGAACTAGCGTTTTGTCGCACATGGCACCTCAGGGCACTTACAATTCGTCAGCTTCGCCTCTTGCTCTCGTCAATTCAGACAAAGGCAATCCTCAAGAAAAGGAGATTGACAAGGCTTTGCTCATATTCGGCATAGGCGATGGCGGCGGCGGTCCTGGTGAAGCTCATATAGAGTTTACGGAAAGAGAAAAGAACTGCAAAGGACTAGACAAAGTAGTTCGCCGTCCTGCGGTAGACTTCTTTGAGGATTTGGAAAGAGATTATTCAAAAGTCATTCCCGAATATGAGGGAGAACTTTATCTTGAAAAACATCAGGGTACATATACTTCTCAGGCAAGAAACAAAAAATACAACAGACTTATGGAAAGAGAACTTCATAATGTCGAATGGCTGCTTGCCGTAGCAAAATCCAAAAACATAAAGTATGATGCAAGCAAGCTCGAAAGTATATGGAAAGAAGTGTTGTTGTATCAATTCCACGACATAATCCCCGGTTCGTCAATCAAGAGAGTATATGACGAAAGTCTTGAAAGATACGGCATTTTGCACAATGAAATCCTGTCGATGAGAGATGAGCTCATCGCTCTTATCGCTGGCAAAAAGTCAGTCGGCGTGATAAATCCTATCGGATTTGACAGAAATGAATTTGTCAAAAAAGACGGCGAGTGGTATGAGACAGAAGTCAAGGCATATTCAAGTGCCGCATTGAAAAAAGCAACAATAAAAGATGTGCTTAAGACAGGCGATGATTTTATCGAAAACGACAAACTAAAAGTTGTCTTTGCAAAAGACGGCAGTATCTGTTCGCTTTTTGACAAGAAAAATAAAAAAGAATTGGCTAATGGCTATCTCAACAAACTCGTAGTGTACAGCGATCCCAAAATGCACTATAATGCTTGGGATATAAATATCGATTACCCCAAGATGCAAAAGGCTCTTTTTGTGCCCATAGAAAGCACTTCATATATTGACGGCGTGCAGGCGGTAAGACAAACTACTTATAAATATCACAACAGCGTGCTTATTCAAAAAGTAATACTTACTCAGGGTAGCATGCTTGTAGACTTCGATACAAAAGTAGATTGGGACGAAGCATACAAGATGTTGAGAGCGGATTTTTCTCCCAGCGTGTATGGCGATATAGTAAACTGCGATATTCAATTCGGCAATGTGGATAGAAGCACTCTTGACGATACTCCCGTGCATAAAGCCCAGTTTGAAATATGTGCACACAAATTTGTCAATGTAGATGATGAAGATTACGGCGTGGGTGTACTCAACGATTGCAAATACGGTTATAGGGTAAAGCAAGGAATAATATCTCTCAACCTTTTGCGTTCGCCCAAATATCCTGACCCTTCTTGCGATATCTGCGAGCATACTTTCAGATATGCTTTCTATCCTCACGAAGGAAAATGGCAAAATAGCGATATAGTAGAAAAGGCATATTGCTACAACAATCCTCTCATTGTCGGCGAAACAAGCAATATCGGAGCTTTGTTTGACATAAAAGGCAATATAATTATAGAGACAATCAAAGTATCAGAAGATAAAAAGGGCATAGTGCTCAGAGTATTGGAAAGAAAAGGCAATGAATGCGTGGCGACTATAAAGCCTTTGTTTGAATACAAAAAGGCATTTGAATGCGATATGATCGAGGGCAACAGACAAAGTATCGACAAGCTCAATATGAAGTTTGGCAAATACGAAGTAAAGACTTTGTATTTCGAGCTTTAAGATAAAAGAAAGTGCTTGAAACAAAATTTGTCTTTAAAATTTGTTTTTGAAATGCTTTTGATATTATCGATATACTGATAAATAATATTGATAAAATATAATATAAATAAAAAGGGAGCAAAGGCTCCCTTTTTTGTATCAAATCTTATTTTATGTAAATGCAATTTAAGACATTTTAAGACTTAATCGTCCATACGAATTGACATCAGCTGTTGTATTTGTCGTTTGTAGGTTCGCCGATATATTCTTTGGGGCTTACGCCTACGATCTTTTTGAATACTCTCGAGAAATAGAGCTGGTCGTTAAAACCGCATCTTTCTGCTATCTCATAAATTTTGAGATTGTTTATGTTGCGGGAAAGCAAAAGTTTTTGTGCACAGTTGATACGAGTAGTATTGAGAAACTGAAGAGGAGAAATGCCTTTTTCTTTGATGAATTGTCTTCTGATATAGTCCTTTGACAAATCAAATTCGCTGTATACCGTATCGATATTGAAATTGGCATCTGCAAAGTTTTCTATTATGGCATTTGCGATAGTCTCGATGTGGTGGCTTGTCTGCAATGTTCCGTCAAACTGCATTATAAATCCCAATATAAGGTCGGTAAAAGACATTATTATATTGGACGAACACGACTTTGTCTGAGAGAAGTATCTAAAACACATATTCATTGTGGTGTACAAATCTTTTTGTTGATTGTCCTTGATTACGACAGCACCTTTAAAATTGGGTGTCCAACCGGCTACCGTCATGTGAATGTTTTTAAAACCGCTCTGCGAAGAATTGCTGTGCAGAGTGTTGGGGGGAATGACCACTACTTCATTCTGAGTGTATTCGAGAGGCTTTCCGCTCTCAAAGGTGATTTTTCCCGAACCGTTTGTACAATATATAATCTCCCAGAAATTGTGCTTATGTTGTTTTACATCATAAGTCTTCATGTTTTTTCCGATATAATTTATGACAGGCATAATTACCTCCGCTGTTTGCTTTTGTATTTGTGATAGGTATATTATAAACCATCAAACCTATTTTGTCCATAATTTTGATGCAAAAATAGTATTGTTTTTTTTGTAGGGCTATATTATAATAATTATGATTGCAATATTTATATTGTTTGAATTGCGATGGTGTATGTCGCAGAGGAGTTTTATGGAAAAATATCGTATTTATGAAGCAATAGAAAAACAAGGTATAGTCGCTGTTATAAGAGGCGAGAGCCTTGAAAAAGCCGTAAAGACCGTTGAGGCTTGCTACAATGGCGGTATCAAAATCATCGAAGTGACCTTCACGGTGCCCAAGGCTGACGAACTTATCAAAATTTTGACAGACAAATATCAGGGCAGCGATATGGTTATCGGTGCGGGTACGGTTCTCGATCCCGAGACGGCAAGAATCGCAATGCTTGCAGGTGCAAAGTTTATCGTAAGCCCTTCTCTTAATATCGATACGGTAAAAATGTGTAATCGTTATGGAGTGCCCGTGATGACGGGAGTTATGACTCCTACCGAGGCTCAGACAGCTATGGAATACGGAGTGGATATTCTCAAAATGTTCCCCGGAGATATCGCAAAACCCGCAGGTCTTAAGGCTCTTAAAGGACCTTTCCCTCATGCCAATATTATGCCTACGGGCGGCGTAAGCAGTGAAAATGTCGAGGAGTGGTTCAAAGCAGGTGCTTTTGCCGTTGGTGCAGGTTCTTTCCTCACAAAGGACGCAAAGTCAGGAGATTATCAAAAAGTCAGTGAAGTTTGCAAGGCTTTTGTAGAAAAAGTACAATCGATAATCGGAGGAAGAAAATAATGGCAAAGATAATTACTTTGGGCGAAATAATGATGCGTCTTCAGCCTGTCGGCTACAAGAGATTTATGCAGGCTGACAGCTTTGAAATCGTGTTTGGCGGCGGCGAAGCAAATGTAGCGGTTTCTCTTGCTCAGTTTGGCGAAGATGTAGCTTATGTCACCAAGCTTCCTCAAAATGCTTTGGGCGACAAATGTATAAAGGAATTGAGAAGCTGGGGCGTTGATACGACAAACATCGCAAGAGGCGGAGACAGAATAGGTATTTATTTCTGCGAAAAAGGTTGTTCGCAAAGAGGAAGCAATGTCATTTATGATCGTGCGGGCAGCAGTATCGCTATGGCAAACAAAAAAGACTTCGATATCGACAAGATTTTGCAAGGCGTTGAGTGGTTGCATTGGACAGGCATCACTCCTGCTATAAGCGACAATATGGCAGATATCACCGAAGAATTTTTGAAAGCCGCAAAAAAGAAAAACATCACTGTATCTTGCGACCTCAATTATCGTAAAAAATTGTGGACAAAAGAAAAAGCCAACAAGGTTATGTCCAAGCTCGTCAAGTATGTCGATGTGCTTATCTCTAACGAAGAAGATTGCAAAGATGTATTTGGTATCGAGGCAGAAAATACGGATATCAATGCAGGAGTTATTTCTTCTTCAGGTTATGAAAGCATAGGAAAACAACTTATGCAGAAATTCAAAAATATCAAATATGTTGCGTTTACATTGAGAGAGTCAATCTCCGCTTCTAGAAACGGCTGGTCGGCTATTTTGATGGACGCAAAAGAAGTCTATAAGTCCAAAAAGTATATGATAGATATCGTGGACAGAGTAGGCGGCGGAGACAGCTTCGGTGCAGGTCTTATCTATGGACTTCACAATAATCTCGGCGGTCAGAAGACCATCGAATTTGCTGTGGCAGCATCTTGTCTTAAACATACTGTCGAAGGCGACTTCAATATCGTATCGACAGATGAAGTAAATAAACTTGCCGGAGGAGACGGAAGTGGCAGAGTCCAAAGATAAAGCTTTAAAAACAGCCGTAAAGACATCGAGTGAAAAAACCGTAAAAAAGACGACAAAGACTACTCAATCCGTGTCAAAAGCAAAGACTGCAAAAGATAGCAAAAAAGATTTGTCTTTGGTAGTAGATGTCTTGAAGTCAAAGTGTGCAAAAAGACTTTATGAAGAAGTCAAAGATTTGCCGATTATCGACTATCATTGTCATCTTTCTCCCAAGGAGATTTATGAAGATTTGCCTTTTGACAACATCGGTCAGATGTGGCTTGGCGGCGACCATTATAAATGGCGTCTTATGCGTGCTTACGGCATTGACGAAAAGTATATCACGGGCGATGCCGATATGAAGGAAAAGTTTTGTTTGTTTGCAAAGACAGTGGGAAGTGCATTCGGCAATCCTATAAAAGATTGGGTAGCATTGGAGCTTGCGTTTTTCTTTGGTATCACAACGCCTCTAAACGAAGCTACTGCTCAAGAAATCTGGCAAAAAGCCAATGAAGTAATCACTTCAAAACAGCTCTCTCCCAGAAAGCTTATCTCAATGGCGAATGTAGAATACATAGCTACCACCGATGATCCTTGCGATACTTTGGAATATCATGAGCTTATTGCTGAGCAAGGACAGCTCAAAGCAAAAGTGGTACCATCTTTCAGAGTGGACAATATCGTCCTTGTAAAAGAAAAAAATTATAAAGAGTATATATCCAAGCTTTCCAAGGCAAGCGGGATAGCGATAAAAAATCTTGAGGACTTGCAAAATGCTGTATCCAAGAGAATGGACTTCTTTGTGGCTCACGGATGTAAGTTTGCGGATTTGGGTGTTCAGGGATTTCCTGAGAGAATAGCTGATTTTAAGGAAGCAAACACTACCTTCAAAGCAGTCATAAAATCAAAAGAAGTGTCCGACTATGAGTATGATGGTTTGATAGGATATCTTTATGTATTCTTGGGCAAGGAATATGCAAAACGCAATATGGTAATGCAGTTGCATCTTGCCGTCACAAGAAATTCAAATACGCTTATGCTCAATCAATGCGGAAGAGATTCGGGATTCGATTGCGTTGGCGACAGCTTCGATATCGCTCGCATAAGAAGAGTAATCGATACTCTCAATTCTCAAAACAGTCTTCCCAAGACTATAATCTATACTCTCAATCCCACAATGTATTATCCTTTGATTACAATGTGCGGAGCTTTCAGAAATGTTGTTTTGGGTATCAGCTGGTGGTTCTGCGACCACAAAAGAGGAATGTATGAGACTCTCAATGCTTTGTCAGAATTGAGCCATGTATCCTCCTTGGTAGGTATGCTCACAGACAGCAGAAGTTTTCTCTCTTATACAAGACATGACTATTACAGACAAATCGTATGCGATTTTCTCGGCTGTCTAGTAAAAGACGAAAACGATATTTATGCAATACAAGTGGCAAAAGCACTTTGTTATGAAAACGCTAAAAAAATAGTGGAGGAATAAAAATGAGTTTTAAAATGACTTTCCGTTGGTACGGAGATGACGATAAGGTCACGCTTGACCACATAAGACAAGTACCTTGCATTCAAGGTATCGTATCGGCTATCTATGATACTCCCGTAGGTGAAGTATGGAGCAACGAATCCATCTTGGCTATGAAAAAGAAGATCGAAGCCAAAGGTCTTACTTTTGAAGTCGTAGAGAGCGTGCCCGTACATGAAGACATAAAGCTGGGCAACGCAAATGCTCCCAGACTTATAGAAAATTATAAAGAGAATGTAAGGCGTCTCGGCAAGGCGGGCGTAAAATGTATTTGCTATAATTTCATGCCCGTATTCGATTGGCTGAGAAGCAATCTTGCTTTGCCTCTTAAAGACGGCAGCAATGCTTTGGCTTATGACCATGAGACAGTCCTCAATCTCAATCCTTTGACAAGTGAATTGTCACTTCCCGGTTGGGACGCAAGCTATACAAAAGAAGGTCTTAAGGATTTGCTCAATCAATACAAGGATGTCGATGAGGAAAAACTTTGGGAAAATATGACGGTCTTTCTTAAAGAAGTAATCCCCGTAGCTGAGGAGAGCGGTATCAAAATGGCAATTCACCCCGATGATCCCCCTTGGGGCATTTTCGGACTTCCCAGAGTAATTACCAATGAGGAAAATCTCAAGAGATTTTTGAAGATAGTCGACAGCCCTGCAAACGGTATTACATTCTGTACAGGTTCGCTCGGTGTGGCTACAACAAACGATCTTGTAAAGATGATTCATACCTGCAAGGGCAGAATGCCTTTTGTACATTTGAGAAATATCAAAATTACAGGAGATCATTGCTTTGAAGAAAGCGGACATCTCTCAAGCGAAGGAAGTCTCGACATGTATGCTATCATAAAAGCTTTGCATGATGACGGATTTGACGGTTATGTAAGACCTGATCACGGCAGAATGATTTGGGGCGAGACAGGCAGAGGCGGTTATGGCTTGTATGACAGAGCTTTGGGAGCAATGTATTTGCAAGGCATTATCGAAGCAGTAGAAAAATCTTCAAAATAATATAATTTTCTAAAATTCAAACATTAAGGTATTGGAAAATATTGGTAAATGCTTTTATGTTGTGGACAAAACAAAATTATTTTATTAAAATAAAATTACAAAAAATCATAAAAAGTCTAAACAATATATTTGGCAAAAATGTTTTATTCTATTTTCAGAATATAATCAAATAAAATCAGTAATGAGGAAGTTAAAGAATTATGAAAGATAAGGTAGTAGTTATTACAGGTGCAGGCGGAGTGCTTTGTAGCACGATAGCAAAAGCTTATGCAAAGCAAGGAGCCAAGGTGGCTGTTTTGGATCTCAGACTCGAGAGTGCTCAAGCAGTAGTAGACGAAATCGTGAAAGAAGGCGGCGTGGCAAAAGCTTATGCCGTAAACTGCCTCGAGAAAGCTACTATGGAAGAAGCAAAGGCACAGATAAACAAGGATCTCGGCAAGTGCGATATTCTTGTCAACGGTGCAGGCGGAAATCATCCCAAGGGCACTACATCAAGCGAATATTTTAATGCCGCAGATGTGGATGACGAAGCAAAGATATCTTTCTTCGATCTCGATGAGAAGGGAGTGGATTTTGTATTCAAACTCAACTTCCTAGCTACTTTCCTTACCACACAGGTATTTGCAAAGGATATGATAGGTAGAGGCGGCGTTATTCTCAACATCTCGAGCATGAACGCTTTCAGACCTCTTACAAAAATTCCTGCATATTCAGGAGCTAAGGCAAGCGTATCCAACTTTACTCAGTGGCTTGCAGTTCACTTTGCCGGCGAGGGTATAAGAGTAAACGCAATCGCTCCCGGATTTTTCGTGACAAATCAAAACAGAGCTTTGCTTTTTGATGACAAGGGAAATCCCACACCTAGAACAAACAAGATTCTCGCAGGTACTCCTATGAGAAGATTCGGCGAGCCTGAAGAACTTCTCGGCACAGTAATGTGGTTGTCAGACGACAAGGCTTCGGGATTCGTGACAGGTATCGTAGTACCTATCGACGGTGGCTTCTCCGCATATTCGGGTGTATAAAATAATTCAGATTAAGGTTAGGTGAATATAATGTTGAAAATAGCTGTTCTCGGATTGGGAAGCAGAGGAAAAAATTATGGCACGCATTTTGCAAAAAGAAGCGATGTTCAAATCACTGCCGTATGCGATAAATATCAATCCAAAATTGACAAGATAAAAAAACTTTGGAATGTTCCCGAAGATAAATGTTTTACGGACGAAGATAAATTTTTTGCTTTGGGCAAAGTGGCTGACTGTATGCTTATCGCCACTCAGGACAGAGACCATTACAAGCATGCCATGAAAGCTTTGAAGCTCGGTTATGACTTGCTTTTGGAAAAACCTCTCAGTCCAGATATCGAAGAATGTCTCGATATCGAAGAATACGCAAGAAAGAACGGTAGAAGAGTGTTGGTATGCCATGTACTCAGATATGCCAATTATTATAGAAAAATCCAACAGATTATTCAATCGGGAGTACTTGGCGAGATAGAGCTTATCAAACATGACGAGAATATCTCTTATTGGCATTTCTGCCATAGTTATGTAAGAGGAAATTGGAGAAAGGAAGAAGAGACTGCTCCTATGCTTCTTGCAAAATGTTGTCATGACATGGACCTTATGTATTGGTTTACGGGGAGCAAGTGCAAGAGCCTCAACTCTTATGGCGATTTGACATATTTCAATGCTCAGCACAAGCCCGAAGGAGCCAAGGACAACTGTTTTGATTGTCCTCATCGCATGACTTGTAATTTTGAAGTCGAGCATCAGTATCTCGGCAGAAAAAAACTCATCGGCAGAGGTAAGAAAAAGTTTCTTTGGGGAACATACGCATTCTGCACATCTTCAAAGAAAAAAGATATACTCAATGCTCTTAAAAATGACGAGAGAGCAAGTCAGTGGGCAAGATGCGTATTTGCCTGCGACAACAATGTAGTGGATTGTCAGACTGTCAACATGCTTATGGAAAACGGCACAAAAATCGTGCTTACGGCAAATGCTTTCAATGAGCAGGATTACAGACACACAGAGATAAGAGGCAGCAAGGGCGTGCTTATCGCCGATGACAGAGGCAGCATAATAAGACTCAATCTTTTCGGACAAAAACCCAAAAAGATTATCGTCAATATTATACCTGTGATAAAAGGACATTACGGCGGAGACGAAGGTATAGTAAAAGCTACCGTGGGTATGCTTACGGACAATCATGATCCCGATATGCAATATACATGGATAAAAGATACCATCGAAAGCCACAGAATAGTTCAGGCTGCGGAGCTTTCAAGACATGAAGGCGGAAGAACCGTGGATATGAGCGAAATACCCGACATCAGAAAATAATTATGCAGATTTTTCATACGAAAGTAAGAGTGTTGCCTAAAGATTTAAGGACGCATATCAAAGTAAAATTCAATGTGCCCGATAATCTCAGCTACATTACAATATCGACTTTCTATGCACCTAAATACGAAAGCGATGAAAAAAAGTGTATAGCAATACTTGACGAAAGTCTAAAAAAATACGCACCTTACAGAAAATTTTCGTATGAAGACATGAGAATGAGTCTTCCGCTTTCCAATCATATAGCTTGGTCGCTCGATGACGGAGAAAAAAATCTCGGTACAGAGCACAGGCACAAACCCGACCAAGTGCATATCGTCAGCGAAGACTATTCGTCAAATGGTTTTGTCAAGACAAAAATCCGTGCAGGAGAGTGGACGCTTACTGCAAGCATAAACAGTATTGTCACGGATTTTATAGATATAGATGTCACCGTCAACGGCTTTGAAGAAAAAGGAGATTTTCCCAAGGATATCTATCCGGAGGAACTTTATACTTCAAATGACAGCAAAAAAGGTCAGCTCAGCTGGCAAAGAGTAGAAATGCATTGTCATACCGTGGCAAGTGACGGGGATATGATACCCAAAGAACTTGTACAAAACGCAATCAAAAGAGGATACAAGGCTATATGCGTCACTGACCACAATACGACAAGCAATGTCGATGCCGTCAAAGAATACGGCAAGAAGTACGGACTTGTAGTGGCCGGCGGTATAGAGTGGACAACCTTTTGGGGACATCTTACCGTAATAGGCAGAAACAGCGATGTTAATTGGCTGGACATCACACCACAAAATATAAATGCTTGTATAGTAAAGGCAAGACAGAGCGGAGATATAGTCACGCTCGCTCACCCCAAGAGAATAGGCTGGCCTCTTTGTGCAGGTTGTCACAACGACTTCAATATTACGAATTGGGACTATCTCACATCATACGAAGTATGGTCGCATTTTGATCCCAACACCGCTCCTGCGGATTTGTGGGCAAAAAGAGAATGGACAGAGCTTTTGGACAAAGGTTTTAAGCTTGCGGCAATGTACGGATACGATTGGCATTCTCCAGATGTGGGCGGACCTAGTTTTGCCTATACATATCTCGGTATAGACGGGGAGCTTTCAGAACAAACCATTCTCGATGCGGTAGAAAATTGCCGTTCGTATATCACGATGGGATACGAAGTAGAAGTATTTTTGAGTGATGGCGAAAAAGTCTATACTTTGGGACAAACCGTCAAAGCGGGAAATTACGATATATCAATAAAATATAAAAAAATACCCGATTATCCTTTTGAGAGCAAACTGCAAAATATTCTCATTACAGGTAATAGTTGCAAAGATATAGAGCTTTGTCTTTGCGAAAATCAAAGTGAGATAAAGACCAATATTTATCTTAGCAGAAAAGGATATATGAGAATAGAAGGCAGAGGCGTTTGTGACAGACGAGAGGGAGATATATTTATTACAAGTCCTATATGCGTAGAGGAGAACTGATATGACAATGATTACTGCTCACGGCGGAGCAATGAATACGGGAAGAAATACGCAGGCATATTTTGACAATATCGACAAATATAATGCTGACGCAATAGAAGTGGATATATGGAAAAAAGGCAATCTTTTGTATTTGTCGCATTTGCCCGCACCTTTTAGTTATAAAAAAAGACTTACTTTGAGATATGCTTTTGAAGTCGTAAAACAAAAACAAATCAAAATAAATTGCGACTTAAAGCAAAAAGGAATCATCAAAGATGTCATAGATCTTGCCAAGGAAATAGGTGTCGAGGACTTGCTCATATTTACAGGAGAAGCAAGGCTTAGCGACAACAAGATTGTAGATTGCGGTCAGGTATGGTTCAACAAAATGGGATTGAAATATACCGCTCAAAATGTGAAGGCTCTTAAAGAACTGCTCGATAGCTTTAAGAATCCTCACTTTGCAGGTCTTAATATAAAATACACAAAACTCAGCGATGAATTTTTGAGTGAATGCAAAAAGTATGATTTGAAACTCAGTGTATTCACTGTCGACAAAGACGAAACAATGAACAAATATGCCAAAAAGATAGACGGAAATATTACCACAAACAGACCTTTGGATGTACGCAAGGTAGTGGAAAGTAATTGACAAAGGAGATAGTATGAAAAGTCTTGCGGTAATCGGTATAGGCAGAATGGGTGGAAGACACGCTCGCAATATTTTGAAGGGCGTGGTCAAAAATGCCAGACTCGTAGCGGTATGCGATACGGACAAATCCGTATTGGACGGCTTTTGCCAAAAATACCAAGTAAAGGGCTATGAAAATCGCAAGGAGATGCTTGAAAAGGAAAAAATCGATGGCGTGATAATTGCCACTCCTCACTATTCTCATGTCGAGATAGCAAAGGATTGTCTTGATAAAGATATCGATTTTCTTATAGAAAAACCTGTCAGCGTGACGACAAAAGAAGCAAGAGAATTGGCAAAGCTTCTCAAAGAAAAACCCCAAATCACAGGAGCTATGATGCTCAATCAGCGTACAAACAGAATGTATCGCATGGCAAAGAAGCTCATTGACAGCGGAAAAATAGGCACGATAAGAAGAGTCAATTTTATTGTCACGGATTGGTACCGCTCGCAATTCTATTACAATATGGGCGGTTGGAGAGCGAGCTGGTCGGGAGAAGGCGGCGGAACTCTCATAAATCAATGCGTACATCAGCTCGATATTCTTCAATGGCTCATAGGTTTGCCAAAAAATATTTATGCCGTATGCAAAACCGTCAAAAGAGATATCACAACGGAAAACGATGTGACGGCAATATTCGGATATGACGATTTTGAATGCGTATTTACGGCAAGCACTCACGAAATCCCCGGTACAAACCGATTGGAGATTGCGGGCGACAACGGAAAGATTGTAATAGAAAAATTCAAGATGAGATATTATCTCAACAAGTATTCAGAGCCTGTCGTAAATCAGAGAGCAAAAAGAGATTACGGCAACAAAAAAGACAAAAAGACACAAGTATATTCTTACGGCTATGGCCTGACAAGACTTTTGTACGATGCGATATACGGTCAGCAGGCAAGAGTGCTCAACAACTTTGTAGAGGTGCTCGAGAGTAAAGACAAGTCAAAGCTCATTGCCGATATAGAAGAGGGAATAAAAGGCTTAACAATTATCAATGCGATAAATTTGTCGGCATGGCAAAACAAATCGATAGATATTCCCTTTGACGAAAACGAATACGAAAAACAACTTGAAATAAAAATTCAAGAAGAACAAAAAATAAAAAAAGAAAAAGCAGATATTGCTGGAAAATAAACGGGAGGATATTATGTCAAATATCAAAATTTCAGGCTTTTATGATGAAGTAAGTTCAGATTTAAAAACTCAACTCGAAACAATAAAAGCATACGGAGAAACTTATCTTTGTCCTAGAAAAATAAACGGAAAAAATATCGCAGATTATACTGCTGAAGAATTTGAAAGAGATGTAAAACCTATGCTCGATGAGTACGGAGTAAAGTTCTCTTCCATAGGCTCGCCTATCGGCAAAATAGGTCTTTATGACGACAAAGCCTATGAATCACAACTCAAAAAACTCGAAGAGCTCGTCAAGATTTGTCAAATCATGGACTGTAAATATATAAGAATGTTTTCTTTTAGAGGACTCAGCGGAAATTATGAACTCGATCTTCCCGTTGTGGTAAAGAGAATAAAAGGATTTCTCGAGAAAGTAAGAGGTACAGATGTAGTGCTTCTTCACGAAAACGAAAAGAGAATTTGGGCAGATACTCCCGAAAGAGTATTGAGACTCTATAAGGAAATCAACGATCCCCAGTTCAAACTCTGTTTTGACTCATCAAATTATGTTCAGTGCGGAGTGGATGTGCCTACTGCTTATGAGATGCTCAAAGATATTACTACATATTTCCATGTCAAAGATTGCTCTCCCGAAAAAGTAGAAGTACCTCTCGGTATGGGTATAGGCGACTATCAGAATATTATCAACGATCTCGTAAAAAGAGGTTATGACGGATTCATGACAATGGAGCCTCATACAGGCAAGTATGCTGACAGAAAAAAACTTTTCCACGCAATAGGCTGGTTGTTTTTCGGTATCAAGTTTGAGCATATAGACAAGTGGAGAAAGATATTCCACAGAATAGACAAGGAAAAGGGCGTAGGTCATACAGAGCCTGTTTCCAGACGCCAGATGATGGATTGGCAATACGAAGCACTCAAAAAGATGATTGCAAACGCAGAAAAGGAGGCTTAATCGATGGATAAGGTAAGATACGGTATTGTAGGTATAGGCAAGCAAGGCAGCGGCTATGCAAGCAAGTTGTTTGCGGGCATGGATAAAAACGCAGTTCTTACTGCTGTATGCGATACGGCAGAAGACAGAAGAGAATGGGCAAAACAAAAATTCGGAGATAAAGTAAAGGTATTCGATGACTATGAAAAGATGCTTACAAGCGGTCTTATCGATGCCGTAATCGTTGATACTCCTCACTATGCTCACCCCGTCATCGCAAAGCGTGCGTTGGAACTCAATATTCATACTTTGAGCGACAAGCCCGCAGGCGTATATACAAAGGCAGTAAGAGAAGTGGCAGAGTATGCAGAAAAAGAAAGACCTCAGATAAAGTTTGGTTTGCTTTACAATCAAAGAACGAGCAAAATCTATAAAGCCGCAAAGGCAATAATCGATTCCGGCGAACTCGGCAACATAAAGAGAATTGTCTGGATAATTACAAACTGGTACAGACCTCAGGCATATTATTCCCAAGGCGGCTGGAGAGGCACATGGGCAGGCGAAGGCGGCGGTGTTCTTATCAATCAGGACCCTCATCAGCTTGACTTGTTTACATGGCTTGCAGGAAGCAAAATTACAAGCGTCAATGCTATCGCAAAGACTGTGGGAAGAAAAATCAATGTAGAAAACGATGTCACAGCAATGTGTACTTTTGAAAACGGAGCAACAGGCGTGTTCATTACTTCTACACACGATGCCCCCGGTACAAACAGATTGGAAATTTCCGGCGAAGGCGGAAAGATGGTAATATCGGGAAGCAATGATTTTTCAATGAAGCTCGAATTCACAAAGCTCGAAATGCTTGAACCCGAATTCTCCAAGGTAAATAAAGTGTTCATGGGCAAGCCCAAGAGCAAGACTATAAAAGTTAAGTTTACTCTCGGCGAGATAATCAAAGGTCTTTTGATTGACAAAGGACAGCATATAAATGTTATTCGCAACTTCTCAAGCGTAGTACTCGGCAAAGAGGATAAACTTATCGGAAAATATGAAGAAGGTCTCAACGGACTTTCATTCTCAAATGCTATTCACTTGTCAAGCTGGTTGGGAAAAGCAGTAAATCCCAATGACAAGAAGTTTGAAGATATGTATTATGCAGAGCTTCAAAAGAGAATAGAAGAAGAGAAGACAAACAGCATAAAATAATCAAAGTTTATATTTTGAGTTTGATAAACAAGGTGAAAAATCAATAATAATGCCCGTGTATGTGTGCGACTTCTTGCACATATACACGGAAAAGGGAAAGAAAAATTATGTCAGTAAAATATGGTGCAAACGGTGAAATCATCACCAGTGAAAAATTTCATAAAAAAGTATGTTTTGATGTAGCCAACAATCTTATTACGGCTCAATTTGACGGAAGAGGCGGCATTTCCAAGTATGCGGTAATGAATAAGTTTTCTGTATTCACCGCTTTTTATCCTCTTTTTTCTATAAATCATCAGCCTTTGGAATATATGTGCGATAAGACGGTGACAATGCTCGGCAAAAAGCAAATTACCACCTTTAGCGAAAAGAATGCAGATTTTGTCATCACTCAATTCCTCGATACTACTCACAACTGTATTTATGTGGAAAATGCAATTACGGCAAAAGAGGATTTGTATTTTGACAATGTCACAAACTTCGGTGTAGATTTTGCTTCTTATGTTCAGCAGCTTCTTGCAAATCGTCTTTCGGCAGGCAATATCGCAAAAATCATCGGCGGATTGATAAAAAAGAATAAGAAGTCTGTCGTGGCTTCTTCTGATTTTAGTTATATGCGTGGCGATGTAATGGGCGATTTCTATATCGATGTAGCTGCAAACTGCGAGCTTACAGGATTGGAAAGCGAAAGAGGATTTTACAATCAGTTCAGCTATGGCGGTCAGATAGAAAAAGGGCAGACCAAAAAATTCAGATATGTAATGAGTGCAGGTACAAGAAGCGATTTTACTTTCTGCGATGTTCAGGCTTGTCTTAAAGATTTTGACAATGCTTTGAAAGATTGCGATAAGTATGCAAGCGAGCTTGTTTGTCCTCACAAGATTGATGACAAGTTTCTCAATGCTTATTACAAGTCTTTGCTCAATACTTCCTTGTCAAACTATAAGGATTTGGGAAAATTCAAAGGCTTTTTGGCAGGCATTGTATATCAATTCCCCGCTCGTACATATTATAGAGACGCATATTGGACGGTACTCAGCGTCTTGCCCGTAAAGCCTGAACTTGTAAGAAACGAAATTCTTACACTTGCAAACGGCATCAGCAAAAAAGGTCAGTGTCCTTCTGCCGTAAAGTTCAACTTCAAGAATTATTGGGGCGATCACTATGATTCTCCTTCATTCTTCGTATTGATGCTTTATGATTATCTTGTTCATACAAACGACTATTCTATTCTCAAAGAAAAGGTGAAAGCAGGCAAGGTAATCGATAGTGCAAATCTCGTGCTTCAAAGACTTATGAAAGAGACCGATTCGACAGGTTTGCTCGTAAAAGGCGGAGATTACAACAGAAGAGACTGGTGCGACAATGTGTTCAGATCTACTTATGTCACTTATGACGAAGCTTTGTATGCGAGAGCTTTGTTTGCAATGAGCGAGATATACAATGTTTGTCTTGGCAATCAGCAAAAGGCTTTGGAATACAAAGAGAAATATGACAAGGTAGTTAAGTCCATAAACGATTTGCTTTGGGACGAAGAAAAGGGCTGGTATGTCAACTATAAGAGCGAAAACTTTGTGGAAGACAATCTTTCTATCGATACGATTGTCACCATCTTGTTTGGCATAGCAGACGACAACAGAGCAAAAAGAGTGCTTGAAAATATGGAAAGGCTTTTGGAAAGCAAAAACAACAAAGAGCAGGGAGCAGGCGATTTCGGCACGCTCAGCGTATATCCTTTCTATAAGAATACAAGAGATATCGTACAAAAATCTTCTTTGCCTTATTATTATCACAACGGCGGAGATTGGCCTTATCTTTCATGCGTTTATGCTTATGCAAAACTTATGCACGGCATGGACTATATGTATCCTTTGACAAGATGGTTTGAGTACAATATTCAAAAAGGAAACTATACTCCTATCGAATTTTTCAGTCCTGTTCATCCCGATGGCTCGCTTTTGCAGGCTTGGAGCAGTACAGGTGCATTTGTACTCAGTTATCCCGAGGGCGATTTCTTCAGAAAGACTTTGTCAAAAAATTAATTTATGCAACGCATAAATTAATACAATTCAATATAAAAGCTATATATTTTGCGTGTGTTATAAATAAATATTATTATATTTTACAAAAAACGATATTCTATTGTTTGATATAATATAAATATTTTGATATAATATACAAGCTTATAATATATTAACATAAGAGAAATAATTATAGGTTTTCATATAAGTTAATAAAAAATATGCAATTTTTAATTGCGAGGGGAGGTTTTGAGTGGAAGAGAATGTTCAACAAATCGGCTCGACTGAAGAAGTTTTGCCTATTCAGGAAGAGCCCTCAAACGGCATGTCCAATGAGGAACTTGCCAACAAAAAATACCTGAAACCCAGAGATTACATATTTTTCTCTTTGGCACAGTTTGCTTCTAGTGCCATTACAGGTTTGGTACAAGGTTATTTGCTGTTTTTCTATACAGCATGTGTAGGTATTCCTGCTACGCAAGTAGGTATAATGTTTTTGTTCTCTAAGATCTTCGATGGTCTTAACGACCCCGTAATGGGTGTTATTGTCGACAAGACAAGAACCAAGTGGGGTAAAATGCGTCCTTATATGTTGATAGGCTCCATTCCTTGGGGTATAGTCGTAATAATGATGTTTATGCCAGGACTATACAATGCTATGGGTTCTACTACGGCAAAGGTTGCGTTCATGTGGATTACATATCTTTTGTTTGATGTGTTCAGCACTATGGTTGGTATCCCTCTCAACGGTATCCCCGCAGTTGCTTCTCCGAACACTGACGAAAGAGCAAAAATCATTTCCATAAGCCGTATTCTCGGTAGTATAGGTGAGCAGGCTGCTTTGGTATTGTTGACATTGTTCTTGCTTATCACAAGAGACGATTATACAAATTCATACATGCTCATGGCTTTGATTATCGGTATCTTGGGACCTATATTCATGATGATTGGTGCAAAGCTTATCAAGGAAAGACTAGAGCCGACAGAAAAGACTCCGAGCGTAATAGAAGGCTTTAAGTACCTGTTCAAAAACAAACAATTCTTGCTTTTGATATGTTCAAACCTTCTGACTTTCTTCAGAAACTTTGTATCTGCCATGATTATTTATGTCGTTACTTATATTTACAGCAACGGTTCATTGCAGATTATATTCTCGTTGCCCAGTGCTGCCGCTTCCATGATAGGTATGTTGCTGGCTCCTAAACTCAGAAAATTGATGGATAGCAAAAAGCTGTTTATATTTGCTACATTCTGGCATTCTGCGGCTTTGGCACTTATCTTCTTTATTTACCTCATAGGCGGTACATGGTGGTGGCTCGTGGCTATTCTCATGTTTGTAGCTATGATTCCTGTCGGCGTGCTTAATGTCATTCCTCACCTTATGGCTACAGACACTCTCGACTATTGGGAAGACAAGACAGGCGACAGATGCGAAGGTATCACTTTCTCTCTTATGAGCTTGCGTTCTAAGGTTTCGTCAGGTCTTAAAGATTACTGCTTGAGCTATCTCTTGGTATTCTTCGGATTCTCACAAATTCTCCCTTTCCTCAGCGATCACAAACCTGTTCAGTCTGACTTTACGAAGTTCGGTTTGTTTGCAATATACACAATTATTCCTGCGGTACTCAACCTTGTGTCGATAATACCTATTCTTTTCTACAAATTGAGCGGAAAGAAGATGGCAGAAATTCAGAACAGACTTGCTGCAAAGCGTCTCGAAGATGCAAGAAGATTGGAGAGTATCGCTACAACAGAAGGCGAAAAGGGTATTTATTCTCTTGTAGCAGAAAAAGAACTCGAGAGTGAAATTCAAGAGCATATTGACAGCATAGCAGAAAAAGAAGCTGCAAGCGAAGCAGTTGAGCAAGCTAAGAACGAAGAAGTGGTTTTGGAAGTTGCTCCCGAAGTGAAAAAACCTGCAAAGCCCAGAAAGACTTCTGCAAAATCCAAAGCTGTCAAAGAAGCAAAAGAAAGCGAAAAGGAGGATATATAATATGAAGAAAAAACTTGTATTGATAGTATCCCTGCTTTTGATGACCACACTTTTGGCAATGCTTTTTGTAGGTTGCAAGAGCGATGCCGAAAAGGAAAAGGAATATTATGAAGAAAGCATTGCTTCCGTAAAAGAAAATTCTCAAAAGCTAACAGAACTTATGGATAAGGCTTTTGGCAGAGCTTGGTCTTCTAGTTTTGTATATGCCTATACATATTATGAAAAAGAGATAACTAGAGGAAGCAAGGAAGTTGCAGGTTGGCCTGACGACAATAAGCAGATGGTAAAATTCATGGCTTTCGATGTAAATTATATAGACAGTCAGAATTATACAATCAAAACTATTGTATTCAAAGATACTGACAGGGACAATTATGTCAAGAATATTACCAGCAAAAAATACAGAGAAAAGTTTACTCAGGAAAAGACTCTCGAGTATAAAGTCGAAAACGGCAATGCAACAGGCGAACTCAATGAAGGATTCAATCCTATCGAGTATATGCTTCTCAATACCAATGAAGAATATCTCAATGCTAATCCTTTGAGTGCGAGCGATAATTTCAGAATTTATCTCAATGACAGCTTTAAGCTTTCAAATCGCTTTATGAGAATAGAGTCAAGAGCTGTATATGATGCTGAGGGCAATGTCATCAACATCGAAGCCAACAATGCTAGCGAAAAGAATTATTGGAGCGGCTACGGCGAAGATATAAGCTATAATTGGGATAATGTATACGGCATGGACAACAACCGTCTTACAGTTCTTTATACAAAGGGAAGCAAGACAATTGATTCATTGGAAATATACAACGAAAAAATACTCGCATACTATACTCAGAACAACCAAGTAGACAAGTCACTTGTACTTAAAGCCGATGTGGTTGCGTTTGAAGAGATGGTAGTAGAATTCAATTATAAATAAGATTTAAATATCAAAATTAAATATCAAAAAGGCACCCTGACAAAACGGGGTGTCTTTTTTTAAGCCTAAATAAAGCTTTTCCGTAAAATTTTCTTTAAAAAATATAGTTTGTTTTGTAGGTATATTGACTATAAATTTGGTTGGGTTATAATAATACTACAAAAATAAGAGGGTGATAAAGTGGATAGTCAAATTGTGCCAATAGAAAATGGTCAAGATATCAATCAGCATCAATCTTTGAATTCTGATAATTTCGGCAATAGCAATCCAAAAGTATTGAAAAACAAAGATTATGTATTTTTTTCTGTCGCACAATTTGATTCTAGTGCAATAAGCGGTCTTGTACAAGGATATATGATATTTTTCTACACGGTTTGTGTAGGCATTCCTGCCGTTCAGGTAGGCACTATGTTTTTGATAGCAAAAATTCTTGCGGGGCTTAAAGATTTCGTGCTTATGTTTTTGCTGGTATTCTTTGGCTTTTCGCAGGCATTACCTTTTTTTAATCAACATCAACCTATTCAGTCTGATTTTACAAAATTGGGTATGTTTGCAATTTATACGATTATTCCCGCTTCACTTAATTTGGCATCTATTGTGCCGATATTGTTTTATCGTCTTAGCGGAAAAAGAATGGCAGAAATACACAAAAGACTAGAAGAAAAAAGAGCAGTAAGAGAGACTAAAAATTCAGAAGCAAATATCGGCGATATCGAAGTGCAATCTCAAATTGATACTTGCAATTCATAGAATTATATTTTTTCTTAAAAGGTCAATCATCAGAATATACAAAAAAATGTCGTGATTTTTATCAAAAATTATTGACATAGCCATGCTTTTTGTTGTAATATACTCATACCCTAGTAATTTAGTAGGGATTAAGGAGTCGTTATGTCAAAAAAGTTAAAATTTTCTATAAGCGGTATGACTTGCGTGGTATGTGCTGAGACTTGCAGAAAAGCTATACAAAAGCTAGACGGAGTGTCGGCTTGCAATGTCAATTTTGCAAGCGGCATTGCCATAACAGAATATGACGAAACAAAGGTGTCGCCAAAAGACATTATGGATGCTGTCAATAAAGCAGGCTATAAAGCACTTTTTGTAAAAAGCGAAAATCAAAAAGACGGGAAGGCAAAGCTTGTGGCAATGCTTGTATTAGCGTTTTTGTTGTTGATATTTTCTATGGCGGCAATGCTCGGCGTAAAATATCCTTCTTTTATATCCATGCAGGAAAGTCCGATAGTTTTTTCTCTTATACAAATCCTTTTGTGTGTGCCTGTGATGGTTCTCGGATTCGGTTTTTATATAAGAGGATTCAAAAATTTGTTTACTTTAAGACCGAATATGGACAGCCTTGTTGCGGTAAGCACGACTACGGCTTTTGTATATAGTTTTTACAATTTTGTCACTATTTGTATGGGCAACAATCACAATGTTCACAATTTGTATTTTGAAAGCGTAGCGGTAATTATTGCTATAATATCTCTCGGAAAATATCTTGAAGGCAGGTCTTTGAAAAAGACGGGAGATGCGATAAAAAAACTTACGATGCTTACTCCCGATAAAGCTACTATACTCAAGGGAAAAGATTGGGTAGAAATAGATGCGAAAGAAGTAAAAAAAGGCGATATTGTTTTGGTCAAAGCAGGCGAAAGCTTTTGCTGTGACGGCATAATTACAGAGGGCGAAAGCGATATAAACGAAAGTATGCTGACGGGCGAAAGTCTGCCGGTGGATAAAAAGACAGGCGACAAAGTCTTTGGCGGCACAGTCAACGGCAAAGGAATTATAGTTTTCAGAGCAGAAAGCGTAGGTGAGATGACAAAACTGTCAAATATCATAAGACTTGTGGAAGAAGCTCAGAATTCAAAAGCTCCTATCGCAAGAATAGCAGACAAGGTTTCGGGAGTTTTTGTGCCTATCGTAATCGTTATTGCCATTATCTCAAGCATAATTTGGCGTATATTCGAAGACAATGCCATGGCTATCAAAATCTTTGTAGGAGTGCTTGTGGTGGCTTGTCCTTGTGCTTTGGGACTTGCTACGCCTACTGCGATAATTACAGGTATAGGACGAGGTGCAAAAGCGGGTGTTTTGTTTAAAAACGCAGAAAGCCTTGAAAAACTCAGCAATGTCGACACCATTGTCGTGGATAAAACGGGAACGATAACAAAAGGTCAGCCGGTGCTTACCGATTGGTATATTCCAAATGACGAAAAAAATGTGCTTGCCTATGTAAGAGCAGTGGAAAGCGTAAGCGAACATCCTCTTGCAAGGGCTGTGGTAAACGGCATCGAAGCAAATAGCCTTAAGGCGGAAAATGTAGAGATAGTATCAGGTCAGGGTATTATCGCCACGATAGAAGGCAAAAAAGTATTGTGCGGAAACCAACTTCTTTTGAAAAACAACAACATAGATTCAAAAGAATTTATGGAGAAAGCAGAAGAATATTCTTTAGAAGGCAAAAGTATTGTTTTTGTCGCAGTCGACAAAAAAACCGTAGGCGTATTAGCTATTGCAGATACTCTCAAAGATGACGCACTAGATGCCATAACAGAACTCAAAAAGATGAAATTGAGAGTAATATTGCTTAGCGGCGACAATAAAAAATCCGCAGGATATATCGCAAAAAAAGCGGGTATCGATGAAGTCATAGCTGAAGTTTTGCCCGAAGAAAAAAGTCAGGTTGTGGACAGACTGACAAGCGAAGGGGCAAAAGTCGCTATGGTAGGAGACGGCATAAACGATGCTCCTGCTCTTGCCAAAGCTCATGTGGGCATAGCAATGGGCGGCGGAAGCGACATAGCAATAGAAAGCGGACAAGTGGTAATAGTAGGAGGACAGCCTATGGGAATAGTAAGAGCTGTCGAGCTTTCAAAAGCCACAATGAGAAATGTAAAACAGAATTTGTTTTGGGCTTTTATCTACAACATAATAGGAATACCGATAGCTTGCGGAGTGCTTTATCCTTTTACAAATCTCATAATGAATCCTATGATAGGAGGATTGGCAATGAGTCTTTCGTCTGTGTCGGTGGTATCAAATGCTTTAAGACTCAATTTCTTTAAGTTCAAACACAATCCTTCTTGCGTATGCGAAGAGCAAAGTCAATTTAATTCTTGCGAAGTGAATTCAGAGAAAATGACGAGTTGTCCTATATACGAAAAAGATGAAAAAACCAAAGAAAAAAATGATATAAATATTCAAAATGAAAAGGAAAATATTATAATACAAAGGAGTGATATAAATATGAAAATCAAAGTGGAAGGCATGATGTGCAGTCATTGCGAAAACAGAATAAACAAAGTTTTATCTCAGCTTGACGGAGTAAAGAGCGTAAAAGCTGATCATCTGGCAAAATGCGTAGACATAAGTTTTGACGAAAGCAAAATATCCCTTGAGAAGATAAAACAAGCTATAAAAGACGAAGGATACGAAGCAGAATAATTTGATTTGTGTGTTTGCTGCTCAAAATAGTTGGCTTAATAAAATATTTGTAATATAATATATCTAGTTTTTTAAAAAGGTGAAGACAATGTTTGAAAAAGTGAAAAAAATACTCAGTGAAGAAGAAGTAAAAAGTTTGTGCCATCTTTCTCCAGAGTATCAGAAAGTAAAAAACGACAGAGATGAGACAGCCAAAAAAATTATTGCAGGCGAAGACAAGAGAATGATGATTATTGTCGGACCTTGTTCTGCCGATAACGAAGAGGCGGTATGCGACTATGTTTCCCGTCTTGCTAAGGTAGCTGACAAAGTAAAAGACAAAATCTTTATCGTTCCTAGAATCTATACCAACAAGCCTCGTACGAGAGGAGAAGGCTATAAGGGTATTTTGCACAATCCCGACCCTCATAAAAATGTGACGGATATTTTGGCGGGCATTATGGCTATAAGAGATATGCACATAAGAGCGATAAGCGAAAGCGGACTCAGTGCGGCAGACGAAATGCTTTATCCCGACAACTATCATTATCTAGACGATTTGCTCACTTATGTGGCAGTCGGAGCAAGATCTTCTGAAAACCAACAACACAGACTTGTGGCAAGCGGTGTCGATGTGCCTGTGGGAATAAAAAATCCTATGAACGGAAGCATGAGCGTGACTTTGAATTCAATCTATGCCGCTCAAATTCCCAATGAATTCAAATATCTCGATTATCAGGTAAAGACAAACGGAAATCCATATGCTCATGCGATTTTGAGAGGAAGCGTAGATGTATATGGCAACAATCATCAGAATTATCACTATGAAGATATAATGAAATTCAGTGCCATGTATGAGGCTCAAGGACTTAAAAATCCTGCTGTCATAATAGATACAAATCACTCTAATTCAAACAAATATTATATCGAGCAGATAAGAATAGCACACGAAATTATCAACAATATGAATTACAGCGATACAATCAAGAAGATAGTAAAAGGATTGTTGATAGAGTCATATATCGAAGACGGCAATCAGAAAATAACTGAAAATGTCTATGGAAAATCAGTGACCGACTCATGTCTGGGATGGGAAAAGACAGAGAGATTGATATACGACATAGCAGAAAGATTGTGAGGTAAGAATGAGAGAAATATCGGCTGAAAAAATAGATAAGAATGTATTTGAAGCTATCGGAAAACAATGGATGTTGGTAGGAGCGGAGAATGATGGCAAAGTCAATGCCATGACAGCGTCTTGGGGCGGACTCGGCATAATGTGGAACAAGAATGTGGCTTTTGTCTTTATTCGTCCTCAAAGATTTACCAAAAAACTCATTGACAAGTCAGAATATCTTTCTCTTAGCTTTTTTGACGAGAATTACAAAAGCATGCTCGCATATATGGGCAAGGCTTCGGGGGCGAACGAAGATAAGATACAAAAAGCAGGGCTTAGTGTGATAAAAGATAAAGCTCCCGTATTTGAAGAAGCAAGCATGACTTTTGTGTGCAAAAAACTTTATAATCAGTATTTGGACGCAAGCAGCTTTTTGGATAAAAACCTCATCAATCAGTATTATCCTGCAAATGATTTTCATGAGATGTATATTGTGGAAATAGAGAAAATTTTAATTAAAGACTAATTTCAAAAACCAAAAATTTATAATATATCAAAAAATAAAGATAAAAGACAGAGAAGAATCGCAAGAATTTTCTCTGTCTTTGTTGTTTTATTTATTATAAAAACTAATATACATTTGCTGGTGCTCTTTTAAAATTGTTTGATATATTATAAATTTCATGTATTTTTCACAAATTTAAACTTTAATATATTATAAAAAAATATTAATAAATTATAACAATCTATTGAAATTCAATTTTTTACTTTATATAATTATATATGTATTTATTATTTATCAATACTAATCGGTATATAAAAACAGGATTTGCATACAAATAAGCTTGATTGCTAGTAAGTAACTGTGGCTTTTCATTCAGCATATTATATATTGCTTATTTGTATTAAGGAGGCTCTATGATTTTAATCGATAAAAATACAACTTATATTTCCCCCGAGGCAATTATTGCCGAAGATGTGGTAATTTATCCCAACAACAACATTATAGGAAATACGATTATCGGAAGCGGAACTACGATTATGCCAAACTGTATCATCACTGACAGCATTATTGGCGAAAATACAAAGGTTACGGCTACCGTGATGGAAGAGGCGAGAGTGGGCGACAATACCACGATTGGTCCTTTTGCTTATCTCAGAAAAGGTGCTTGCGTAGGAAATAATTGTCGAGTAGGCGATTTTGTAGAAATAAAAAATGCCATTTTGGGCGATTATTCAAAGGCTTCACATCTTGCATATATGGGCGATGTGACGATTGGTGAAAAATGTAATGTGGGCTGCGGAGTAATATTTGTCAATTATGACGGCAAGAAAAAACACAGAAGTACGGTTGAGGATAATTGCTTTATCGGCTCAAATTGTAATATAATTGCTCCTGTAACATTGAGAGAAGGAAGTTATATTGCGGCAGGCACTACGGTTACGGACGAAACTCCGAGCGACAGTTTTGTAATCGGAAGATCAAGACAGATTATCAAAGAATCGAGAAAATACAGGGATTGAGGTAGATATGAAATTCGGTACAGACGGTATTAGAGGTATAGCTTATGAAGAATTGAGCGTGGATTTTGCTTACAGAGCAGGTAATGCAATCGCAAGACTTGTCAAAAACGCAAAAGCAGTCATAGGCAGAGATACGAGAGTTTCGGGAGAAGATCTTGCTGGATCTTTGTGCAAAGGCTTTATGGATGCAGGCGGTCAAATAATGGATTGTATGCTTATGCCTACCGCAGGAATTGCCTTTCTTGTCAAAAAGCATAATTGCGATTTCGGTATCGTAATAAGTGCGTCTCACAATCCTCCCGAGTACAACGGTATAAAAGTATTCGATGCCAATGGATACAAAATCAGCGAAGAGTGCGAGCATGAGATAGAAGACAATATCCAAAAAGATGTCGTGATCAAAGACGGCGGAAGCATAATACCTTATAAGGAAGGCGAAAAAGAATATATAGATTTTTTGACAGAAAAAGGTGTCAACCTTCAAGGTATGAAAATTTTGCTCGATTGCTCAAACGGAGCCACCTCAAAAGTAGCACCCGAGATATTCAAAAGATTGGGAGCAAATGTGAGTGTAGTCAACGATAGTCTTGACGGAAATATCATAAACAAGGATTGCGGGGCTGTATTTGCAGAAAATCTCTGCCAAAGGGCAAAAGAATTTGATTTGACTTTCAGTTTTGACGGAGACGGTGACAGGCTCATAGCTCTTGACGAAAATGGCGATATCGTAGACGGCGACAGAAACCTTTTGGTAATAGGAAAGTATCTCAAAACCAATGGAATGCTCAAAAACAATCTTATTACAGGTACTTTGATGACGAATATAGGAATAGAAAGAGAGTTGAAAAACTGCGGTATATCCTTTGATAGAGCAGATGTTGGGGATAAGTATGTGCTGAGAAATCTTTTGGCAAAAGGGGGAGTTCTCGGCGGAGAAGGTTCGGGACATACACTTATTCTTTCAGAGAGTACCACAGGGGACGGAGTTCAGACTGCCGTGGTAATCTCAAAGATTGTAAAAGAAAGCAAAAAACCTTTATCCGTGTTGGCAAAAGCTCAGTTGATGCCTCAAATTACTCAATCCGTAAAAGTGAATAATAAAGAAAAAGTGGCAAAAGACAAAACTCTTCTCAGTGCCATAAATGATATAAAAGAGTACATGAAAGACGAAGGCAGAATACTCGTAAGACCTTCAGGCACAGAAAATAAATTGAGAATAACGATTGAATATAAAGATGAAAATAAAATTAAAAAGTTTGTTAATGATTTAACAATATTGATAAAAAGTTTAGAAATTTAATTGCTATATTAAAAAATTTTTTGGGAATTTTAATAAACTTTTAATAAAACTTTTCAACTGCTATTGAAATCCCTCTTAAAATATTATAGAATTACTTTGTAAATTTTAGTAATCTACTAAAAATTTAAGAGGGAGGAATTATTTATGAGAAAGAATAAAGCATTGATTTTTGTTTGCATTATTCTTGTTGTCGCTATGGTTATGGCTATGGCTGCAGGTTGTTCTAAAAACAACACGGGCAGTGTATCAATCGGCGACCAAAACACCACTACAATATCGTTAAATAATGCAGATAAAGGTCAGATATTTACGATTTTGGCAGATGAAGGTGTAAGTTATATTGACGATAAAGTCAATGTCGTAGCTGTTGTATCTGAGGAAAAAGTAAATGTTACGATTGCCAAGGCTGATAATGTCGATGGTAAAAATGTGTTTACTGTTTACCCTCCCAATGGTTACTACACAATGGGTGCTATTTACAAGATTACCATTGACAAGTCTTTGTCTTTCAGTGGCTATGACAGCAAAGTAAAGAGCATTCTTTTTACTATTACTCAAGATTCATTGAAGGGCATTCAATATGTTGACGGTCTTATCGAGTTTGATTCTACCAGAGTATTGAACAAGACAGAAACTTTTGGTACAAGAAATAATTCAAGTACAAACGAAGTTTTCGGTACTATGGTTTTGCAGACAAACGGTGCTTCCGTAGCTAAGGACGACATTATCCTTATCAAGGATAAAGAAAGCAGTCTTGTAGAAGCTTATAAAGTTGAGAATGCTACAAATTCTACAAATTCTTCAATGTTTGTAAATTACATTAAGCCTCAAATCAATGAAGTTTATAAAGAATTTGAAGTAAAAGAGACAAAAGAACTTGACGAAGAGAGCAATGTAGAATTCGATACAGAAAATACTGAAGAAGCTTTGGGCGAAAGCGACCTTGCTATGGCAGCTGTTTCTGTATTCGGCTCTGCTCCTGAATTTTCAGTAAATCCCGAGAGATTGGAAGACGGCTCTATTAAGGTTGCTATCACAATGACAATCCCCGGTGTTGTTAAGATTGATTCTTTCTCCACAGATCTTATTGTAAATATCGAAGCTATTATGAGTGCTGACGCAATCATCAATGCAGATATGGATGGCAACGCAGTAGATTGCGGCGTAATCGCTAATGTATATAATGTAATCAATACAAGCGTCACAATCAAAGGCGGTTATGACTATTCAAGCATCACAAATCTCACAGATTTGATTGAAAAGACTGTTCAGATGCAAGAAGAAGCAAACGCAGGTGACGGTGCTAGCGAAGGCGGTGTAGCTGTTCCTATGTTTACATGGGTTATCCCCGTAGGCAACGGTGCTGTATCCGTAAGATATCAATGTGATTTGGTATTCAAGTTTACTTTCGCAGGCAGACTCGGCATCACAGCAAATGCAGACTTCAATTATATGATTGGTGCTACATACGATAAGGAAAACGGTGTTTCTACTTATGCAGAAGAGCTTGAAGGCTCTGGTCTTAAGAATGTAAATATCGATATCGAAGGTAGTGCAAAAGTTAAGGTAGGTCTTAAGAACTCCTTGTCTTTGGATATCCTCGCAGGTGTTGTATCTTTGGGTATTCAGGCAGAACTCGGTAATTTCAACGGCTTGTACGGCTATGCTACAACAGGCAACCTCGTTGGCGTTGAGAATATCGAAGATGTAGCAGTATCAGGTGCTATCTACTTCGAAGGCGGTTTCTACTATGATGTAGATTTGGCAGTTGCTATCTCTATCGGCAGCATCGCAAATATAAATAAGAATATCGATATCGCAAATGACGAAATCGTATTGTATTCAGCTGGCGAACCCACTGTTGTCACAGCAATCGAAGGCGGTGAATTCGAGCTCACAGCTCTCGAGACAGAACTTCCCGAATTCAATGCTACCGCTTATGACCTCAAGGGTATGTGCAATGTTGATACAGTAGTATCTATGGATGACGCAAATGCTTATGTAGATCCTCAAGGTCTTTATAAAGTTGAAAACGGTGTTGTGACAATATTCAATAAGGTTTGCAAGATCGATGACCAAATCGAATTGGAATATCCTACAAGCTATGGCGTAATCGCTGTTCCTGTGACAATCAAGTATGACGGCAGTCTCGTTTTGAGTCAATCTGACTTCAATTATGACAAGGCAGGCGAAGATAGAAAGAGCGATATTGTTGTTACAGTAGAAGGTACACAAGTTGAGAAATTGACAAGTGCAGACGAAGTAAGCGTTGACGCTAAGGATGCTATCATATCTTTGGTAAGCGGTATGCTTAAGGTTACAATCCCTTATAAGACACTCGCTGATATGAATGCAGGACAGAATATCGTTACTATCAATGTAGGTAGTGCTGAAGCAAAACTCAATATCAATGTAAGCGGTGTAGCTGCTTTTGACGGATTCAAGTACGGCGAGAAGTATGAAGTATTTACAGCTGATCAGATCAAGGATTTGGTAGCTCAATCTCAAGCCGGCAAGAACTTTGCAGGTATGAACTTTATTCTTACAAATGATATCGATATGGGTGGTGCGGTTATCGCTCCCGTAGCAAGCTTTGCAGGCAACCTCGATGGTCAGAACTTCGCTATCTCCAACTATACAATAGAAGGTATGAGCGACAACAGCACAGCATTCATTGCTATCAACAGAGGCGAAATCAAGAACCTCACATTGAATGGTAATGTAAATGCAGTTATCTCTGCAAAGACAGGCAAAGATTACTATGTAGCAGGTGTTGTAGGTAAGAACCTCGGCAATGGTACAGTAAGCAATGTAAATGTAAACGGCAAGATATCAATGACATATACAAGCCTCAATGCTTTTGTAAACATCAGAATTATGAGCATTGTAGCTGACGGCAATGCTGCAAACGGCGGAAATGCAAATGTAGAAATCAATGCAGTATCTAAATTCGATATCGCAAATGTGACAATCGAAATCGATGGCAATGCTAATTACTCTTACAGCTGTGCAAACGCAGCAGTAGATGGCGGTGCTTTGGTTAAGTTTGAAATCATCAAATAATCAAAGTAAAAATTAAAAACAAAAGAGAGGTCCTTTGACCTCTCTTTTTTGTTTACCTGTAAAATTTTAATGTGGCACTTAGCCTCAATTTATAGATAAAACTATTTTAATACATATTTGGAGTATATATTAGATATTGTCTCCAAAAGCACTCTATATATTGACGAATGATTAATATTATATTAAAATATATGTATATATTAAAAGGCAGGAAGTAAAAATGAAAAAATTTATTGTTGCAATGCTATTGGTGGTTATGCTGGTAGGCATATCTGTTTTTACGGCATGCGTAAACAACGGATATTCAAGCGATTCTCCTTTTGAGCTTGAGTATGATGTCTCAAAAGATTATGGTGTGTATTGGTATGCTGATGGTGAATATGTAAGAAGCAGCGACAGTCTTGACGCAAAATATTTTGATTCGTCAAAGCCTACTTTGATCTTTGCTCACGGCTGGGAACCTGATGACAAAAATACATCAAACGGACTTGTAGAAGATTTTGTCACACACAAGGATACGATAGAAAAGACGGGAATAGCATCTACCAATTATGCAGAAGAATTCAAATCTCAGGGATATAATGTAGCTTGCCTTGGCTGGTTTGGATATGCGGGAATTCTCAACAGATTGTTTGAATATATCTGGGTGGGATTTGATAAAGGTTATGCTTTGAGCGTGAGATTTGCTCAGGAGCTTTGTTGCGTTTTGGGCGAAGATTATGACAAGAGCATCAAACTTTTGGGACACAGCTACGGCTCACAGGTGGCAATAGCTACTACATATCAACTTACAAAATTTATAGATGACGGAGTAATCAGCAATAAAAATCTTGTTCCTACAAGAATTACGCTTGCCGATCCCTATATAGGAGCGACAGGACTTATTTCCGATTGGAAGAGCTTGAAGAATAAGACAATCGATTATTCAAACGAGCCTATAAACGGAAGAGAACCCAAGACTCTTTTGGCTGATGCGACAGAGTATATCGTAGACAAAAACGATATCGCAATAGACATTTACTGCGGTATGAGTATAGCTTCCACAAACTATTATAAATATGACGGAAGCGATAAGGATTTTGAAAAGCTTTCTCAAAATTGCGTTTTTGTAAAGAGCAAGGGACTCAAGGAAAGATACGGCGACTTTAATATCCACAATATCACAAGAGATTGGGTGTTCTTGTTTGTTGTCAACAATGTTTTGCTCTATGACCAAAACAACAACCTAGCACCTTCAGGCGGGGCAAGTGATGCTCAAATAAAAGCAATGAGAGGAAATTGCTACAATCAAGTGTATGAAGGACTCAATTTGTCAAAAGATTCCATGGTGCTTGTGGACAGAACCAAAGAGACTTTCTGATAAAAAGATAGAGATATCCTTGAAAATATTAGATAGATAAAAGCTATAAAACAGCGACATTAGATGTCGCTGTTTTGCATTTTATTCAATTATAAATGAATAATCGCATATTTATACAGTATAATCGCATAATTATACATGCTTTATTCAATATTTAAATATAAAATTGGAATTATACGAAAATTTGTGAATAAATATTAAAAAATAGTTGCATTTATTTTTTGTTTGGTTTATTATATGTATGTAATAAGTTTATCCAAAAGGAGAATATAAAAATGGGTGAAATTAAGAAAGTTGTATTGGCATATTCAGGTGGTCTCGACACCTCTATCATTATTCCTTGGCTCAAAGAAAATTATGACAACTGCGAAGTTATCGCAGTAAGCGGCGATGTAGGTCAGGGAACAGAACTTGACGGTCTTGAAGAAAAGGCAATCAAGACAGGTGCTAGCAAGCTCTATATCGAAGATCTTACGGATGAGTTTGTAGACGATTATGTTTTCCCTACCGTTAAGGCAGGTGCTATATACGAAAACAGATATATGCTCGGTACTTCTTTTGCTCGTCCTATTATTGCAAAGAGAATTGTGGAAATCGCTCTTAAAGAGGGAGCAGACGCAATCTGCCACGGTTGTACAGGTAAAGGAAACGATCAGGTAAGATTCGAGCTTGCAATCAAGGCTTTTGCTCCTAATATGAAGATAATCGCTCCTTGGAGAATCTGGGACATCAAATCCCGTGATGAGGAAATAGATTATGCAGAAGCTCACAACATTCCTCTCAAGATAAACAGAGAGACAAATTATAGCAAAGATAAAAATATCTGGCACTTGTCGCACGAAGGTCTTGACCTCGAAGATCCTGCAAATGAGCCTCAGTACGATAAAATTCTCGAAATGGGCGTTACTCCTGAAAAGGCTCCCGATAAGGCTACTTATGTGACAATATCATTCGAAAAGGGCGTGCCTACGGCAGTTGACGGAAAGAAAATGAAGGGCAGCGACATTGTTCGCAAACTCAACGAACTCGGCGGTGCCAATGGTATCGGTCTTGCAGATATCGTAGAAAACAGACTTGTAGGTATGAAGAGCCGTGGCGTATACGAGACTCCCGGCGGAGCAATTCTCTATCATGCTCACGAAGTTTTGGAAACTCTTTGTCTCGATAAGGAAACAGCTCATTACAAACAGCAAGTGGCAATAAAGTTTGCAGACCTTGTCTACAACGGTCAGTGGTTTACTCCTTTGAGAGAAGCATTGAGTGCTTTCGTTGACAGCACACAGCAGACTGTTACGGGTGATGTCAAGCTCAAACTTTATAAGGGCAACATTATGAATGCGGGAGTCACGAGTCCTTATTCTCTCTATGACGAAGATATCGCTACTTTTGCAGAAGACGATGTATATAATCAAATGGATTCTCAAGGATTTATCAACTTGTTCGGATTGCCCATTAAAGTAAAAGCTATGATGGAAGCAAAACTTAAGAACAAGAAATAATTCAAAACAAATATAAAAAATATCTTTTATGATATAATGCCGAATATTTAAGGCAAAAACAAAACTCAACAAAAAAGTAAGTTAAAGATAGTTATCTTAGGACAACTATCTTTAAGCCTACAAAAAGGAAAGTATTATGGCAAAAATGTGGCAAGGCAGATTCAAAAAAGAACTTGACAGCAAAGTCAATGATTTTAATTCGTCAATCTCTTTTGACAATCGTATGTACAAAGATGATATAATAGGCAGTATCGTACATGTCAATATGCTTGGCAGACAGGGTATTATCGATGAAAAAGATAGTAAAATAATCGCAAAAGAGCTTACTGTAATACTAGATGATATAGAAAACGGAAAATTGCAATTTGATATGACTGCCGAAGATATTCACATGTTTATCGAAGCAGAACTTACGAAAAGATTGGGAGATGTAGGCAAAAGACTGCATACCGCAAGAAGCCGTAATGACCAAGTGGCTGTCGATCTCAGAATGAATGTAAAAAAACAGATTGACGAAATCGTAGGTCTTATCAAAAAACTTATTGCTGTACTTGTAGATAAAGCCGAGCAAAACCTTAATACTGTAATGCCCGGATATACGCATCTTCAGAGAGCTCAACCTATCACTTTTGCTCATCATCTTATGGCTTATGTAGAAATGTTCAAAAGGGACATGGTAAGATTTTTTAATTGTTTCAGTCTTATGAACGAATGTCCTTTGGGCTGCGGAGCTTTGGCTACTACCACTTATCCTATCGACAGAGATTTTACGGCAGAATATCTCGGATTTGACAATGCTATGCTCAATAGTCTTGACGGCGTAAGCGACAGGGACTATTGTATGGAACTTGCAAATGCCATAGCTATTTGTATGGTGCACATGTCAAGACTGAGCGAAGAGGTAATTCTTTGGTGCAGCTGGGAATTTAAGTTTATAGAACTCGATGACGCTTATTCGACAGGCTCAAGCATTATGCCTCAGAAGAAAAATCCCGATATTTGCGAACTCATAAGAGGCAAGACGGGACGCACAATCGGCAATCTTACTACGCTTTTGAGCATGATGAAAAGTTTGCCTCTTGCCTACAATAAGGATATGCAGGAAGACAAAGAAGCTATATTTGACAGCATCGATACTATCAAATTGTGTCTCTCCACACTTGCTCCTATGCTCGATACCATGAAAGTCAACAAGGAAAATATGTTGAGTGCAGGCAAAAAAGGATTTATAAATGCTACGGACTGTGCCGATTATCTCGTAAAAAAAGGCATGCCTTTTAGAGACGCATATAAAATTACGGGTACGCTTGTAGGTATGTGTATAGACAAAAATACAGTGCTTGACGAGCTTCCTATAAAAGAATACAAGAGTCTGAGCGATAAATTCGAAGATGATATCTATGAAGCGATATCTCTTGAAAAATGCGTGAAGGACAGAAAGGTTGTGGGAGGCCCTGCTCCCGAAGTAGTGGCAAAACACATACAAAAAATAAAAGATACTGTATTGAAGGAAGAAAATGAAGAAAATTAATGTAGGAATTATAGGTGCGACAGGTTATGCAGGAGTAGAGCTCGTAAGACTTTTGCTTTTGCATCCTCAAGTAAATCTCAAAGCTGTTTCGTCAGTAAGTTTTGAAGGAAAAAAGATAAGCGATATTTATCCCAATCTCAAAAATATTTGCGATTTTACGCTTCAAAATGAGGATATTATAGATAATTGTGATATAATATTTACATCGCTTCCCCACGGACTTAGCGAAAAATTCGCAGAGAAGTGTCTAGGTAAAAATGTAAAGATGATAGACCTCGGTGCGGATTTTAGATTGGACAGTGCAGAGGAATATACAAAGTGGTACGGAAAGAATTATGAAAACAAAGACTTGCACAATCTTTCTGTGTACTGCATACCCGAATTGCATAGAAAAAATTATACAAATCAGCCTATTATCGGCAATCCAGGTTGTTATCCCACAAGCATAGCTTTGGGGCTTGCTCCCGCTATAAAAAACAATCTCGTACAGGACAATACAATCGTTATCGATTCAAAATCGGGTGTCACGGGTTCGGGAAGAGGTCTCAGCGACACTACGCACTATCCCAACTGCAATGAGGCTTTTTCGCCTTATAAGGTGGCAAATCACAGACATACTCCCGAGATAGAGCAGACTCTTTCAAAGCTTGCAGACAAAAAAGTGAATGTCACATTCGTACCTCATCTTCTTCCTCTCAACAGAGGCATAGAGTCCACTATTTATTTTAATACGACAAAGCCTCTTACCGCCAAGGAACTTCAAGAAATTTATAAGGATTTTTATAAGGACGAAAAGTTCGTAAGAGTTTTGGACGAGGGTACGGTAGCAAATTTGCGTAATGTGAAGTATTCCAATTATTGCGATATCTCAGTGCATTACGATGCTCACACTCAAAGAGCCGTAATCGTATCCGTAATAGACAATATGGTCAAAGGTGCGGCAGGACAGGCTATACAAAATATGAATATAATGTTTGATCTCAAAGAGGATACGGGGCTCGATTATATCCCTCCCGCTTTTTGATTAATATAAGAGGTGAATATGAAAAAGATAAAAGGCGGTGTATGTGCCGCTTTGGGATTTAAGGCAAACGGAATACATTGCGGTATAAGAAAAAACAAAGACAAAAAAGATTTGGCTCTTATCGTATGCGATACCGATTGTTCGGTAGCAAGCGTCTATACGCAAAACAAAGTCAAAGGTGCTCCTATTGCCGTGACCAAAAAGAATATATCTGACGGAGTAGCACGTGCGATTGTTTGCAACAGCGGCAATGCCAACACATGCAATTTTGACGGTGTGGAAAAAGCCGAAGCTATGTGCAAGCTTGTAGAAAAATATACGGGCGTAAAGGCAGAGGATGTAGTGGTTGCGTCTACGGGCGTAATCGGACAGCCTCTCAATATCCAGCCTATTTCTGACGGCATGCAGACTCTTGTAGACGGACTTAATTATAGCGGAAGCACAGACGCAGCTCTTGCGATAATGACCACAGATACGGTGGTAAAAGAATATGCTTATTCATTCATGCTTGACGGCAAAGAATGTCATATAGGCGGCATCGCAAAAGGCAGCGGTATGATTCATCCCAATATGGCTACGATGCTTTGTTTTGTCACTACCGATGTAAATATTACAAGCGAAATGCTCGATAAAGCATTGCACAAAGTCGTAGTGGATACTTTCAATATGATAAGTGTCGATGGCGATACCTCGACAAACGATATGCTTACCGTTATGTCTTCAAAACTTGCCGGAAATAGTCTTATCGACAGCAAGAACAAAGATTACAATACTTTTTGCAAGGTGCTTAAAAAGATGCTCGAGACTTTGTCAAAAGCTATCGCAAAGGACGGCGAGGGAGCTACAAAGCTCATTGAGTGTAAAGTCGTGGGTGCCAAGTCTGCGAAAATAGCGAGAGCAATAGCAAAATCCGTAATAACTTCTTCTTTGACAAAAGCGGCTTTGTTTGCCGCAGACGCAAATTGGGGCAGAATACTTTGTGCTATCGGCTACACCAATGCAGATTTCGATATAGACAAAATCGATGTGGACTTAATTTCAAAACAAGGCAAAATCGCAGTATGCAGAAATGGCGTAGGCGTAGAATTTGACGAAGACACAGCACATAAGATATTGCTCGAAGACGAGATTACTATCTATATAGATTGTCATGAGGGAAGAGCAAAAGCTACGGGCTGGGGCTGTGACCTTACTTATGAGTATGTAAAAATAAATGCGGAATATCGCACTTGATATTTAGGAGCGGACTATATGTTGGACGAAATTGAATTGAAAAAAGAAGCAGAACTCCTTGTTGGAGCTTTGCCTTATATACAAAAATACAACGACAAAATCATTGTCGTTAAATACGGCGGAAACGCTATGCTCAATGACGAGCTCAAAGAAGCTGTCATGAAAGATATAGTACTGCTCAGTATGGTAGGCATAAAAGTAGTGCTTGTGCATGGCGGCGGTCCTGAAATAAGCGATATGCTCAAGAGAGTGGGCAAAGAAAGCAAGTTTATCAACGGCTTGAGATATACCGATGACGAAACAAGCGAAATCGTTCAGATGGTGCTTGCAGGCAAAGTCAACAAGGATCTCGTAAAGCTTATCACTCATGTGGGCGGAAAGTCTGTGGGCTTTTGCGGTATTGACGGCAATATCATATCAGCTCGCAAAAAGCAAAGCGAAGTGGATTTGGGCAATGTCGGCGAAATCGTGGATATAAATGTCAATCCTATTCTCGTGACGCTTGAAAACGATTATATACCTGTTATCGCAACCGTAGCAGGCGGAGAAGACGGCACTATCTACAATATCAATGCAGACACGGCGGCAGCTTCTATCGCTGCGGCATTGCACGCAGAAAACCTTGTGCTTATGACAGACATAAGAGGTCTTTTGATGGATAAAGACGATGAAAGCACGCTTATAAGCGAGATAAAGGTCAGCGAAGTGGCAAAACTCAAGAAAAAAGGCGTAATAAGCGGCGGTATGATCCCCAAGATAGATTGCGTGGTAGAGGCGGTAAGAAGAGGCGTTCATCAGGCAGTTATCATTGACGGCAGAATAAAGCATTCGATAATCATGGATATGCTTACAGATAAGGGTATAGGTACTCTTATCAAATAACAAATCTCAGGAGCGGTTATGTCAAAAAGCGTAAAAGAAATAGATAAAAAATATATCATGAATACATACAACAGATATGATCTCGAAATTGTCGAAGGCATGGGCTGTAATTGTTATGATATAGAAGGCAAAGAATATCTGGATTTGTCCTCAGGCATCGGAGTAAACAGCTTGGGATATTGCGATATGGGCTGGGTGGCAAGCGTGACCCAACAGGTATGCAAACTCAATCATACCAGCAATCTTTATTATTCTCAGCCTTGTGCTTTGGCGGCAGAAAAACTTTGCAAGCGTACGGGTTATGACAAAGTGTTTTTTGCAAATTCGGGAGCCGAAGCCAATGAAGGTGCGATAAAAATCGCCCGCAAGTATTCATTCGATAAATACGGCAAGGGAAGAGATAAAATAATTACTTTGATAAATTCTTTCCATGGAAGGACGATTACCACATTGTCAGCTACGGGACAAGATGTATTTCACAACTATTTCTATCCTTTTACCGAAGGCTTTGTATATGCAAAAGCCAACGATATAGACAGCGTCAAGGCTTTGCTTGACGGCAGTGTATGTGCCATTGTGGCAGAGATGGTACAAGGCGAAGGCGGAGTTATCGCCTTGGACAAGGAGTTTGTAAAACAAGTCTATGAACTTTGTCAGCAAAACGATATATTGTTTGTAGTGGATGAAGTGCAGACAGGTGCAGGCAGAACGGGAAAATTCCTTGCAAGCGAGCATTTTGACATTTTGCCAGATATCACAACTATGGCAAAAGGTTTGGGCGGAGGACTTCCTGTGGGAGCCGTACTTGCAAACGAAAAGTGTTCGCAAGTGTTGGGATACTCGATGCATGGCACTACTTTCGGAGGTAATCCTATCGTCTGTGCAGGCGTAAATTATGTGCTTGACACGATTGATGAAGAGTTTTTGAAAGAAGTCGAGGAAAAAGGTAAGTATTTGAAGAGCGAACTCGAAAAACTTGACGAAGTAGAAAGTGTGAGCGGACTCGGACTTATGCTCGGACTCAAACTCAAGACGAAAGTCGCAAGCGAAGTGGTCAAGGAGGGCATTAAAAAAGGATTGATAATGCTTACAGCAAAAGATAAAGTAAGACTTTTGCCTCCACTTATAATAAGTTATGAAGAAATAGACAAAGCTTTATCTATAATGAAAACTTTGCTTTAATTATCTAAAAATATAAAACGGAGTGAAAATATGAAACATTTACTTAAATTGTTGGATCTGAAAGAAAGCGAGATTTTGGATATACTCAATCTTGCAGATCAGCTTAAATACGAAAAGAAAAACAATATCGAGCACAAATATCTTGCGGGCAAAAGCCTTGGAATGATTTTTCAAAAATCGTCCACCCGTACCCGTGTTTCTTTCGAAACAGGCATGTATCAGCTCGGCGGTCAGGCATTGTTTTTGAGCCCCAGAGATTTGCAGATAGGCAGAGGCGAGCCTATCGAAGATACCGCAAGAGTGCTTTCGAGATATCTTGACGGCATTATGATTCGTACATTCGAGCAGAAAGAAGTCGAAGACCTTGCAAAATACGGTTCCATTCCTATCATAAACGGTCTTACTGACTTTGCTCATCCTTGTCAGGTGCTTGCCGACCTTATGACAATAAGAGAATATAAGGGCGAATTTGACGGACTTAAGCTTACTTTCGTAGGTGACGGCAACAATATGGCAAACTCTCTTATCGTAGGATGTCTTAAGGTGGGTATGAGTATTGCTATCGCTTGTCCTAAGGGATATGAACCCGACAAAGAAGTATTGGAATTTGCCAAGGCATACGGCGATAAATTCATGATGACCGAGGATGTGGCTGAAGCATGCAACAATGCCGATGTGGTTTATACCGATGTGTGGGCTTCTATGGGACAGGAAGAAGAAGCAGAAAAGAGAAAACAGGCATTCAAGAATTATCAGGTAAACAAAGAAGCCATGGCAGTGGCAAAGAAAGATGCAATGGTATTGCACTGTTTGCCCGCTCACAGAGGCGAGGAGATTACCGCTGATGTATTAGAACAGCATCCTGAAATATTTGACGAAGCAGAAAACCGCTTGCATGCACAAAAAGCCGTGCTTGTAAAACTTATGGCAGACGATGATTCAAATAAAAAATAAAAATTACAAAACATACGATTTGTACAGAATGGAAAAAAAGGACTTCAATCTTGTCAAAGAGTTTTTGGAGAGACAAAGACAAAAACTCGACAGGATAGAGTTCTTTTATCCTTATAAGGACGAAGAGCTTTTAGAAGTACTTGACAATGGATACTTTTTGGGGCTTTTCGACAAGGATAAATTGATAGCTACCTTTGGCATAGACTTTGACGAAGAGTACGCAAAACAAATTGCAGATATTATAAACGGCTGCAAAAACATCGGTATAGATAAGGCATACGAAAGTTCTGGGCTTATGGTAGACGGCGATTACAGAGGTCAGGGAATAGCCAATTTTTTAATGGACGAAATATGTCATGAGGCCGATAAAAAACATTTAAATATTTGCGGTGTAGTGCAAATGCAAAACACGGCAAGCATGACCACTTTTTTCTCTCACGGATTCGAGCTCAGAGGCGTATGGAGCATGGGCGGAAAATACGATTTCGGATATCTCCTAAAAAAGAAGAATAGCGGCTATAATGAAAATATACAAAAAAATTTAAATTTGATATTGCAATGCCCCTCAAAATATGGTATAATCGTAGATGTAGAGGGGAAAGTCGACAATACAGATATGCCAAAACATAGAAGTATGCTGGCTAGAAACTACTACGGTATTCTATGTGATAAAAAAAGTATATTTTATATACGAAAAGGAGAGAAAATTATGAACAAAAAACAACTTATCGATGCTATTGCCGAGAAGGCACAATGCACAGCTGCTGAAGCAGGAAAATGCTGTGATGCAATGCTTGAAGCAATTATGGACGCAATGAAAGCTGGCGACAAAGTAGCTTTGTTGGGATTTGGTACTTTCGAAGTTAAGACTCGTGCAGCTCGTACAGGTGTAAATCCTGCTACCGGTGAGAAGATTGATATTCCTGAGTCAAAGGTAATCAGCTTTAAGGCATCGAAATCAAATAAGGATTCTTTGTAAGAAAAACCTAAAAAAGAATACTATATGCCGCCGAAAGGCGGCATATATTTTTTGTCTTGTACTTTGATAAAAAACTTGTATTATAGATAAATGATGAATTTGTCGCATGAACAGGAAAATATTCAGTTATGAATATTTGTATTGTATCATCTTTGTGGACAGAGAGAAATAGTCGTGATATAATTATCACGAGGTAAGATATGGACAATACTAAAAGAGTACAAAAAGCATACGATTATTTTAAAAAGGGATATAATTGTTGTCAGTCCACAGTCATGGCATTTGAAGATTTGCTGGGACTAGACCACCAGACATTGCTCAATATTTGTGTAGGCTTCGGAGGAGGCTTTGCAAGGACAAGAAATCTTTGCGGTGCCGTAAGTGCCTATGCTATTGTTTTGGGACTTTATAGACAGCATAGTCAAGATCCTCAACAAGACAAGACAAATATTTATAAAGAGATTCAGATTCTTGTAGAAAAATTCAAGGAGAGAAACAATACGGATATTTGCGGCGAGCTTTTAAAGAATGTAAAAAATCTTACCAAGGGATATGTACCTCAAGTGAGAGATGAAGAGTATTACAAGACAAGACCTTGCGTAAAATTCGTGACAGACAGCGTAGAGATATTGGAAGAATATCTTGGATTATAAAAACTTTTCTGTTTATTATTATGGTTTTTAAAGAGCTTTTTTAAGAAACTTCTCTTAAAAAAGCTCTTTTTTTTGTATTTAAAAATTTAATTAAAAACGAGTAAAAATATGATTTTTTATAAATATCACAATTTGTTTTTCGGCATAAAAAGTCAATATTTTTAAAATAATCTCATTATCGGAAAAACATTTTGTATCAATAAAGATTAAATTATTACACTTTTCGCATACTAAAGATATGGTATGGATTTTAAGAAAAATATTCAAAATAGCGGGCAATTTTTATTGGAAAATTTTTGGCGGAATTTTTCTGGCAAGTATATGGTTTGTCTTGGGATTCATACTTCTTTTTACGGTGGTTGGATTTCCGTATTCTATGCAATGTTTTAGAATAAGCTGGCTTACTTATAAGCCATTTGGAAAAAATCTAGTGCTTATTTCCAATCATAGGATTGCTTCATTTTTATGGTTTGTGAGTATAGGCTGGATTTTGGGGAGTATATCGGTGCTCAATGCTATTTTGTCGTGTGCTACTATTGTAGGATTTCCTCTGCTCGGGCAATGGCTCAAAGTGTGCAGATTGGCTTTTTTCCCTTTTTGCGGAGTATGGAAATAATTTCATTTTAATACTATTTTTAAAAATTAAATTTTTTTTGTGATAAATTGTAAATTTTAATATTGCTTAAATATAATTATAATGTTATAATTATTAAAAAGCATTCGGAGTATTTTATGATTTATAATCTTTCTGACGAATTTTATAATGATTTTGAAATTATCGAGGACAATGTTTTGCCTCCAAGGTCATATTTTGTCCCTTTTAAAGACAGAGAAAACTGCGAAAAGACTGACTATCTCAACGAGAGATATGAGTCATCTATATTAAAAGTTCTCAACGGAAGATGGGATTTTTCGTTTTATGACAAGATAAGCAAAATGCCATTGGAGATAGATACGGAAAAAATGGAATTTGACAGCATCAAAGTGCCTTCATGCTGGCAATTCCAAGGATATGAGGCTCCTTTTTATATCAACACAAGATATATGTTTGACCTCAACAAAAGACCTTATGTCCCCGCCGATAAAGGATATTACGGAAAGAATTTTTTGACACAGAACGGACAAAAGCTTGTCGAAGTCTACAACAGCGTAGGTATTTATCGCAAGAATTTTTCTCTCAAAAAGTCGCATCGCAATATACTTACTTTTTTGGGTGTAAGCTCTTGTCTTCAGGTTTATCTCAACGGATATTATATTGGCTATGGCGAGGGTAGTCACAATACCCACGAATTCGATATAACCAATTATCTTGCCGAGGACGGAAAAAACGAGCTTGTAGTGCTTGTGTTCAAGTGGTGCAACGGCACTTATCTCGAATGTCAGGATATGTTCAGAAACAACGGTATTTTCAGAGATGTGTATGTCTCTTCTTATACCGAAAACTATGTCTGGGATTATCATGCAAAATCCGTAAGACTCGACAAAGACAATTATGCCATAAAAGTAAATACCGATGCGGTATTGGATAAAGATGCAAGAATATCCGTAAGCCTTTATGACGGCAAAAAACTTGTCGATACAAAAGAAGGGGATATGGTGGATTTTGTACTAAAACAGCCAAAGCTTTGGAGTGCGGAAATACCTAATCTTTATACTCTCTATATAGAAATTGTAAGCGACAAAAAGACTGTTTTTTGTATAAGACAGGAAATAGGCATCAAGGATATTTTTATCAAAAACAGTGTATTTTATTTTAATGACAAGCCTATAAAAATCAAGGGTGTAAATCACCATGATACACATGAATCAAACGGCTATACGGTAGAGCTCGAAGAATTGCTGAAGGAAGTAAAACTCATGAAAGAGTTCAATGTCAACGCAGTTCGTACTTCTCACTATCCGCCTGATCCCGCATTTTTGAAAATGGCGAATTATGAGGGCTTGTATATCATTGACGAAGCAGATATCGAGACACATGGCTGTTATGCGACATATTGGCCTTTGCCTCGCCCTAATCTTATTTCAAACAACAAAAAATGGAAAAACCATTTCTGGGACAGAGTCTACAAAATGTATATGCGTGATAAAAACAATGTTTCTGTCACAATGTGGTCACTCGGAAATGAGTCAGGCGGCTGGAAAAATCAGGATTATTGTTATGCAAAACTAAAAGAATTGGATGACAAAACACCTGTGCATTATGAGGCGGTTTGCCGTACTCCCAGATTCAACTATGATGTTGTGTCTCAGATGTATGCTAGTACAGAATTTTATGAGAAGTATGTCGAAGGCAAAGCTCCTAAGAAGTTTTATAGAGCACCCTACTTCCAATGCGAATACGCTCATGCTATGGGCGTAGGTCCGGGTTCACTCGATTTGTATATGCAATTATTCAATAAATCCGATACGGCATTGGGCGGCTGTATATGGGAATGGGCAGATCATGCCGTAAAGACAAAGAAGGGGTATCTCTACGGAGGCGATCACGGCGAATATGCTCATGACGAAAACTTCTGCGTGGACGGACTTATGTATCCCGACAGAAAGCCTTCGCCTAGTGCTTATAACATGCAGGCAGTATATAGACCTGTGACAGCTCGTTATATCTCAAACAATAAGTATTTGCTTTGCAATACCAACAGATTTTTGTCCACATCCTATATGGATATCAAGTGGCAGTATGTAAAAAGCGGAGAGGTAATCACAGAGGGAGTGATTGAGAGTGAGATTATGCCCATGGATAGTTGTGAAGTGACTATCAAGCATCCTGCTTTGGACACCACAAAAGATTGTTTTATCAATTTTATATATACAAACAAAAAGACAAAAAAACTCATTGCCAAAGAACAGCTCTCTCTTTGCAAATTCATAAAGAAGGGGACAAAGCCTGAAGGTAAAGAGATTGTTTGCGTGCAGGAAAACGATGAGCTTAAAGTGCTGACAAACAGTGCAAAAGTAGTATTCGATATGAAGAGCGGCAAAATGAGCGAATACAAGATTGGCGAAAAGGACTTTTTGGGAAGACAAGGCAATATGCAGATCTTTGTCCCCAATATCTATCGTGCTCCTATCGACAATTATATGTATAAAGACAAAAAATGGAAGGAACTCGGATTTGACGATATAAGTATCGAGCTTACGAATTTTGAGTACAAAAAGACTTCTAATTGCGTAATCGTAAGTACTGAAGAAAGACTTATCGGTGCAGGAAAAACAAGATTTATGGTATATATCGATTACAGCATATACGAAAACGGAGAAATCGATATAAATGCTTGTCTTGAAAAACTCAAAGCCTATGATATCCCCAAATTCGGACTTAATTTTGAATTGCCCATAGAATACAGCGAAATAGAGTATTACGGCAGGGGAGAAATAGAGAATTACAGCGATATGTCCGCTCATGCGATTATGGGTATTTATAAAAATACCGCTGAAGGAATGTTTGAGCATTATATCAAGCCGCAAGACAACGGCAACAGAAGCGATGTGCGTTGGGCTAAAATAACGGACAAAAACGGCGAAGGCTGGCTGATTAAGGCAAACGGCGAGGCTTTCAACTTCAACGCAAACAATTATGACGACAAGACGATAGCAAAGGCAAAGCATGACTTTGAACTCAAAAAGCAAGACAAGACTATCGTGAGAATAGACGGTTTTGTAAGAGGAGTGGGAAGCAATAGCTGCGGACCTGACACAAGAAAAGAATTCAGGCACGATTCTGACGAGAATATCGAGTATTCATTCAAGATAATGCCTATCGTCAAATAAATTCAATGCTTTTATAATATATAGGATAATATAATTATTATAATAAGATAAAATTAATTATTAAAATATTAAAAATTTTTAAAAAAAGTATTGAATTTAAGAAAATATTATGTTATAATTGACTTAAGTTAGAAAAAATTGTTCACGGGAGGAACAAAAATGGCAGAATTCAAGTTCGACATCGTAGAGACATACGGCAGTCTTTCCGAGTCTAGTAAAGGTTGGAAAAAGGAAATCAAACTTATCAGCTGGAATCAGAAAGAGGCAAAGTATGATATCAGAGAATGGTCTCCTGACGGCGAAAAGATGGGCAAGGGCGTTACTTTGAGCAAGGAAGAAATTATCAACTTGAGAGATTTGCTCAATTCAATGGATCTTTGATATAGACTTATATCGATAAAAAACGCACATTAAGTTGGGGCGTCCTGTTTGGACGCCCTTTTTGCATGTTTTTTGCCTAAAAATATATTTGTAAAGAATTTTTTTGTCCTGTTTTTTAATCTAAAAGGAGAATAACTTTGAGTTTGGTTTTTTATTTGATTATTTAAGTATTTAGAATATTCATGCAATATAATTTTTCATAACAAAACATCAAACAAATAGACATAGGTAGTTTTTAAGAAGAAAAAAATGTCTAGGATAGTGAATTTTTAAAAATTTGAGAAGGTAGTTTTCTTAATTTTATATAGTCGCTATAATAAAAAGCTTGTGAAAAATAAATCAATATAAATGATTTGACAATTAAAATATGTCAAAATATTTATAAATAATTTTGCAATATCTTCATCATATATTATAAATAATATATGAATATTGATTATATATATCAAAAAATCAAAAAAATTAAGAAAATTTGTTGACTTATGTATTTTTGGTGGCATATAATAAGTTGATTTATGAGGGGAAAAAATTTGGAGGTTGGTGATTATGGAAACATTGGTAGAAATTATCCAGAATAGCAACTGGATTTTGTTCGAATTGGCAATAGTCTTGCTCGCTACCAAATTTTTTGGTATTATTCTTAAAAAACTCGGCTTGCCTCAAGTGCTTGGTGCATTGCTTGCCGGTGTGCTTATAGGTGTATTGAACCTTTTGGTATCCAAGATCGACAGCCGATTGTTTATCGTAGACAGCAACAGCGTCATTATCACTACGCTTTCGACTATCGGCGTAAACCTTATTATGTTTTCTGCCGGTATGGAGACCAATATCAAGGAAATCAAAAAGAACGGTGTAGCTTCTGTCGTTATTACAAGCTTGGGTGTTATCGTGCCTTTCTTCGTAGGATTTTTGGTATCTCTAATTTTGCCTGACAGAATGTTTAATCCGGAGATTTCTATCATAAAGCAAAGATTTTTCTTCGGCGTTATTTTGACGGCTACATCAGTAGGTATTACCGTTGCCGTACTCAAAGAGCTCAATGTGTTGCATGGTAAGGTAGGTGCTTCTATCGTTACGGCAGCTATTTTGGACGATATAATCGGTATTATTATTCTTGCGGTATTTACTGCAAATACTACTAGCTTTAGTATTGGTAAAGCTTTTGTAGAATTGTTTACCGACAACCCTAACTCTACTATAATTACTATTCTCAATGTTATCCTCTTCTTTGCGGTAGCTATCGGTGTAGGTTTCCTCGTACACTTTATCTTCAAGAAGATGAGCGATAAATTCCCTCATACAAGAAGACTTTCAATCTTCAGCTTGGCTATATGTTTCCTCTATGCCGCTGTCGCTGAAGCACTTTTCGGTGTGGCTGCTATCACAGGTTCGTTCATGGCAGGTATGATGATTGCAAACATGAAAGAAAGCCATTATGTAGAAAGAAGAATAGATATGAGTGCTTATATGTTGTTCTCTCCTATCTTCTTTGCAAATATAGGTATTTCGCTCGATTACAACCAGATTGGTGCTATGTTTAAGGGCGACAATGTAGTTTATATTATTTTGTTCTGTCTTGCTTTTATAATATTCGGTATGGCAGCAAAGTTTGTAGGCTGCGGAGTAGGTGCAAAGATTTGCAAGTATAATTGGCAAGAAAGCTGCAAAGTAGGTATCGGTATGATGGTAAGAGGCGAGGTTTGTCTTATCGTAGCAAATACCGGCAGAGGCATGGGACTTATATCAGAAGAGTATTATCCCGCTATTATTCTTATTATCATTGTTTCGTCAATTCTCACGCCTTTGTTCCTCAAGATGCTTTATAAGAAGTTCCCTCATATCGAAGTGCCCGAGATGGCTGAGGGTATGGATCAAGCAGGTCAGCTTATGGCAGATGACAGCGAGAATGTGAAGTGCGTATGCGTTCCTGCCGAAGAAAATAAAGCAGAAAACAATAATCAGGAAGTTGCATCACCTCAAGAAACAGCTAAAGAGAGTAGTCAGGACAATACCGAGACGAAATAATTCGTAAAGTTTATAAGACGACAAAAGAAGATATGCAAAATATCTTCTTTTTTGTTTTCCTTAAAAATGAAATTATTATTGATGTTTATCAAAAGACTCTTTGATTTTTGTATTGAAAAGAAAATATATTTATGATATAATCATAATATATTGATTGGCGGATAATTTGATGCGTTATAAAAGGATTATACTTATTGTTGTTTTGATTATAGCTGTTTGTCTGACAATGTTCGCCTGCAAAGACAATACTACGAACGCTACGGATAATCAGCCTGAGATAAAACTCGAATATGACCATAATACGGGCATATTGTCTTGGTATTGTCCAGGGGCGATGGGATACCGTCTTTCGGTATTGAAATCAAATGGGGACGCTCTCAATATCACCGATGACAAAATTTATCTCACTCAAATTACGCTCACAAATCTCAACCCCGATATTTATACGGCAAAAATTGTAGCTTATGTCGGGAATAAAGAGTATGAAAAATCCATAGAATTCGTCATCAATGATTCAGGCATATCCTCGGGAGATGAAGAAGGGGATATCGAAGTCCCTGTCTATAACAAGGTTGTAGACCAGCTTCTTCCCATATATTATTATCGCAAGGGCGATGAATATCTTTCTTTGCCGTTGACAAGCGACAGCGGAGTAAAAGAAGTTCAGGCTTACGGTCTTGTGCTGTCAAGCATGTATTCTTATGACGAAGAAAACAATGTCTTGTATATCAAACAGAGTTATTTCAACAGATTTTCAAAAGGTTTTCGCACAGAGATAAATATTGTCTACAACAACAAAAAGACGGATTCGACTTATGTAGAAATAGTGGACAATCTTCCTTTGAAGGTAGAAGGACTTGTGGACGATACTTATATCTATGATTCTACGGACCTCAACTATATGTCAAGAGAACTTGTATTTTTCTATAATGACGGAAAAGTCAATCTTTCAAACAGCTTTAAAGGCATATATCTGGACGGCAAAAAATTGTCCACAGGATTGGATTATACACTATACAGCACTTCTTCTAAAATTAAGTTTACATATTCGTTTTTGAATTCAGTAAAAGGAAAGCATCTTCTCGAAGTCTATACTTCATGGGGAAAGACTTTGCTCTTTATTGACATAAAGACAATTACCCCCAATTACGAAAAATATCCTTACAATCTCAGCATTGACTTTGACAGCTCGTATCCTGATATCTTTATAAATTGGGATATGGTCAGCAATGCAAAAAATTATATCGTCCAAATAGGGGATAAAAAATATTATTCCTTCAACAATCCCGAGCTTTTTGACGGATGCAGTTTTGACGCAACGGGCAAGATAAATTATGGCGATAGCGTAAAAGTCACGGCAGAGTTTGACAATAAGGGTTATGAAAGTCTAGAGACAGCTACTTTTAATGTGGACTTATCTCAAAACATTTTGTCTCAATATCTGTCTTATGACAACAGCTTTGATTTTTTGGGTATTAAAAACAACTATTATATAAGCAATGAAGATGAGCTCAGAGATCTTGTCTATTATGCTCTTATCTATTATGAATCTTTGCCAAATGCCGAGTCAGGCTCATACGACAACCAAATAAAAATTTATGCGGACAGCTCGTATATCGTATCCAAGACAAGTCTTCAGAGCGAAATCCAACGATTGAGTCTTCAGCTTAATGAAGCTATAAAAGGCTCGTTTGTCGTGACTGACGGACAGAATTACGGCGAGTATTATATCTATGGCGATATTGATTCTACTTGCGTGCCAAACGAAATAAAGCGTACCAGCACTATGAAAAAGGCTCTCAACGATGTGCATTACAGCCTTGTGGGAAGAAGTAATGATTATGACGATTTTGCCATAAATTCTTCGCCGATAAAAGCAGTGGTCAATTATAGCGAAGAACTTTATCTTGCGGTAGAAAGAGGAGTGTGTCCCGTCCCTACGGAAGGCAGCGAAGCTTATCTTATCTATGAGAATGCAAAGAAGGTGTTGAGACAAATCATTGACGACTCAATGACTGATTATCAAAAAATCCATGCGATAAGCGATTGGCTTGCTGACAACATTGTATATGATTATGAATTGGAAAAAGAATTGGCGGGTGTAAGCTCTTCAAGTCCTGAATACAACAAATTTTATAGTTATCGCTCGCTCTACCTCGAAGGAGTTTTTCTTGACGGAGTAGCGGTCTGCAACGGCTATGCAAAAGCAGTAAGTCTTTTGTGCGGAATTGAGGGCATACCTTGTTATAAAATCAAAGGCAGCAGCGGAAGCGGTCAGCACGCTTGGAACAAAGTATATGCCGGCGGAGTGTGGTATGTGGTAGATACTACTTGGGCGGTAAAACGCTATCCTGCTCAATCGGATACAGAAATTCTTCAGCACCAATATTTGTTTATGAGTGAAGCTACAAGCGGCAATGAGAAAGGCGGAAAACACTATGAACAATATACAGGTGCTTATACAGGCTGTTTTGCGGGAGAAGACTATAATCTCTATGCAAATACATTCTTTGAATACCAAGATGTATTGTATGATTATGTGATTGATAACGCCGATGAGTTGCAGGCTCTTGTGGATTACTACAAAGACATGTACGGATACAGAATGGTATCGGGAACATATATTTTCATTGATGTGGCTTGCAGCTATAACAATCTTTTAAATTATATCAAATATCTCGACAAAGACACAATAAGTGCATATACCTATTCGGTAGAGGTATTCAATACAAAATATGCGACACTGAAAATCACAAGGAAATAAATGATATACGAAAGACATAATCTTGAAGAGTTTATAAAAACTCACAGCGAACAAAAATACAAAGAGTTCAGTAAAAAGATAATCTTGACAAAATATCCTATGAATGGTATAAGAATGCCTATTGTCAAAAAACACGCAAAATATATCTTCTCTTGCGAAAATGCAAAAGAGTTTTTTGATTGGGATATTTTATGTTATGAACAAGTGCTTTTGCAAGGATATCTCATAGGTTATTTTAAAAACGATGAGAAGTTTGAAAATCTATTGATAAGATATGTAAAAAAGATAGACGATTGGTCGCTTTGTGACGGACCTTGCTGTGCGATAAAAAGAAAAGACGATGAATATTTTGAGTTGACAAGACAATACTCAATATCTGATGATATGTGGCAAGCAAGGTGGGGCATCGTATCTCTTATGACAAATTTTTGGGATAAGCCAAAAGAGGCGTTGTGCGATATTCTTAACAATATAAGTGCGACAGGTTATTATCTCGATATGGCGGTTGCGTGGTTTTTGCAAGTCATAGCGGCAAAGGATAGCCAAAAAGCCGAGTACATCATAAAAAATACTAGTCTCAACGGTCAAACAAGAAAAATGGCAATAGGAAAAATAAGAGATTCTTTCAGGATTGACAAGGAGAATAAAAAGTATTTTAAAGAATTGCTTCAAAACAGTTGATATAGCAAATAAGATAAAATAGATTTGATTATAATTAAAATCTAATTCCAAATAATCAAGCTAAAATTTTTTAGCAAATGATTTGAAATTTGTTGACATCGTCTTGATACTATGGTAAAATTTGTAGGCATTTAGAAGAACAAATTTCTTTATGCGATAATGCGAGTGTAGTTCAATGGTAGAATCCCAGCCTTCCAAGCTGGTCGTGTGGGTTCGATTCCCATCACTCGCTCCACTTGTGAGTCTGTAGCTCAGCTGGATAGAGCAACGGCCTTCTAAGCCGTGGGTCGGGGGTTCAAATCCCTTCAGGCTCGCCACAGGTGGTGGGTATAGCTCAGTTGGCTAGAGCGCAAGATTGTGGCTCTTGAGGCCAAGGGTTCGACTCCCTTTACTCACCCCACCTAAAATAGGGGTATCGCCAAGCGGTAAGGCACCAGACTTTGACTCTGGTATTCGTAGGTTCAAATCCTGCTACCCCTGCCACAACAATGCATTGGGGTGTCGCCAAATGGTTAAGGCACTGGACTCTGACTCCAGCACTTGAGGGTTCAAATCCTTCCACCCCAGCCATTAACTGGAGAGAATGAGTTGAAATTTTTTTAATAACATATATCAAAATACTTGCTTTTTAAAGAATTATGATATATTATAACAAAGGTTCGACCCATTAGCTCAGTCGGTAGAGCACATGACTTTTAATCATGGTGTCCCGGGTTCAAATCCCGGATGGGTCACCAATATCTTCCAGACAGAAATGCGGATGTGGCGGAATTGGCAGACGCGCTAGACTTAGGATCTAGTGTCAACGACATGGGAGTTCGAGTCTCTTCATCCGCACCAGACACATTTGAATATGCGGGAGTGGCTCAGTGGTAGAGCGTTGCCTTGCCAAGGCAAATGTCGCGAGTTCGAATCTCGTCTCCCGCTCCACGAAATATGCACCTTTAGCTCAGTTGGTAGAGCAAATGACTCTTAATCATTGGGTCCAGAGTTCGAGTCTCTGAAGGTGCACCACAATTCAGCCCGACAGCAGTCGGGCTTTTTTGTTTAGATAATGCCTATACTTTTCAAATTTTTGCGATTTGACAAGCATACTTATTTTGTTATAATATGATTAAACAGGTTGATAAGATGGAAGACAACAAGATTGGCAAGAAAATCAAAAATATAAGAATTGTAGAAAGGCTATCTCAAGAAGAGTTTGCCGAAATCTTGCTTGTCAGCAGACAGACGGTTTCTGCTTGGGAAACAGGAAAGACCGTACCAGATTTTTACAACATAAAAAGAATTTGCGAAGAATTCAACATAAATGCAGACGATTTGATAGAAACAGAAAAGAGTGAGGAGCCTGCAAACAAAGTCAGCAATGAGATTAATAAGTCAGATAAAATCCGTATTCAGCAAGAAAACGAGCATCGCATAAATCTTATTGTGACCGCTTGCGTCATGGCAGTTTTGTTTTTGGTCATTGTTGTCATGATAATCCTGATTGTCATAAGCAATTCGGATAAAATTAGCGGACTTGTATATATCACAGACAGCAAGTGGAATGTATGGGATTATTTTATACTTTGCGTATTCGCTGTTTTGTTGGCGGTAATATCTGCGGTGTTTGGTATAACCGTCAAAAAGTTGGTAAAGGATAATAAAAAGGTCAAATCAAAATCCAAAGACGATAAAAATAATTGATATAAAAATTTAAAGCTGAAATTTGCAAATAAAAAAAGGTGAAAATCATTCACCTTTTTTTGTTTATAAAGATAATTTTTGTCAGGAATTTTTCTTTTCCCTTGCGGCGAGCTTTGCACGCTGCTCCTTGGATAGAATTGTTTTTCTGAGACGGATACTCTTGGGAGTAACTTCTACAAGTTCGTCATCGGCAATAAATTCGAGACATTGTTCGAGAGAGAGCACTGTGGGAGTGACAAGCTTGAGTGCGTCTTCGCTTCCGCTTGCACGATTGTTTGTAAGTTGTTTTTTCTTGCAGACATTGACCACAAGGTCCTCTTCTCTTGAGTTTACGCCCACTATCATGCCTTGATATACATTTACGCCGGCACCCACAAATAGGGTAGCTCTTTCCTGTGCATTGAAAAGGCCGTATGATGTGGTAGTGCCGTCTTCCCATGCTACGAGCGAACCACGATTGCGTTCTTGTATATCTCCCTTATAAGGCTCATAATCTTTGAAGACATGAGTCATTACGCCAAAACCTCTTGTGTCGGTAAGCATTTCGCTTCTGTATCCGATAAGGCATCTTGCGGGGATATCGAATTCGAGTTTTGTTCCGCCTCTTTCGTCAGGAGTCATGTTCTTCAAATCGCCTTTTCTTGCTCCTATCTTGTTCATTACAACGCCTACATAATCGTCAGGTACATCGACTACGAGTTCTTCGACAGGCTCGCATTTTACGCCGTCTATTGTCTTGAAGATTACCTTGGGGCGGGAAACCTGAAATTCATAGCCTTCTCTACGCATTGTTTCGATAAGTATAGAAAGATGCAATTCGCCTCTTCCGAATACCTTGAAGCAATCAGCCGAATCAGTCTCTTCGACTCTCATGGATACATTTGTCTGTACTTCCTTAAAAAGTCTAGCTCTAAGATGTCTCGATGTGACATATTTGCCTTCTTTGCCGGCAAAAGGAGAGTCGTTGACCATAAAGAGCATGGAGAGAGTAGGCTCATCAATTTTTACGAAAGGCAAAGCTTCTACCTTTGTTGTATCGCAGATTGTTTCGCCGATATTGAGGTCTTCGACACCGCTTATTGCTACGATATCTCCTATGCTTCCTTCTTCGCACTCCACTCTTTTCAATCCTTCGAATTGATAAAGTTTTGTTATCTTTGCCTGAGAAGTCGTGCCGTCTGTATGGCAGATAATGGCTTGTTGTCCGCTTTTGATGCTTCCTCTTACGATTCTTCCTATACCTATTCTTCCAATATATTCGTCATAGTCAATATTACAGATAATTGTCTGAAGTCCGTCATCGGGATCGCCTTCGGGACAGGGAATTTGCTCGATTATGGTGTCGAGAAGGGGAGTCATATCTTTTCCTACTTCGCCAACCTTTAGGCTTGCCCAGCCTTGTTTTGCACTTGCCATAACGGTGACGAAATCAAGCTGGTCGTCATTGGCACCGAGTTCGATAAACAAATCTATAAGCTGGTCTATTACCTGATTGGGGTCTCCGCCTCTGTCGACTTTGTTTATTACCACAACAGCTTTTTTGTTGAGTCCCAAAGCCTTTTTGAGCACATATCTTGTCTGGGGCATACAGCCTTCTACTGCGTCTACGAGCAAAAGCACGCCGTCTACCATCGACAAAATACGCTCTACCTCGCCGCCGAAGTCTGCGTGTCCGGGAGTGTCGATAATGTTGATTTTTACGCCTTTATAATGTACGGCAGTGTTTTTTGCAAGAATGGTAATACCTCTTTCTCTTTCGATATCGCCGTTGTCCATAACTCTGTCGACTACCGCTTCATTTGTACGGAAAACACCGTTTTGACGGAGCAGTTGGTCTACCATAGTGGTTTTGCCGTGGTCGACATGGGCGATAATTGCAATGTTTCTTACATCTTGTCTTTTCATATATATTCCTCAAAAATTTATTACAATTCAATAAAGCTGTACTATCTTGGCAAGTATCTTTTTGCCGATAATACTCATATAGCAATATGTGCGAGTATATCCCAAGGAGCCGGGATTGATAAGCTTAATGTTTTCAAAGTCACTGATATCGGGATTGTGTGTATGTCCGTAAAGACAGCAGTCGGCACCTAGTTCTAATCCACGCATCTGCAAATCGAGAGTATTTGACTTGACTCTATAATCCTGACCGTGAGTGATAAAAAGCTTTGCGTCTTCTATACTTATGAGTTGTTCATGATTGCAGGACATAAAATCGCAGTTGCCGTAGACATAAATCAATTTTTCATTGAATGCTTCTTTGAGAGTGTTTATGTCTTTAAGACCGTCTCCCAAGTGTATGATATAATCAGCATTTTCTAGATTTTCCAAAAAATTGATGTCTTTTGGCAATCTTCCGTGCGTATCCGATATAATTATAATATTTTTCATAAGCCTATATAAAATTACTCCATTTAGGAAAATAAGTCAAATATTTGTGCAAGGCAGAGAATATTTTTATAATATTCTCAAGGATATTTTTTTTGAACAATAAAAAAAGCACCATTGTTTTTGCCATTTTTTTTGCAATGTTTGGCAGACATGGTGCTTTAATTTTTTATTAGATAAGACAATTATTTTAACTTGAATTGAGGCAAATGAGGAGCGACTGTACCGATTTTTTCAAGCAAATCTTTTAAGGCTCTGCTTCTGTGGGAGATAGTGTTCTTTTCTTCCATAGTGGCTTCGCCGAAAGTCTTGTCAAGTTCGTCACTCAAAAAAATGGGGTCATAGCCAAATCCGTTTGTGCCTCTGTATTCGTCTATGATTTGTCCGTATGTCTTTCCCGTGCCGCAAAGATATGTCATATCGGGATAGCAAAGTACTACTACGCTTTGGAAATATGCCTTGCGATTTTTCTTGCCTGTCTTTTGCTCGAGAGCATGGAGCTTGTCCAAAAGCTTTTTATTGTTGTTGTCGTCATTGCAAGGCTCTCCTGCATAACGGGCAGAGTATATGTTGGGCTCGCCGTCAAGGGCTTCTACGCAAATACCGCTGTCATCGCCTATTGCGGGCATACCCGTAAGCTTTGCAATCGTGCTTGCTTTGATATATGAATTTTCTTCAAAGGTAGTGCCGTTTTCTTCTATCTCTATATCAATACCCATGTCCTTGAGAGTATAGATATCTTCGAATTTTCCTTTGAGCATCATTTTGATTTCTATAAGCTTGTGTTTGTTGTTGCTGGCTAATACTGCTTTCATTGTTTACCTGTCTTTGTTTGATTTTTTCTTGGGTTGGAGAGTGACATACTCGATGAGTATCTGTGCGTTTGACGACTTTATCTTGTCGAGAATTTCGTCAAAATACTTGTTGTTGCAGTTGACATGAATTACATCGGCGGATATACCGGTCTTGTTGTCCTTCACCATACCTTTGCCCTTTGCTTTATAATATATGAGCAAAAACTTGTTTTCTGTATCCTGACGGATAAGTATGATGTCTTCATACTTTATCTTTGACGCCAAAAATCCCAAAATATATGTGATATGGTCGTCTTTGACAATGATGCCGTTGAGAAATACCGAAAGAGAGAGTATAATGATGACAAATCCCATTATCACGGTGGCAAGTATGTCTTGAGTGTGATAGTAGGACACCAAATTTCCCACTTCACATACCTTTAAAATATTGACAAGCATACAAACAAACAATATAATTATTGTTAGTATCGAAAGGATATATATCCATCGCTTTTGTTTGAAAGTATAAAATTTTTTCATACTTTAATTATACACATATATATTGTGCTACACAACAAAAAATAAGGATTTTTATGCAATTCAGAAAAATATCAGACAATGACTTTCAAAAAATAGCCCTTATGCAGAGCAAAACAGAATACAACGGCAGTGATTATTCTATGTTGTATCTCAAAGGCTGGGACTTCTTTGACTATGAAAATATGGAAATAGCCGAGGAAGACGACACGATTTTTATAAGGTTTATTCCTCACGACAAATACAAAGAAGAATTCGATATCACAAAGTATACCTATCTTCCTCCTCTTACGGTTTTGGAAAATATAAAGAATGCTTACAGAAAAATCCGTGAGCAAAGTATAATAGACAACGACCTTATGTATGTTATGTCGACACCTGACGAGTATATCGCACTTTTGGGAGACGAATATACTTACAAACATAATGCCGATTATGACGAATATCTTTATCTTCCCGAAAACCTTATCACTTTAAAAGGCAAAAAATATCATTCAAAACGCAATCATATCAACAATTTTATCAAGCTTTATTCTCCCAATGAAGGCGGAAAATGCACATTCAGAAGTTATGAAAAAAGCGATTATGAAAAGGTTATGGCTTTGATTGCGGGCTGGGATGAGCAAAAAGAATTTGACGAAGAATCTTTTGACGAAATGAAAAATGACGAGTTCAAAGTAATCAAAATGGGACTTCAGATGATATACTCGGGCTGCGGAAGATGCTTTGCCGATGTGGTAGAGTATGACGGCAAGATTATTGGATTTTCTTTTGGAGAAATCACGCCTTCAAATGTGGGAATAGTCCATATAGAAAAAGGCGACATAAATTATGAGGGTATTTATCCTTTTGTCAATCAGCAGTTTGCTCAAAAGCATTTTGCAGGAGTGAGATATATCAACAGACAAGAGGATATGGGACTCGAAGGTCTCAGAAAGTCAAAACAATCTTATTATCCTGTAGCATTCTGCAAAAAGAATGTAGTGGAGAGCAAATAGAAAAAGCATAAAAACGCATTAAGTTTTGCTATTGCTTGCAAAAATATTATATCTATTATATAATAATTCTGTCGGCAATCGCAAAAATCTTGTGTTTGGAATATTTGAAAACATAAAATTTGTATCGAAAAGATAAGTGAAATTGTGCATTAGTGCAATATAAAAATTGAAAGAAAAAATTTTGAGTAAGTTTTGTACTCAACATGGAGATAAATATGATTCAGTTAAAACAAGGTGCATACCGCTATCAAAACAAGTTTTTGACTTTGGACGAAGTCAAAGCTATGGGAATTGACGCAAAAGCCATCGAAAATGCTTATAAGGGCACTATGGCTTATTCTATCCTCGCCGCTCACAACACCACAGGCGTTACGGCAAAAGGCGAGCCTTTGAAGATTAAGTTTGACGCTATGGCTTCTCACGATATTACCTATGTAGGTATTATCCAGACTGCAAAAGCCAGCGGACTTAAAGAGTTTCCCTTGCCCTATGTACTTACAAACTGCCACAACTCCCTTTGTGCGGTAGGCGGTACTATCAACGAAGACGACCACGTGTTCGGTCTTTCTGCCGCAAAGAAATACGGCGGTATATTCGTACCCCCGCATCAGGCTGTAATTCACACATATATGAGAGAGTGCATGTCGGGCTGCGGCAAGATGTTGCTCGGTTCTGACTCTCACACAAGATACGGTGCTCTCGGTACAATGGCTATGGGAGAGGGCGGTCCCGAACTTGTAAAACAACTTTTGAAGCGTACTTATGACATCAAATATCCCGATGTAATCGCTATTCATCTCACAGGTTCGCCTCGCAAAGGCGTAGGCCCTCAGGATGTGGCTCTTGCGATTATAGGTGCTGTATTCAAGTGCGGTTTTGTAAAGAACAAGGTTATGGAATTTGTGGGAGACGGCATCAAAAACCTTCCTATCGAATACAGAAACGGTATCGATGTAATGACCACTGAGACGACTTGTCTTTCTTCTATCTGGACCACAGACGATGACGAAGTGAAGAATTATTATGCTATAAGAGGCAGAATGGACGACTACAAGGCAATCAAGCCCGATGAGCTTGCTTACTATGACGGTGTCGTAGAAGTAAACCTTTCTGAGATAGTGCCTCAGATAGCTCTTCCTTTCCATCCTTCCAATGTATATAATTTGCAGGATGTAATTGACAATCCTCACGATATTCTTTCTGCCGTAGAAAAAGAATGCAATAAGCTTCTCAACAACAAAAACATAGATTTTAAATTGACCGACAAAATCGTCAACGGCAAAGTGCAAGTAGAGCAAGGTATCATTGCTGGTTGTGCAGGCGGTACTTATGACAATATCTATGAGGCAAGCAAGATTCTCGAAAACAAGTCGGTAGGCGATGATAAATTTACATTGAGCGTTTATCCTTCATCTACTCCTATATACTTTGACTTGCTTAAGAAGGGAGCGATTTCCAATCTCGTAAAGAGCGGAGCAAATATCAAGAGCTGTTTTTGCGGACCTTGTTTCGGTGCGGGAGATGTGCCTGCAAACAACGCATTGTCCATAAGACATACTACGAGAAACTTCGAATCCAGAGAGGGAAGCAAACCTGCAAACAATCAGATTGCTTCGGTAGCTCTCATGGATGCTCGTTCGATTGCGGCTACGGCTTCAAACGGCGGTGTGCTTACAAGTGCTCTCGACTATGATTATGACAATGCTATCCCTCAATTCGAATATGACAAGAGCATATACGAAAAGAGAGTTTACAACGGTTGGGGCAAACCTCAGAAGGACAGCGAATTGCAATACGGTCCCAATATCTGCGATTGGCCCGAAGTAATAGAGCTTACGGACAATATCGTGGTAAAGCTTGCGGCTGTTATCAATGATCCTGTCACCACAACGGACGAACTTATTCCTTCAGGCGAAACATCGAGCTATCGCTCCAATCCTCTTAAACTTGCTGAATTTGCTTTGTCAAGAAAAGTACCCGAATATGTGGGAAGAGCAAAAGATATTTATGCAAGCGAACTTGCAAGACGCAAGTCAGGACTTCCCGAAGAATATGCCGAGGCAGTAAAGATTGCCGGCGGAGTAAAGGGAAGCGTGTCTATCGGCAGCGGCGTTTATGCAGTAAAACCCGGTGACGGCAGTGCTAGAGAACAGGCTGCCAGCTGTCAAAGAGTTTTGGGCGGTGTATGCAACATAGCAAAAGAATATGCTACAAAGAGATATCGCTCCAATCTTATCAACTGGGGTATGTTGCCTTTTATATCAGATGACCAATTCGAGCTCAACGATATCGTTGTGGTATATGATGTAAAAAAGACGATAGAAAACGGCGGCTGCGAATTCAATGCCAAGGTAGTAAGAGACGGCAAGGCTTTTGATATAATTCTCAAGGTCGATGCACTTACGGCTGACGAAAGAGAAATTATCTCGAGAGGTTGTCTCATCAACTATTACAAGACCAGATAATGGACAAACAACAATTAAGAAAAGACATAAAACAAAGACTTCAAGGCATGACGGACAAAGACGAGCAAAGCAACAAGATTGCCAATCTTCTGCTCGGTTGCGACTTGTCTTGCAAGAGTATATGTATTTACAACTCTTTGCCAAGCGAAGTAAATACAAAAAGACTTATAGAAGAATTTCCTAAGACAAAAGAAGTATATCTTCCCGTGGTAGAAGGCGATGATATACTTCTCGTAAAAGTCGATAAGGACACTCGCTATGAAGAAGCCAAGTGGGGTATATCAGAGCCTGTGGGAAAAAGACTGAAGCCAGAAGATGTCAAGCCTGATATTACGATTACGCCTCTTTTGGGTGCAGATGTCAATCTCAACCGACTTGGCAAGGGAAAAGGCTTTTATGACAGATATTTTCAAAAGGTAAATACTTATAAAATCGGGCTTGCTTTTTATGAACAGCTTGAGGAAAATATCCCTTGCGATGAGTGGGATAAAAAACTCGATATGTTGGTTTTGCCCGACAGGATAATCAAAAGACAATGAGAGTTATCAGTGGAAAATACAGAGGAAAAAGACTCAATTCTCCTCTCAATGACGATGTAAGACCTACCTCGGATAAAGTCAAGGAAAGCATATTCAATGTCATTCAGTTTGACATAGATGGCAGCAGATTTCTTGATTTGTTTTCGGGAAGCGGAAGTATGGGTATAGAGGCTTTGAGCAGAGGTGCAAAAGAAGTGCTTTTTGCCGACAACAGCAAAGAATCTATAAAACTCATCAATTCCAATCTCAAAGGCTTGCAAGATAATTTCAAGGTGCTTGCAAGAGATTATAGAGATGTATTGTATTCGGCTGACGGAAAGTGGGATTTTATATTTGTCGATCCTCCATACAAGACCGATTATATCAAAGAGATTTGCACAATCATAAAGGACAGAAAATTGCTTGCCGATGACGGCTACATAATTTATGAGCATAGTCAGGATAAAAAAGTGGGCGATTTGCCGGAAGGATTTTGTATAGCAAAACAAAAACAATTCGGTATTGTCGTGGTAGATTATATCTCTAAATCGAGAGGAAAGACAGCTATCGCAGGAAGTTATGATCCTATCACAAAAGGACATCTCGATATACTCGATAAAGCACTCGAAGACTATGACGAAGTCACAATTCTTCTTGCTCACAACGAAGAAAAACAATATCTTTTTTCGCTTGAAGAAAGAAAAGAGTTTTGTTCTCTAGCAGTAGAAAAATATCTCAATGTCAAAGTGGATATTTGCGATGGCTTTGTATATGAATATTGCAAAAACCACGGTATAGATACGGTATTCAGAGGAGTGAGGGACGAAAAAGATTTGGCATACGAAAAGGACATGGCAATTTTCAATGAAGCTCACGGATTAAAGACCATATTTGTCGAAAGTATCAGACCTATTTCATCTTCGCTCGTAAGAGAGGGATTGAAAAACGGCAGCGATATAAAAAAATATTTGCCTCAAGAAGCAGTCAGGGCTGTATTGAAGGCATATAAGGAGAAACTATAAATGAACGGCACGAATGTTGACAGATTGCTGGAAAAATTGGAAGGTACGCTTCTTAGCGGAAAGAAGCAAATGTTTTCCAATATGCGACTTATCGATATAAATCAGTGTATGGCAATTATCCAACAGATAAAGGCAGAACTTCCTCAGGATTTGGCTGAGGCAAAAGTCATTTTGCGAAACAGCGAAAAAATCAAGGAAGAAGCAAATATTGAGGCAAACAGCATTATTGCCGCTGCAGAAGAGCATGCGAGAATGCTTGTGGACGAAAGTGCCATCAGAAAAGAGGGCGAAAGACAAGCCGAAGAACTCGTCAAAAAAGCAGGAGCTTATGCAGACGGACTTGTAGAGCAAAGCTATAATCAAGTCAACAATATGTATCTCGAAGTGGAAAATGTAGTAAGAAATATGCTTGCTCAGGTCATAGAGAGCAGAGACAGCTTGTTTGTGGACGATTCTCAAGGAGAAGAAATGCCTCAGGATCAGCAATACAACAACAATATGCGTTGAGGAATCAATAAAAGATATTGACGGCTATAAGTGTAATGACAAAACTCAGAATTGCCTGAGTGCTTTTGGTAAGAAAATAGAATATTGTCTTGACTTTGCATTGTCTTAGGAAGGTGAGCGATTGGAAAGTTATGGACAGACCACCGAAGGACAACAATCCTGCCACAAACGGCAGGATTATTTTTATATCCGCACCGCTTTTTGCAAAAGACTGACAGCCTCTTGTGATTTCAATCAAGGAAATAATCACTGATGAAGAAATGCTTGTATCCACGCCAAACAATTTAAGCACAGGCTTTATGAGATTTGCAAAAAAATCTATGATTTTCAAGTCAAGTGCCACATCGATCACCATACTGAAAATTGCGATATATCCGCCTACTACAAGCACGGACAAAATAGAAGAAGTAATAGAGGTGTTGAGAAAATTCTCATCTCGTTTTGCAGGCATTTCGGGGACAAAATTGTGTGTGGCTTGTCTACCTCTGTATATAAATCCGTTGAGAACGGCACCTATTGCATGACAAGCAAAAAGTATATATCCGGCTTTTGGAGAGGAGAGCATAAGAGTGCCTACCGTACCCACTACGAACAGAGGTCCCGAAGTCGATGTAAAAGATGATACTCTTTTGCAATCTTCTATGGTAAATACTCGGTTCTCATAAAAATCGCTTATGAGTTTTGCCCCGATAGGATAACCTGATATAAGGCTCATTATAAGAATGTATCCGCTTTCGTTTGGTGCGTTGTATAATTTTGCGACAGGTTTTTTCAGAAGTTTTCCCAGAGTGTTTGCTGTGCCCAATCCCGTAAGTAATTTTGTAAAGAAGAAAAAAGGAAAGAGAGCAGGGGCTACATTTTTTGCAAACAACAACATACCTTGATATACACTCTCGATATATCTTTGAGGGTTTATGACAAGGCAACATATAAAAAAGCATATTATCAAAGAAAAAGGCAAGACTTTTCTTGCGGATTTTGAGAATGCAATCATACAAAAAATATATGCAAAGCTTGTCTTGAATATGAAAAAAGCCCATAAGGGCTTGAGGTCTTATTTTTATTCAAAGCTTTATCATATAGTTTGATATAGATATTTTTTTTAAACTTTAGAAAAGCTGCATTTTGCATCATCATACAAAAAGTGTTATTTTGTTTTATTTTTTATAATTTGCATGCCTTTTTGCGTGGGCAGGGTATAAATGCTTGAATAGAGATTGTCGCATCTAGACATAAGACTGTCGCTTTTTATGTCTGAAGACTTTGAAATTACTTTGCACTTAAAAAGCGACAATAAGTCTTTTGCACCCTCTTCTATCGCAAGGATATTGACAAAGTCTATATCTTTGGCTCTTAAGTCTTCTGCCGTAAAATTATTGCCAAGCACAATGTTGAGAATTGTTCGCATAAGATAAGCGTTTGTATATCTTTTTGTGGCAAGTCTTGTCATCAATTCGTCATAGCTGTCACTCGATTGCAAAAGCTCGAAAATCCTGTTTTCTATGCCTTCTTTGACTCCGTGGCAGTTCAAAGCTTTTTTCTTGTCCATGTTGTATTTTAATACAGAAAACAGCTTGTCTTTTGATTGCAAGATTTTGGAAAGAGAAAGTTTTTTTATATCTTCGAATACACTATAAGGCACAAGCTCTGATATCTTGTCGTAATCGCCTTTAAAAAGCAAATTTCTTATAGCACTTGCCGAAGCAAAGCCGTTTGAAGGCTCGTTGTCTTTGTATTCTCCCAATCTTTTTATTGTATACGGAGTGATAGAAGATTTTGTATCCAAGATAGCTTTTATATATTCTATTCCCAAAATATTGTTTGGAGAAGACAACAATTCGGCATTGTCGGGAGAGAGTTTGTTGAGTGCTAAAGAATAACTTTGGGCATAACCGTATCCGTTTTTCAAGAATTCATCGATAAGGCTTTTGAACTCTTCGGATTCTTGCCACTCGGCAGACTTTTTGAGGTTTTCTACATCTCCATTTTCGCTTCCGAAAGAAAGAATTATCTCTGCATTTATTGTGTCGGCAGTCTTTATGGCTCCCAATGCAAAGTATTTGGCAGTGCTCAATACATATTCGGGAGGAAGCTCTATCACCAGATCCGCTCCGTTTTGTACCGCCCATTTTGCTCTAATGTATTTGTCGGCTATCGCACCTTCGCCCCTTTGTACGAAATTGCCGCTCATAATACATACAAGCTTGTCGCACATACAATTTTTTTTGGTGTTTTGTATGTGATAGACATGCCCCTTCTGCAAAGGATTGTATTCGCAAATTATGACGGCTATTTTCATTTTTTGCCCCTAAAAACTCTTTACAATTATTTTTTATAATAGTATAATTTATTTGTCTTATGCAAAAACACGAGGAATACTATTTTTTGTCTACTCGGCAGTTTTTTGCAAAATACAAACTACTATGAGATTATTATAAGTTAAAAAACACAAAAAATAAAGTGTTTTGGAGGAAGTGTAATGAGCAAAATTATTGACAGCATCATTGACAAAGCAAAGACCCTTAACAAAACTATTGTTTTGGCAGAAGGCGAGGAGCCCAGAACAGTCGAGGCTGCTCAGACTATCGTAAAAAATAAGATCGCAAATGTAATTTTGTTGGGCGATGAAGAAAAACTTAAGACTATGTATCCTTATGCCAATTTCGATAATATAAGAATTATCAACCCTCTTACAGTAGATGTAGAGGATTATGCAAATACTCTTTATGAGCTCAGAAAAGCAAAGGGCATGACACTCGAAGACGCACACAAGCAAATCAGAAATTATCTCAACTACGGAGCTATGATGATTAAGAAGGGCGATGCAGACGGTATGGTCGCAGGTGCTATCAACTCCACAGGCAATGTTTTAAGAGCAGGTCTTACGATAGTAAAGACAAAACCCGGTATCAAGACAGTATCAAGCTGTTTCTTGATGGCTTTTGAGGGTACACCTTATAAGGACAGAGATATCATGGTATTCGGCGATTGTGCAGTAAATATCAATCCTACCGCCGAACAACTTTCCGATATCGCTATTTCGTCCGTAGCTACTGCAAAAGATCTTGCAGGTATCAGCGAGCCCAAGGTAGCTATGCTTTCATTCTCCACAAAGGGAAGTGCAAAGCACGAATTTGTAGACAAGGTAGTAGAAGCTACAAACCTCGTAAAAGAAAAAGCTCCCGAAATCGATGTTGACGGCGAACTTCAGGTCGATGCAGCTATCGTTCCTTCAGTAGGAAGACTCAAAGCTCCCAACAGCGATGTCGCTGGCAAGGCAAATGTATTTATTTTCCCCGATTTGCAATCAGGAAATATCGGCTACAAGCTCACTCAGAGATTCAGCGGTGCTACTGCTATCGGACCTATCTGCCAAGGTTTTGCAAAACCTATCAACGATTTGTCAAGAGGTTGTACAAGTGACGACATCGTTGCCGTTGTAGCTATCACTTCTGTTCAGGCAAGTCAGAATTAATCACTTAGTATAAAGGAGAGATTTTATGAAAATTTTGGTCGTAAACGCAGGTAGTTCTTCTCTCAAGTATCAGCTTATCGAAATGGACAACGAAGAAGTTATTTGTAAAGGCGGTGTAGAGTGTATCGGTATCGAAGGCTCTAAAATCAGTCATAAAGTAAACGGCAAAGAATATGTTATTGAAAAACATCTTGCAAATCATACCGATGCTTTCAATCTCGTAATGGAGTGCCTTACAAATAAAGAATACGGCAGCATTTCTTCTCCTGAAGAAATCAGTGCAATCGGACACAGAGTCGTTCACTCCGGCGAGGCTTTCGACAAGTCTACATATATCGATGACGAAGCATTGAAGAGACTCGAGAGCATCACTCATCTTGCTCCTTTGCACAATCCTGCAAGCCTTGCTTGTCTTAAGTCCTGCAAGTCTATCGTGGATTGTCCCAATGTTTGCGTGTTCGATACTGTATTTCATGGTACTATGCCCAAGAAGGCAAAGCTTTATGCTATACCTTATGAGGACTACGAAGCATCAAAAATCAGAAAGTACGGTTTCCACGGTACTTCTCACAAGTTTGTTTCGCAGGAAGCTATCAAATATCTCAAGAGCAAGGGACTTAATCATAGCAGCATAATCACTTGCCACCTCGGCAACGGCTCATCTATTACGGCAGTAAAAGACGGAAAGTGTATCGATACTTCAATGGGTATGACTCCTTTGGACGGTCTTATCATGGGTACTCGTTGTGGTTGTATGGATCCTGCGGCAGTAGAGATGCTTGCAGAGTTCAAGAATATGAGTATCAAAGAAATTACTCAATATTTTAATAAAAAGTGCGGTTTCCTCGGCGTGAGCGGAGTAAGTTCTGACTTCAGAAAACTTTGTGCAGCAATGAATGAGGGCAACGAAAGAGCAAAACTTGCATTCGATATGTTTGTATATCAAATCAGAAAATATCTCGGAAGCTATTCTGTGGCTATGGAAGGACTCAATTGTATAGTATTTACGGGCGGTATAGGAGAAAACGGACCCGTAGCAAGAGAAGCAGTATGCGAAAATCTCGAGTTTATGGGTATCAAAATCGATAAGGATTTGAACAATAATGCTCCTCGTGGCGAAATGGTAGATATCAGTGCAAAAGACTCTAAAGTCAAGATTCTTGTCATTCCTACAAATGAAGAACTTGTTATCGCCAGAGAAACAGAAGAAGTTGTCAATTCATTGAAGAGATAATTTAGTCGTTATAAAAATACTAAAATCTTTTAATTTTGTTTGACAAAGGTAAAAAAATCATCTATAATGCAATAGCAATTAATTTTAGTACACTTAATGGAGGTGTTGGAAATGGCAGTACCTAAGGCGAAAACTTCGAAGCAAAGAAAGCACACTCGTTCAGCTAATTGGAAGTTGACTACTCCTAATCTTTCTGAATGTCCTCAATGCCACGAGTTGAAGATGAATCACAAGGCTTGCCCTAACTGTGGTTATTATGACGGCGAACTTGTTGTTGAAAAGAAAGAGAAAAAGTCCAACTAATTGAGTGGCGATTCTAAAGAATTTAAAGGAACGGTTATCCGTTCCTTTTTTTCGGTTAAAAGAAAAGATGTTATTTATTCATTATACTTTGTCAAAGACAATTTATATGGAAATATATTTATATATTTAATAAATGTATTCAAATTTTTGTTTTTTTGTGTTATAATATTTATATCATATAAGGGAGATTAATATGAAAATAGTTTTGGATTGTTTTGGCGGAGATTTGTGTCCTCAAAGTGCTATTGACGGAGCTTTGCTTGCAGTAGAAGAAAACGAGGGACTTCATATTACGCTTTGCGGCGATGAAAAGGTCATTGCCGATTATTTAAAAAATAAAGTCTATGATTTGCAAAAAATAAGTATTCTCAATGCCCCCGAGGTTATTACAAACGATGATGTGCCTACCATGGCAATAAGAAGAAAAAAAGACTCTTCTATGGTAGTGGCATTAAAAGCTCTGGCAAACGGCGAGTTTGACGGCATGGTTTCTTCAGGAAATACGGGAGCTTTGCTTGTAGGTGCCAGCATTCTCGTCAAACTTATTGACGGAGTACAGCGTGCTTCTTTGTCCCCACTTCTTCCCACTATCGAAGAAAACAAGAATACTATACTTGTAGACGGCGGAGCAAATGTGGACTGCAAGGCAAGTATGCTGAGAGAATTTGCCATAATGGGCGAAGCTTATATGAAAGCAGTCTGCGGTATAAAATATCCCAAAGTCGCTTTGTTAAACAACGGTGCCGAAGAAGAAAAAGGCAACGCACTCACAAAAGAGGCTCACGAACTTCTTAAAAATACCGATATCAATTTTATAGGAAATATTGAGGCGAGAGATTTTCTTACGGGAGTGGCCGATGTAATAGTCACGGACGGCTTTGCGGGAAATATGTGTCTCAAAACTGCCGAGGGTATGGGCAAGGCTATATTTACTTTGCTAAAATCATATATTTTGCAAGGCGGATTGAGAGCAAAGCTTGGCTATCTTCTTTTGAAGCCTTCTTTGAGAAAACTCAAAAAAATCATGTCCTCAGACAGTGTGGGCGGAGGAGTTTTTCTCGGAGTAAAAAAGGTGGTAGTAAAAGCTCACGGAGCAAGTAATGCCACTGCTTTCAAAAATGCCATAATGAGAGCTGACGAAATGACAAAAGCTAATTTACCTGAAAAAATCGAGGAAGCTCTCAAAGACAAAACTATCGCTTAAAAAGAGGTATCAATGAACGAACTCGAAAGACTCATCAGCTATACATTCAAAGACAAATCTTTGCTGGAGATGGCTCTTACTCATTCTTCTTATTCGCATAAGTACGGAGAAGAGGATTATCAACGATTGGAGTATTTAGGGGATAGTATATTGGATTTTGTCGTGGCGGACGAACTTTATAAAAAATATCCTCATGCGGACGAAGGCGTACTCACTAAAATGCGTGGGGCGATAGTGTCTATGGAGCCTCTGTCTCAGGTGGTAAAAGAAAAGGGATATTATAAATTTTTGCGTATAGGTTATGGCACAATAAGTCAAAAAGCCTATTCGGATATCTTTGAATCTATCTGCGGAGCAATTTATCTTGACGGCGGAATAGAGCCTGCGAGACAATATGTTTTGTCTCATCTGAACAAAATGATAGACAACGCAAAAAATATCTATCATATAGATTACAAATCCATGCTTTTGGAAAAATTTGCAGGAAGAAAAGTAGAGTTCAAGGAATTGTCAAAAAGCGGTCCCGAGCATAATCCTACTTTTGAAGAAGGACTTTATATAGACGATAAATTTGTGTCAAAGGCAAAAGGCGACAGCAAAAAACATGCCCAACAAAAATGTGCACAGATTGCCCTAAGTAAAAAATAGATGTATAAATTATTTATAAAAGCATAAAATTCTGTTTATAAAAAGCCACTCAAATGAGTGGCTTTTATGTATTATTCGCTTTTTTCTTCGGCTGTTTTTGTAGCTGCTTTTTTTGTTGTAGTTTTCTTAGCAGAAGTAGTCTTTTTTTCCGTGGTCTTTTTTGTCGTTGATTTTTTAGCAGCTGCTTTTTTTGCTTTTTCTGTTTCGGGTACTACTACTGCGGTAGCCTTCAAAGTTTCGATTTCAGTAGATTTTTTTGAGGTAGCTTTTTTTGTAGCGGTTTTCTTTGCGGTGGTTTTGCCTTCAGATTTTTTTGCCGTAGTCTTTTTTTCTCCGTCTTTCTTAGCGGCAGTCTTCTTGGCTGCGGGTTTTTTCTCTATAATTACAGGCTTTTTCTCCACAAGTTCTTCTTTGGGTTCTCTAGCCATCATGGCTTCAAAAGCTTTATCACAAGGATTTTCTACTTCATTGTTGCAATATGCACAATAATCATAAGAGCCGCATGTGTCGTGTCCTGTTGCTTCACTGTCATACCATTTTCTAAGGTCCAGTTCTTGTTGTTTTTTGCTGATCATAGTGTTATACCTCCATGTATATACGATTTAAGTTTATACTATAGTATAAAAAAAGTCAATATTCTATGCTCGAATTGGTCTACTTTTTACTTTTGTTTTTCATTTTGAATATGGATTTAGATTTATCCATTACAATATTTAAAATAATATCAAAATGTCAAAAGAATTAATCATAAAAATTAGATTGAATATAGCGGTATTTGTGCTTCTATATAAATAATTATTATTATAATAAAATAAGTATTGCAATAATGCTTGCTTTGTGATATAATTTATAAGTAAAATTGCCGTAGTATTCGGTAAACAAGTGAGGAATTATGAAGTTTAAAAAGATGGAAGCCTTTGGCTTCAAATCCTTTGCGGACAAAATCGAAGTACCTCTCAACGAGGGTATTACAGCCATTGTCGGACCAAACGGTTGCGGCAAAAGCAATGTATCCGATGCCATAAGATGGGTGCTTGGCGAACAGAGTGCCAAAAACTTGCGTGGTAAAAGCATGCAGGATGTAATATTCAATGGTACAGCAATCAGAAAACAACTTTCTTTTTGTGAAGTTTCGCTGACTTTTGACAATACTTCCCGAATTTTCGATATTGACCTCGATGAAGTAATCATCACAAGAAAGCTGTATCGTTCGGGCGAAAGCAATTATCTTATCAACAACACTCCTTGTCGTTTGAAGGATATTCAGGCTCTTATCAGAAATACAGGTCTTGGCAGAGATGGTTATAGCATTGTCGGTCAGGGTAGAATCGATGAAATTATCAATGCAAAACCTGAAAACAGACGAAGCATTTTTGAAGACGCTGCGGGCATTTTGACTTACAAAAACAACAAGAAAGAAGCAGAGAGAAAACTTGCTGCTACTGATGACAATATAGAAAAAATCCGTATCGCAAAAGACAGTCTCGAAGGACAGCGTAATCTTTTGGAAAGACAAAGCAGAGATGCACACAAGTATCTCGAGACGAGAGACAGACTCAAAGTCTTGGAAGCAAACGAATATGTATATCAGTTTGAAAATCACGAGGGCGTAAAGATAAAAATTCAGACTCGTCTTGATGGCTTTACTCATGAACTCGAGGCTAAGACAAAAGAGGCGGAAGACAACAACAAAGAGCTTGACCTCAAGCAGATGGAACAGCATAATGTCGACACTCTCATTACAAAATTGAGAGATAAGCGTACTGATATAGCGGTTAAGGCGGAGAATATAAAAGGTCAAGGACTCACGATGAAAGAGAGAGTCAACAATTTGCAGGAGCAAAAACAACAATGCTTGCAAAGACTCACTCAAAGCGAAAAAACTCTCGAAGAAAAGACCAAAGAGCTAAAAACTCTTCAAGAACAATACAACATGACAGCCGAAGACAAAAAGACGGCTGACAAAAAATATGCTGAATGCAACAATAATTATCTCTCTCTCGTCAACGAAATCGTAGACAGAGACCAAAAAATCAAATCGGCAAATCAGGAGCTTCTCAATGCCGTTCAGCAAGAAGGAGAAAACAAGGTCGATATAAGCAAGCTTACTACTCAAAGAGACTTTATTCTCACTCGTATTGCAGAACTCAATACTGAAATAGACGGATATGAAAAGGCAATAAAAGCTCATGAGGAAACAAAAAGAGAGCATGAGAAAAATCTCGTAAGCATGAAGAATGACCTCAACAGACTTGCTATAAGCAGAAACGAGGTATTCAGCGAAATAAGACAACTCGAAGAAGAACAAGACAGAGCAAGAAGCAAAGCAAGCGAGCTCAATGCGGATATGTCTGTGTGCAAACAGCGTCTTGAAACAAACAAGAGTCTAAGAAAAGAATACGGCAACTTTACTCTTAAGTCATTGATGGGCGATGCCGAATTCAATCCTGAGCTCAAAGACAGAATAATAGGCGTGGTAAGCGACCTTGTCAATGTGCCTAAAGATTATGAAGTGGCAATAGAAATGGCATTGGGTGCATCTTTGCAAAATGTCGTTGTTTCCAACGAAGAAGACGCAAAATATGTCATCGCATATCTTAGAGAAAGAATGTACGGAAGACTTACTTTCTTGCCCTTGACAAGCGTAAAGCCCAGAGAACTCGAGAGAGAATTTGCTCCTATATTGAGAGAAAAAGGATGTTTAGGAGTCGCAAGCCAGCTTATAAAATATGACAAAGCTTATTATAATATTTTCTCAAGTCTTTTGGGAAAAACTCTTATTGTCGATAATATAGACAATGCGACACTGATTGCGAGAAAATACAGATATGCGGTAAGAATCGTTACGCTTCAGGGCGATATATTGAGCACTACCGGTTCGATGACGGGTGGCTCTAAGAAATCTTCTACCACAAGAGTATTGTCATACGAAAGACTTATCGAAGAAGATGAGCAAAGACTCAAACAAATGACCGAAGAAAAGCAAAAACTCGAAAAGAGCATTTTGAGAGCAGAAGAGGATTTGGAAGACTACAAGGCACAGCTCGAAGGCTATGACGAGGATATAAAAAACAGTCAGGTGCAAGTAGCTACCGAAAACGGAAAACTCGATAAAGTCGTGGCAAATATTCAGGAAAATCTCGAGTCGATGAAAGAGCGTCAATCCAACAAGCATGATTATGAAAATCAGCTCGAAGCGATTGAGAATGCTTTGAATATACTCGGCGAAAAGGGCAAGGATGTAAATGCTTTGAGAGAAAGCGTAGATAGTCTTGCAAACAAAACAAAGGAAGAATTTGACCAGAAATCTCAACTTAAGGACAAGCTGGGCGAAGAACTTTCCAATTTAAGAGTTCAATGCAGCACTCTTTCTAAGAATCTTGAAAATTATCAGGAAAATATCGACAGACTTACAAGCGAAGTCGAGACATTGACAAACGAAAAGAATGACCAGAGAGCAAACTTGCATAATCTGGAAAACATAATTTTCAATCTCACAAACGACAAGAATGTCGAATTGCCTGAAAAATATCAAAAACAACTCGAAGAGATAAGCAAGCAGATTGAAGAAGCTGACGCATACAAGATAAAACTTGGCGAAACAATCACAGAGCTTATCAACAAAAAAGATACCATAAGCGGAGCATTGATTTATATCAACGAAAATAAAGTCAAGTGCCAGAACGAACTTGAAAAAGTCGAAGAAAACATGATAGCTCTTCAGACAAAGATAAAAGAAGAGTATGACCTCGACTATGAGAGTGCGGCAAAGCTGAGACTCGAAGACTTCGATTATCAGGAATGCAAGCAAGAAATCAGACGCTTGCAAAAAGAGCAGAAGGATATGGGCAATGTCAATATCAGTGCTATCGAGACTTTCAGAGAAGTGGACAGCGAATATCAGACTTATGCCGACCAGATAAACGACCTCGAGCAAACCTCGCTTGATCTTAAAAAACTTATTGACGATTTGTCAAGACAGATGCTCGAACAATTTACTACCGAATTTGAAAAAATAAACAAAAACTTTGAAGTAATATTCAAAGAATTGTTTGGTGGCGGAACGGGAAAACTCGTTGTGCTGCCTCCTGAAGAAGGTCAGACAGAACTCGATGCAGGTATCGAAATAATGGCAGAGCCTCCCGGCAAAAAGCTTCAGTCCATTACTCTTATGAGCGGCGGAGAAAAAGCTTTGACCGCAATAGCGATTTTGTTTGCGATTTTAAGACTTAAAGCAATGCCTTTCTGTGTGCTTGACGAAATCGAAGCGGCTCTCGATGACGCCAATGTAGGATTGTTTGCTCAGTATCTCAAGAGATTCAGTGACGAAACTCAGTTTATAGTAATCACTCACCGTAAGCCTACGATGGAACTTGCCGACAGATTGTACGGTGTTACGATGCAGGAAAAAGGTGTATCCAAGGTCGTAGCGGTAAATCTCGCCGATGCGGTAAAACACTCTAAAAACGATTGATGCAATTTATAATATGAATGATAAAAGTTATAAATATCAAAATATCATTCAAATAAACGATTACATAATTCATAAGGAGAATTTATGGGATTTTTAGAAAAACTTATAGCCGGACTTAAGCGAACCAAAGAAGCGTTTTCAAAAAAGATGTACCAACTCTTTGCCGGCAGAGAATTGAATGATGAATTTTATGAAGATTTGGAAAACACTTTGATATCTTCTGATCTCGGTGTTGAAGCTACCGAGCAAATTCTCGAAGAATTCAAAGACGAATGTTTTAAAAGAAAAATCAAAAAACCTGAAGATGCAAAACAACTTCTCAAAAATATCATGATAGACGCAATCAATTATGATATACAAGAATACAGCTATCCGCTCGTAATTCTGGTGGCAGGCGTAAACGGCGTGGGCAAAACCACTGCGGTAGGAAAACTCGCAAAGTATTTTGTCAACAAGGGTAAAAGCGTAGTAGTAGCGGCGGCAGATACTTTCAGAGCGGCGGCAAGCGAACAGCTCGAAGTATGGGCGGAAAGAGCGAAGGTGAGAATTATCAAGCACGAAGAAGGCAGTGATCCTGCGGCAGTAGTATTTGACGCAATCAAATCCGTAAAAGCCAAAGGCACAGATGTGCTTCTCATCGATACTGCGGGAAGACTTCAGAACAAGAAAAACCTCATGAACGAACTCGGCAAGATAAACAAAGTCGTAGCCAGAGAATTTCCCGATTGCGACTATCGCACATATATCGTAATCGATGCCACCACAGGTCAGAACGCACTCTCTCAAGTAGAGGCTTTTGACGAAATAATCGATATGGACGGCATAATTCTCAACAAGCTTGACGGCACGGCAAAAGGCGGAGTGGTATTTGCGATATCCGTAGAAAAAGAATTGCCCGTATGCTTTATAGGTGTGGGCGAAGGCATAGACGATTTGCTTGAATTTGACGCAAAATTCTTTATAGAAGAATTGTTCTGATCAAATATATTAATATATTGTCAAATATCTTTTTTGTGATTTAAAAGAAAAACATAAAAATTAAACAAAGGACTTTTAAATCATTGACAGAGAAAAAATGTTGTGATAGTATGTAAAGGCAAAATACTTTAACAAGTAAAAATACTTTATAGCTATGGAAAAGAGAGAAAGACTGTTTATAAGCGTATATAATGATTATTACGGTACCCTTTTGACGGATTATCAAAGGGAACTTATAGACGGATATTACAATCTCGATATGTCCTTGAGCGAACTTGCAGAAGAACACGACATTTCTCCACAGGGTGTCAGAGATGCACTGAAGAGAGCAGAAAAACAGCTTTTGACTTATGAAGAAAAGCTCGGACTTGTCAAAAAGATACAAGCCGCAAAGAGTATTCTTGAAGAGGTTGCTGTCGACTGTACGCCCGAACAAAAACAAAAATTGGTCAAAGCTATCGACATACTTGTCGAATAGCGAGGAGGAAAAATGGGAGCTTTTAGCGGACTCAGCGAAAGATTATCACATATCTTTTCCAAGATGAAGAATAAAGGAAAACTTACCGAACTTGAAGTAAAGCAGGCTATGAGAGAGGTTCGTATCGCTCTTTTGGAAGCCGATGTCAACTTGTCGGTAGTAAAAGAATTTATCAACAATGTCAGCGAGAAAGCTGTCGGCGATGATATTCTCAAAGGACTCAATCCTACTCAACAGGTAATAAAAATCGTAAATGACGAGCTTATAAGAATAATGGGTGGAAGTCATAGCAAAATAAACATTGCGGACAAACCTCCTACAATAATTCTTATGTGCGGTCTTCAGGGTAGCGGTAAGACGACAATGTGCGGAAAACTTGCCGTAATGCTCAGAAAACAAGGCAAAAATCCTATGCTTGTTGCGTGCGACATATACAGACCTGCGGCAATAAAGCAGTTGCAGGTAGTGGGCAAAAATGCCAATGTTCCCGTATTTGAAAAGGGACAAATCAATCCTCAGAAGATTGTCAAAGAGGCACTCAAGGAGGCAGAGCACAACGGAAACGATGTCATAATTGTCGATACGGCAGGCAGATTGCATATTGACGAAGAGCTTATGGATGAGATAAAAGGTCTCAAAAAGACTCTCAATCCCAGCGAAATTCTCCTTGTTGTAGATTCGATGACAGGTCAGGACGCAGTCAATGTAGCAAGCAAGTTCAATGAAGTAATGGATATCACGGGTGTGGTACTTACCAAGTTGGACGGCGATACGAGAGGCGGTGCGGCATTGTCTATAAGAGCCGTCACGGGCAAGCCTATCAAGTTTTGCGGTGTAGGCGAAAAGCTCAGCGATGTGGAGATTTTCTATCCCGACAGAATGGCTTCGAGAATTCTCGGCATGGGAGATGTGCTTACTCTCATCGAAAAGGCTCAGGCAGCTTTTAGCGAAGAAGAAGCCTTGGCAATGCAAAAGAAAATGAAGACAAATTCTTTCACGCTCGAAGATTATCTCGTGCAGATGGACAAGATGAAGAGCATGGGCGATATGTCGCAGATGTTGTCAATGATACCGGGACTTGCGGGCAAACTCAATGGAAAGAATGTCGAAGTAGACGAAAACAAAATAGCCAAGTCAAAAGCTATTATTTTGTCGATGACGCCCAAAGAAAGACAAAATCCCGATTTGATAAAGTCTTCTCAAAAGAAGAGAATTGCATCGGGAAGCGGTACAAGCGTACAGGATATCAATGCTTTGCTCAAACAATTCTCTCAGACGCAGGAAATGATGCAGAAGATGACAAACATGGGCAAGAGAGGAATGAGGGGAATGAAATTTCCTTTCTGATGACAACAAGCAAAAAGCTTTGTATTATTGCGATAAAAAGATATATAAAATATAATCTATATATCAATATAAATAAAATATAAATAAAAAGATAAAATTTTTCCCGCAAGGGAGTAAAAGGAGAAAAATATTATGGCAGTAAAATTGAGACTTACAAGAATGGGTTCTAAGAAGGCACCTTTTTATCGTATTGTAGCTATCGACAGCAGAAAGGCTAGAGACGGACAATATCTTGACAATATCGGTTATTATGACGCTACAAAGAATCCTGCTGAAATCAAAATCGACAGCGAAAAGGCTACTTATTGGCTTGGAGTCGGTGCACAACCTACAGATACTGTAAGAGGTTTGCTCAAAAAACAAGAAATCATTAAGTAATTCAAGAGGCTGATATGGAAGAATTGGTAAGATTTATTGTCGGCGAACTCGTGGACAATAAAGATGCTTTTGAAGTGTCTTCTCAGGTAGAAGACGGCATCAATGTAATCAATATCTATGCTGACAAAGAAGAAATCGGCAAAATTATCGGCAAGCAAGGCAGAATTGCCAAGGCTATCCGTACAATCGTAAAAGCCGGTAGCGGAAAGGACAGCAAGAAAGTATCCGTAGAGATAATCGAAAGATAATGGACAGAATCGTAATTGGCAATATTTCAAAGCCGCAAGGTGTCAGAGGAGAGGTGAAAATCACTCCTTTGACTGACGATGTGGCAAGGTTTTTAAAACTCAAAAAAGTCTTTGTGGACGACAAAGAATATGCGGTGGACAATTCAAGAGTTTCGCCAAACGGAGTTTATCTCAAACTCAAAGGCATAGATGACAGAAATGCTGCCGAGCTTTTGAGAAACAAAGACTTGACCGTCTTAAGACAAGACGCCGTAAAACTCGATAAAGACAGATATTTTATCGTGGACATTATTGGTTGTGAAGTGACAACAGACGGAGAAAAGATTGGAAAGCTCGTTGATGTATTGCAATACGGAGCGGCGGATGTGTATGTCATATCCACAAAAAAAGGAAGGGCAATGATTCCTGCAATAGCGAGAATTTTGCTTGATGTGGATATAAAAAACAAAAAAATTACATTGGACAAAGAGGCTTTTGACGACCTCGCTGTTTATGAAGAATAAACATTAATGGGGGCTTTTGCTCCCTTATTTTTTAGGTATGAAAATTCAGGTTGCGACAATTTTCCCCGAGATGTTTGCAGGACTCGATATAGGTATATTGGGCAAGGCAAAACAAAAGGGGCTTATAGACATAGAAGCTGTCAACATAAGAGATTATACTCTTGACAAACACCATAAGACTGACGATACCCCCTTTGGAGGCGGAGCAGGTATGGTGATGACTCCGCAACCTCTTCACGATACCATAAACGCACTCGATCCCGAGCATAACGCAAAAAGAATATATATGTCCCCTAGGGGCAAAACTCTTGACCAAAGTATGGTAGAAAGCTTGGCAAAAGAGAATCATCTTTTGCTTGTATGCGGCAGCTATGAGGGGATAGACGAGAGAGTAATAGAGCTCGATATAGATGAAGAAGTGTCGATAGGCGATTATGTGCTTACGGGCGGAGAATTGCCTGCAATGGTGCTTATAAATGCTGTAAGCAGATATGTAGAAGGAGTGCTCGGAAGCAGCGAATCGACAAGCGAAGAGAGCTTTTCTAGAGGACTTTTGGAATATCCTCAATACACAAGACCTCAGATTTTTATGGGTTTGGAAGTGCCCAAAGTGCTTTTGAGCGGAAACCATAAAGATATCAAGGAATGGCGATTTGAACAACAATTAAAGATTACCAAAGAACGCAGACCTGATTTGTACGAAAAGATTTTGCCTTCTTTGGAAAATAAGGATAAAAAGCGTAAACCTCGCAAATAAAGGAAAATATGCAATATAAAAATGCTATAGAGCAGTTGCTCGATGAAGAAAACAACGAAACAATATATCTCAAAAGCGATATTACGGGCGAAATAGAGGCATTCGAACAAATGGCTCTTATTCCCTATGACAAAAATCTGTATGCTATTCTCATGAGCAAAAAAGACTTTGACGAAGGCAATTTTGAAAACGGCGGAATAGTCTTCAGATTGGACCAAAAAAGACAAAAACTTGACCTTGTAGAAGATGAAAATATAGTATTCGAGGTCTTTGATATATACGATAAAATGTTTGAAGAAGGAAACAACTGATGCATATACAATGGTATCCCGGACACATGACAAAAGCAATGCGAATGATGCAAGAGGCGGTAAAACAAGTCGATTGCATTATTTATGTATTGGATTCAAGAGCGGTATCGTCATGTATCAATCCCAAGTTTGACGAATTGATAAAAGACAAGCCCGTCCTCTATATTTTGGGAAAAAGCGACCTTGTGGAGAATGAGGATATCAAAAAATGGTCAAAAGAATTTTCTTCAAAGGGAAAAAACTTTGTTGTCGCTGACAATATATCGGGAAAACAAAAGGGAATTATAATAGACAAGCTCAAAAAAATAAACTGCGAAATGCTTGAAAAATATGCACAAAAAGGGGCAAAAAAGAGCATAAGAGCAATGGTAGTAGGTGTGCCCAATACAGGTAAATCCACACTTATAAATAGTCTCTCTTCAAGCAAAAAAACCATTACGGGCAATCGACCGGGCGTTACGAGAGGAAAGCAATGGGTAAGCCTTGCCGAAGGCGTGGAATTACTCGATACTCCGGGAGCTGTGCCTCCTGCTTTTGAGGATCAGCAAAAGGCTTTGCACCTAGCTTTTATAGGCTCGATTAAGGAAGAAATTTTGCCTATTGACGAGCTTGCCATAGAGATAATAAATTATTTCAGAACGCACGATAAAGAGCAGTTTTGCTCAAGATACAAGCTTACGGACATACCTTCTGATAATGTCGAGGCTTTTGACGAAATTGCAAAAAACAGAGGCTATTTGCTGGGCAAAAAAGGCTATGATTATGAGCGTACGGCAAAGGCGATTATTACTGATTTCAGAAGTCAAAAGTTTGGCAAAATCATGCTTGATTATCCAGAAAATTTGGGGGAATAAATTGTTATGTCAAGGACAAAACACGATACTTTCACGATGTTGGAGTACGAAAAAAAATATCTTAATCAAGGCAAAAAATATATTGCCGGTGTCGATGAAGTAGGAAGGGGCCCGCTAGCAGGGCCTGTGGTCGTGGCATGCGTGATAATGCCTTTGAATGACGAAGACATAATTCAGGGAGTCAACGATTCTAAAAAGGTAAGCGAAAAAAACAGAGAAGTGCTTTTTGAAAAAATAAAAGAAAAGGCATTGGCTTATCGCATAGAGTGGGCGGACGAAAAAATTATAGACGAAATAAACATTTTGCAAGCTACAAAAATGTGTATGACAAATGCGGTAAATAATATAGGAATAAAGCCCGACATCGTACTTATCGATGCAGTAAATCTCGATTGCAACGCCCCTATCGAGGCAATAATCAAAGGCGATGCAAAAAGCTATTCTATTGCGTGTGCTTCTATCCTTGCAAAGGTGACAAGAGACAGATATATGAGAGAAATTGACGAAAAATATCCTCAATACGGCTTTGCCGACAACAAGGGGTATGGCTCTCAAAAACATATCGAGGCTCTTAAAAGCTGCGGGGCTTGTCCTATTCACAGAAGGACTTTTATAAAGAATTTTGTCAATGAACAACAGAGCTAAGGGTATAGAAGGCGAAAATATCGCCGTGGAATATCTCAAAAAACGAGGCTATAAAATTCTTGAACGAAACTTCATGGCAAAGACTGGAGAGATAGATATTATCGCTCAGGACAAAAATATAGTGGTTTTTGTAGAAGTAAAGACAAGAGAAAATACTTTGTTCGGACAGCCTATTGAGGCAATTACTCCCCAAAAGGTAAGAAGCATTGTGCGTACAGCCGAGCTTTATCTTTTGTCTCATAAAAGACAAAACGATATCTGTCGCTTTGACGTCATAGAAGTGCTTAAAGGAGAGGTCATTCATACAAAAGACGCTTTCCGTGTCTGAAGCTCTTGAAAGAAATAAATTGTCAGAGCAATAAAAGGATTTTTTCAAAAAAATCATATTTTCGGCTCAAAAAAATAAAAAAACATTATAAAAACGCTTGCATAATAGTTTTTTTGATGATAGAATATTTTAGCAATGACTTCGGATATTCCTCTGTCGAACAAAATCCCAAATCGATTACGAATATCTTGTGAATAAATTGGAGGTAAGTCAAATGAACATAGTTGATGTAGTAGAAAAAGAGGGTATGCGTACTGATCTTCCCGAATTGAAGGTTGGTTACACAGTAAGAGTTAATGTTAAGATTAAGGAAGGCGATAAGGAAAGAATTCAGGCTTATGAAGGCGTTATTATCGCATTCAAGAATGGTAGCATCAGAGAAACATTTACTGTAAGAAGAGTATCTTTCGGCGTTGGCGTAGAAAGAACATTCCCTTTGCACTCTCCTAAGATTGACAGCATTGTTGTTGTTCGTCGTGGTCGTGTAAGAAGAGCTAAGTTGTACTATTTGAGAAATAAGTTTGGTAAAGCTGCTAGACTTAGAGAAATCACAAAGACAACAGCTACAAAGTAATAAAACAAGAAAAGTTTTGCAGGCTTGGATATCCAAGCCTGTTTTTTATTTTAGCACAATTGATTTTTGACAAAAACCTTTTTGATTTTATATTTTTTTTGAGATATGTGAGATAAATAAAAAATTCAGAATGTCATCGCAATATTCAAAGTCGAGCAGTCAGAGAAGAAGAGTAGTCCAAAAAATATTAAAAGTTTATAAATTTTTTATTTTATTTATTATTTTAATATATTTATATATATTTATCTAAGATTTTAATAAAATTATATAATAAGTACTTGTCAAATCGGCGATAATCATTTATTATAATTATAAAAGACTATCTTTCAAGGGGATAACAATGAAGAAAAAATTTGTGATAATTTTATTAATCGCCGTACTCGCTTTTGTTCTTTTGGCAGGCTGCAATCAGAACAAGACTGATTACGATACAGAAATTATCGTCAACGGCGACTTTGAAAATTATAATACTCAGGAATCCAAAGCCGATACTTGGACTGTTCAGTCAGGTACTAAAGCAAATTGGGGCAGAAACATCAATGACGGCTCCAATGAGTACGATTCGTCTCTCGGTAAATATTATTTCTATCTCGACAATGTTTCTTCGTCATACCAATATATTTATCAGACAATAAGACTTGAAAAAAATGCTACTTACAGACTTTCGGCAAATGTAAGAGTAGACAAGCTCTCTGGTACAGCAGGTATTTATTTTGACGGAGCTATCGAGACCACGGGTATTGTCCTCAAATCCACTACCGATGGCTGGGAAGAGCAGGAAATGTACTTTACCTCGACTGTAAGCGGCGAAGTGGTAATCGTAGTAGCGGTAGGTCTTCCCGATACAAAAGCCACAGGTTCTGTCTATTTTGACAACATTTCTCTTCAGAAAGTAAACGGCGTTGACGAAGATACACCTCTTTCTATTCTCAAGATGAAAGAAGGCTATACTATGGCTGACGGCGGTTCGACTACTTTTGTAGTTTTGTTTACTTTGCTTTCGGCAGGTTTCTGCGTGGCAATGTTTTTCCTCATAAAGTCTATTATTAAAAACAAACCCCTTGCTCCCAACAACGGTACTACAAAAGCAGATAAATTCCTCAATACCATGACGGGAAATTCAGCTCAGTTTTTGTATGTTTTGCTTGCTTGTTTTACAATAAGATTTATTATCGTTTTGGCAAGTGCAGAAGCAAACGACCTCGTAGCAAGTTGGGTAGAACTTGCCAAGAGCATAGCCGATAAAGGTTTTGTATCATATTATTCAAATTCCACTTATGAATCTCAAGGCATTATCTGGATGCTCGGCATTATAGGTTATGTAGGCAATGCTCTCAGCTTCGAAACAGTAGGATATGCGATTTTGATAAGAATGCCTGCCGTCATTGCCGATATCGCAATATGTTATGCTTTGTACAGCGTGACTGCAAAATATCAGAATGAAAGAATGGCTACCGCTTATGGCTTTATATATGCCGTTTTGCCCGTATTCTTTATCGTAGGCTCTTTGTACGGCAGCCTTGAAAATATAGCTATGGCATTCTTGCTTCTTATGGCTATATCTATGCTCAACAAAAAATATGTTTCGACAGGTGTATATTATACACTCGCTCTCTTCTTCAGCAACTACGCTCTTATCCTCTTGCCCGTAATACTCCTTTATCAGATTTACGGACTTGTCAAAGATAAGTCTTCTGTGACAAAGACGGTTGTCACGATGGCAGTCAGCTTTGTAGCTTTCTATTTGTTGTCATTGCCTTTGTGTTGGGCAGAAGTGTCGAGCGGAAATGTATTGTTTGTATTCAAGAAGATGTACGGTTTCTTCAACGCAGCAAATCCTTTGCTCTCCGACAATACTTTCAACCTCTATGCGATTTTCGCTTCGGCAGACAAGGCAAGAAGCTCCAACTTGTTCTTTGAAATGGGAAATTGGTTGTTGGTAATAGCTATGAGCGGTTTTTCGATATTCCATTATATCCGTACGGCAAACAGACTCGACCTTATACTTTTGTCGGCTATCACGATAATCGCTTATTCGGCTCTCGGCACTCAGGCGTCTTTGGAGATTATGCCCATAGGTCTTTTGCTCTTGTTGTTGTATATTATACTCACTCCCGACATAAGACTGTTTGTAGGTTTTTCATCTCTTGCTACGCTCGCATTCATGAATATTGCTCAGTACATTTCGCAAAGCGGATTTATCTCGGGTACAGACAATGCAGGCTGGCTGTCATTCGAATCAAAGAGTGCGTTCATGATAATATTCAGTATTCTCACGGTAGGAATGGTATTCTTCCTCATTTATGTGATGATAGATATCACTCTCAACTCTTATGTAAAGCCTATTGCCGTAGGCAACAACAACGAACTTGAAGAACAAGTTTTGTCAGAAAACGAGAATGTAAAGACTAAGACATCAAAACCTGACAAAAAATCCAAGAAAAGCAAATAATCGATAGCGTTATGAGATCGGCAAGTAATTTATTTGTCAATCTCATTGATACACAATTAATACAAAGGATAAAATTATCGGTATAGGGGAAATGGTATGCTGGCAAAGACAAGGAGTTATGCTCTCAACGGAATAGATGGATATGAAGTAAATATCGAAGTCGACCTAAATGCAGGATTGCCTGCTTATGATACTGTAGGTCTTGCTGATACTTCTGTCAAAGAGTCCAAAGAAAGAGTAAGGTCTGCTATCAAAAATAGCTTATATACCTATCCTGTCAGAAAGATTACCATAAATCTTGCTCCAGCCGATACAAAAAAAGAAGGTTCGCACTTTGACTTGGCGATTGCTCTTGGAATACTTATCGCCAACGAAGAGATAGACAGCAAAGATTATAAAGACTACATAATTCTGGGCGAATTGTCTTTGGACGGCTCGATAAATCATATAAAAGGCGTAATGCCGCTTATAATCTCGGCTATTCAAAACGGACATAAAAAATTCATTATTCCGTCAAAAAATGCCAAAGAAGCCAGCTTTATATCGGGAATAGAAGTCTATGCTTTTGGCAAACTTTATGAAGTAGCAGACTTTTTGTCGGGCAAAAAAGAGTATGAGCCTTTGAAAACCAGCGAATTTGTAAACATTCAGAATTCAAACAAATATAATGTGGATTTTTCTGAAGTAAAAGGTCAATTCGTGGCAAAGAGAGCTTTGGAAATAGCTGTGGCAGGCGGACACAATGTGCTTATGATTGGCCCTCCCGGGGCAGGCAAGACCATGATGGCAAAATGCGTACCGACAATCATGCCCGACATGACTTTTGAAGAAGCCATAGAGGTGACGAAGATACATTCTGTCGCAGGCATATTGGACAGCAATGTGGGAATTGTAGTCAACAGACCTTTCCGTACTCCTCATCATACAGCTACGATACCTGCTCTTATGGGCGGAGGCCCTAATGCCAAACCCGGGGAGATAAGCCTTGCTCACAACGGAGTGTTGTTTCTTGACGAAATGCCCGAATATCAGAGAAGGACGCTCGAAACATTGCGTCAGCCTCTCGAAGACGGAGTGGCAGTCGTGTCGAGAGCAAAACATACTCTCGAATATCCTGCAAGATTTATGCTTGTAGCGAGTATGAACCCTTGCCCTTGCGGAAATCTCGGCTCGAAGACGCAGGAATGCAAATGCACTCCAAGCGAAATTCACAGATATATATCCAAGCTGTCGGGGCCACTGCTCGACAGAATAGATTTGCAGATAGAAGTGGATGCGGTATCTTATGAAGAATTCAGAAGTACTATCCCCAATGAAGACAGCAAAACTATAAAAGAAAGAGTGGAAAAAGCCAGAGCAGTGCAAAGAGAAAGATATAAAGGCACTTCTACAAAGACAAATGACGAGATGACGAATTCTCAGGTCAAAGAGTATTGCAAACTCGATGAGGACGGCGAAAGACTTTTGAAAAACGCTTTTGCAAGACTCAATCTTACGATGAGAGCTACAAGCAGAGTTTTGAAGGTCGCTCGTACTATAGCCGACCTCGAAGGTTCTGAAAACATAAAGACCAATCATATCGGCGAAGCCATTCAGTATCGCTCGCTCGACAGAAAATATTGGGATTGACAAGGTATAGAGATTATGATGTCAAAAGACTATACGAATGATGAAAAAGCTTTGATAATTTTGTCTACGCTACAAAGTTATAACGCAAGGAAAAAGCTCTTTGAAAGCGTAAAAAAGCCTTGCGAGCTTTACAGCGATTTTTCCAAGGCGGATGAAATCATTTGTAAATGCGAAAAACATAATATCGGTATAATCACTATACTCGATGAGGACTATCCTCAAAAATTGAAAAACATATATGACCCGCCTTTTGTCTTGTATTATAAAGGCAACAAGTCATTGATGACAAGAAAAAACATTCTTGCAGTCGTAGGCACACGCAGAGTTTCGAGCTATGGCAAAAATATACTTGAGAATTTTGTACCCAAGTTTGTAGAAGCGGGATTTGTGATTGTCAGCGGATTGGCAAGAGGCGTGGACAGCATAGGACACAGACTTTGTCTTGACAACAGGGGAGAAACCATTGCGGTAGTCGCAAACGGACTCGATATATGTTATCCGCCCGAAAATGTTGACCTCGAAACAAAAATCGTGCAAAGAGGTCTTGTGATAAGCGAATATCCTGTCGGGGAAAAATCTCTTCAATATCATTTTCCCGAGCGAAACAGAATAATAAGTGCTTTGTCGGACGGCGTCTTTATTCCCGAAGCGGGAGAGAAAAGCGGTTCGCTCATCACGGCAGACTATGCGATAGAGCAGGGAAGAGAATTGTTTGTCGTACCCGGCAATATATTCTCATCGCAGAGTGTGGGTTGCAATAAAAAAATAAAAGAACTTCAAGCTACGATAGTCCTCAATCCGCAGGACGTAATCGAAGCAATGGGGCTTTATACAAATCTAAGCTCCAAAAGAAATCTCCAACTCAATATAGAGCAGCAGACCATAATGCAAATATTGGAAGACGGATGCAAGCATTTTTATGATTTGCTCGAAAAGACGGGTATGTCGATAGGTCAGCTTCCTGCAGTATTGACAGAGTTGGAAGTGTTGGGATTAATCAGAAAAATACAGGGCAATTTTTATGAAATTGTACCTTCGCTTTAAGGAGAAATATGAAACTTATTATTGTAGAGTCGCCTCACAAGGCAAAGACAATCTCCAAATATTTGGGTAGCGGATATCGTGTCGTTGCGTCCAAAGGACATGTAAGCGATTTGCCTCAGAAAAGTTTGGGTATTGATGTGAAAAACAACTTCAAGCCCGAATACGTGATTTCCGAGGACAAAAAATCCACTATCGACATGATAAAAAAAGATATCGCAAAATGCGATACCGTTTATCTTGCTGCCGACCCTGACCGAGAGGGAGAAGCTATATCTTGGCACCTTGCAAATGTGTGCGGTATAAAAGATAAAAAGGTGAGAATCGTCTTCAATGAAATCTCCAAAAAAGCAGTTCAGAAAGCTCTTGAAAATCCCAGAGAAATCAATATGGGATTGGTAGATGCCCAACAAGCAAGAAGAGTGCTTGACAGATTGATGGGATATGAGTTGTCGCCTATTATCTCGCATCAGATAAAAAGCGGACTTTCAGCAGGCAGAGTTCAGTCAGTCGCTCTTAAAATGGTGGTGGACAGAGAAAGAGAAATAAGAAATTTCGTGCCTCAGGAATATTGGACTATCACTGCTCATCTCGTAAAGGCAAACGACAATACAAATTCAGATATTTCCTTCAAGAGCGAATTTGTGGATATAGACGGCAAAAAAGTCAAGGTAGAAAACAAAGAGCAAGCCGATACAGTGATTGAAGCAAGCAAAAAAGGCGAATGGATAGTTGACGATGTAAAAAGAGCAAAGTCATATTCAAAGCCTGCTTCTCCTTTTACTACTTCTACTATGCAGCAAGACGCTATCTCAAAACTCGGCTTCAGTGCGTCAATGGTCACGCAGACAGCCCAAAGACTTTATGAAGGCGTTGAGGTAGAAGGCGAAGGTCAGATAGCTTTGGTGACATATATCCGTACCGACAGCGTAAGAGTAGCTGATGACGCTCAGAAAGAAGCACTTGCTTTTATCGAATCCAATTACGGAAAAGAGTATTGCCCTCAAAAACCCAATATTTATGCTACGGGTGCGGGAGCACAGGACGCTCACGAAGCGATAAGACCTATTACGCTCGAGCGTACTCCCGAATCTCTCAAGGACAGAATGAGCCGTACGGATTATAAGCTTTATAAGCTTATCTATGACAGATTTGTGGCAAGCCAAATGGCAAATGCCGAATACGATACTCTTACCGTTCATATCGTGTCAAAAAGCGACAGAAATTATGGATATACTCTCAAAGGCAAGGTATGTGCTTTTGCAGGTTATACTTCTGCATATCAGAGCAATCCCGATAAGGAAAATACAAAAGAATTGCCCAATCTCAATACGGGAGAGGTGCTCAATCTCAAAGATATTGCAGGCGAACAGAAATTTACAAAGCCTCCTCAAAGATATACGGATGGCTCCTTTATCAAAGCGATGGAAGAAAACGGTATAGGCAGACCTTCTACTTTTGAAAAGACTATTACCGTATTGTACAAGCGTACCTATATCGAAAAAGACGGAAAGAATATGAAGCCCACAGAGCTCGGCGAACTTGTATGCGACCAGCTTGTCAAGAATTTCCCCGAGATAATGGATACCAAGTTTACTGCCAATATGGAAAACAACCTCGATAAAATAGAGGAAGGCAACATAAAGTGGTATGATGTAATCGCAGATTTTTATACGGACTTCCACAACAAGGTCCTCGAAGTAAAATATCAGGGAAAGGTAAAACCTAAGGGCGAAGAGACTGATGTCATTTGTGAAAAATGCGGAGCAAGAATGGTCATAAAAGACTCCAAGTTTGGCAAATTTCTCGCTTGTCCCAACTTCCCTAAGTGCAGAAATACAAAACCATACGGACAGGCGGTAGCCAAATGTCCGCAATGTGGCGGGGGAATAACAAAAAAGTATTCTAAAAAGGGTACAGAATACTATTCTTGCATGAATTATCCCGATTGCAAGTTTATCTCTTGGGATTTGCCCGCACCTTACTTTTGTCCCGAATGCAAAAGCACTATGAAAATAGTCAAGACAAAAGATTCTACAAAATATGTCTGTACCAACAGAAATTGCAAACATACGGAATTGATAGATGAACAAAAAGACGATTAAGGTTATCGGTGGCGGACTTGCGGGTTGTGAGTGTGCATACCAGCTTCTCAAAAGAGGATATAAAGTCGATATGTATGAGATGAGAGGAGTAAAAAATACTCCTTGTCATTCCACAGACAATCTTGCAGAACTTGTTTGCTCCAACTCTCTCAAGGCTCAAAGCCTTGACAATGCCTCAGGACTTTTAAAATACGAACTTGCAAGACTTGACAGTTTGCTTTTGAAATGTGCGTATAAGTGCGATGTGCCGGCAGGCGGAGCATTGGCGGTGGACAGAGAAGAGTTTTCTAGACTTGTCGAAGCTCAGCTCAATAAGTTTGACGGATTCAAACTCATAAGAGAAGAAGTATGCGATATAGATACGACAAAGCCTACTGTCATTGCCACAGGACCTTTGACATCGGACAAAATGTCAAAGTGCATAGCAAAACTTTTAGGAGGAGATTATCTTCACTTTTTCGATGCGGTGGCTCCGATAGTAGATGCTGACAGCATAGATTATCAAAAAGCATTTTTTGCATCGAGATACGGCAAAGGAGAGGCGGACTATCTCAACTGTGCCATGAACAAAGAAGAATATCTCAATTTCTATCACGAGCTTATCAATGCCGAGAGAGTTAATCTGAAAGATTTTGAAATCAATGTTTTTGAGAGATGTATGCCGATAGAGATTATGGCATCGAGAGGAGAAGATACGATGAGATACGGACCTTTGCGTCCCGTGGGTATTCGCAATCCTCATAGAGAAGAAAGACCTTATGCGGTGGTGCAATTAAGAAAAGAAAACGCACAAGGAAGTGCATACAATATCGTAGGATTTCAGACAAATCTCAAATTCGGCGAGCAAAAAAGAGTATTCAGACTTATACCGGGATTGGAAAACGCGGAATTTTCGAGATACGGAGTCATGCACAGAAATACTTTTATAAACGCACCCAAGGTGCTCGATAATTGTTTTGCAATGAAAAAATATCCATACATATTCTTTGCAGGTCAGATGACGGGAGTCGAAGGATATATGGAAAGCATAGTGAGCGGACTTGTGGCAGGAATAAATCTTGCAAACAGGCTGGAAAATAAAGAAGATATGGTTTTGCCTTCTACCACTGTCACGGGCACGCTTCAAAGACACATCTCGACACCTGTCGATGATTATCAACCAATGAACGCAAATTTCGGTATTTTGCCTTTGCTGGACAAACCGCCGAGAGATAAAAAAGCAAGAAAGTTCAGATATTCTACAAGAGCTGTGGGCGATATGGAAGAGTATCTGGCAAATTACAAGGAGAACTGATTATGGAAATGATGGGTACTACTATATGTGCCGTGAGAAGAAACGGAAAGATTGCCGTAGCAGGTGACGGACAAATCACCATGGGACAAAGCGTAATTCTCAAAGGCACAGCAAAAAAAGTAAAAAGAATATATGACGATAAGGTAGTGATAGGTTTTGCAGGAAGCGTATCTGACGCTATATCGCTCAGTGAAAAATTTGAAAAGATGCTTCAAAAATACAGCGGCAATCTTTTGAGAAGTGCTGTCGAACTTGCAGAACTTTGGAGAGATGACAAACTCCCCAGAAAGCTCGAAGCAATGATGATTGTGGCTGACAAGGAAAATCTACTTATCGTATCGGGCAGCGGCGAAGTAATCGACCCTGACGGCGATTGCTGTGCAATCGGCTCTGGCGGAAACTATGCACTCGCTGCGGCAAGAGCAATGCTCAAAGAGACAAAACTCGAGGCAAAAGACATTGCTCGCAAGGCTTTGGAAATCGCAAGCGAATTGTGCGTGTTTACCAACAACAATATTATCGTAGAGGAGGTATAATATGAATAATTTTACTCCCAAACAAATAGTGCAAGAACTCGACAGATATATCATTGGTCAGGACGGAGCGAAAAGAGCCGTGGCAGTAGCTCTTCGCAACAGATACAGAAGAAGCAAGCTCCCTCAATATCTCAGAGAGGAAATTACCCCCAAAAATATTATTATGCAAGGTCCTACGGGTGTAGGTAAGACGGAAATCGCAAGACGACTTGCAAAACTCGTAAAAGCTCCTTTTGTAAAAGTAGAAGCTACAAAGTTTACGGAAGTAGGCTATGTGGGAAGAGATGTCGAATCAATGGTAAGAGATCTCGTAGAGGCTTCTATAAGAATGGTAAAAGAGGAAAAATCTCAGGAAGTAGAGTTGAGAGCAAGAGAACAGGTAGAGGAAAGACTCGTTCCCGCTATCACAAAAAAGAGAAAAGAAGCTTATCCCGATATGAGTGACGGTCAGATGAGAGGATATATTCTTCAAGAACTTCGTGAGGGAAAACTCGATGACCTCGTAATAGATATAGCTTTGCCCGTAAAACCCAAACAGCAGACTATCGGTCAGGGCAATATGGAAATCAATATCAATGAAATATTCGGCTCGATGGTAGGCGGAAACAACGGCAAGGTAAAACAAAAGACTCTCACCGTAAAAGAAGCGACCAAGTATTTGCTTGAGATTGAAGAGGAAAAGCTCATCGATCCCGACAATGTAAATCAGGAAGCTATCAGAAGAGCAGAAAACGAAGGTATAATCTTTATTGACGAAATAGACAAGATTGCCAATAAAGGCAACGGCTCGCAAGGACACGATGTGTCAAGAGAAGGCGTGCAGAGAGATATTCTTCCTATCGTAGAAGGCTGTACGGTAAACACAAAATACGGACAAATCAACACTGACCATATTTTGTTTATAGCGGCAGGTGCTTTTCATATATCCAGCATAAGCGACCTTATCCCCGAACTTCAAGGCAGATTCCCTATCAATGTCAAGCTTGACAGCTTGAGCGAAAAGGATTTTGAAGAAATCCTCACAAAGCCCGACAATGCTATTCTTATGCAATATACAGCTCTTTTGGGCGTGGATAAAGTAAATCTCAAATTTACCGAAGAAGCTATAAAACAAATAGCAAAAATCTGTGCGGTAGAAAATGAGAACAAAGAAGACATCGGTGCAAGAAGATTGCATACAATGATGGAAAGCCTTCTCGAGCAAATCTCATTTGACGCAGGCAACAACGAAGATGCAATCGAAGTAGTAATCGACAAAAAGTTTGTCGACAACCACTTTGACAATGTAATAAAGAGCTTGAACCTCAACAAGTACATTCTCTGATAAAGGAGCAGTTATGATAAACATACCCAAAGGTACAAAAGATGTTTTGCCACAGGACAGCTATAAGTGGCACTTTGTAGAAAAAACGGTGAGAGAAGTCGCTCGCACTTTTTGTGCAAACGAAATTCGTACACCTTCATTCGAGCATACAGAATTGTTTTTGAGAGGTGTAGGCGATACTACCGATATCGTAAACAAAGAAATGTACACCTTTGAGGACAAGGGCGGAAGAAGCATTACTTTGAAGCCCGAAGGTACGGCAGGCGTAGCAAGAGCATTTATAGAAAATTCTCTTTACGGCAATACCCAACCTACAAAGATGTACTATATCACTCCCGTATTCCGTTATGAAAAACCTCAGGCCGGAAGACTCAGAGAACATCACCAATTCGGTATAGAATATTACGGAGCTACTTCTCCAAGTGCCGATGTAGAAGTAATGATGCTTGCAAAAGCTATATTCGATAAATTCGGAGTGGGTAATCTCGTGCTCAATATCAACTCTATCGGATGTCCTGTATGCCGCAAAGAATACAATTCGGCATTGAAGAGTTATCTAGGCTCGAGACTTAACGATATGTGTCCTACATGCAGAGAAAGATTTGAAAAAAATCCTTTGAGAATTCTCGACTGCAAGGAGGAAGGTTGCAAGGCCATAACAAAAGAGGCTCCCAGCGTTTTGGATTATTTGTGCGATGAATGCAAAGCTCATCACGAAAGCGTATGCAAACAGCTCAATACACTCGGAGTAAATTATGTGGTAAATCCTCATATCGTAAGAGGTCTCGACTATTATACTCGCACGGTATTTGAATTTATTTCTTCAAATATCGGTGCTCAGGGTACGGTCTGTGCAGGCGGCAGATACAACAATCTTGTCGAGCAAGTAGGCGGAAAGCCTTGTCCTGCGGTGGGATTCGGTATGGGTATAGAAAGGCTTTTGCTTGTGCTTGAAAGTCTGGGACTCAGCGTAGGCGAAGAATACAAAGCAGATGTATATTTTGCTCCCGTATGCGATAAGGCAAGAGAAATCACTCCCGCACTTGCATTAAAACTCAGAAGTCAGGGAATTGCCGTAGATTATGATATAATGGACAGAGGGTTCAAACCTCAAATCAAGTACGCAAACAAAACAGGCGTAAGGTATATGGTAATCTTGGGCGAAGACGAGATAGCAAAAGGCGTGGCTGGAGTAAAAGACATGCAAAGCGGCGAACAAGTCGAAGTCGAGACGGACAAGCTTTGTGATTATCTTATCTCTAAAGTTAAGGGCTGATAATCTCAAAGGAGAATATAAAAAACATATTCTGCAATTCAAATGCTGAAAAACGATAGCTTTATATATAGAGATAATATATAATAGTATAAATTACTTAGTAAGTATATTATACTTATCAATATAGAATATAGGCACACAGCATACAGATTTTAATGTCGCTTTAAAAGCACATAAGAGCATAAAAAAGAAAAAATTATTGTCCGCATAAAAGCGGAAAGAGGTATATATGGTAGATTTTCTAAATGGTGCAAAGAGAACTTGCAAGTGTGGAGAATTGAGAGGCAGCGATATAGGCAAAACCGTCACCGTAATGGGTTTTGTGGCAAAGTACCGCAATCTAGGAAACTTGCTTTTTATTGATTTGAGAGATATAGGCGGTGTCGTTCAGGTCGCTTTTGACGATCAGGTAGACAAGGCAGTATTCGACAAAGCCAATACCGTCCGCAACGAGTATGTCATTGCTGTGACAGGTACTGTAAGAAGCCGTGGCTCAAATATAAACAAAAATATGCCCACAGGCGAAGTGGAAATACTCGCCAGCGAACTCAAGATTTTGTCTGAAGCAGAAGTCACGCCTTTTGTTATCACAGAAGATATGAAAGTAGGCGAACAGTTGAGACTCAAATACAGATATCTCGATTTGAGAAGAAGCTATCTTCAGTCAAAACTCATTATGAGAGACAAGATTACAAGAGTGGTAAGAAATTATCTTGCCGACAACGGTTTTTTGGAGATAGAGACTCCTTTTTTGGGTAAGTCTACACCTGAAGGTGCAAGAGACTATCTCGTTCCTTCCAGAGTACATAATGGAGAATTTTATGCACTCCCTCAATCTCCTCAGCTTTACAAACAGCTTTTGATGATTGCAGGTATGGACAGATATTATCAGGTAGCAAGATGTTTCCGTGACGAGGATTTGAGAGCTAATCGTCAGCCCGAATTTTCTCAGATTGATATGGAAATGAGCTATGTAGAAGACAATGAACAGGTTATGGAAGTAGCCGAAGGTCTTATCAAAAAGGTATTCAAGGAATGCCTCGGAATGCAACTCGAAGAAAAATTCAGACGCATACCTTACAGCGAAGCTATGGACAAGTGGGGTAGTGACAAACCCGATACCCGTTTTGACCTCCAGCTTCACAACTTGTCGGATATACTCAAAAATTCTTCTTTCTCCGTATTTGCAAACGCAATAGCAAACGGTGGCAGCGTGAGAGCTATCAACGGCAAGGGACTTTGCAACAAAATGACTCGTAAAGAAGTAGACGCTTGCTCAGAATTTGTGAAAAGTTATGGTGCAAAAGGTCTTGCTTATGCTATGTTCAGAGAAGACGGCTCTGTCACTTCTTCAGTATTCAAGTTCTTCACAGAAGAAGAAAAACAAGCAGTCATTGACGAAATGGGAGCAGAAAAAGGCGATATACTCTTCTTTGTGGCTGACAAAAACAAAGTCGTATATGACAGCTTGGGTGCTTTGAGATGCTATCTTGCCAATAAGTATGATTTGTATGACAAGAGCAAGTTTGACTTCTTGTGGGTAGTAGACTTCCCCTTGCTCGAGTACAGCGAAGAAGAAAACAGATATGTGGCAGTGCATCACCCCTTCACAAGTGCTTTGGTAGAAGATGTACCTTTGCTTGACACCGACCCTCTCAAAGTGAGAAGCAATGCTTATGATATGGTAATCAATGGTCAGGAAGCAGGCGGCGGAAGCATAAGAATACACGATTGGCATATGCAGGAAAAGATATTCGGATTGCTTGGCTTTACGCAAAAAGATATCGAAGAAAGATTCGGTTTCTTTGTAGACGCTTTCAAGTACGGTGCTCCTCCTCACGGCGGTCTTGCTTTCGGTCTCGACAGATTGACTATGCTTGTCACAGGCACAGACAATATCAAAGATGTAATAGCTTTCCCCAAGGTGCAGAATGCTTCATGTCTTATGACGGGTGCTCCTGCTCAGGTAGAAGACAAACAGCTCAAAGAACTTGCAATCAAGTTTGACATAAAAGAATAAAATGTGGTCAAGATTAATCAAATTAATCGGAGAAGACGGCTTTGAAAAGCTTGTCAGAAGCAAAGTCCTTGTCGTAGGAACGGGCGGAGTAGGCGGCTATGTGGCAGAGATGCTTGCAAGGTGCGGTATAGGTACGCTTGGCATAATGGACTTTGACAAAGTGGATATAAGCAATCTCAACAGACAGATTATTGCACTTCACTCGACAATAGGAAAGAGCAAAGTCGAGGTACTCAAAGAGAGAATGCTCGATATAAATCCTAATTGCAGAGTCATTGCCATAGCTCAGAAATTCAGCTTGCAAAACAGCGATGTGCTTGACGGCGAATGGGACTTTGTGGTCGATGCCATTGACAGCTTTGAAGACAAAGTCAATCTCATTTGTCTTGCCAAGCAAAAAGGACTCAACATAATAAGTGCCATGGGAGCGGGCAACAGAGCTCAGTTTTCTGAATTTGAGATTACGGATATCTACAAGACAAGCTATGACGGACTTGCAAAAAAACTCCGCAAGGCTCTGAAAGACAGAAATATTTCGCATCTCGATGTATGCTATACAAAAGCACAGCCTTTGAGCATTCAACAAGGTGTGGGAGGCATAAGTTTTGTGGTCGCATCTTGCGGAATAAGAATAGCAGGTTTTGTAATAGAAAAATTGCTGAAAGCATAATTTTTGACAAAGTGCAGATGCTTTTTGCTATTTTGAGGACAAGCTGAGTCGTATATAATACAAGAATTTTTTCACAACAAAAAAAGTTGTTGATAAAAACACACAATATATGATAAAATTATATGGATTTAAAAATCACAATAGGAGATAAATATGATAGATTTTAAGGTTATCAATGATACAGACCCCGAAGTTTGCAAAGCACTCGAACTCGAACTTAGCCGTCAACAAGGCAATATCGAACTTATCGCAAGTGAAAATATCGTAAGCCCCGCAGTTTTGGCTGCCGCTGGTTCGCACTTGACAAACAAGTACGCAGAAGGTTATCCCGCAAAGAGATACTACGGCGGTTGTGAATATGTAGATATCGTAGAAAGACTCGCTATCGAAAGAGCATGCGAACTCTTTGGTGCAAAGTTTGCAAATGTTCAGGCTCACAGCGGTGCAAACGCAAACCTTGCTACTTTCTTTGCTTTGCTTCAACCCGGAGATACAGTACTCAGTATGAGCCTCGCTCACGGCGGACACTTGTCTCATGGTAGCCCCGTAAATATTTCAGGTAAATATTTCAATATCGTGCCTTACGGAGTAGAAGAAGATACTTGCATGCTCGATTATGACAAGGTAGAAGCTTTGGCAAAAGAATGCAAGCCCAAGCTCATTCTTGCAGGTGCAAGTGCTTATCCCAGAGCTTTGGACTTCAAGAGATTCAGAGAAATCGCTGACAGCGTAGGTGCTTATCTCATGGTAGATATGGCTCATATCGCAGGTCTTGTAGCAGCAGGATGTCATCAAAGTCCCGTGCCTTATGCTCATGTAGTGACTACCACCACTCACAAGACTTTGAGAGGACCTAGAGGCGGACTTATTCTTACAAACGATGAAGAAATCGCTACAAAGATAAACAAGGCTATTTTCCCCGGTACACAGGGCGGTCCTTTGATGCACATTATCGCAGCAAAGGCTGTGGCTTTGAAAGAAGCTATGAGCGAAGACTTCAAGAATTATCAAAGACAGATTGTGAAGAATGCTCAGGTTCTTGCAAAAGCATTGCTTGACAAGGGTATAAACCTCGTATCCGGCGGTACAGATAATCACCTTATGCTTATCGACCTTACATCCAAGGGTATGACGGGTAAAGAACTCGAAGCTCTTCTCGATATGGCTCATATTACTGCAAACAAGAATGCTATTCCTTTTGATACTCAAAAGCCTTTTGTTACTTCCGGCGTAAGAATCGGTACTCCTGCCGTTACTTCAAGAGGTATGAAAGAAGACGATATGCTTGTTATCGCTGATTGTATAGCAGACCTTGTAGAAAACAGAGAGCAGGCAGTAGAGCGTTGTAGTGCTAAAGTAGCAGAACTTTGCAAAAAGTACCCCCTCTACGCAAATGATATCATCAGATAAATTGATAAAAATATCGCAATAATACATACACAAAAGGACAGGCAAATACCTGTCCTTTTGTGTTTAGAAAAAAATATCCCTTAAAAGTATAGAAATTGTCTGAAATTGTACTTAAAATCCTATCCGAAGTCATAATAACAATATAATGAAAAATCTAGATTAAAATTTATATGTAGAAAAATGACTTATTTTGACTTTAAATATCGTTTTTAGTATTATTTATATTTTATACGAAAATTTTTCGTAAGTCAACAATATTACGCAAGAAATTCGTAAAATATATATTATGAACACATTGGGCGAAAAAATAAGACAATTAAGAAAAGACAGAAAGCTTTCTCAGACTCAACTTGCCAAAATCCTGTCCACCTCTCAGGATACTATTTCTTTGTGGGAAATAGGCAAGAGCTTGCCTGATGCAAACAACATTGTTGCGATTTGCAAGTTTTTTGAAGTGTCTGCGGACTATCTTCTCGGATTGGAAGATATTTGATTCTATCTTAAAATTCTTGATTTAAGCATAAATTTTGTGTATTTTTCTTTTTAAAATAATTTTCCATATTTTTCTTTGAAATTAAGTATAAATTTTATTGACAAGCAAATAACTATATTGTAAAATAATACCTAGTAAATTAGTAGGTTTTTTTGTATATGAAATTATCGTCAAAAGCAAGATACGGACTTAAGGCTATGTGCTATATGGCAGAAAACTACGGCAAAGGCGTAGTAAGTCTTCCTACTATGGCGGAGAGCATAGGAGTGAGCGAAAAGTATCTCGAACAACTTATTTCGGCTTTACGCAAGGCTGGACTTGTAGAAGCTACAAGAGGAGCAAACGGAGGTTATTTTCTTGAGAGAAGCCCCAAAGATATCAATGTGGGAGAAATCTTGAGAGTGCTCGAGGACGGACTTGTGATTGTGGATTGTATTGCAGGCAACTGCGACAATAAATGTATGTGCAATACCTATAATGTATGGAATAAATTGTATAAGGCTATCAACAACTGCCTTGACGAGATGAGTCTTGACAGCCTTATAAATCAAGAGGTGTAATTATGAAAAGTATATATTTGGATAATTCGGCTACTACTTATACCGACAGCGAAGTATTGAAAGAAATGTTGCCTTATTTCGGAGAAATTTATGGCAATGCTTCTTCTCAGCATTTCTTTGGTCGTGACGCTCTAAAAGCAGTGGACAGAGCAAGACAACAGGTAGCCAAAGCTATTGGTTGCAACCCCAACGAAATTTATTTTACATCAGGCGGTACAGAAAGCGACAACTGGGCAATAAAGGGAATGGCACTTGCTCATCAGGACAAGGGCAAACACATTATCACTTCCTGTATAGAGCATCCTGCTGTAATAAAGACTTGCAAGGCTCTTGAAAAACAAGGCTTCGAAGTGACATATCTCAAAGTAGACAATGAAGGTTTTATTTCGCTTGACGAACTTGAAGAAGCTATCAGAAAAGATACTATCCTTATAAGTATCATGACGGCAAACAACGAAGTCGGCACACTTCAGCCTATAAGACAAATCGGAGAAATCGCACACAAACACGGCGTTGTATTCCATACCGATGCGGTGCAGGCTGTGGGCAATGTGCCTATCAATGTGGTCGAGGACAATATAGACATGCTTTCTATGAGCGGACATAAATTTTATGGACCAAAAGGCGTGGGCGTGCTTTACAAACGCAACGGACTAAGAATAGGCAGATTTATGGACGGCGGCGAGCAGGAAAGAAATATGCGTGCTTCCACTATCAACACTCCTGCAATAGTAGGATTGGGAAAAGCGATTGAGATGGCAGTGGAGAATATGCAAAAAAACAACGAGCATATCAGACAAGTAAGAGATTATTTTGTCAAGGAAGTACAATCTAGAATAAGCGATATATACTTCAACGGACCTAAGGATATGTCAAAGAGATTGTCGGGAAATGCCAACTTCAGCTTTGAATTCATCGAAGGCGAATCCATACTTATGCTTTTGGATATGGCAGGTATTGCGGTATCAAGCGGTTCGGCTTGTTCGTCTGGTTCGCTCGAGCCTTCTTATGTACTTTTGTCTATCGGTGTACCTATCGAAGTGGCACACGGTACGATAAGATTTTCTTTTGGAAAATCCAACACTATGGAAGAAGCAAAATATACGGTAGAAAAGCTTGTGGAGACTGTCAACAGATTGAGAGAAATGTCCCCCTTGTTCAAAACAGTAAAAGGAGAAGAGAAATATGTATAACGATAAAGTAAGAGAAGTATTCGCAAACCCTAAGAATGTAGGTTTTATAGAAGATGCAGACGGTGTGGGAAAAGTAGGCAATCCTACCTGCGGCGATATAATGGAAATAAGTCTTAAGATAAAAGACAATGTCATCGTGGACGCAAAGTTCAGAACATTCGGATGTGCTGCGGCAATAGCTACAAGCTCTACCGCTACCGAGATGGTAAAGGGCATGACAGTAGACCAAGCTCTTAAACTCACCAATTCGCAAGTAGTGGAAGAACTCGAAGGTTTGCCTCCTCAAAAGATACATTGCAGCGTGCTTGCAGAAGAAGCAATCAAGGAAGCTATAAACGATTATAAAAGCAAACAAAAATAAGCCAAAATTTTCCACAAGAAAGTTTTGTCCTTAAAGCAATAACCCACCTTATAGACACATACTATCCATAGGAGGTGATAGTATGAAAAAATTGGCTCTTATGGTAGGTTTTAGTGCAGGCGTAATGACTGCTGTACTTGCCGGTGTAAGAATGAAGCATAGCGTTCTGGATAAAGGAAGAAAAATGCTTAAGGAAAAAATTATAAAAATTTTGGATTAAAATACTACCATTAACGAAAAATATACCCCGACTAAAATCGGGGTATGTTTTTTATCAATAAATCTTATATTTTATCTGTACTTTGGATGACAATAGGTATTGTTTTTGTCAGGCAAGGGGATATATTCGGGATTTTTCAAATTTGTCTCGAAGATAAAATTGTCGGCATTTTCTATGGCAAGATTAAAATGCTTTTTGTTACGCACAGTCCATGTGAATATGATAAGCTCTTTTCTTTTTTTCAATAGTTTTTGATAATAGCGAGAGGGCAGATTGTCAATGCTCACGGCAAGAAAATCTACAAACTTATAATGTTTTGTAGCTCTTATAAGAATTTTATGGAAGAGATATCTGTCGCAAAGCTGTCCCAGAATTATCTCGGGATGATTGGTCGCCCACCATTTTACCACTCTTGTATCAAAAGATTCTATACAATATACTCCCTTGTAATCTTTGAGAATATTCCATATCATAGAGCAGGTCATATCTACTTTGTTTGTAGGCTTTATCTCGATGACGAGATTGACCTGTCCGTTGACAAGATTGAGTACATCGACAAATTTGGGAATAGAGTAGTTTGTGCCAAAAAGCTTGTATTCGTCAAGTTTTGAGCTGTCTATATCTCTTGTGCGTTGATTTCTTTTGCAAGTGCGTTTTAGGCTTGGATCGTGATGCACGATAAGCTCGCCGTCATTTGTCAGCCATACATCAAATTCTATTCCGTATCCGTGCTTTATGGCTTGCTCGAATGCACCGAGACTGTTTTCAGGATATATCTTGTTGTCATGAAGGCCTCTGTGTGCCACTACGGTTTTTGTAAGCCATGCGTTGTCTCTTTGCATATTAACCTCGTTTTATTATCTTGGATTTGTGTATATTATATCTTTAATTTGGATAAAAATCAATAGCCTAAATTTTCGTTGATTATTACCACATATACTTTTTCCTGATATCTTGTAGGATGATGCGATATCAATGTGGCGTTGCAAATACAGTCGGGGCTGTCGCAATAACAACATTCGCCCGATGTGGCACAAGGAGTATTTTTGTTGAGTCTTCTTGTGTTTAGAGGTGCGGCAACATTGCGAACTCTCGATATTGCACTCTCGATATCGGGTGTAATCTTGTTGACGCCCAATACATAAATGACTTTTTTGACACCGAAACAAAGTGCAGAAATTCTGTTTGCCGAGCCGTCAATATTGACGAAATCTCCGCTTTCCGTAAGTGCGTTTGTAGAGGACAGATACCAATCGGCAGAGTTTGCGAGTTGATATACTTTGTTTTTAAGTTCTGGTGACACAAGCGAATGACTATATACAGTCACTCCTTTTTGCTGCAACTTTTTGTCAAGCTCAAGACCTGTCACCGTCATGCTTCCGCCAATGCCCACACTTTCATTCTCGGGGATAAGCTCGAGCACAAACTCCACAGCTTCTTTGCTTGAATCGAAATAATAAGGCAAAAAGCCTCTTTTTTTGAGATTTTCTTTGACTTGTTGTATATTCATAATCGCTCCGTTTATATTTTTTTGTTGTATAAATATTGTACTATAAATATTATACTAAATATAATTGCTAAAATCTATATTTTTTTATATAATAAAACAAAAAGAGTTTTTAAGGATAGTTATGCCCAAAAATCAAGACAATATCAGAAATTTTTGTATAGTTGCTCACATTGACCACGGCAAAAGTACTTTGGCGGACTGTATTATGGATGTCACAAAGACGGTGGCGAAAAGAGACGCAAAAGAGCAGCTTCTGGATAGCATGGATATCGAAAGGGAGAGAGGTATTACGATAAAACTTACTCCCGTTACGATGCACTATAATTTTGAGGGCAAGGAATATATTTTCAATCTTATAGATACCCCCGGACATGTGGACTTTACTTATGAAGTTTCCCGTTCGCTCAAAGCCTGCGAGGGAGCAATACTTATTGTCGATGCTTCGCAAGGCATAGAAGCTCAGACTTTGACAAATGTCTATCTAGCTCTTGACAATGACCTAGAGATTCTTCCTGTCATAAACAAAATAGACCTTCCTTCGGCTCGTCCTGAAGAAGTCAAAAAAGAGATTGAAGATGTGATAGGACTAGATGCTGAAAATGCACCTCTTATTTCTGCAAAAGAGTGTATAGGAATAGAAGAAGTGCTAAAACAAGTAATAGAGCTTCTTCCTCCTCCCAAAGGCGATTTTGACAAGCCTTTTAAAGCTCTTATTTTTGACTCGTATTATGACAGCTATAAGGGAGCTATATCCTTTATAAGAGTTTTTGACGGCGAAGTAAAAGCAGGCGACAAAATAAGGATGTGTGTCACGGGCAAAGAATTCGATGTCACGGAAGTGGGTATTTTCGTGCCTAAAATGCAGGCAAAAGACAGCCTTTCTGCCGGTGAAGTAGGATATCTTTGTGCAAGCATAAAAAATGTGAGCGATACCAAAGTCGGCGATACGATTCTTATGGCAGACGACAGAATTACAAAACCTTTGGAAGGATATAAAGAAGCATCTCCAATGGTATTTTCAGGTATTTATCCTGCGGACGGCTCAAAGTACAACGATCTGAAAGACGCTCTTGAAAAGCTAAAACTCAACGATGCGGCTTTGATGTACGAGCCTGAAGTGTCCACAGCTTTGGGATTTGGTTTCAGGTGCGGTTTTTTAGGACTTTTGCACATGGAGATTATTCAGGAAAGACTTGAAAGAGAGTTTGACCTCGATTTGGTTACTACCGCTCCGAGCGTATCATACAAGGTGGTAAAGACTTCTGGAGAAGTGGATATCGTATCCAATCCTTCAAATCTTCCTCCTGCGGGAGAGATAGACCACATGGAAGAGCCTGTTGTAAATGCTTTTATTTATACGCCGCCCGAATATGTCGGCTCTATAATGGAGCTTTGTCAGGACAAGAGAGGCGAATTTATCAATCTTACTTATCTCGAGCCTACGAGAGTAAGAATAGATTATGTTATGCCACTCAATGAAATTATCTATGATTTCTTTGACAGCCTTAAATCCCGTACGAGAGGATACGCAAGTCTTGACTATGAGATTGCAGACTATAAAAAGAGCGACCTTGTAAAACTCGATATTCTCTTGAACGGAGAAATCTGCGATGCACTAAGTCTTATTGTTCATAAAGACAAAGCATATTCAAGAGGCAGAGGAATTGCCGAAAAACTCAAAGAAGTAATCCCTAGACAGCTTTTTGAAATACCTATTCAGGCAGCAGTAGGCGGCAAAGTCATCGCAAGAGAAACCGTAAAAGCTATGAGAAAAGATGTGCTTGCAAAGTGCTACGGCGGCGATATCACGAGAAAAAAGAAGTTGCTTGAAAAACAAAAAGAAGGAAAGAAGAGAATGCGTCAGGTAGGCTCGGTAGAAGTGCCAAGCGAAGCATTCATGACTATTTTAAAGATAGACAACTAAATGATTATAAGATAAAAGGGACAGAGTCCCTTTTGTTTTATTAAAATTCAGCTTGAAGATAATCGATACATAATTATGCAAAAAGAAAAAACATTGAGCGAAAACAAAAATACTTTGGGACTATATATACACATTCCTTTTTGTAAGTCGAGGTGTATATATTGCGATTTTGTGTCAAGCGTGTCTGACAATGCTTGTATGGATAAGTATTGCGATTATCTTAAAAAACAAATTGCTATTGCAAAAGATAAATATAAAGACAAATACATAGTGGATACTATATATTTCGGAGGCGGTACTCCTTCTATTTTGTCTTGCGATAATCTTTTGAAAATAGCAGATTCTATAAAATCGTCATTTGTATTTGACCTTAAAGAATTCAGTATCGAGGCAAATCCTTGCACGATAGATAAAACAAAGCTCTCAACTTTCAGACAAATGGGAGTAAATCGCATAAGTATAGGAGTGCAATCTTTTAATGACGATATTTTGCGAATGCTTGGACGAGCTCATGACAGCATTACGGCAATAAATGCGATAAAGATGGCAAAAGAATACGGCTTTGAAGTAAGCGTGGATTGTATGACGGGATTGCCCAATCAGACAAAAGAGGATATAGAAGATTTTGTAGAAAAAGCCACAAATCTCAATGTCGACCATATATCTGTCTATATGTTGAGTATAGAAGAAGGTACAAAGCTGGAAGAACTTATAAATCAAGGAAAACTCACAGCAAAGAGCGATGACGAAATAATAGAGCTTTATGATACGGCATGCGAACTTCTTAAAGAAAAAGGCTTTGAAAGATATGAAATATCCAATTTTGCCAAAAACTCTAAAGTCAGCTTTCACAATCTTAGATATTGGAGAAGAGAAGATTATCTCGGTTTGGGCATATCGGCACATTCTTTGATAATGAATGAGAGATGGCACAATCCCGACAATTTCGAAGATTATTATAAGGCACTTGACAAAGGCTTAATGCCAATGGAAGATATAGAAAATCTCGATGAAGAAGAAATCAAGGAAGAGTATATAATGCTCGCATTGAGACTGAAAGAGGGCATAGATATAGAAAAATATAATAAAAAATTCAATTCGGATTTTAAAAGCGAATATCGTCTTGCTTTGATAAAAGACGCAAAATATTTGAATATAAACGACAAAAAAGTGTCCATAAAAGACGAGTATCTTGAGACAATGAATTCTATAATAGTGGATTTTCTCAAATGATTAAATAAATATCGAGCAAATCAAAGAAGACAGCCTTTTGGGCTGTCTTCCTTGTGTAATTAGTTGTTTTTTACAAATGTTGTGTTGTTGCAATTAGGACAAGGGGGCATCTTGTCATCGCTGCCCAATCTGAGGTCAAAACCACAGTTTGTGCAAGTATAACAACCCTTGCCGGGCTTTTCGCCTGTGCTAAACTTTGCGTTTGTCATAATTGTACCTCCTTTTGTTGGTCTAATAAAAGTATTTTCAAATTTAGAAAGGATATACATTGCTGTTTATGCACTTTTGAAAATCTTTAAAATTATTGATGTATCATTCAAAAAGTTAGTCTAAAGATAACTTTTGTAAAAAACTATGGACAAAAGCCGTAATTATGGTATAATAAAGCTATGGATATGCAACAAAACGAGAATGCTAAATCTCCTCAGGAATTAAAAAAAGAGCAACGAGAAGAGTACAATAAAAAACTTTCTGCCAAATTTTATAAATTCTTTTCTTTGCTTTCCTTTTTGGTGTATTATCTCAACTGCACTATAAGAATCGTCTCGAGAAGCATCTCTTATTATGAGTCAAAAGGGGTAGACGGTTTTATCGATTGGTGCAAACTTGTCTTTGACACTTCAAATTGGGGAGAAATGTCAAGAGCGATTTTTGATTGGTACACGATTACGCTTTTGGTATTTTTGGTAATTTATGCGATAGTATTCTTTATAATCTTCGCAAGATTTTCGCCAAAAAGCAAAAAGACTTTTAAGTACTTCAAAAAAAGCTTTGCGATGGCAAGAAGATTTTTGAAAATTATCAATATAGCTCTTACGCTCATCGTATTGATAAATTCGGCAAAACTCACTTCCTCAAACATAGCAAGTACGGGCGATAAATTTACTTTTGTAGTATCTATAATGTCACTTCTCATAGTGATTGTACAGATTGCTTTGACTATTGCCGCATGGGCTTTGAAGTCAAAAATCAAAAACAAATACAATACGGTAAAAGTCGCAGTAGGCAAAGTGGGAAATACGATGGGAAGATACATATCGCATTCGCACAATGCAAAAATAAATGCAAATGAAAATGTGCAATCTCAAAACTCAATACAAGACTCAACACAAGAAAAATCAGAGGATTTGGAAATGAAAGATGAAAAGAATACTTCAAAAACTACAATAAGCGAAAAGCTCTCAAAGATAAAGAGCAGATTTTTGCGTACATTGGCGGCAATGTCTTTGACCGATAAAGAAGCAGACGAGGCAATGAAAGAAGCAGAGGAGAGAGAAAACGCTCAAAACGAGGAAACGACACAATCTGAAGACAATGGCTATAATGCCAACGATACAGAAAGATTTGAAAACGATTATATGAAAAACAAGGAAAATGAAAGTGCCTGCGATGATGCAAGCGACATTATCGAGCCTGACGAAAACAATGTGATAATATCGGTAGATGACGAATATAAACAAAGATATAAAAAACAAAAAGCAGAAAAGCGAAAGGAAGACAGAGAGGATATCAAAAGAAAGCTCAATGATTTCGGCGAGAAAGTGGACGAAGCAGGAAACAACTTTACAGACGGCATAAAAGGCATATACGATAAAATCTCTTCAAAATTCAAAAAGAATAAAGATAAAAAAGAAAAAGACGACAAAGACAATAATCAAGAGGATATGAATTAAGGTGGCATTATGGACAAACTTTACAAAAGCGGAGAAGACTATTTGGAGGCTGTGCTTTTTATCGAACAGCAAAAAGGTAGAGTGAGATCTGTGGATGTAGCAAAATATTTGGGAGTATCAAAACCCAGCGTAAACAAAGCTTTGACCATATTGCAGGATATGGGATATGTCAACAAGCCCGATTACGGCGATGTTACAATTACGGAAGAGGGAAGAAAAAAAGCTCAGACGGTGGCATTAAAACACAAAGCTCTTACAAGACTTTTGACAGATGTATTGGGAGTAGAACAGGAAATTGCAGAAAAAGACGCATGCAAAATCGAGCATGACATAAGTGAGGAAACGACCAAAAAACTTATAGAATATCTCAACACTCTGGAGGGATGAATATGATAGAATTCTTGTTGGGCAAAAGCTCGGATTATCAGAATATTTCAATAGGAGATATAAAGTTTTATATCATAGCAAGCATACTCTTGGTGGTGCTTTTTGTTATATTTTTTATTTTCAGCAAGACAAAAGGATTCAAAATCCGCAAAAGAAAAGAAATAAACGAGCAAAAAGATATCTATGTCAATCCTCAGATAATAAAAGTCCAAAAAGCGGATATAGACAAAGAGCTTTATAACGATAAAAGTGTATCAGAAAGCAAAAAATCATAAAAATAACAACATAATAATTCAAAAATCAAAGACGGCGAAACAAATTGACTTGACTGCCGTCTTTTTTATTTAATTTGTTTGACATAAAATTTATTTATCAATATAATAGAAACATCATATATTTGGGAGGTTGGTATGGAAGAAAATTTCCATTCTACTGCCGAAGAAGAGCAGAAAACAGCCCAAGTGGAAGAAGTAGTTATAAACCCACACAGCCAAGATGACAACAACGAAAACGCACCTAAAGTGCAAAACAAGTTTTGGCAAATCGTAAAAAAACTTTCTAAAAGATGGTTCATTGACGCCTTTACGGGTATGTCTCAAGGACTTTTCGTAACCCTTATTGCCGGCACTATTTTTACTACGCTCGGTCAATACATTTTCACAGAAAACAACGCAATAGGCAGACTTTTTGTTATCGCCGGTAGAATCGCATCTATGCTTATGGGTGCAGGCATCGGAGCAGGTATTGCATATCGTCTCAAAATGCCACCTCTTGTAGTGCTTGCTACTATCGTAGCAGGTTTTGTAGGTGCATGGGCTGATGTGTTTATTACGGCAGGTACGAGTGCCAATGCTACTTATACCTTAGTGTCGGGTATCGTCAGTGTGGCGGGCGTGACAAAACCAGGCAATCCTATCGGTGCTTATGTCACGGCTCTTATGGCATGCGAACTTTCCGGTCTTGTCGCAGGCAAAACAAAGCTCGATATTATCATTATTCCCGTGGTATGCCTCGTGGTGTCTATTATAGGAGCTTATGTGTCATATCCTTTTATCTGGCTTATCAATATGCTTGGAAAAGGTATTGCCATAGCTACTGACTTTACGCCATTCTTTATGGGCATCGTAATTGCAGTGATAATGGGCGTGCTTCTCACATTGCCTACTTCGAGTGCGGCTATTTGGGTAGCTATCGCCACACCTGTGCTTGCTTCGACTGATGCCACGCAGATTACCGCAATGTATATCGCAGGCGGTGCCGCTACGGTAGGATGTGCTTGTCACATGGTAGGATTTGCAGTAATGTCATTCAGAGAAAACAAATGGGGCGGTCTCATATCTCAGGGTATAGGCACTTCGATGTTGCAAATCCCCAATGTAATGAGAAATCCCAGAATACTTTTGCCACCTGTCATAGCAAGTGCTATTTGCGGACCTATGTCGACTTGTCTTTTTAAGTTGATGTGCGGAGCTTCCGGTGGCGGTATGGGCACAAGCGGTCTTGTAGGCGTAATCGATATAATCAATACCACGAGAGCACAAGGCGGAAAAATATGGCTTATGGTATTGGGCATAATACTTCTTATGTTTGTGCTTCCCGCAGTATTGAGCTGGGCATTCTGTCTTTTGTTCAGAAAAATCAATTGGATAAAAGAAGGCGATTTGAAGCTTCCCGATTGATAAAATTTATTACCCGTGAATATTATTCGATGAATAAACAAAAAAAGGTGCTTTTATAAGTGCCTTTTTTGTATTAATGTAGTATAATAAAATCATAATAAAAAATAGTAGCGAATTTTGGAGGCAATGATGAGAGTAGTATTGAGAAATGATATTGACGACAAATATAAATGGCATTTGGAGGACATGATTTCTGACGACAAGGAGTGGCAAAAACTCTATGATGAAGTGCAGAAAAAAGGAAGAGAAATAGTAAAATTCGATGGAAAACTTTCTCAGGAAGAAAGCATACTCGAATGTTTTAAGTTTGATGACGATATCTCCAGAAAACTCGAAAGATTGTATGTATATACAAAAATGAGAAAAGACGAGGATTGCTCGGTAGAAAAATATCTCGCTTATTCTGACAAAATAGAAAATCTTTGTGTCGAATTGTCCACGATGTCGGCATTTATCAATCCCCAACTTGCAGAAAACAGCAAGGAGTTTTTGATAGAACTTTCAAAGAAAAAACAATTTGAAGATTATTCCTATAATCTTTTGCTTATTGCAAAACAAAAAGAACATTCTCTTTCTACAAAAGAGGAGACTATTCTTGCAAAGACAGGATTGTTCAGCGGAATATTCAAAGACGCTTTCGGAATGTTTGACAATCTCGATATAAAATTCGCTCCCTTCAAAGACTCAAACGGCGAAGAAGTGCATTTGTCGCACGGACTTTACGGACTCTATATGCAGTCCCCTCAAAGAGAAGACAGAAAAAAGGCTTTTGAGAGTATGTTCAATGCCTATAAAGATATGATAAACACTGTGTCTATGCTTTATATAGGCAATGTCAAAAAAAATGTATTCTATTCTCAGGTAAAAAAATACCAAAGCTGTCTTGACAGAGCCACAGCCGGCGAAGATGTGCCTATGAGCGTATATTCAAAGCTTTTGGAATGTATTGACGGCGGACTCAAAGGTCTTCACGATTATATGCAATACAGAAGAAAAGCCTTGGGATACAAAGAATTGCACATGTATGACTTGCATGTTCCGCTCGTTGAGGGAAGCGAAAAAGCTGTCGAATACGAAGAGGCTGCAAAGATAGTCAAAGAGGCTTTGCTTCCTTTGGGAGAGGAATATCAAAAACTTTTGGACAAAGCTTTCAACGAGGGTTGGATAGATGTATTCGAAAACAAGGGAAAGAGAAGCGGAGCTTATAGCTGGGGCTGTTATGACTCACATCCTTATGTGCTTTTGAATTATCAGAAGACTACTCATGATGTATTTACCATTGCTCATGAGCTAGGACATGCAATGCATAGTTATTATTCAAACAGCACTCAGCCTTTTGCAAAAGCCGAATACAAAATTTTTGTGGCAGAAGTGGCATCTACAGTCAATGAAGTTTTGCTTTTGAGACATTTGCTAAAATCCACAGAAGGGGATGAGAAAAAATACCTTTTGTCATATCTTCTCGATATGTACCGCACGACAATTTTCAGACAGACGCAGTTTGCCGAATTTGAATATCAGGCTCATAAACTTGCCGAGGAGGGCGAAGCTCTCAATGCTCAGGTGCTTAGCTCGCTGTATATGAAACTCAATGAAAAGTATTATAAGACAGACGGCGTAGTGATGGATGAACTTATACAATACGAGTGGGCTAGAATACCTCATTTTTATAATGCTTTCTATGTCTACAAATATTCTACGGGTATGATAAGTGCAATCTGTATTGCCGAAGATATCCTCACAAACGGACAAAAAGCCGTGGACAAATACAAAGAATTTTTGAAAGCGGGCGGTAGTATGTCGCCTGTGGATATTCTCAAACTTGCAGGTGTGGACCTCACGACCGAAAAGCCTTATAATCAGGCAATGAAAGTCTTTGACGAAACACTTAAATCGTTAAAAGCTTTGGACTGATAGAGGTGTGTATCAAATATCTTGACGAATAAATGTCTTTTATATTATTATAGATAAGTAGGAGTTAATATGGCGGACAAGAAAACAAAACAAAAGACAATAAGGGATTATCCCTGCTCGATAGAGGCAGAACAAGCCGTACTAGGTGCCATAATCAGCGATAATGATGTGGCAAATCGTATTGCCTGCAATATTCAGGAAGACGATTTTTATACAAGTATCTATAAAAAGATTTTTGCTCAGATAAAAAAGCTTATCAATCAAAATAAGCCTGTGGATCTTGTCATGCTTGCCAGCAGTCTCGAGAGAGAAGGCATATTGCAGGAAGTGGGAGGTGTAACGACTCTCGATGAGCTTTTGGACAGTATTCCTTCGACAGCCAATATCGATTATTATGTCAACATTCTCAAGAAAAACTCTACTTTGAGAAAAGTAATAATGAATTGCAGAGATATCATCGATACCGCATACAGAGAAGATGATGCCGAGAAGGTGCTTGCCGTGGCAGAGGCTCTTATCTATAAGATAAGCGAAGGCAACGATTCGTCAGAACTTGCTCATATCTCCAATGCTACCGTAGAGGTAATGGAGAGAATAGAAAAAGCTTATAGCGACAACGGAAGTCAGGGCGGTCTCAAAGTGGGATTCAAAAACCTAGATGAAGCTACAAACGGATTTATGCCCGGTCAGATGATAGTACTTGCCGCTCGTCCTGGTTGCGGTAAAACATCGTTTGCCATGAATATGGTCACAAACATTGCTTCGAGAAAAGACAGCAAAGAAGTCATTGCCGTATTCGACCTTGAAATGTCAGCGGTAGAACTCGTATTCAGAATGATGTCAAATGTGGCAGGTATTGACTCAAGAGATATTCAGAACGGACTTGAAAACAAAGAGGGATTGGACAAGGTATGGCTTGCTCAGGATGTCCTCAAAAACAGTAATGTGTACATAGATGATTCGGCAATGATTACTTGCGAGCAAATCATGTCAAAGTGCAGAAGACTCAAAGCTCAGAAAGGCAGACTCGATTTTGTAGTAATCGACTACTTGCAGCTTATATCGCCGAGTGCGTCTACGGCTTCAAAGAGCAAGAATGAGCAGGTCGGAGACATTTCCCGTTTTATAAAACTTCTTGCCAAAGAACTCAAAGTGCCTGTGCTTATTTTGTCGCAGATGTCCCGTAGCATAGAAAACAGAGATGATAAACAGCCAAAGCTGAGCGACTTGAGAGAGTCGGGAAGTATCGAGCAGGACGCCGATATAGTAGCATTCTTGACAGACGGCGAATTTGCCGTGGATGAGGGCAACACTCCTATCACGCTTATGATAGCAAAACACAGAAACGGCTCTATCGGCGAGTTGTATTATGAGTGGGACAAGAGCAAAATGAGATTCAAGCCTACTGTCGCAAACAGAATTATTCCTCACGCAGCGACAGAACAACAAGCTATTCCTCAGGAAAATATCGCAGATACTTTGTCGGGATTCGATGTTCCGCCCGATGATCCCGGTATCGAAGGATATGTGGATATAAGCGAACTCGGCTGATAAATTGTTTTAGCGGCGAAAATCAGATTGTATTTATTTTGTATTTATTAATAAATAAATATCGATAATATATTGAAAATCAAATAAAAAGTTATTAAACAAAAAAGCTGTCTTAAAGGCAGCTTTTTTTATTGTCCAAAATAGAAAATATATATAGTATTTATAATTGCTTTGAGTCTTTTTATATCTCATATCGTGCAATATGCGTGCATATACTAGCATAGGAGAAATCGTATATGAGTTATGACAAAGAGATTGGACAAAAACTGAAAACAAGAGTGGACAATATCACAAATGTCTACAAAATAAGCATAGCAAAAGACTATGCCGTGGTAGAAGGACACAAAGGTATTCTTTTTTTCGGAGAAGAAAAGATAGTATTGAGACTAAAGGCAGGTCAAGTGCAGCTGACAGGTCATGATTTGTCCATAGCGTCAAGTCAACAAGGAGAAATAATCATAAAAGGCAAAATTACCGATGTGCATATCGAAGGAGCGGATAAATGAAAATTTATACACTTGTCGAATGCGAAAACAGAAATTCTCAACGACTTCTCAATAAATTTATAGAAAAAAACATAGTAGTAAAAAAGCTCTCTCAACACAAAGAAAAACTGAGGTTTTTTATAGAAGACAAAGACTTTAAAAGTGTGCAAAGTATCTTGAATTCTATGGGGCTTGGTTTTGAGATAAAAAGACGAGGCGGAAGTTTTTTTGCAAAAAAGTTTTTTTTGAGATATGTATCATTGATTGTCGCTTCGATAATAGCTCTTGTCATATCGGGTATGGGCAGCAGATATTGTTTTGGAGTGCAAATAGAGTGCGAAAACAATGAAGTAAAATCTCAGGTAAATGCTATTTTGGACGAGTATTCAGTTAAAAATTTTATGCTCAAATCGTCTTTGGATACAAAGGCTTTGTCAAAAGATATAAGCAATAAAATAGAAGAAGCAGGGTTTGTGAATTGTTTTTTTGAGGGAAGTATTCTGAAAATTCAAATAAAACAAGTTCATACCGATGAAGAAAAGCCTGAGTATTCTAGGATTGTCGCTTCGTGTGACGGTATTGTCACAAGAGTTTTGGTATATTCGGGTACGGCTTTGGTCAAAGCGGGCGATGTGGTAAAAAAAGGCGATGTGCTGATAGAAGGATATATAGATACCTATCCCGATACAGAAGAAAACCAAAGAATACCTGTCGAGGCTGACGGTGTGGTATATGCAGAATGTGCATATTCTCAAAGAGCTACCATATCCGATAAGTCGATAGAAGAAGTGCGTACAGGAAAGAGCTATAAATCGACCGATTTGTATGTTTTTGGCAGACTTTTAGGCAAAAAATCCAAGCCCTCTTATGAATATTATGAGAGTGTGACAGAGACAAAAGTTTTTGGCTCGGTGATTCCTGTAAAGGCAGTGACTACAACTTATTATGAGATAGAAAAAAGGGAGACTACGCTCACTCAAAGCCAGATTGACGAACAAATTACGCTTTATGAAATGCAGGTATGGCAAACCCTTCCAGAAGAAGCAAAACTTCTCAAAAATTATACTTTGCGTAAAAGGGTAGACAATTTGTACATAATAGATATATACTATATAGTAGAACAATCTATTTGTCAAGGAGTGTAATTATTATAAAAGTCAATATCGAAGTCAAAGATTTGCAGGATGCGATAGCTTTGTTTGGCAACCATGACGAGAATGCCAATTATCTTCGCAAAAGATTTGATGTAAACATCAATCTTTTCGGCGGAGCAGTCATTATAGAAGGCGAAGACGAAAAAGTGGAGAAGTGTGCAAAACTCATCAATCTCTTGCTTGAAAAGTCAAAGTCCAATACGATAAACAAAGCCTTTATAAGATTCTGCACAGAGATTGTGGAAAACGATGACGAAGACCGCTTTGAAGATTTGTTCAAAGTTATAGCTGTTACGGCAAAAGGCAAACCTATAAAATGCAAGACCTACGGACAAGCCAAATATGTCGATGCTATAAAAAACAACAGCATTGTATTCGGTATAGGCCCTGCGGGTACGGGCAAGACATATCTTGCTGTCGCAGAGGCGGTGTCGATGTATAAAAATAAATTGGTGGACAAAATAATTCTCACCAGACCTGCTGTCGAAGCAGGAGAAAAGCTCGGATTTTTGCCAGGGGATTTAGGGGCTAAAGTTGACCCGTATCTCAGACCTTTGTATGATGCTCTTCAGGAAATGTTTGGGCTTGAAGTCTATTCAAAACTTATCGAAAAAGGCGTAATAGAAATCGCCCCTCTTGCATATATGCGTGGCCGCACTCTCTCAAATGCTTTTATTATTCTCGATGAAGCCCAGAATACCACTAAGGAACAAATGAAAATGTTCTTGACAAGAATGGGCGAGGGAAGTAGAATTGTTGTTACGGGCGATGCCACACAGATCGATTTGCCCGACAACAAAACTTCGGGGCTTTTGCATGCTTCCAATATTCTTAAAAATATCAACGATATCAAAATTATTTTTCTAAAAGCAAAAGATATAGTCCGCAATGACCTTGTTCAAGCTATCGTCAAGGCTTATGAGGACAGTAAAAACAACGAGGAAAAGGTACTTTAAAATGAAATTAGACAAACAGCAAATTCTGACTACGGCAGGAAGGCTGGCAGCTATCTTGGTGCTCACATTCTTGATGATGCTTTTATCAGTCGCTTGCATTGCAAAAGACTTTGCGATTTTTTCTTATTATAAGGTATATCTCCCCCTTACGGTAATAGTATATCTTCTCATGATTGCTCTGTATATTTATATCGTCAAGTATGACAGACACGCAGAAGAGTATATCTCCGTAAACAAGAGATGTCTTATATGTTATTCTATTATATTTATATCGGTAGTTGTTTCTTCAGTGCTGTACAGCTTTTTTACGCCTTATGCCATAGTTATGTCATCGGTGACTATGATGGTGACCGTACTTTCAAACAAAAAATTGGGTATAGTATGTTCATTCATCACTATGGGCACGATGATGGCTGTATTTATGACAAGCACTTATGTGCTTCAGCCTGACGAATTCGATACGGCAATAGTAGGAAGCCTTATTATTTCTATGATTACGAGTATGTTTATGAATATTCTCGTAGGCAGAGAATACAGCAGACTCCGCCTCACTTGGGGCACTATTTTGCTGGGACTTTTTATGACTCCTTTGGCAGGACTTTACAACTTTTTCGGTCAGGGCGGAAATGCTTCGAGCGTAGGCGGTGCTATGTTTGGCACACTCGTAGGAAATATGCTTGCTGTGGCGATTTTCCTCATTTTCTTGCCTTTGTATGAGACATTGTTTTCTGTATGGACGAATTTTAAACTTGCCGAAGTTTGTTCGCCCACTCAGCCTTTGCTCAAAGAATTGAAAGAAAAAGCCCCCGGCACATACAATCATAGTGCAAGCGTGGCAAATCTCGCCGAAAGCTGTGCAAACGCAATCGACCTAAACCCTTATATGGCGAGAGCATGTGCTTATTTCCACGATATAGGAAAAATGAACAATCCCGAATATTTTGTGGAAAATCAGAAAGACGGACGAAATCCTCATGACGATCTTATTCCCGAAGTAAGCGTAAATATGATTACGGGACATGTCAAGGACGGCGTGACTATTCTCAAAAACAACCGTATGCCTGATACCGTAATAAAAGCGGCTTATGAGCATCACGGAGATTCTACGATATCGTATTTTTATATCAAAGCTCAGGGTATTACCGAAGGAGAACTGAGCAACTACACTTATAGATACGATGCTCACAAACCTACCACGAGATATAGTGCACTCATTATGATTTGCGATATATGCGAAGCTATTTTGAGAGCAAAACCCACAGACGATTATGAAGAGCTTAGTCAAGTGGTGGACGGCGTAATCCGTACAAAGATGAAAGAAGGTCAGTTTGATGATTGTGCATTGACTATAAAAGACCTCGCAAAAATAAAAGATACTATATGCGAAGTCGTGCCTTTTACCATGCACAAGAGAATAGACTATGACAAAGCAAAGGAAAAAAGATGATAGAGATTTTTGACGATATAGAAAGCGGACTCGATTGTGAGCTCATAAAAAAAGTTTTTGAGCAAGTGAGAAAGGATTTTTCTCTGCCTCAGAATGTGTATGTAGAACTCACTGTGGCGGACGGCGAAACCATAAGAGAAGTCAACAAAGAATATAGAAATGTCGATAGAGTGACAGATGTTTTGTCTTTTCCCGCTCTCGAAGTAAAGCTTCCTTTTGACATAAAAGATTATCCCGATGATATAGATATGTCAACGGGAGAACTTATGCTCGGAGAAATAATGCTTTGCTATGACAAGGCAGTAGAGCAAAGCAAGGAGTACGGACATTCTATCGAAAGAGAAAGTGCATATCTCGTCTTGCACGGATTGTTGCATCTTATGGGCTTTGACCACATCGAAGATGACGACAAAGCCATCATGAGAGAAGAGGAAGAAAAAATCCTCAATAAATTGGGAATTACAAGAGATTAAGTGCACAAAATATTATAAACAATATACCGATAAAATTAATTATTAGATCAGAATATTACGGAAAAAGAATTATGAAAGCAGGTTTTGTATCGTTGATAGGCAAGCCCAATGCGGGCAAATCCACTCTTACAAACACTTTGGTAGGCGAAAAAGTGTCTATCGTGAGCTGGAAGCCTCAGACTACTCGCAATAAGATTTTGGGAATTATGAACGGAGAGGATTATCAGATTGTTATCGTGGATACTCCTGGAGTTCATAAAGCCAAAAACGCTTTGTCAAAATATATGATGAAAAGCGTGGAAAAGGGACAAGAAGGCGTAGAAATTGTCGTCTATGTTTCTGCTATGGATAAAAAACTCGATGAGTTTGACAGCGAATATATTTCTAAGTATGCCGAAAAAAAGACTCCTTTGATAATCGTGCTCAATAAGTGCGATGAAGTGGAAAAAGAAGCTATCGTAGAAAGAATAAACGAGCTCAAAGACATAAAGGGAGTGGATAGCATTATCCCTGTGAGTGCCTTGACGGGAAAAAATATCGATATGCTTGTGGAAAGATTTTTGCAGTTGCTTCCCGAAGGCGAAAGATATTTTGACGAGGATATGTACACCGATAAATCTGTGAGATTTATGGTGAGCGAAATTATAAGAGAAAAAGCTTTGAGAAATCTCGATAAGGAAATACCTTACGGCATAGGCGTGGCTGTCAATAAGTTTGAATACAGAGACAACGGTATATTGGATATCGATGCGGATATCGTATGCGAAAAACAATCTCATAAAGCCATGGTCATCGGCAAGGGCGGTGCCATGATAAAGAAGATATCCACACAATCAAGACAGGATATCGAAGAGCTTGTGGATTCCAAGGTTTTTCTCAATCTCTATGTCAGAGTAAAAGAAGATTGGAGAGAAAGCGACTTTTTGCTCAATCAGTTGGGATATAATATAAAAGATTTGAAAGATTAAAATTGTTTGACCTTTGTCCTGAATGTACATACTCTTTATGGAGGGAATTATGGATATAAGGCAGACTTTGTGGCAACTTTTTAACAAAACGGGAAATATCAATTATTATCTTATGTGGCATGACTTAGAGGACAAAAAGCACAGAAGATAAAAGGAGAGAGTGTGGAACTCCTTGTGGAAGAAGGCATTTGCCTAAGAAGCGTGGACTTCAAGGAAAACGACAAAATACTTACGCTTTATCTTGCCGAACACGGAAAGGTGGGGGTGAGTGCAAAAGGATGCAAAAGTGCAAAATCTAAGTTGAAGTATGCGACAACTCCGCTTTGCTTTGGCAAATACTATCTTGCAAAAAAGAATAAATATGTGCTTACGGGATGCGATTGTATAGACAGCTTTTTTAATCTGGCAGTCGAGCCCGTCAAATATTTTTGTGCATCGGTCGTGCTAGAAGTCGTGGACAAAATGACTTTGGAAGGAGAGTACAATCACAGACTTTTTGTGGCGATGCTGGAGTGTCTCAACGAATTGTGCTATAAGACTCAATATCCTAAAGTATGTCTTTTTGAATATCTCAAAAAGATGACTGAGGCTTTGGGATATGAAGTAAAGGCGATTACTTTTAAGGATTATTACAATTATTTTCTCAATACGCACCAGACAAAAATCAATTCTCTTTTAGAGCTTATCAAGATGGATAATCTCGGTGCAGAGATAAATTAAAAAATTGCAGAAAAAATTTTTGAGGTTTTTAATATTTGATTATTGCATGAGAAAATTTTGTCTTAAAAAAATAATCTGCCATTATGGACTTTAAGAAGGTATTCTTCAAAAGTCCTTTTTTTGTTTATGTGTTTGCTAAAAAATTTAAATATTTATTGATTTGTATGTTAATATAGTTGTCTTTTATAAATATTTATTGTAAAATATCCACATAGAAAATTTGATTTTTATTCATTTATTATCAGTAAATTTGATTTGTCAAAAAGGAGGATTTGTATGACAAAATATGTATATCTTTTCAAAGAAGCCGATGGCGACAGAAAAGATTTGTTTGGCGGTAAGGGTGCCAACCTTGCTAAAATGACCTCTTGGGGTATGCCTGTACCTCAAGGCTTCACTATCACCACAGAAGCTTGCACCAAGTATTACGATGACGGCGAAAAAATCGCTGACGAAATCGTGGCAGAAATCTTCGATGCTTTGGCTAAAGTAGAGGCTGATGCCGGCAAGAAGTTTGGCGATGAGCAAAATCCCTTCCTCGTATCAGTTCGTTCGGGTGCCAGAGCTTCAATGCCCGGTATGATGGATACTATCCTCAACCTCGGTCTTAACGATGTTTCTGTAAAAGGTCTTGCTAAGAAGACAGGAAATCCCAGATTCGCTTATGACTGCTATCGTAGATTTATTCAGATGTTCTCAGACGTAGTTATGGGTACTCCCAAGAGCGAATTCGAGAAAATCATCGATAAAGTAAAAGAAGAAAAAGGTATCAAATCCGATACAGAATTGACTGCTGAAGATTTGCAAGAACTTATCAAATTGTTCAAGGAAGTTTATTTCAAGGACCAAGGCAGCGAGTTCCCTCAGGACCCCAAGGTTCAGCTCATCGAAGCAGTTAAGGCTGTTTTCAGAAGCTGGAACAACCCTCGTGCTATCGTATATCGCCGTATGAACGATATTCCCGGAAGCTGGGGTACTGCCGTAAATGTTCAGTCAATGGTATTCGGTAATATGGGCGATACTTCCGGTACAGGTGTTGCCTTCACAAGAGACCCTTCGACAGGCGAAAAGAAATTGTATGGCGAATATCTTATGAATGCTCAGGGCGAAGACGTAGTAGCAGGTATCCGTACACCTCAGACTATCGACCAGCTCGCAAAGACAAACAAGGCTGTTTATGACCAATTCGTAGAAATCGCTGACAGACTCGAAAAGGCAAACAAAGATATGCAGGATATGGAGTTTACAATCGAAGAAGGCAGACTTTATATGTTGCAGACAAGAAACGGTAAGCGTACAGCTCGTGCTGCTATCAAGATTGCTTGCGATTTGGTAGACGAAGGCATGATAACAGAGCAGGAAGCTTTGCTCAAGATAGAACCTAAACAACTCGATGCTTTGTTGCACCCTCAGTTCGAGCCCAAGGCTTTGAAGAAAGCAAAGGCTATCGCAAAGGGCTTGCCCGCATCTCCCGGTGCCGCTTGCGGTAAGATTTCTTTCACTGCTGAAGAAGCTGTTGAGAGAGTTAAGAACGGCGAAAAGGTCGTACTCGTAAGACTTGAGACTTCTCCTGAAGATATCGAAGGTATGTACGCAGCTGAAGGCGTATTGACAGTAAGAGGCGGTATGACTTCTCACGCAGCAGTAGTAGCTCGTGGTATGGGTGCTTGCTGTGTAGCTGGTTGCGGTTCGGTAAGAATTGACGAAGAAAAGAGAGTAATCTATATTGACGGAAAGGAATATACAGATCAAAGCTATTTGTCCCTTGACGGTTCCACAGGTAATGTATATGGCGAACAAATCGCTACTGAAAACGCAAGCGTAAGCGGCGATTTCGCAAAGATTATGGAATGGGCTGACAAGTATCGTGCTTTGAAAGTAAGAACAAACGCTGATACTCCCAACGATGCTGCAACAGCAGTTAAGTTTGGAGCTGAAGGTATCGGTCTTTGCCGTACAGAGCACATGTTCTTTGCTGAGGACAGAATCCCTGCCGTAAGAGAAATGATTGTTTCCAAGACAGTTGAAGAAAGAAAGAGAGCTTTGGCAAAGATTTTGCCTATGCAGAGAGAAGACTTCATCGGCTTGTATGAAGCTATGGGCGACAGACCTGTTACAATTCGTTTCCTCGATCCCCCTCTCCATGAGTTTGTACCTCACAAGGACGAAGAAATCAAAGAACTCGCTAAGACAATGGGCTTGACTTTTGAAGAACTCAAAGCTACCGTAGAAGGTTTGCATGAATTCAATCCTATGATGGGACACAGAGGTTGCCGTCTTGCAGTCACTTATCCCGAAATTGCTGAAATGCAGACACAGGCTGTCATCGAAGCAGCTTTGGCAGTAAGAAAGAAGGGATATAATGTAGTGCCTGAAATCATGATTCCTTTGGTAGGCGAAGTAAAAGAATTGAAGTATGTAAAGAGTGTCGTAGTTGAGACAGCAGAAAGAATTCTCAAAGAAAACAACACAACTCTCGAATATCATATCGGTACTATGATTGAAATCCCCAGAGCAGCATTGACAGCTGACGAAATCGCAAAAGAAGCAGAATTCTTCTCATTCGGTACAAACGATTTGACACAGATGACATTCGGTTTCTCTCGTGATGACGCAGGCAAGTTCCTTGATGAATATTATATGAAGAAGATATTTGAGTCCGATCCTTTCGCAAGACTTGACCAAGTAGGCGTAGGCAAGCTCATGAAGATTGCTATCGCAGGCGGAAGAGAGACAAGACCTGATATCAAACTCGGTATCTGCGGCGAACAAGGCGGAGATCCTTCTACTATCGAATTCTGCCACAACGCAGGACTCGACTATGTATCATGTTCTCCTTTCAGAGTGCCTATCGCAAGACTTGCAGCAGCTCAGGCAAATATTCTCAATCCCAGAATTAAGCCCGCTCCTGCTGAGACAAGATATCTTGAAGAAAACTAATAAATATCTAAGTCAATAAAAATACCTGTCCGAAAGGGCAGGTATTTTGCTGTCTATACTAATATGAATAATATAAAAAATAGCTTAAATAAAAGATGGTATTGACAATAGTTATATCTGATAATATAATAGAACTGAAGAATAACTATGGTTTGAATATAAGATAAATTCAAACAAAGGATATGCAATAATGAAAAACGACAAAAAAAGAATTTTGATCTTTATTCTTGCTATAATTTGCATAACGGTAATGTCAATCTCTTTTGCTGGCTGTTCAAAGCCCGCCGAGCCTTTATCTCAATATGATTTTTCTGTTGATAATGTAATAGAAGTAGGTAAGATCAATTCTATTGTAAATGACGGAGGCAATCCTTACGGCGAAAATGTATGGAGGATTAAAGAGGGTGATGAAAGATTGACAAAGTGTGCGGAGTTGTTAGATGCTTTCAGTAAGAATTCTTTTAAGACATGCAATTATTATAAAAAACCTTTTACGACGGGCGGTCCTTCTACGATAATTTGCATTTTTAAGACAGAAGAAGGAGAATCGTTGAATTATATAAATATAACTTTTATAGAAGGGGATAAAGACGAGTATATCGTTGAGATTAGAGGAAGTTATTACAAAACATCCAAACAAGCTGTAAATGAATTCAGAGAACAGTTTTACGGAATGTTCACAGACGAAGATCTAGCCTTGGCTCATAATTGACGATAAAGGAATCCGAATAAAAGACGGATTCCTTTTATTGTTTATAAGTATTATAAGTTGGTTAAAAAATAATAACATATATTCGCAACAAGGCATTTAAACATCAAGTTGCTATTTTTTAAAAGGTTTGAAATCGCTGTCTTCCAAATCGTTTGTGATATGAGGGAACTCTAGCACCGATGCGGACTTTAGTATTCCATAGCCGTATTTTTTGCGAATGTCGTCAAGAGATTTGTCAAGTCTTCTCAGCTTTTCTGTCTTTTCTATATCTTCAAACAACGACAGCTGCACGCTTTCTTCGCCGTCTTTCAAGTCGAAAGTGGATACAGAAAAGGCTCGGATTGGCATGAGAATTTTTGTATCGTCAAATATGCTCATTGCATAATCGCAAAGTTTGCTTGCCGAATTGAGTGACATAGGAAGTTTTATTTGTTTGCCGTAATAACTTAAGTCTTTGTATTTTATCCCGAGGTGCAATCCTCCGGCTACAAAATTGTGTCTTCTAAGTCTTATAGCCACCATTTCGCAAAGTGCCATTATTACGGCTTTGGCTTCTTCTCGTTTTGTCACATCTTTTGGGAGAGTAGTGGAGTTTCCGATACTTTTGGGGATATGACTTTCATAATACAATCTTACGGGTTCGTCATTTATGCCATTGGCATTTTCATACATCTTTTGTCCGTTTATACCGAATTTTGATATGAGTATATCGGGATTGGTACAAGCCAAATCGCCTATTGTATTTATGCCTATATCTTTTAATTTTTGCGTGGTATGTCTTCCTATCATAAGCAAGTCGCTTACATCCAATGGCCATACTTTTTCTTTATAATTGTTTTCATCGATAATTGTCACGGCATCGGGCTTTTTCATGTCAGAGCCAAGCTTTGCAAAGATTTTGTTGAAAGATACTCCTACGGATATGGTGATGCCTATTTCTTTTTTTATTCTCTCTCTCAATTCTTCGGCTATGCTTTCGGCACTCTCAAAAAGTCGCATAGAGCCGCTCACATCAAGCCAGCATTCGTCAATGCCGAAAGGTTCGACTCTGTCGGTGTATCGGCAATAGATATCAAAGATTTTGTCGGATATCTTGACATATTCGTCAAATTGGGGCGGAACAAGCACGAGATTGGGACATTTCTTTTTTGCTTCCCATATAGTTTCGCCCGTCTTGACTCCGCATTCTTTTGCCTTCTGATTTTTGGCAAGAATAATGCCGTGTCGCTTGTCGGGATTTCCCGATACGGCGACAAATTTGTCCTTTAGAGCTGGGTCGAGCATGCACTCTACGGAAGCATAAAAGTTGTTGGCATCGCAATGAAGTATTCGTCTCATAGTTTGATTTTAACACATATATTATGAAAAAGCAAACAAATGTTTGCGAATTCATAGACAAAAACTTTTTAGACAAAATGGCAATATAAATGGCAATATATATGTAGACAATCTGATAAAAAAATACCGCAAATTCTTGCGGTATTGATTTTTGTCTATAAATTATATCGAAGCGACTTAGTATTTGAGATTTTTCAAATATTCTTTGAGTCCTTCTTTGAGATTTTCATCTCTGAGACCATATTCTATTGTAGCCTGAATATATCCGAGTTTGTCGCCTACATCGTATCTTCTTCCTTCAAATGTATAAGCATAAGCTCCCGTAGAATCGGCTATTGTCTGTATTGCGTCCGTAAGACATACTTCGCCGTTTGGCATAGCGGGAGTAGTCTTGAGAATATCGAATATGTCTGGGGTAAGGATGTATCGTCCTATACTTGCCAAAGTAGAGGGAAGTTTGTCAATAGAAGGCTTTTCTACAAGTCTTTTGATTTCTGTATAATTGCCTTTTGAATTTCCCGGCTCGATAATTCCGTATTTGGGTGCTTCTTCTTTGGGTACATTCTGACATCCGAGTATGATTTTGCCTGTCGTGTCATAAGCTTCGATAAGCTGTTTTAGACAAGGCTTTTGGGGATTGTAGATAATGTCATCGCCATAGAGTACGGCAAAAGGCTCGTTGCCGACAAAAGCTTCTGCCTCGAGTACAGCCATACCGCTGCCGTTCATTTCCTTTTGTCTGACATAATAGATATGTGCCATATTTGAGATATCTCTCACTTGTTTGAGATATTCTGTCTTGCCGGTACGGGAAAGAAGCTGTTCAAGTTCGACAGAAATATCGAAGTGGTCTTCGATACATTTTTTGTTTTTTCCGAGTATAATAAGAATTTCGTTGATACCGCTTTTTACGGCTTCTTCGACTACATATTGAAGAGTAGGGGTATCTACGATAGGAAGCATTTCTTTGGGAATAGCTTTGGTGACAGGCAAAAATCTTGTACCAAAACCTGCGGCAGGAATGACCGCTTTTCTGATTTTTGACATATATTCTCCTTATAGAGTAAATATTGATAAATAAGTATGTAGTATGTATATATTATATGTATATTAACTATTATATACTATTATCTTAATAAAATCAATGTTTATCTATAAAATAATATTTTTGCATAATATGTAATAAATAAATGAAGTATCTACAAATAAGGCAGCTATATTTATTATAAGTCATAAAGGATAACAGCAAATTTCGTCATGCAGAATAAAAATCGAAAAGAATTAATTATATCCGCTATTAAGATAGGAATTTAAATACAAATGTCAAACTTTAAATATAAAGGTCAAACTTTTTTGAGTATATTTGTCAGACAATAGCAGATTTATTTATAGAGAAAAGGGCAGAAGGGAAAATCAGTATTTTAGCTTCTAAAACTTGAAAAATAGCCAAAATATGTCATATTTAGCATACTATTTTACATAAAATTTACAAAAAATATGTCAAAATGCTATTGACAACTAAAAGTTTGGTGCTATAATTTAGTCGAAGGTCAAAGAAAGTCAAACATTATACCGATAATTGAAAAACTCTCGGACGAATGCAAAACTTATTACCTTCTAAGGAAAATAAATACAAAACAAGGAGGATAGAAGTATGGCGAATATATCTGATGAAATCGAGCAGTTTATATTGTCTGTATTGAGCGATGACGATTCTGTCAAATTGTCGAGAAACGACTTGGCTCACTATTTCTCTGTCGCTCCTAGTCAGATAAATTATGTACTTGCCACAAGATTTAATTTTGACAAAGGCTATATAATCGAATCCAAAAGAGGCGGCGGCGGTTGTATCACTCTTGTAAGAATCAGCAACAACAAAGAGGAGATTCTTCCCGAACTTATTCAGGAACTCGACAATATAGATGTCCTTACTTTCAACAGGGCAAATAATTTTGTGGACAGACTCGAAAGAGATGAGATTGTCAGCAAAGATGAAGCAAATATTATAAAATCAGCGATAAGCGACAAAGCTTTGAACTTCCCGACACATGTCGGCAAATTGAGGAAAAATATCTTCAAGGAAATTTTGATAGGGCTTATGAGGAGGTAAAAATGGCAGATAAAATGTGTGAGGTTTGCAAGACAAAACCTGCTACTATTTTCATAAAAGTCGACAATGACACAATAAATGTATGTAAGGATTGTGCAGAAAAATACAATTTGTACAATACGGCAAATTCTATTTTCGGCAATATGGCAAACCTTTTTGATATGGATTTTGATCTCTCGGATTTTTCGCCCGCAAGAATAGGATACAATCAGATAAAAGAGAGAGTTTGTCCCAAATGCGGTATGACTGAAAGCGAGCTTATATCAAAATACAAATTCGGATGCAGCGAATGCTATAATGTGTTTGCAGATAGAGCAAAAGAATTTTTCAGCGATTTGAGAGGTCAGGAGTATAAAGGCGAATTTGCAAAAAGCGAAGCAAAATCAAATACTTCTGCCAGCAAGAAAAAACGCTTGAGCGAAATGACAAAAGACGATTTGCCTTTGCTCAACAGACTTTTGGGCGAAGCTATCAAAATGAGAGATTTTGACAAAGCAAAAGCCATTGACAGCAAAATAAGAGAATTGGGAGGAGGTAAGGAAAATGATTAAGACAGATAACATAGTCATATCCAGCAGAATCAGATTTGCAAGAAATATCAACGGACTTCCTTTCCCTCAAAAGCTCGTAGGAAATGAGCCAAAACTCAAAGAGTTGTTTGAAACAGTCAAGTCTGTGTGCAATTCTAAATTCAAAAATAATCTTTACTATATGCCCAAGCTAAACAATCTGCAAGCAAATGTGCTTATCGAAAATCATCTGATAAGTCCTCTTCTTTGCAGAAGCGAATTCGGCGGTGTGGTAATAAGCGAAGATAAGACCATATCCATTATGATAAACGAAGAAGACCATTTGAGAGAACAATGCATTCTCGAAGGATATGTGCTTGACAAAGCATATCAACAGCTTCTCGATATCGACAAAGCTTTAAGAGCAAAACTCGATATTGCCTACAAAGAAGGATACGGACATCTTACCGCTTGTCCTACAAACTTGGGTGCAGGCATGAGAGCGTCTGTAATGATGTTTTTGCCGGCTCTTACAATGACGCATACGATAGATGCAATCATAAGAAAAATGAACGACCACGGCGTTGCGATAAGAGGAGTTTACGGCGAAGGCTCGACTGCTGACGGATTTATGTATCAAGTAAGCAATCAGGCGGCAGTAGGCAGAAGCGAAGCGGAAATCCTCAATATCGTAAAGAGCGTGGTAGAAAAATTGTGCGAAATGGAAGAGCAGACCAGAAGCACTCTTTTGTCAAGAAGAGGAATTGACCTCGAAGACGAAATCATGAGAGCTTACGGCACGCTTCTTTTTGCAAAGAAAATATCTTCTCAGGAATTTATGAGAAACATAGCAATGGTAAAACTCGGCGTGGACTACGGCTTTATAAAGCAAGATATAAAAATGCTCAATAAGCTTGTGACGGAAACGCAAAAAAATACTCTTTGTTTCAATGCGGGCAAAGAATTGTCCGTAAGCGACAGAGATATTTATAGATCAAGGCTGGTCAGAGAAAGTCTGACAAAAAAAGCATGACACTAATGTGTCAAAGGAAGGTGTATTATGAACAGAATGGATGAAGAATGCAACAAAATTATCGAGACCGCAGGTCGACTTGCTTCCAAGAGCGGCGGACTTATCGGTACTGAACATATTATATGTGCAATGGCTTTGAGTCCCAAGACAAAGGCAGGTAAGTTGCTTGCAAAACACGGAGTGGACGAAAGTATCGTAAATCTTCTTATCGAACAAGACGGAGAAGTACATGCAAGTTGCTCTTTCTCTGAAAGAGTAGCGGGAGCAATCTCCAATGCGTGGGACATCAGTTCTACTTTCGGATTCAAACAAATCAATTCTTTGGCACTCCTTGCATGCTGTCTTTCTGACGGAAATTCTTATGCTTGCAGAGGATTGAGACATGCGGGCGTAAATCCTGAAGAAATCGGCGAAGAAGCTATTGACGCACTTATGACAAAGGCTCAGTCGGGAGAAAGCTCTTCTTATTCAAAGTATTCTCAAAATGGCGATGAAGAAGGCGGATACGATCAGGAAAATCCTTTGTCAGGTCTTGGCGAGGACTTGACCAAAAAAGCCAAGGACGGAAAACTCGACCCTGTAATCGGCAGAGATGTGGAAATCGAGCGTATCATAGAAATCTTGTCAAGAAGAAAGAAAAATAATCCTATTCTTATCGGTGAACCCGGTGTAGGTAAGAGTGCGGTAGTAGAAGGTCTTGCTCAGGCTATCGTAGACGGCAAAGTGCCCGAACAACTCAAAAACAAAAAAGTATTCAGTCTCGATATGGCGAGCTTGCTTGCCGGTACAAAATACCGTGGCGACTTCGAAGAGAGATTGAAAAAAGCACTTGAATATCTCAACAAGGACGGCAATACAATTCTCTTTATCGATGAGATTCATACAATCGTAGGTGCGGGAAGTACTGACGGCGGAAGCATGGATGCCGCAAATATCTTAAAGCCTCAACTTGCAAGAGGCGAATTGCAGACAATAGGTGCCACCACACTCGAAGAATACAGAAAGTATTTTGAAAAGGACAGTGCACTCGAGAGAAGATTCCAGACAGTGGCAATCGATCCCCCTTCAGTAAAGGATACAATCGTAATTTTGCAAGGTCTTAAAAGTAAATACGAAGAACACCACGGTGTAAAAATCCTTGATTCGGCTATCGAAGCGGCTGCCGTAATGAGCGACAGATATATCAATGACAGATTTTTGCCTGATAAGGCAATCGACCTTATCGATGAAGCTGCGTCAAGAAAGAGAATAAGCGGTTCGGTAATGCCTACCAACATAAAAGAAATCGAGGATGATATCAAAAAACTCGATGAGGCAATCGACAGCTATTCGAAGATGAGAGAGTTTGACAAAGCAAAAGAACTCAATGACGAACTCGACAAAAAGAAAAAGCAACTCAAAGAAATGAAGAGCGGCTGGACCAAAGAAAAGACAAAGCAAGAATTGTCTATCGATGATACAGATATCGCTAATATCGTATCTTCATGGACAAAAATTCCTGTGACGAAAATCACTCAGACAGAGAGTGAAAAGTTGCTCGGAATGGAAGAAATTCTCAAGAAGAGAGTAGTAGGTCAGGACGAAGCTGTCGAAGCGGTAGCAAGAGCCGTAAGAAGAGCGAGAGTAGGTATCAAAGACCCTAAAAGACCTATTGGTTCGTTTATATTCTTGGGACCTACGGGTGTAGGTAAAACTGAGTTGTCAAAGGCTCTTGCCGAAGCAATGTTTGGCGATGAAAACCTTATGATAAGAGTAGATATGAGTGAATATATGGATAAGGTAAGCGTATCCAAACTCATAGGCAGTGCCCCCGGATATGTAGGTTTTGACGAAGGCGGACAGCTGACGGAAAAGGTAAGAAGAAAACCTTATTCGGTAGTACTTTTCGATGAAATCGAAAAAGCTCACCCTGAGGTATTCAACATACTTTTGCAGATTCTCGATGATGGTGTATTGACAGACTCTCACGGCAGAAAGGTAGACTTCAAAAATACAATCATTATCATGACTTCCAATATCGGTGCAAACGAGATAAAGGCTATGCCTTCGTTGGGCTTCGGTACTCAGGCAGAAACAGACAACTATGAGCGTATGAGAGAAGTTCAGATGGAAGCTTTGAAGAGAACAATGAAACCTGAATTTATCAACCGTATCGATGATATCATAATCTTCAGAGCACTTGAAGATAAGGATATGTCAAAGATTATCACAATCATGACAGATTCTTTGAAAAAGCGTCTTAAAGAAAAGAATATCATTATCGATATTACAGATGAAGCTAAGAAACTCATTGTCGAAAAAGGTGCCAATAAAGAATACGGTGCAAGACCTTTGAGAAGAGCTTTGCAGAGAATGGTCGAAGACGAGCTCAGTGAAAAAATTCTTAAAGGCGAGTTTGCTATTGGAGACGACATTGTGGTAGATGCAAAAGACAAAGTTTTGACTTTTGAGAAAAAAAGCGATTTGCCTAAAACTGATAAAAGCTCAGAAAAAGAGCAAAAATCAGACAATAATAAAGACAGCGAAGTAAAAGAAGTCAAAGAAGAAAATGTCATTATCAATCAGCCTGAAAATGATAAAAAAGACAATGATAACGGCAAAAAACAAGAAAAGTAATTCTTAATAAAAAGCGGTCGGATTTTCCGACCGCTTTTTAAATTTTATATTTTGATTTTTTAAAAATATGTATCGATCAAAATATTTAAAAAAGAGCTTTTAAGCTATCTTAAAATTTTGATATTTTATAAATCAATGACAAGAAATATCGCAAATATGCGTGTTTTTGTTTTGTTATAAAAAATATAGTTAATTTTGCAACAAATTTTACAAAACCCCCTTTTTTTTGATTTTGCAATATGGTATAATATAGCTAAGCAAAGATGTTTGCGAACAAAAGGGAAGTTTTTCCCAAAAATATATAAGGAGGGCAATTATATGAAAATTGAAATAATTGCAAGAAATTATAAACTCACTGACAGACTTGAAGAAATTATCAACAAGAAAATGGAAAAGTTTTCAAGATATTTCGAAGACGATGCTGTCGCAAAGATTTTTTTGAAAGAAACCGGTAAAGAAAGATATGTAATGGAAATTACCATCTTCTTCGGAAATAATATGGTAAGAAGTGAAGTATCTTCTGATAATATGTACAACAACATCGATATAGCTTTGCCTAAGATAGAGGGACAGATAAGAAAATACCGCACAAAACTCGGAAAACTCAAGAAGAGTGCATTTGACGAAGCTTCTATGTATCCTCAAGCAGAACAGCCCAAAATGGAGATTATCCGTACAAAGAGCATGGCATTGAAGAAAATCGATACAGAAGAGGCTGTCGCTGATATGGAGCTTACAGACCACGACTTCTATGTATATCTCAACAGCAAGACAGGAAAGGTGAATGTATTGTACAAGAGAAGAGCAGGAAATCTTGGCTGTCTCGAACTCGATTATTGATTATATCGACAATCAAAAGCCCGAGAAATCGGGCTTTTTTATGCAAAAATTTGGTTTTATCGTTATATATTTTTAAATCACTCGTACGGCGGGTGATTTTTTATTTTATTATAAAAACGCAGATAATTTAAAAAGAATTTTTAATTTTGGAAAGAATTTTGATTTAGCATTTAAAATACTTCTTATTATTTTGGCATAAAGAATAATCAAGATTTTCAGCTTTATAAATTATAATAAATTTTTATTGTAATTTTTTATTAATTGTAGTACACTAATTATGATATTGTTTACTCTTACAGGAGAAAAAATGACAAAAAAAGCTATTCTTACAATAATGTCCGTGATTATCGTGGTAGTTCTTGCTACCTGCTTTGCGGCATGCTCTACTCCTGAAAACTCCGTAAAGATAGAAAACGACATTATTTCCCGTTTTGGTGACGGTATAAGTCTTCTCAACAGCTATACTTCTCCTGCCGATGCGACTGAATATAAAGAAGAAGAAAGAGTAAAGGTAAGAGTAAATGTCGATGCGAGAGTAGGCGGATATCATATCACAGGCATATATCTCCCCGCAGGCGAAACTCTTACGATAAATGTATCGAATGAAAGTTCGCAGTCAGGTTATAGATTTTATATAAATTCTTTCTCCTCTGAAAGAAAATATATCCCTATCGATTCAACAGAAAAAAAGATAACCAGCGATAAGGGCGGTGTAGTAGAAATTTTTGTGCCTTCTTCGAGGACTTCCCAAAGCTCGTTTGATGTGATTATAGAAGGCGGTATTGTTATGCCTTATTATCGCATGGGCAGAGATAGTGTCGACAATATCAAAAACGGCAATGGAAAATATGCCATATTGGATGGCGAAAACATAAGATTTTATGTGCCTACCGATATGCTTTTTGACAAAGACGGCAATTTCGTGATTGAGGATATTTACAATACTCTTATGTGGTGGCAATCTGCCGTCACTTTTATGAATATAGTCACAGAACTCGATGATGTGTCAAACGACTATGCTGTCAGAATTTCTATCGGAAATTTTGCTTCGGCTCCTTATTATGACAGCGTCACAAAGACTATTATGGCGGACAAATCGTATTTTGAAAGCACTTTTGATTTTGAAAGTCTTAAATACGGCTCGGCTTGGGATTTGTTGTATCAAATAAGCGATTTGAAGGCTTCTTCGTCAAGCGGTTTTGACGGAGTGTTCGGGCTGGATATGATAGTGGACATTCTTTGCAGCATAGATTATGTAATGATGACGAATTCCAGCTACAACTTTGCTCAAAGCAAGTCTTGGCTCAACAATTCATATACTTGTCTTGAAAAGACAAAAGAGCTTCTTTCTTTGCCCGAGAGTGCCCATGACGAGAATTATGACAGAGATATAATGCGTGCTTTCTTTATCAACATTATGCATAGCTTTGGTGTGGACAAAACTATGGATATCATAATAGAGTACAGCCATTTGTCCAAGTCTAACAATGAAACCAACAACGAGAACGAAATGACAATCGATGACTTGGGAAAAATAATGAGCGAGATTCTCAATCTCGATATGAGCTTTTATTTTGATACTTTCGGCATGGAGCTTTCTTCAGCGACAAAAGAGTCTATGAAGGGAAAACAGGTTTATATTCCCGTTCAGTCAAAATATACTATCGGCGGAAGTCAGAATGTATATGATATAGGTTATACCGTGCCTATGGGTGAAAAGACATTGTTTGACTTTAATTCAAGCATCATATCTCTTGTGGACGGCTGGAAGGTGGCGAAAATCAACAGCGAAAGCAACTCGTGGTCAAATGCAGATGGCATGTTTTATTATTCTCCTTCTACATCAAAGCTTGAAGACAGCTATGAACTTCTTTTGAGAAACGGCGAATATTCTACCACTTTGTACGGAAGAATAAATGTCGATATCGCTACCGCAACTTATAAGGTATATGAAGGTTGGACTTTCAGCAATATGGCTACTGCCTTGGAAGATGCAATAGACAAGTACGAAGACCGTACTCCTAATTATGTGGGCAGTATAGATTTTGCAGGTGTAAAAAAATATGAAGAAGAGGACGATAATACTTATGTTCTGACCGTTACGGAAGGATGTATGAGCGTGCCTGAAAGCGGAGATTATACAATCTATCTTAAAAATACGGGACTTTGTCAAGTAGAATTCGGCGTGCAAAAATATATGTTTGAGATGTTTACAAACTCATTGCCTGTCGCTGATTATACGGATTATCTTTCATACGATATTCATCTCGACAATGACAAGATTTATGAATTCAAAATCTATATGCTTTCTACAAAAGGCGATGGTAGTGCAGTCCTCGGCATAAAACATAAAAATGGCGAAGATAATACGATTTATGATATCGATGACAATTATCTCATTTTTAGAGGACTTGATAGAAATGATATAGTCGAGTATGAGCCTCCGCAGATTTATCCCGATAACTATTCGTATAAAGATGAATTTTATCAAAGTTATGACATAGACGAAAAAAGTTTTGTGAGCTATCCCGAAGCTGTCGTGACAAGCGGTTTGCATCAGGCTTTTGACAGCTTGAGCACAAGCTATTATGTGGCTTATGAAAAAACAAACGAATATGAATTTGTCATAGATTTGGGCAGCGATAAGCGAAGAAGCGAATATTTTTCTTTTGTGGCAAAAGAGGGTATGAACGGTGCAAAAATAAAAATCTATGCTGCCAATAAAAACGAAAGCAAAAAGTACAGCGAGATAAAACTCAATGAAGATTATACCATAAGCTCGGGACAAAATACGATAATGTATTCGCCCGTGAGCAAAAGATATATCAAGATTGTCATTTATAAAGACGAGCCTTTTGAATTGGCCTTTACGGATTTCCTTATAGGTCAGCACTTTGAAAAGAGCCAGATTGTGGCAAACACTTCCTCTTCGCTTGCTTACATGGGTGGCTGGGAAGATATGCAAGGTTATGTCAGCATAAACGGAAGCATAAGCCAAAGCGTGGACAAAAACTCTATCATGTCATTTACTGCTATATGCAGACAAGTATGTTTTTACGGAGTAAAAGACAGCACTTATGGAAAAATGGATGTATATGTGGATGGCTCTCTCTATATGACAGTGGATTTGTATAGTGCTACTCCCGTCACTGATACATTGCTTTTTGCAATAGACTTCGATCTCACAAAAGAGCATAGCATAAAAATCATGCCTTCGGGAAAAGATGACATAATCAATGTGGATTATATATCTTACATTCCCGAAAAAGAAGAAGAGCTTGCAAACAACACAAACTCTCTCTACTATGTTCTGATAATTCCTGCGGTGATTGCGATAGCATTGCTTGGAGCATGGATAGCCGACAGAGTAAGCAAAAATAAATCTAGAGCACATTAAAATAAAAAACAGCGATAAAAACAAGCGATAAATTATCGCTTGTTTTTTTTATACGGAAAATCTGATTAAACAAAATTGATAATATTTAAATTCAAAATAATTATTATCGATATTGATAAAAATAAGTTTAAGAATAAATTGTACTTAAATATTAAAATAATAAGGATTTTAATAAAAATTTAAATAAAGTTTACATAAAGCCCTTGACTTTTGGATATAATATAGTATAATAAATTTAGCAGTCGAGAGTGGTGAGTGCTAACAAACATAATTCTTGATTGCTAGCAGGTGATACTATGGACGATAAACTTACCGAAAGAAAAAGAAAAGTTTTGCAGGCGTTGGTGGATAGTTATATCACGAGCGTGGAGCCTATCTCGTCCAGTGTCATACAGGCAAAATACCTTCCTGATGTTTCTACCGCTACTATAAGAAGCGAATTGTCTCATCTTGAAGAAATGGGTTATCTCATACAGCCTCATATAAGTGCCGGCAGAGTACCTTCTTCAAAGGCTTATAAATATTATGTAGAAAACTTTATAAGCGATGAAGATATCGACCTCGACCAGCTTAAAAAAGAAATTACTCAAAAATGCGACAATGTGATTGAAATCGTCAAAAACGGAGCAAAAATCGTAAGCGATGCTACAAATTATACATCAATGCTTATGATTGCCAACAGCGATACGCTCACTATCAAGGATATCAAACTTCTCGATATGTATGACGGAAACGCTTTGGTGCTGATTATTACAGACAGCGGAGTTATAAAAGACAAAGAAATCAAATTGCCCAAAATAGAAGACAACTATATCGAAGTAGCAAACTCGCTTCTTGCCAAGAGTTTTGCAGGAAAGACGCTTTCGCAGATACTTTCTTCTCAGGTAGATCTCGATGCCGAACTCAAAGAATTCAAACAAATATTTGAAGATGTATTCGATTTGCTTACAGAATACAAAAAGACAAGAGAAGGTCAGCTTTATGTAGAGGGTACGGATAAAATATTCGATTATCCTGAATCAAAAAATATCGATAATGTTAAAAACTTTATGACAATCGTAGGTAAAAAAGAAAAACTCAAAGAGCTTATGCAAGACGATGCAGACATAGAGTTTTCCATAAAAATAGGCAAAGAAGATGCCGAAGGGCTTGACAATATGGCTTTGGTAAGTGCCAAATACCATATTAAAGGCAAAGAAGTAGGACAGCTTGGCGTAATAGGTCCCGAAAGAATGGATTATAAAAAAGTATTGAGCGTTCTTAAACAACTAGGAAAATTAATAGACAATCTTGATGACTAAGGTCAGGAGGAAATAATGGCAAACAAAAAACAAGACGAAGAAAAAGTATTGGAATTCAAGCCTCAAGAGGCTCCCGAACAAGAGGAAAAGCCTCAAGAAGACGAAAAATATAATGCTTTGTATGACAAATACATCAGACTTCAAGCCGATTTTGACAATTTCAAAAAACGCAATTCGGCTACCGCAAGCACAATGTATGCAAACGGAGTAAGCGATGTCATCGAAGAGATTTTGCCCGTATTGGACTATCTCGATATGGCAATCGCAGCTCAGAAAGAAGAGGGGCAGCGTAAGGGTATCGAACTCGTAAAAAATGCCTTTATGGAAATTCTCAAAAAACACGGCGTAGAAGAAATGGCATGTTTGGGAGAAGAATTTGACCCCAACAAACACGAAGCTGTCATGAAAAGAGAAGACAGCGAAAATTCAGGCAAAATCGTAGAGGTAGTCAAAAAAGGTTATCAAAGAGAAGGTAAAATTTTAAGACACCCTATGGTAATTGTGGCAGAATAGCAAAATCCGCTGATATTCAGCGTATTATATAATTCAGAAATTTACGAAAGGAGATATATTTATATGAGCAAAATAATAGGTATCGATTTGGGAACAACAAACTCCTGTGTTGCGATTATGGAAGGCGGTGAAGCTACCGTTATCCCCAACCCCGAAGGTGCTAGAACTACCCCTTCAGTAGTTGGCTTTGCAAAGGACGGAGAAAGACTTGTAGGTCAAGTCGCTAAAAGACAGGCTGTTGCAAACGCAAGCAGAACTGTATCTTCAATCAAAAGACACATGGGTAGCGATTATAAAGTGACCATTGACGGAAAATCTTATAGCCCTCAAGAAATCAGTGCTATGATTCTTACAAAACTTAAGCAGGATGCTGAAGCTTATATCGGAGAAAAAGTTACGCAAGCCGTTATCACTGTGCCTGCATACTTTACTGACTCTCAAAGACAAGCTACAAAAGACGCAGGTAAAATCGCCGGTCTTGAAGTTTTGAGAATTATCAACGAGCCTACCGCAGCTGCTTTGGCTTACGGTCTTGACAAGGGCGACAACAAAGGTCAAAAAGTTTTGATTTATGACCTTGGCGGCGGTACATTCGATGTATCCGTACTCGAAATCGAAGACGGTGTATTCGAAGTTTTGGCTACAAGCGGCGACAATATGCTTGGCGGCGATGACTTCGATAAGAAGATTATGGATTATATCGTAGCTGACTTCAAGGCTAAAGAAGGCATCGATTTGTCCAAAGACGCTGCTACTATGCAAAGAATTAAAGAAGCTGCCGAAAAAGCAAAAATCGAGCTTTCCGGCGTGACAAAGACTTCTATCAACTTGCCTTATATCACAATGGTTGACGGTGTGCCTAAGCATATCGATATGGAACTTACCAAGGCAAAATTCGATGCTTTGACAAGCGACCTCGTATCCAAGACTCTTATTCCTTTGAAGAAAGCTCTTGCTGATGCAAATCTTTCTGCAAGCGACCTTTCAAAGGTAATTTTGGTAGGTGGTTCGACAAGAATTCCTGCTGTCGTTGACGCAGTAAGAAATATCACAGGAAAAGAGCCTTTCAAGGGCATCAACCCTGACGAATGCGTAGCTTTGGGTGCTGCAATTCAAGGCGGCGTACTTGCCGGCGATGTAAAAGATGTAGTACTTCTCGATGTCACTCCTTTGTCTCTCGGTATCGAAACAATGGGCGGAGTATTCACAAAGCTTATCGAAAGAAATACTACTATTCCTACTTCAAAATCACAGATATTCTCAACTGCCGCAAACAATCAGACAGCTGTTGATATCAGAGTTTTGCAAGGTGAAAGACCTATGGCAAACGACAATAAAGAACTCGGAAGATTCCAGCTTGACGGAATCCCTCCGGCACCCAGAGGTATCCCTCAAATCGAAGTCACATTCGATATCGATGCAAACGGTATCGTAAATGTCACAGCGGTAGACAAGGGAACAGGCAAAAAGCAATCCGTGACCATCACATCTTCTACAAACTTGTCTGATGACCAGATTGACGCTGCCGTAAAGGAAGCAGAAAAGTATGCTGAAGAAGACAAGAAGCGTAAAGATATGGTAGACGCAAAGAATGATGCTGACCAGATGATTTATGCTACTGAAAAGGCTTTGGAAGAGAGTGCAGACAAACTCACTGAAGAAGACAAGACCACTTTGAAAGAAGCAGTAGAAAAAGCAAAGAAAGATTTGGCAGAAGCAAAGGATGCTGAGAGAGTAAGAGCAATCATCGAAGAGATGACAAAGGCAAACGCTCCTATATTCACAAAGCTTTATCAAGCAGCTCAGCAGGAAGCTCAGGCAAATCAACAAAACAATGGCGATGCACCTAAGGACGATTCAAGCGTAAACCCTGATGATATTATCATCGACAACAATTAATCTGAATTTTCTCATAACCTTCTAAGTTAATGCCATTAGCCCCGAGAGGGGCTAGTGGCACAAATAACGAAATTAAGGAACATAATTTATGGCAAAAGATTTATACGAAATATTGGGTGTGCCCAAGACGGCAAGCGATGAGGAAATAAAAAAAGCTTATAGAAAACTTGCTATCAAGTTGCACCCCGATAGATTTGCTACGGCGAGCGAAACCGATAAAAAACAAGCCGAAGAAAAATTTAAGGAAATCAATCACGCATACGAAGTATTGAGCGACAAAACAAAGCGTGCCAACTATGACCAATACGGCAGTGAGGACGGACCTCAGGGCTTTGGTGGTAGCGGTTTTGGAGGTTTTGACGGCTCAAGCGGCGGCTTTGGCGGATTTGAAGATATATTGTCTTCTTTCTTTGGCGGAAGTTTTGGCAGAAAGAATCCTAATGCTCCCAGACAAGGCGAAGATATCCATATAAAAATCAATCTTACTTTTGAAGAGGCATACAACGGTGCAAGCAAAACCGTAAAACTCAATCGAGACGAAACTTGTTCGTCTTGCGGCGGAAGCGGAGCAAAAGATGCGTCTTCTATAAAGGTGTGTCCTTATTGTAAAGGTACGGGCAGCGTACGCAAAACACAGCAGACTTTGTTTGGACAACAAGTCGTTCAGACTGTTTGCAGCAACTGCGGCGGAACAGGTAAGATTGTGGGCGATAAGTGTCAGACCTGCCGAGGAAACGGATATATCCGCAAAGAAGCCAGCATAAAAATCAATATCCCTGCCGGTGTGGACAACGGCGTTACGATGACTATCAGAAATGAAGGCAACTGCGGTAGAAACGGCGGCGGAAAAGGTAATCTCGTGATAGCCATCGGAGTTATTGCCAGCGATAAATTCAGAAGAGTAGGCAATGATTTGTATATGGATTTGCCGATAGGATATTATGATGCGGCTTGCGGCAATACCATCACTATCAATACGATGCGTGGCGAAGCAAAATGCAAAATTCCCGAAAGTACTCAATCGGGTACAAAGATAAGACTCAAAGGCTATGGCATGAAAGTCTTGCAAAAGGAAAGCTATGGCGATCTGTATGTTATCGTCAAAGTGGAAACTCCTAAGGGACTCAATGCAAAGCAATTAAAACTTTTGAAAGATTTTGAAGACAGCCTTACTGCGGCACAGTATCCTCAAGTCAAGAAAAGCAGAGGATAATCTGAAATAAATAAATGAAATCAAGCAATAAGGGCTTCCCGTCAGGGAGGCCCTTATTTTTATGAAAAGAAAAGAAGTTATGTAAAATGGCAAGACATTTTAGCAAGAAGAGTTGTTTAAGTTGCATCCGCAAGTCAAAAATGCCAAAAGAAGACACAGCATACCTGCATCCATGCCAAGAGTTGTGCAGTTATTTGTCTGGCTGGTGCCGTTTGAATAGTTGCAGTTGTTGCAACCGCAGTTTGTTTGAGGGACACAACAATTGTTGTTATAACTCAAAAGTGCTACCAAAAGTAAAAGACTTGAACAATTATTTATCATATAAAATCCTCCTTATTGTCAAAAAGCCTTATCAATCTACAATATGTCTTAAAATCTTCAAATGTTACAAGTTTATACTAAATCAAAGGAGTTTTTTATGATTTGTTTGACAGTTAATGAACAGCAGGAAAGTTTTGTAAGAGGTTGTGTTCCGCCAAATGGAATTTTGGCTAGTACAGCAGACTATTTTTATATTTTCGCTGACAGAACAAGATTAAAAATCTTGTGTGCATTGTGCAGCATGGAATTGTGCGTGGGCGATTTGAGTTATATCCTCAATCTCAATCAGACCACAATATCTCATCAGTTGAAACTTTTGAGAGACAACGGCATTGTAGGATGCAGAAGATACGGCAAGATAGTGTTTTACCGCATTGTCAACGAATGCGTGGAAAAAACTCTCACGCTCGGAGTGGAAAACGCAGTCTGATTTGAAGCGATTATACTATCGGGTATTTTGTCGCATAATTTATAAGCAATGATACAATCATTGTCTTTGACTTTGGCATAATCTTTTATGTTGCGATAAATGCCTTATTGTGGTATAATAAAATCATGGATAAAATCAAACAAAAACTAAAAGACTTGCCGCTCGAGAGCGGTGTCTATATAATGAAATCGGCAAGCGGTCAGATACTTTATGTGGGCAAAGCGAGAAGCTTGAAAAAAAGAGTGAGCCAATACTTTGCCAATTCTGCAAACAAGACAGAAAAGACCATAAAGTTGGTGGAAAAAATTGCCGATTTTGAGTATATCATAACTCGAAACGAAATCGAGGCACTCGTGCTTGAAAACAATCTTATAAAAAAGCACATGCCTCCTTATAATATTTTGCTTAAAGACGATAAGTCTTATCCTTTTATCCGCATTAATACAAAACAGGATTTTCCTAAAGTCGAGGTAGTAAGAAAACTTAAAAATGACGGGGCAAAATACTTTGGACCGTATATGCAGGGCATTACCAGCAAAGATATCACAGAGTTGGTAGAAAGTGCTTTTTGTCTCAGATCCTGCAATCACGATTTTTCAAAACTTCCCAAAAATCACAGACCTTGTCTCAACTATCATATAAAAAGATGTCTTGCTCCGTGCATAGGATTGTGTACTAAAGAAGAGTATGCAAAGCAGATAGAAGAAGTAATATCTTTTTTGTCAGGCAACGATAAAAAAGTAAGCAGTATTCTCAATGAAAAAATGAAGAATGCGGCAGAAAACGAAGACTTCGAGCTGGCTATATATTATCGCAAAAAGCTGGAAATTCTTGACAAACTCGTAAGAAGACAGGTGACGGCATTGCCAAAAGACTTTGACCTAGATATTTTTGCCATTGCAAGCAACGGACTTAATACGGTCATTGCGATATTGTTTGTAAGAGGAGGAAAACTCGTAGGCGGCGACAAGCAGGTGGTAAGCGACCTTGCCCCCGAAGACGGAGTAATTCTCGAAAACTTTATTACGGCATATTATGACAAAGTAAACTATATCGCAAGCGAAATAATCACAGCATCTCCTGTCGATGACAGCGAGCTTTTGAGCGAATATCTATCATTCAAAAAGGGAAGCAAAGTAAATGTTATTACGCCTCATCAGGGAGTGAGAAGACAGCTTGCCGATATGGCTATGGGAAATGCTACCGATTATCTTGAGAAATCTCTTTCTGTCAAGGAAAGAGAAGATAATATGACTACTGGTGCGATAATACAGTTGCAAGAATACTTGCATTTGTCAAAGCTGCCGTCAAGAATGGAATGTTATGATATATCTCACATCCAAGGCACGGACAAAGTCGCTTCTATGGTAGTATTTGTCAACGGCTCGCCTCATAGAGCTCATTATCGCAAATTTAAAATGAAATATGCTCTCGGCAACGATGACTTTGCAGGCCTTCAGGAAGCCTTAACAAGAAGATTTGACGAGCTTGAAAAAAGTCAGGACGAAAGTTTTTCCACTCGTCCCGACTTGCTTGTCATAGACGGCGGAAAAGGTCAGCTCAGCAGCGTGGTGGAGATATTGGAGAGCAAGGGTATAAAGGATATAGATATTATTGGTCTTGCAAAAAGAGAAGAAGAGGTCTTTTTGCCTTACAACTCCAACCCCGTCATTTTGCCTCGCAACAGCTATGCTTTGAAGGTATTGCAACGCATAAGAGACGAGGCACATAGATTTGCCATTACATTCCATAGAGAATTGAGACAAAAAAGGCAGACTCACAGTAAACTTCTTGCTATCGAAGGCGTGGGACAAAAAAGAGTCAAGGCTTTGTTTGACGCCTTTAAAAACATCGAAAATATTAAAAATGCAAGTATCGAAGATTTGTGCATAGTCAAAGGCATAGACAGACGAAGTGCGGAAAATATATATCATCATTTCCATGACGAAACCAAATAAAAGCCTTTTGTCATACTGTAAAATTGTCAGTTAAGGCAAAACGCTTTACTTTTAATAGATATTATATTAATATGTATGTATGAAATATAAGGCAATTTTTTGCGATTTTGACGGCACTCTTTATAGAGAAGACCATACGATTTCGCAGACAAATAAAGATGCAATAACCAAATATATAAAAGCCGGCGGAAAATTTGTGGTGTCTACAGGCAGACTTTTTTCTGCCATTTATCCAAAACTTTTGGAGCTCGGACTTGACGGAGAAGTCATTGTCTATCAAGGCGGCGGAATATACGACATTGAGTCAAAGAAGCAGATATTTGGCAAATACTTTGAAAGAGATATGGCAATAAAAGCTCTCGAATATGTGGAGAGTATGGGCGATAATTTTGTGCCTTTGGTATATATCAACGATATTTGTCATTGCAGATTTTTCAATGAATATGTCAATACTTTTGTAAGTATATGCAATATAGGATACAAAGAGACTATAATCCCTTTATCTGAGTATGTGGCAAAAAGCAAAGATTTGCCCGTAAAAGTGCTTGTGCTCATGAAAGAAGATTGTTGTGATAAATTTTCAAAAGAAGGTATGGAAAAATTTCCTTCGCTTGCGTTTATGCGTTCGCATACTTTCATCGTTGAGATTATCACAAAAGGCATAAACAAAGGCGAAGCATGCAAGTGGATTTGCAATAAACACGGCATAGATATAAAGGATACCATAGCTTTAGGCGACAGCGAAAACGATATCGCCATGATAGAGACGGCAGGACTAGGCGTTGCGATGGGAAATGCTATGCCCAGCGTAAAAAAATCGGCTGACTTTATTGCGGATACAAACGATAATGACGGAGTGGCAAAAGTAATTTATCAGTTTTGCCTGAATGAATAAAATGAACAAACATTTTGACCAAAGCGAAGAAGCTGTATCTCAAACAATAAGACTAGGTGACTTTTGCAAAGATTGTGACCTTGAGTTGTTGTGCGGAAAAGAAGACGACAGCGTGGTTTTTAAATCTGTTCTTGTCAACAGACCTGGTCTTTTGCTTGCAGGCTTTGAGAATTATTTCGGCAACAGCCGTATTCAGGTAATCGGCAATGCAGAGTACTATTATCTTGCATCATTGCAATATGAGGAAAAAGAAAAAGCTCTCAAAAGACTTTTTGTTCAGAAAATCCCTTGTATAATTTATGCAAGAGGCATAAAGCCTTCTCAGCTCGAGATAGATATCGCCACTCAATACAATGTTCCTATATTGAGGTCGCAGATGACTACGACATGGCTAATGCACGAGCTAGGAAATTATCTCGATAATTTGCTTGCTTATACTGATACCGTGCACGGTACATTGCTTGATATAAACGGTGTGGGAGTTTTGCTCACGGGACACAGCGGAATGGGTAAGAGCGAGACGGCTATCGAACTTATAAACAGAGGCCACAGAATTATTGCCGATGACGCAGTTTTTGTAAAAAGAGTAAGAAACGAACTCATAGGAAAAGCACCTGAAAACATAAAGTATTTTATGGAAGTAAGAGGCTTGGGCATTATCGACATAAAGAATATGTATGGTGTAGGAGCAGTGCTCGAGAGCGAATATATCGACCTTGTCATAAAACTCGACAAAATCAGCGACCTTGCTGACTATGACAGATTGGGCTCGATGGACAATACTTATGAAATACTCGGTATAGCATTGCCTCAGATAAATATCCCTGTGATGCCGGGAAGAAATATTGCTGTAATCGTAGAAGTTGCGACAAGAAATTTCTTGCTCAAAAAGATGGGATATGACGCTCTTGAAGATTTAAAGAAAAGGACGAATCTCAAATGACAAACTATGAAAAAATGAAAAAAGCCGAGATGTATGACGAAGATTGTGCAGAGATGTATGACGAAGAAGATTTGCAAGCTGCACAAAGTTATGCTACGGAAAATGAAATTTTCAAAAGAAAATATAAGGAATTTTATACTGATATAAAAATCGACCGCAGAGAAGATTGGTGATTAAGGGGTTGGGAGCCTGTTATGTTGAAAGAAAATACAAAAGAAACAAAACAATTTGTCAAAGACATAAGAAATTTTTTGTTTTCTGCATATTATTCTATATTTGTTATTGCTGTTGCTACGATAAGCTATATTTTTCACTTTGAAATTATCGGAGCATTGTTTTTGGCATATATTATAGGATTTGTACTTATTTTCAGCGATGACATAATGCCCACTACTTTGCCTTTTATGCTTTTGATTATGCATATCTTAAGGCTCTATGACAGCTTTAGCGGTTGGGCTCCTGTCATTCCTTTTGTCATTCCTATCATAGCGGCGTTAATTTTCCACTTTATTTATTATAGAAAAAAGATAGTCATCGATTCGATGTTTTGGCCAATACTTGCAGTATCTATTGCCATAACAATCGGCGGAGCATTTTCCATTGACATAAAACAATATTTCTCTTTGACGGGACTTTATTATGTGATAGGTCTTGGATTCGGACAACTGCTTTTGTATGTTTTGTTCAGATCCTATATCAATGCAAGAAGAGATTACGACCTCAAAGAATATTTTGTAAAGCTTATGCTTTATATCGGTCTTTTTGCCGTAATAATGATGGCTTTGCAATATCTTGAAAATTTGGGCGGATTTATATCAATCATCAAAGAAAGCGGTTTTGGCAGCGAACTTGAACAATTTCAATTCAGCAAATTTGCAAGAGGTCTTAGCAACAATCTTGCTGCAATAATGCTTTGGACAATGCCTTTCCCTATGTACTATATTCGCAAAAACAAAAGACCTATTCTTATGTTTGTCTTTATGTTTGTACAATATATTTTCCTTATGCTCATACTGTCCCGTGGCGGAATTTTAATGGGTACTATTGAGATGGGAATAAGTCTTATTTACCTTATTGTCGTATGCAGAGGCAAAATGAGAAAAATTGCTATTGCTGTAACTGTTTGTTGTGTATTAGGCGGTATTGCTTTGGTTGTAGGAATGTTTGATACATTGAAGTCTATACTCAATATCAGCAAAGACGAGGCAAGAGTAAAACTTTTTGCTCATGCAATAGAGTGTTTTAGCAAATATCCTATATTCGGCACAGGTCTGGCATATAATGGCGGAGTAGGATATGATCCTAAGCTTGGCGGTATGTACTGGTATCATTCTACGCCTTTCCAGGTTATCGGTTCAATGGGAATGGTAGGTGTGATAGCTTATACCTATCAATTTATCATGAGAATGTACACAATGCGAGCAAAAAAATATCGCAGCAATTTCAATGATACAATGCTTATATCATTTATAGGATTTGAGCTTATGGCATGCGTAAACCCCGGAGATTTCTGTCCTTTGCCTTTTATGTTGTTTATGACAATGATGTTTGCGGTAATGGAAATCGTCAATGAAAAAGAGCTTGAACAAAAAAACATGCTCAATCATGATGAAGAAATAGTATTGACAATAGATAGTGCAAAAAGACATAAAAAAGAACATGATAAGGAGCAGACCATAGTTTCATAAAAATAAGTATGCACCGAAAATAAGGTGCATACTTTTATTTTTTATCTTAATGATATACAATAAATTCTGATAAAATAATAAAATAAAATTGATAAATATTGATAAAATAATTATTTTATAAATAAAGAGCAAGGATTTTTTCCTTGCTCAAATTTTTTGATTTAAATAATAACCATAATTAAGTTATTCTATAAGATTTTCTAAAATAAATTCGTATATTGTAGAAGCCTTGTCGCTCCAGTTTTTGAAAAGCCACTTTGCGTTGTTTCTGTTCTGAACTACGAGCTTTAACTCCATAAGGGGAGTAGTGGTGCTTTCAATTTTTAGAATTACGGTATAAGTGCCGTCATTGTTTTTGTAGTAATCAGAAAAATAGTCTTGTTTTTTTCTGTATTTGAATTTGTTTTGTTTGATTACTTCTGCGATATTTTCTCTCAATGAAGAGGGAATATTGGTATAATAATGCTTCAGACCTTCTCTTGAATCGCTTGTGATGGCGTATCTAGGATTGCAGCCTTTTGTGGCAACATTGGTGATAAGGTTGTTTTTTATAAGATCGCAAAGTGCTACTTTGCAATCCATATAACCAAGCCAATTATTTTCCGTCACCATATCCAAAATGACACCCTCCTGAAGTGCGACCTCCATTTTGTCAAGGGCGTATAAAAGTATGAGCTTGTTTACTGTCGCAGAATCCAACATAATCAGGCTTTTACTCGCAAATGTATTTTTTGATGCTCTCTAGAAGATCATCGCATTCATCTGTGTGTACTTCGAGTACGACAGGACGGTTGAGATCAAGAGAAAAAATGCCTAGTATGGATTTTGCATCAACGACATATCTGCCGCATCTCAAATCCATATCATAATCAAACTTGGATATGATATTGACAAAAGATTTTACGCTCTCAGTGGTATTGAGTAGTAATGTAATTGATTTCATTTGACACTCCAAAACTTTTTGACATATATCGATTTTTATCGAATTATTTTTATTATATATCATTTTCGTGTTATTTTCAAGTAAAATCACATACATACAGTTATTAAAACATTCGATTTATTAATACTATGTATTAACTTGATATTTTGTATATAATATTGTATAATAACACCAGATATAGAAGGAGATGATGTCATGACAGAACTTTCACCCCAAAAAGCATACAATATATTGGTCGATTATTGTGATAAAATCGCAAGATCAAAATATATTCTGTCCACTACTGCGATAAAAAATATGCTCAGATTTATCGCCAATACTCCTTGTCTTTACAACTATATCGCAAAATGCAATCAAAGTATAAAATTCAAGGACGAGTACTTCAAATTTATCGGAGACGACACAATCAATCTTCCCACAAATCCTATGGCTGTCGTAGCGGTAGTTACGGCATTGTTGTATGATTTTGACAGGGGAAACATCGATATGGACAGATTTTTGATAAAATACTACAAAATCGATGATTACGAAGCTTGTTATCAAAGATTCTGTTTTACGGTGCTTGCAGGTTATGCAAGAGCTTTTGCAGGTATTTTGGATTATAAAGAGACAGTGCTCGATTTGGAAGAAGAAAAACCCGTAGACGATTATGCAAAAGAAAGCATCATGCCTTGTATATCGAAAATGATAGAGATAATTGATTCGGATATGCGTCTGAATGAAAAACTCAAAGAGGATTATCTCACGGTTTTGGACGGATTTTATTATTCATTCGAGCTGTCAAGAGCAAAGATGATAAAGGTATGTTGGATTGGACTTGTGGCTCTCACAAAAAATTATAAGCCCATTCAATCTTATATGAGAGAAATAAAGAAAAATCTAGAAAATTACGCATTGATTTGATTTTTATAACACTAAAAATAAATTTAGAAATTAATCTTAAAATATATCATAAATCACTAAAAGAGCATAGTATTTTATGTACTATGCTTTTTAAATACAATTTGCAAAAAATAAAAATTATCAACAAAGTAGTAATCGTGACGATAGTTGTCAATCTTTTGTTGTCGATAGCAAAAGTAGTAGCAGGCATTGTCGGCAATAGTATGGCAATGATATCGGATGCGGTGCATTCGGCAAGCGATGTATTGTCGAGTATCGTGGTATTTATCGGGGCGAGAATTGCCGTAAAGAGCGAAGATAAGGAGCATAATTACGGACACTCAAAGTTTGAAAATATCGCATCGTTGTTGCTCGCGTTGATGTTGTTTTTTACGGCGATAGCTTTGGGATATGCAGGTATTCAAAGTATTTATGATGTAAAAAATCAAGAGTTTACAAAACCTTCTTCTATCGCACTTGTTGCTTCGATTTTTTCTATAATAATCAAAGAGGCAATGTATTGGTACACAATCCATTATGCAAAACTCATAAAAAGTCAGTCACTCAAAGCGGACGCATGGCATCACCGCTCGGACGCTTTTTCTTCGATAGCGAGTTTTGTAGGTATATTGGGGGCTATGAACGGGGTATTTATGCTAGAAGGCATTGCTACGCTTTTTATAGCATTGTTGATATTCAAAGTAGCTTATGATATAATAAAAGCAGTGCTTTCTCAGATGACAGACCATTCTGCTCCCGAAAAGACGGTAAGTCTTATCTATAAGACTATAAACGAAGATAGCGAAGTAAAAAATATCGATATGCTCAAGACCAGAGTAAGCGGAGCGTTTATTTATGTGGATGTCGAGATATCGGTAGATGACAAAAAAAGTCTCAAAGAAGCACACGAAATAGCAAATAGGGTGCATGATAATATAGAAAATACATTCAGCGATGTAAAGCATATCACAGTACATGTCAATCCTTATTGCGGCGAAAAGAAAACCGAAAAGCACAAAAATCTTTGGGAAGATTAAATTATTTTAAAAATTTAAAAAACATTGATAAAAACAGGGACAAACAATGTCTTTGATTTGTTATATTTACAGAGCAACAAAACCCTTAAGGATTTGCAAAATGGAAAATAACAGGAAAAAAGAAATTAATAAGTGTTTGATGTCTATAAAATCAGACCATGATATGCAAAGCGTGTTTGATTTGCATTCTTTGATTGGTGTAGTTTTTAGACATATCGCATTGAGATATCTGTCAAACACACAAGATGCAGACGATGTAGTGCAAGATTTTTGGGCAAATATTTTTGAAATTGCTTCAAAATATCACTACAATACCAATGCTTTTGCTTTTTTATGCAAGGCATTCAAGAATTCGGTATTGAATTATTGTATCAAAAAAGGAAAAGAGGCAAACAGGAAGGTGTATTATGTGGATTATGAAAATTTTGCTTCCGACAATGGCAAATTGATAGAAAATGTTGTGATGGAAAACAGCATTGACATTGCAGTGAGCAATCTCAGCGAAGAGCAGAAATCAGTAATCCAGCTTACATACTTCGAGGATTTGACGATAAGAGAAATAGCAAAGCTTCTCAATAAATCAAAAAGTCAGATAGCAAGAATCAAGCAGTCTGCATTAGGGGAATTAAAACAGACGCTTGGTTTTGGCGAAAATAATAGTTCTTTGAATAAAGCCGTTGATGAGGCAAAGGACGGTGATTTGGTATGAGCGATAAAGAATTTGATAAATTGATGAATGAATATGTTCAGTCCAAAGCGAACAAACCTGACAAGGATTTGAACAAATTGGCGATAAAAAACACTGAGACTTCTTCGGAAAATTCATCTGATATGCAAAAATCTTATCAAAGACATATTGGTATGCCAAAATACGCTGTGGCATTGATTGTTGCGTTGTGTGTCGTGGTATTGGTTTTTGCGGTGGCTTTCCCCGTGGCTTTTATAAATAGCAAGCAAAACAACAATGAAGAAAGCAAACAAACGATAAACAGAGTCTGGACGGCGGAAATGGCTTATGAAATAGCCGTGAAAGGCGGATATACGGGTACTTATGAAGAGTTTTTGAAAGTATTTTCTTATATCAATACCGTAAAAATGGACGAAGAGGGCAATCTCACATTGATTTTTGCTGACGGAACAGAAATAAGTGCAGGTAAAGTCGAAGGAGATTTCAACAAGGGCATTACATCTATTGCGGTAGGCGAAAACGGCGACCTTATCATATCATACAGCGATGGCACGACTCAGACATTGCCTTCATCGTTGTTCAAAGGCGAACAAGGTGTCGGAATAAAGGATATGTATATCGACGACGAAGGGTATATGATAGTTATCCTTACGGACGGCTCGGTGATAAATGCTGGACTTGTCAATTCAAAAGAAAAATATACGCTCGAACTCGATCCTCAAGGCGGATATTTGGAAACCGACTACGGCGGTATAGATTATATCGAAACATCGTATATATACGAAAAAGACCAATATGTTCAGCTTCCCGAATTGAAAAAAACTCTTTATAAATTCGAAGGCTGGTATATGATTGTCGACGGTCAGGAAATATATGTTGGCAACGGAATAACGATGGTCGGAGACATAAAGCTCGTGGCAAAATGGTCTGGCGGTCCCGAAAATATTTATACAAAATACGAAATACCTGAGGAATATCATGGCACATATATCTCGGCTGCCGGTGACAATACGATAGTGCAAATAAAAAAGGATGTCATCGAAGCTCATAATATAGAAGGCGGCGTATCGTATTATTATCCCATAATCGTGGACGGAAAGACAAGAATATATATGGAAGGCATATATGCGGATTGGGAGATTTATATAAAATATGAAAAAGATAAAGTTACGCTGACTTTCCAAGATCAGGTAATAATATATTTAAGGGCAAATTGATTACATTATTTGTAATACCTCTGAAAAAGACAAAGGCTTGCTGTATGGCAAGCCTTTGTCTTTGATATTAACTGAATTTATATATTATCAAAAAACTCTAGAATTGTTTTTAATTGTAATTTTATGCTTTGATTTGATTTAAAAATCAAATATCCCATTCGTTGGGGATAAAGAGCTTTTCAAATACCTTGATACAATATCTGTCCGTAAATGACGCTATATAATCGCACACGACTCTGTCGGGAGCATTGTCATTCAAAAGCGACTTATAAAAATCAGGCAGTTTGTCGAGATTTTTGAGATAAAAATCAAATATCAATTCTATCATTTTTACGGCTTTTACTTCCTGACTTTTTGCCTTGGGGTTGAGATATACTTCTTCAAACATAAAAGAATGAAGTTTTTCTGTCGCTTGCTCGAAAAGGGGAGATTGCTTTATAAAAGGCTTGTCAAAGCTGTATTCTACCATATCACGAATCATATTGTTGATTCGTCTTGATTTTGTATTTCCCAATACTTCTATCGTGTCTTTTGGAAGTACATCTTCACTCAAAACACCGCCTCTTATGGCATCTTCTATATCATGGTTGATATATGCGAATCTGTCGGCATATTTTACTATTTCTCCTTCTAATGTGGCAGGTTTGTCATGATATTTGTGATTTGCAATGCCATCTCTTACTTCAAATGTGAGATTGAGCCCTTTGCTGTTGTTTTCAAGCAAATCCACGACTCTGAGACTTTGTAGGCTGTGCACAAATCCTCCCTCGACTAGTTCATTGAGTTTTCTTTCTCCAGCATGGCCGAAAGGGGTATGTCCCAAATCGTGCCCGAGTGCGATAGCTTCTACCAAGTCTTCGTTGAGACGCAAAGCTCTTGCTATGGTGCGTCCTATCTGAGAGACTTCCAGAGTATGCGTGAGTCGGGTGCGGTAATGATCGCCTTCGGGAGAGAGAAATACCTGCGTCTTGTGCTTTAGTCTTCTAAAAGACTTGCAATGCAAAATTCTGTCTCGGTCTCTTTGAAATTCGCTTCTCAAATCGCAAGGCTCACAAGGCTTTAATCTGCCTTTTGTGTTTTGTGACAAAGTGGCATATTTTCCGAGAGTAAGTTTTTCTATTTCACATATATGTTGTCTGATATTTTCCATAATTATATTTTATAAAATTTGAACGATTTTGTCAATATAAAATTTTATATTACGCACACATAGAGGGAAAATTGCTTAATCATAGGTTAAAATTGTGCAAAATAAGGGGAGAAAATATAGATTGAAGTTAAATTTTAATTAAAAATTTAAAATTATGTATAGGAAAAAACTATTTGGTTATCGTATAATTAAGTGTATAATACTAAAGGAAAAGTGTGTAAAAATGGCGGAAGTTTTTTCCGAATGGCTTGAAAAATTAAAATCAAAGGTCGACATATCAGAAGTGGTTTCTTCCTATGTGCATCTGGAAGAAAAAGGCAGCAGAAAATGGGCATGCTGTCCCTTTCATCACGAAAAAACTCCTTCTTTTTGTGTTCATTCCCAGACTCAGACTTATTATTGTTTCGGTTGCCATGTGGGTGGCGATGTCATCACTTTTGTTCAAGAGATTGAGCATACCGATTTTATGGGTGCCGTAAAAATTCTCGCAGACAAATATCATGTCGAAATCCCTGATTTTTCAAAAAGAGACGGCAATTCTGCTCTCAAAAAACATAAGGACAAGCTTTATGAAATGATGAGAGAGACAGCCAATTATTTTCACTTAAACCTTATGGGAGACGCAGGAAAACCTGCAAGAGAATATTTGCTCAAAAGAGGAATATCCGCTCAGACAGCCCGTATATTCGGTCTTGGTTATTCGATAGGAAAACAACAGCTTGTCGCTTATCTTATCTCGAAAGGATATACCAAAGAAGAGATGCAGGAAGCAGGTCTTACGGACATGTCGCAAAACGGCTCTTGCATAGATACTATGGCAGGAAGACTTATAGTGCCTATTATCAACAACCTAAAACAAGTCATTGCTTTCGGCGGTCGTGTGCTTGACGACAGCAAGCCTAAATACAAAAACACGAGAGAGACTATTCTCTTCAACAAGTCAAAAGAAATATTCGGTCAGCACTCAGTCAAGAGATTAAAACTCGAAGAACCTGTAAACGAACTCATTATGGTAGAAGGATATATGGATGTCATTTCGCTTTTCCAAAGCGGTGTCAGAAATGCCATAGCGTCAATGGGTACGGCACTGACTGTCGAGCAATCAAAACTCATAAAAAGATATGTCAACAAAGTGATAATTTGTTATGACGGCGACAGTGCAGGTCAAAAAGCTACGATGAGAGGATTGGATATACTCTATGCCGAAGGACTCGATGTGAGAGTAGTCAGCCTTCCCGACAATCTCGACCCCGATGAATATGTCAGAAAGTACGGAAAAGACAGCTATCTCAAATTGCTTGTAGAGGCAAAACCTCTCTTTGAGCATAAGCTCAATGTGATTGCTTCAAAGTACGATATGTCCTCGCCTCAGGAAAAAGGCAAGTATGCAGTAGAAGCAATGAATACAATCAAGGTGCTTGAAGATCCCGCAATGATAGAGGCATACATAGGTTATGTATCCAAGCAGACGGGACTTAGCATAGAGACATTAAAACAACAATTCGACCAAAGCGAAACACCTGTAATCCAGATAGCAAAACCAGAGAATAATGTGAGCATGACGGCTTTTGACAGAGCGGTAAGATATGTGCTTTACGGATTGTTTGGAGGAGTGGAAAACGCAAAATGCGATTGCGATTTGTCCCAATATATCACGGATGCAAATCAAAAAAGCCTTTATGATTTGTACAGGGCAAAGAAAGACAGCGGACTCAATACATTAGAAGAATTGATGAAAGAGGAAGAAAACAATATCGAAGTAAGACCTGTACTCGATGAAGGTAGTAAAATAGGCGATGAAATCGCCAATACATATTTTGACGATTGCGTCAAAAAAATCATAAAAGAGGGCGACAAAAAAAGAAAGAGGGCTTTGACAAAGGCTATTGACAGCGAACAGGATGAAGAAGCCAGATACATAATGATAAGTCAGCTCGCCCAAACAAAAAAACAGTAAATCACTTCACAAAAGATATTTGGAGGATGTATGGAAGACAAAAAAGACAAAGTAGAAGTTAGTGACAAGACGGCTCAAAGAGAAGAAAAAGTCAGAAACGAAGCCAAGAAGATTGCCAACAACTACAAAAACAAAACCTTGACGATGAGTGAGTTTGAAAAACTCACGGACAAGCTGGCTCTCCAACCCGATGAGCTCAGCCTTGTATATGAAATTCTCAAGGAAAAGGGCGTGGAAATCGAAGAGGACAGCGATGACGATATGAAAGGCATTGCCTTTGACAATATCGATGCTACCACCGATGACTCTGTCAAGATGTATCTTAAAGATATAGGACAAGTACCTTTGCTCAAACCCGATGAGGAAATAGAACTTGCAAAGAGAATGAGCGAAGGCGATGTGGCTGCCAAAAACAGATTGAGCGAAGCCAATCTCCGTCTCGTAGTTTCTATCGCAAAGAGATATGTAGGAAGAGGTATGCAGTTTTTGGACCTCATTCAGGAAGGAAATCTCGGTCTTATGAAAGCCGTAGAAAAATTTGACCACACCAAAGGGTTCAAGTTTTCTACTTATGCTACATGGTGGATTAAGCAATCAATCACTCGTGCTATAGCCGATCAGGCGAGAACAATCCGTATTCCCGTGCACATGGTAGAAACTATAAACAAGACAGGCAGAGTAGCAAGACAACTTTTGCAGACTCTCGGAAGAGAACCTACCACTGCCGAAATAGCCGAAAAGATGGGCATTACTGAAGAAAAGGTAATCGAGATTCAAAAAATTGCTCAGGATCCCGTATCTTTGGAAAAGCCTATCGGTGAGGAAGAAGACAGCCACCTCGGCGATTTTATCGAAGACAATACATCTGCTTCTCCTGCTGAAAAAGCAGAGACAAAAATGCTCAAAGAGCATTTGCTCGAAGTATTGAGCTCGCTTACTCCAAGAGAAAACGAAGTAATCAGAAAGAGATACGGTCTCGATGACGCTCGTCCCAAGACACTCGAAGAAGTAGGCAGAGAATTCAATGTTACGAGAGAGCGTATCCGTCAGATAGAAGCAAAGGCTTTGAGAAAGTTGCGTCATCCCAACCGCACCAAAAAGCTCAAAGATTATATCGGCAAAGTATAAGTCGGCTAGAAGATAGTTTTGTTATGATAAAACTTGACAAAAGGCTTAGAGCAGTAGTCAACGAAGTCCAAGGCAAGACTCTTGCCGATATAGGTTGCGACCACGGAAAAGTTTCGGTAGCGAGTATTCTCGAAGGCAAGGTAAAAAATGTGATTGCTTGCGATATATCAAAAGATTCGCTTGAAAAAGCAAAAAAACTTGCTTTGCAATATAATATCAAAAATATGCAATGCCGATTGGGAGACGGATTAAGACCTTTGAATTACAAAGAAGTCGACTGTGCGGTCATTGCCGGTATGGGCGGAAACGAGATAATGAGCATATTGTCTATGGATTTGAAAGGTATATGCAGATTTGTTTTGGTCGCTCATCGCAACACGATAGAACTTAGAGCTTTTTTATCTCAACACGATTTTTTCATCGAAAAAGATTATCTTGTGTATGAAAGCGGAAAGTTTTATGATATCATCGTGGCTTTGAAGAATACGGGCAAAGATTGCAAAATATCCGAAAGACAGCTTTATACAGGTCTCAATACATATACAGACGACTTTATGATTTACAGTCGCCACATAAGACAAAAATACTCTAAGCTCAAAGATTATGAGCAAAAGAGCGAACAAGCAAAGACGATAGCCAATATCTTTAAATATTGTATGCAAACAAAGGATATAAAAGTAAAAGACATTATAAAAGAGATAGAAAAGCATGCACCGCTTTCTTTGATGCTCGATTTTGACAGTGCGGGGCTCAATCAGGGAAACGATGAGGATTCATTAAGAGGTGTTTTGCTTGCTCAGAATGTGAGTTTTGCTACGCTTGAAGAAGCAAGAGAAAAAGAATGCAATCTTTTGCTCACGCATCATCCTTCTGTGTTTGGCGAAGAAATAGACGATTATACTAAATCTATTTTGGCAAAAGCCGAGGATTACAAAATAAACTTGTACAGCTGTCATACAAATCTCGATTGTTGTAAAGAAGGATTGAATGATTTTGTGTCAAACCTTTTGGGACTTAAAAACATCAAAATCATTGACGGATGTGCAAGAGAAGGAAGTCTGAAAAAGCCTCTTTGCTTAAAAGAATGGGCAAAGACGGTAGCTGACGAATTAAAAGATAAAAATGTCAAATATGTGGGCGATGATGACAAAATTATAAAAAAAGTAGCCGTATGTACGGGTGCCGGAGCAAGAGATGACGAACTCGTGGAATATGCAAAAAACAATGATATAGATTGTATAGTGGGCGGTGAAAGCAAATTGTCCATTGCACTAAAAATAAAAGATTATAAAATTGCTTTGGTAGATGTAGGGCATTATACAAGCGAAATCTTCTGCATAGATATCTTTAAGTCGTGGCTTGAAGACAAATTCGGAGACTTTTTGAAGATAAGCGAAAAAGATATAGACCCTTACAAAAGTATCGGGTAATTACTGCCACTTTAAGTGGAAAGGAGATTAATATGAGTATAGACAAGATTTTGCAATATCAGGAGTATGATATGAAGTATATCAAACTCGAAAACGAATTGAAGTCAAGTCAAGAGGGAAAAAAGATAATGGCTTATAAACAAGCCGGACAACAATCTTATGAGAATCTTACGAGAATGAATGAAGTAGCAGAGTATACTATGGAAAACATCAAAAAGAGTATGTCCGCACTCGAGGAAACAAGCAAGCAAATCGATGAAATCCTCAGCAGCGAGCTTAAAGATTGCGATGAAAAACAACTCGATTATTTTGCAAAGCAGCTTGAAAAACTCGAGCAAAAACTCGAAGAACTCGAAGCTCAGATAGTAAGAGGAAATAAAGAGCTCAATGATATCAACAACAATCAGAAAAAAGAATTTGAGCAAGCTACAAAAGCGGCAAAGGGATTTAAAGTAGCGAGCGAAGCTTTTAATGAGCTAAAGAAAAAGATGGCGGTAGACGCAAGTGCTTTGATGAAAGAGATGAAAGCTATATCTCAAGGCATTGCCCCCGAGCTTATGGAAAGATATCAAAAAGTAAGAGCAAACAAGAGAGTGCCTGTGTTTGTGCCTTTGGTGGCACCTAAGGGCTGCGGCGGTTGCGGTATGGAAGTCGCAAGCGATGTACTCAATAAATTGCACGAAAATAAAATTCAGGAATGTCCCAACTGCGGCAGACTGATATACATCAAGGATTAATATGAAAAAACTTAATGCAAAAGACAATGTCATAAAGCCTGCGATAATCGGCGGAGTAGTAATAATACTCGGAATAGTATTGCTGGTATATTACAGATATTTTGCAAAAGAATGGTCAGTAGCAAGTTATGTAGTATCGGCGGTAACATTGGCAGTAGGCGTTTTGCTCACGATTATGTCTTTGCTCAAACTCGTAAAAATAAAAAAAGACGAAAATACCATTCTTTTCGGAGAAAGCATTACAGCGACATTTTTGTCTTACGGCACCGAAAAGACCTCGGGCAAAGTAGCTGTGTACTTTATAGAATACAGCTATGAAAAGGACGGGAAAAAGTATATCGTAAAAAGTCCCAGCCAGTTTACTTGGTATGAAGTGCTTACTTTGAAAGCGTCAAAAGAATTTGCAATAAGAGTATATAAAGATAATTGTCTTTTGGACTGCGATTTGCTCAAAATGCAAATGGAGCACAGAGAAGAAGTGGCAAAGCTCAATCAAAAATACGAGCAGGCATTGGAAGAGCTTGTAAAAGAAAAAGACGCAAAAAAATAAAGTATTCTGAAAAGCTTTTGAGCTTGGATAAAGATAAAAATTGTTGAATTTATAATCAAACTTTAATACAATGAAATTCAATAAACAACAGATAAAAACAAATAAAAGAGCTGCCTTGAGGGCAGCTCTTTTTGTCCAAAGGACAAAACTTTCGTACATAAGTACGACCTTTTATAACATATTAATCCATTATCTCGGCAAGCATTTCTTTCATAGAATATTTGCCTGATTTTTTGGAAGCGACAAAGCCTGCTGCTTTTACTGCACCCTGAGCAAATACCATTCTTGACTGAGCTTCGTGAGCAAGGGTAATTATTTCGTCATTGCCGATAAAAAGCACATCGTGTTTTCCCACAATCGTTCCGCCTCGTACGGCATGAATACCAATCTCATTGGGAGTACGCTTTGCGTCCTTGCCATGTCTGCCGTAGACAAACTCTTTTGAATTGTCAAATTGCTCATTGATAGCTTTTGCGATAGACAATGCTGTGCCTGAAGGTGCGTCTACCTTGCGGTTGTGATGCTGTTCGATAATTTCTACTTCAAAAGCATTGCCGAGAAAATCTGCGGCTTTGCGGCACAATTCTATAAGAAGATTTACGCCCAAAGACATATTGCTCGATTGGAAAATAGCAGTCTTTTTGCTTGCTTCGTCCACGGCTTTTTGCTGTTCGTCTGTATAGCCTGTAGTAGCCAAGACGAGGGAAGTATTTGTCTTTGTGGCATAAGTCAACAAATCGTCTAAAGCTTCGGGACGAGAAAAGTCGATTATGACATCAACCTTGTCTTTTACATCGAATACGGATTTATAAACGGGCACGCTGAATGAATCGGCATTGGCAAATTTGTCGATACCGCCTATCACTTTCATATTCTCATAAGAAGATATGCATTCGAGGACATTGTGTCCCATTTTTCCGCCTATTCCGCAAATAAGTACATTTATCATAGATTTCACCTTTTTAGATAATTTGAAGTCTTTGCATTTCTTCACGCAAAAGTTTTGCCTTGGCATCGCTCATAGGTGTGAGAGGCAATCTCAAAACATTCTTGCAAAGTCCTAAAAGCGAACAAGCATATTTTGCGGGGATAGGGTTGACTTCGGCAAAAAGCAAATCTACAAAATCAGAATACTTGTTGAGAAGAGCATCTGCTTTGTCAAAATCCTTGTTGCGGCAATAAGCCATTATCTCAGTAAATTCCTTGGGCAAAACATTGCTTGCTACTGAAATAAGAGTAGTACCGCCCAATCTTGCGATGTCTACTGCAAGTTTGTCATCTCCGCTCATAAGCTGAAGCTGTGTGCCTTTGATAGCATCTGCCGTCTTGGCGATCTGCTCGAGATTGCCGCAAGCTTCTTTTATGCCAACGACATTTTTGATGCCGTGAGCTATTCTGCCGGCTGTCTCGGGCAAAATGTTGACACCCGTACGACCGGGAACATTATAAATTATCATGGGCAGAGTACATTCTTTTGCAATAGCCTCATAATGCAAATAAAGACCATTTTGAGTGCATTTGTTGTAATAAGGCGTGACTACCAAAACTCCGTCTGCACCTTCTTCCTGAGCTTTTACAGAATTCTTTACGGCAGAAAGAGTGCAGTTGCTGCCTGTACCGAAGATTACGGGAACACGCTTTGCTACTTTTTCAAGAGCAAAACTTCTGAGCTCCTTTTTTTCTTCTTCGGTCATAGTGGCAGGTTCGCCTGTCGTACCTACAAATACGATACCGTTGATACCGCCTTTTATCTGGCTGTCTATCAACTTCTCAAAACTTTTATAATCCACTCCCTTTTCGTCAAAAGGAGTAATAATTGCGGTGTATGTACCTTCAAACATTTTTTATTCCTCGTGGGGCAGTACCCCTAAAAATTTCTGATATTTTTTCGTGATGAAGTATCAGATTTTGTTGTTTTTAATCATGTATTCAGCGATTTGAACAGCATTGCTTGCAGCACCCTTACGGATATTGTCTGCTACAACCCAGAGGTTGCAACCGCTTTCTACTGTGTCATCTATACGAATACGACCTACATATACTTCGTCATGACCTGTGGCATCGATAGGCATAGGGTATTTGTTGTTTTGAACATCGTCAACTACTACAATGCCTTTTTGTCCTTTCAATGCCTCTACGATAGCTTCTTTTGTGCAAGGCTTTTTGAATTCTACATTGATGGATTCGCTGTGAGAATTGAGTACGGGAACTCTGACTGTGGTAGCGGTAACTTTGATTGTGTCATCGCCCAAAATCTTCTTTGTTTCCTTCATCATCTTCTCTTCTTCTTTTGTATATCCGTTGTCAAGGAATACATCGATGTGAGGCAAGCAGTTGTTTGCAATCTGATAAGGGAACTTCTTTGTTTCGTAGCTTTCGCCGTTTACAAAAGCCTTGAGACCGTCAAGAAGGTCATTGTATCCTGCTACGCCGGCACCGCTTACTGCTTGATATGTGCTGTAAACGATTCTCTTGATGCCAAACTTGTCATACAAGGGCTTGAGAGCTACCATTGCCTGAATTGTGGAGCAGTTGGGGTTTGCGATAATACCGTTGTTCCAATCTATATCCTGAGGATTTACTTCGGGTACTACCAAAGGTACTTTGGGATCCATTCTCCATTGGCTGGAGTTGTCGATTACGACAGCACCCTCTTTGGCAAATACGGGAGCAAATTTTGCACTTGTCGAACCGCCTGCACTGAACAAAGCGATGTCAACTTTATGTGCCTTGACATTTTCTTCTGTCAATTCGATTACAGTATGAGGTTTTCCCATAAAATCGATTACTTTGCCAGCACTCTTTGCTGATGCAAACAAATAATAGTTTTCTACAGGAAGCTGCTTTTCTGTCAAAACTTCCAAAAACTTGTTGCCTACCATACCCGTTGCACCAACAACGGCTACATTATACTTTTTCATAGATATCTCCTTGTGAGTTGTACTCATAAAATATTGACTAATTTGGAATTTATAGAGAAAATAAAAAATGCTTTACAAGTGTAAAGCATACATAAATGACAAAATATCGTTGTCAGTTTAAGTGCTCCACCTTGCATTAAATTGCATTTTAGGTGACAGTCGCAGGGTTGTTCACCGGAGCGACCAACCATACACATCACAAGATTTGTGCATGATTTCGGCAAAATATCCTTTGGCGGGAGCGTCTTGTCGCTGTTTGCCCGTTACTCATATATTCTGCGCCTCTATAAACTTACAGATATGATAGCATAAATATTTTTGAGTGTAAAGTAATTTTTAATTGTTTTTTGCATTTATTTTTTATTATTTTATCAATATTTTATCAAAATTATATTTATAGTATATCATTTGAGATATAAGGGTAATGCTCGGCGGCGATATGTCAATAATCGAGTATAATGAATGATTGCGAAGCGGTTGTATGATTTTGAGGTTTTTTGTGCGATTTTGAAAAAGACGAGCCTCTTTTTTTGCTTTGTGAGAAAATTGCACAATATTATTGATTAATACAAAAAAATAGTTTATAATAATAAAGATTTTAATATTGGAGTTAATATGGGTAAAGTTTTGAACAACCTCGCAGGCAAACTCGTCCTGCAAAGAGATTTGTCCCCTGAGGGCAGAGAAATCAACTATAAGGGCAGAATAAGAGAAGCAATGACTGTCGTATCTCAGAATATGACAAAACTCGTTTTGCTCAATATCTTCATGATTATTGCCTGCATTCCTCTCATAGTGCTTTTCGGCTACTATATGCAGGTGCAGGAAAGCTCTATATTGTCAGGGTTTAATTTTAGCTCGGGCATAGGTATCGGATATGGTATTGCGGACAATACCATGGAAGCTACGGAAGCAATTTATAATTTCAGACTCAAATTGTTTGGCATTTCGCTTTTGCCTTGTTTCTTGCTTGTGGGAATTTTTGCTTCAGGCGTATATTATTGTTGCAGAAACATGCTTTGGGGTGCTCAGGTAAAAATCCTCAAGCACTTCTTTAGAGGCATAAAAATGCATTGGTATAAGTTTTTGCTTTCCTTTGCATGGCTGGGTATATTGGCTACGGGCTTTACATGTACGCTTATAATGATTCTCAAAGATACGGCTCTTTACGGCGGTGCAAATGCAGGCTGGTGGGTACTTATAGTATTTATAGGTATTGTGGCTTTGCTCAGTGCTATGTATATGCTTGTAGGTCAGGGTATGTATGTATGTTATCGCTACAAGATGAAAGATTATATCAAAAACACCTGTATTCTTACAATGATAATGATAGTTCCTACATTGTTTGTCACAGCTGTTTTTGCAGGCTTTGTGGCTTTGTCATTCGTATCTATGATAGGTTTGTTCCTTCTTATCTATTTTGCTTTGCTGGGAATAAGCGTATATGTGGTACTCAATATCTCTTTCAGCCAATATGTATGCGATAATATGATAGGATATCTCTATCAGGAAGATGTAAAGGCAAAGAAGAGAGAGCAGGAAAGATTGGCAAAAGAAAGAAATCAAGCCAAGAAAAAACAATCTCAACAACAAAACTTCAAATCTCCTCATAAAAAGAAGAAAAAATAATGCAGTCTTATAGCATACTCGCAAAATATTATGACAGATTGATGGGCGACTTTGACTATGACGGATATATAGATTTTATCAAAGATTATGTCAAAGGCGAAGGTATCGACCTTGCGTGCGGTTCTGGCGAAATCACTGTCCGACTCGCAAAGGCGGGCAATAAAATGATTGGCATAGACTTAAGCGGAGAAATGCTCAATGTCGCCACTGTTAAAGCAAAAAGCATGGGACTTGACATCAAGTGGATTTGTCAGGATATGCTCGATTTGGAGCTTAGTCACAAAATTGACTTTGCCACTTGCGTGTGTGACGGAATTAATTATATAAAAAAAGACGACTTGGCGACATTGTTTGCAAAAGTGCGACAAAACATAAAAGACGGCGGTATTTTTGTATTCGATATATCGTCTTCTTACAAACTCAAAAAAATATTGGGTGACAATTTGTTTTGTGAAGATTATGATGACATAACTTATATATGGCAAAACACCCTCAAAAAAGACTGTGTCGATATGGATATAGATTTTTTTGAAAAGATAGAAAATGATATCTATCGCCGTATAGAAGAAAGCCACAGACAATATATTCACGAAAGAGAATTTATCCAAAGCCTTATAGAAAAGAATTGGGATTTTGAAGTATTTGACGGAGAAAAGTTTTCATCTCCCACATCAAAATCAAAGAGACTTTTATTTGTCTTGAAAACAAAATAATTTTATATTCGCAAAAGAATATAAAATTTTTTTATTTATGGAAGACAAAAAAGCCATTCCAAAAGATAGAAAATAGCATTATAAATTTAGCGTTAAGACTACTATATTTCGAAAATATAAAATTATTATCGATAAAATATAAATAAATATAAATCAAAAATCAATGCCGAAAAGGCAGGAGAAACTTATGATAAAAAGAGCAATATTATTTGGCGGAAAAGCAATCGTAAGCGTATTGGATACAACTACGCTCGTAAATACCGCAATGGACATACACGAATTTTCGCCCAGCGTAGCAAGAGCTATGGGCAAAGCTTTGACTATGACCGCTTTTATGAGCGGCAACTTCAAAGGGCTAAACAACAAACTTACCATTATCATAGAAGGCAACGGCTTGTCGGGTAAAATGGTGCTTTGCGGCGATTACGGAGCAAAAGTAAGAGGTTATGCAGAAAATCCTCAGGCATCCATGGACAAAGATGTGCCTGTAAGTCAGGTGGTGGGAAAGGAAGGATATCTCAATATCATAAAAGACTTCGGACTCAAAGAGCCTTACAACGGTATGTCGCATCTTGTCAACGGAAATATAGATGAGGACTTTGCTTATTATTTTACCGTGTCAGAACAACTTCCTTCGGCGGTCGCTCTCGGCGTGGACATCGAGGACGGAAAGTGCAAAAAAGCCGGTGGAGTAATAATCCAGCCTATGCCTAATTGCAGCGAAGAAGAAATAGTCATTCTTCAGGATATCGCAAGAAACTTTACGGATGTATCCAAGACTTTAGAAGAAAAAGGAGCTCAGGGCATCATAGATTATTATTTCGGACATTTCGAGATAAAACAGCTTCCCGATATTTATGAAGAGTATAAGTGCAACTGCTCGAGAGAAAGAATAGAAAATATGCTTCTCACTCTCGGCAAAAAAGAGGCTTTGGATATCGTGGAAAAAGAAGGCAAAATAGAAGTCGGCTGTGAATTTTGCAATACAAAATATGTCTTTACTAAAGAGGATATAGAAAGGTTGTTTAGATGATAAAATTTCCAAGTACTATCAGTGAATATACTGACGGCAAGTTGTGGAAAGGCAAAAGAGAAGAAGGGATAGCAAAACGCATACTTTATTCTCTCGATACCATTGACGACCATACCGAACTTGTCAACAGAAAATTGTATTTGGCATACTTTTATTTTGATAAAGGTATGTACTATTTGTCTGCAAAAATATTGAGAGAATTGCTCCTCGATATGGAAAATATTCAGGATGTTTTGAGACTTTTGGAAAGAAGTTATATTCAACTTAGAGATACTCAGGGAATGAGCACGACATTCAGTTTGCTCACAAAATTCGATAAAGAAGAGGAAAAAAGATTTGTCAATTTTCTAAAAGAAAACAACGATGATATAGACGAAATCGCCGCTGACGGAGAGGATACTTTTGTAGAATACATAAACGGTCAGGTAAAATTTCATAAGGACGGACAACTTCTTTACAGACTCGAAGACAATGATTATCGCACTTTTTTTGCCAACATAAAAGCCAATGGCGAACTCAATAAAGGACAGGCAAAAAGGACGATAGATATACTTGACAGCGTACCCAAAAGACACATCAAGTCTCATACTTTGCTGTCGATAAGCGTGACTTATGCAAGGGCATATCTCGAACTAGGAGATTATAAAAAAGCATTTAAGTATTGCAAAAACTGTATAGAGCAGGATTTGTATATCGAAAGTATGCTGCATATTATGCTTGGAGCAAAAGAAAGAGGCGAAGAGGAAATTTATAAGACAATCAGAGATTTTCTCGCTACAAAAAAAGACCTTAGCACTGACGATATGGTCGGCTTGTCGGTTTTGATAAAAGAGGGCGAAGGGGAACTTTGGGATATTTTGTGCCAAAACAATCCTTTTGACGAAAAAGACATAAGCGAACAAAGATATTTGCTCGAAGGCATAAATTTTTATAATAAAGGCAATGACCTAGATGCTGAAAAATGCTGGCACAAGGCAAATTCTCTCTATGGCATTTTCAGCAGAGCAAAAAGCTATCTCTATTTTCTTAATAAGTTTGGCGGAAAAGAAAAGAGCGGAGAAACACTCAATCTCGACAGGTCAAATGTAATTGACGATATGATAGAGGTCACGCTCTTAGAAAAGCTCAAAAATTGCAAATCAAAAGAAGACGCAAAATCAAATATAAAAGAGATACTTTTGGTGCTCGAAGAAGTGCTCACAAATTCTTTGCCAGTGCTTCAGGAGCTTGCGGATATACTTTACGATATCTATAAAATAGACTATGAGCCTCTCAATTCTGTGATAAAAGGTGCTGTCGTCAACGATGAATATTATTATATCGTGAGAATTATGGCTTTTGCTTGTTTTTTGAGTCTGTCAGACAAAAAAGAGTTTATATACGAAGGCAAGGTATTCAAAAACGCAATACAAAAACTTCAAAAAGACGAAAGAAAAACACCTATTGTTTATGCTCTTGCGATGTATTTTGTTCAAAGCATAATGAGAGAGGGCAAAAGCAAAGACAGATTTATAAAAAAATTCTACACCCTTCTTCAGAAAGACTATACAAACGCTCCTTCTTTGGCGGTGTTCTGGTTGCTTTTGAAATATGACGGAATGATTACCACTCCCGAATTTTTCAATTTTTGTCACGACAAAGAAAAAACGCTCGAGTTTTTGTACGCTTTTGAAGAAGATATGACAAACAATATAGAAGAAGGCAATGAGATAAAATTTTGCAGCGAATTTTTGGAAATGGCAAAGGAAATGCAAAAAGACTTGCTTTTGGAATTGCCTTAAAATATAGCGAAAACCATATAAAAAATATCTATAAATATCAATACTTCATAAAATTCGGACAATCGTCATATTCTATACTATGCGATTGTCCAAATGTTTTTTAGTGAGTTTTACATACATAGGCGGAGTGATAGGTGCAGGTTTTGCCACGGGAAGGGAAGTAATGCTGTATTTTGGCGATTACGGACTTTTGAGTGCTTTGGCAGGCGGTGTGCTCATGGGACTTTTGGCAGGAGTTTTTTTGTTTTCGGCAAAAAGCTTTTTTATGTTCAGAATGAGTGAAAAAAAGTGGTGCAAAGTATTTTATGTGGGCATAAAAATATTGCTTTATATAAGCATATATGCCACATTTTTGTGTATGATAAGTGCGTGCGAAGAAATAATTACGAACTCTTTCGGCATCAAAAATGTCGGACTTTGGACAGGTATTTTCGTGAGCTTTTTGGGTGTTATGGAAATGAAAGTAATGCAAAGATTCAATCTTGTGATAGTGCCTGTCATAATCATACTTTTGCTTGTGTTGGCAGGGAAAAGCAATGTGCCTGATATGGGAAAATTTGCGGCCATGGCCATACTCAATTATACGGGTATGAATATCATGACGGGCGGATATCTTATGGCGGAGACAAAAGAGGAGTTTAATATAAAAGAATGCGTGTTTGTGGGCATAATTACGGCACTGGCTTTTTCGGCGGCATTGGCTCTTGTGTATGCGGTGTCTATTGATTATAAAAACTTTTCTATGCCTGTGTATGAATTTGCGTCAAATCACGACTTCAAAGGTATAAGCGGACTTGTAATTTATCTTGCCGTATTCACAACTCTTATAGGCTGTACAAAACTGATATGTCAGGAAAACGAAAGCATAAAAATTCCAAAGCCTATAAGCGTGATAATGCTTGTAGTCGCAACGATTATAGGTCTTGAACTCGATTTTGCAAAAGCAGTCAATTTTGTCTATCCTCTTGTGGGATATGTGGGTATAGGTTATCTTGTGTTTATGCTGACTTTGCCTATATGGTGGTCGATATATGCTAAAGTAAAAGAGAAAAGACAAAAGACGCTTTTAGCTCAAAAAGATATCGATTGATATGTATTTGCCAAAGACTCTCCGAGCCTTTGGCATTTTTTATTCGAGGTTGAGTTTTTTGCTGACAACTCTCTGAAGCAGTGCTACGGCATAATACATAAGTCCTGCAAGTATGCAGAGTATTACCGTACTTGTCATCACAAGATCGAGTTTGAATATCTGCCCGCCGTATATAATGAGATATCCAAGTCCTGCGTGCGATACCAGATATTCTCCCATTATCGTACCTACCCAGCACATACCGACATTTATCTTCAATGCATCGATAATGTTTGGAAGATTGGCAGGTAAAACAAGTTTTGTAAGTATTTGCCACTTGTTTGCTCCAAGCGTCTTCATCAGCATAAGTTTGCTTTTTTCCACACTCAAAAAACCGCTTAAGGTGTTGAGAATGGTTATGAACAACGATATAGCAAGTGCCATTGTTATAATTGCCGGTTGGTCTGTGCCCATCCAAATTATTATGATAGGTCCCAAGGCTATTTTGGGTAATGCGTTCAGAATTACGATATAAGGCTCTAAGACTTTTCTTACACTCTCAAACCACCAAAGTATTATTGCGGTAAGAGTGCCTAAAGTGGTAGCCAAGAAAAAGCTGACTATCGTTTCCCAAAGCGTTATACCTATGTGCTTGCCGAGTTCTCCGCCTTGAACAAGCTCTATAAAACATTGTACCATTCGTGAGGGCGAAGAGGATATAAAGCTGTCAATCGCTCCCGTTCTGGCAAGAATTTCCCACAATAGTATTACAAAAATCAATATGCCCGCTCGGGACAAGGCGATTATTATGTTGTGTTTTTTCTCGTTTTTGAGATAGGCTATATGTTCGGGCGAATAATCCGCATGTTCATTTTTTTGTAATCTCTTTGTCATTTTCTTTCTCCTTTGTATCTTGCAAGCTATGCCATATCTTGTCAAAATATTTGCTGAATACAGGAAGCTCTCTTCTCTTTAAAGGTGTATAATCCTTGAGTTCAAAGAGGTCGATTATCGTCTTTACGCTGCAAGGGCGATGTGTAAGGACAATGACTCTGTCGCACATCGATATGGCTTCGCTTATGTCGTGAGTGACGAAGACGGCACTCTTTCCTTCGCTTTTGAGGATTGTGTAGACATCTTCCACGACATTGAGTCTGGTCTGAAAGTCCAGAGCAGAAAAAGGTTCGTCAAGCAATAAAAGTTTTGGCTCGAGCACCAATGTTCGTATCAAAGCTACACGCTGTTTCATACCGCCCGAAAGCTGATTGGGATAAAAATCTTTGAATTCTCCCAGATTGTATTTGTTCAGCAATTCTTTGGCATGCTCGATTTTTTCGGGGGTTTTTATCTTTTTTATTTCAAGCCCCAAAAGTACATTGCTCAATATCGTCCTCCAAGACATCAGTTCGTCTCTCTGCAACATGTATCCCGTAAGGTTTGAATGGCAATCCGCCTTTTCTCCGCCTATGAGTACCTCTCCCTGAGAGGGAGAGAGAATACCCGATAAAAGCGATAAAATCGTGGTTTTGCCACAACCGCTTGGACCTACAATGCCGAGAAGTTCGCCTTCGTACCCCTCAAAACTCAAATCTTTGACCGCTTGCGTTTCGTTTTTGAGAGTATGATAGGTCAAAGATACATTCTGCATTTGTAAGATTGTTTTCATATTTGCCTCTTTAGGTTTTTATTTTTTGATTAGTGCCTCGGCAATCGTATTGTCGATAAGTTTGTCAAAGTCTGCTCGCTTGGTCATGACGCCTGCATCGATAATTACATCCTGCAAAAGCTCAAAATCTTCTTTTTGCATTATAGGCGAGGTAGAATATGCACCGATATCTTTATAAGATTGTATGGATGCGGTAAGAGTAGCAAGGTCTGTTCCGTCAAAAGAAGGAGCGAGTATTTTTGCTATTTCTTCGGCAGTAGAGTTGTTTACAAAATCCATAGCCTTGATTATTGCACTAAGGAATTTGTCTACTTGCTCTCTGTGTGAGGATATATAGCTCTTTGTAGCCATAAATGCCGTAAAAGGCATATCGCCGGCTTGTTCGCCTACCGATGCCACGATATAAGCTTTGCCTGCTTTTTGCATATTTGACGCAGCAGGCTCAAACATGGTACAGAAATCTCCCGTACCGCCTTCGAATGCAGGTCCGATGAGGTCGTATTGGACATCATAGTTCATTGTGTAATTGACTCCGTCAGTAAGTCCGGCTTTTTTGATTGCGTATTCCAACGCCATGGCAGGTACTCCGCCTTTTCTGCCGCCTATTACTTCTTTTGAGGCGATATCGCTCCATTCAAAATCAGGCATTTCCTCTCTTGCCATCAAAAATGAGCCGTCCTTTTTTGTGAGTTGTCCGAAAATTACAGGGTAGTCGCTCCTGCCTTCGTTGTAAATATATATAGCCGCTTCGGGGCCCATAAGTCCTATGTCGGATTGATTGGCGATGACTGAAGTCATACATTTGTCGGCACCGCCGCCGTTTGTGAGCTCGATTGTAAGCCCTTGTTCTTCAAAATATCCGCCGTCTATTGCCACATAGAGGGGAGCATAGAATACTGAGTGCGTGACTTCGATGAGTTTGATAGTATTTGGATCATCGTTTGTACAGCCGCTCATAATGCCGACACAAGACACGATAAGTATTGCTATCGACAGTAATATACATAAACTTTTTTTCATTTTTACCTCCTGAAGTTTGTCAATACATTATATGAAAAGCAGTGGGTAAGTGTTAGCAAATCCATATCCCCAAAATCTCGGAAAGTTAAAAAACTATATGGACAAAAGTGGGGGATAATGAGAATTTTGTCAATATAACGCTCTTTTGATATTAAATATAATAAAAATAAAAGATATCTGTATTTTGTATTAAAATAATTGTATATCTATTTTGTATGTGGTATAATAAATTACCGAATAGGTTTTTCAAGAGGTACAAGTATGAAATTCAAGAAAGAAGAATTGTTTACCATTCCCAATATTCTGACCTATATCAGACTCATTTGTATCCCTTTTTTTGTATGGATGATGGCAGAATATGCGGTAAAAAGCGATGAGCTCAAATATCTTTGGGCAGGTATAGGAATTTTTGTTTTTGCAGAAATCACAGATGTGTGCGATGGCTATATCGCAAGACATTTTAATCAAACAAGCGATATCGGCAAGGTTTTGGACCCTATCGCAGACAAATTGCTTCAGTGTCTTGCAATGCTTATGCTTTGTATTTGCGGCAATCTCCATTGGATTTTTGCGGTAATCATAATTGTCAAAGAATTGTTTATGGCAGTTTCTTCAAAGTATTTTATGAGAGCAAGCAAGCGTCAGATAGAGCAGAAATCCAACAAGGTCGGCAAAGCCGGTGCAAGCATTTATTTTATCGGTATAGCTTTGGCTTTCTTTGCAGGCTTGCATGAAATCGTATATTATGTGGATACGGCAATTCTCGCAATCGGCAGCGTTTTGGCAATAGTTGCGGCAGTGCAATATACCGTCATCTATGCAAAACAGCTCAAGAAAATCAGAGAAAGCGGAATTTTGGATACTCTCGACAGATACGGCAATCCTCTTCCCGAAGTAAAAGAAAGAAAAGTGGAAAGTGAGGAGAGTGTAGAAAAGACTATCGATAATCAAGACGATATCAATCAAGACAAATAATAAAATATTTTTTGTATTTAAATAAACGATAAAAGCAAAATCGTGTTTTGATAAAAACATACATAACTAAATAAATGCTTTTATCTAAAAACAATTTATTACACTTCAAGGAAAACGACAATGAACATACTTTTGACAATGGCTTTTGAATTTCACTGGGACAGATTTACACAACCTGCCGTCATTACAGGTCTTTGCATAATGATAGTAGGTCTTATTCTGAGCTTTTGCAGTCGTCCGATTGCCAATGCTATCGCAAAAAAACGAAACGAAAAAGGCGAAGTGGAAAATACGGATATAGTCTATATGGCTTTTAAGTATGTTTCTTTGGGTATAATGCTTATCGGTATGCTTGTGGCTATAATCAAAATGCAGTATTGATAAGATGATAATCATGATAAAAATTTTTTGTATATAGAAAAGAAAAAGAGGAAAAGAGGAAGAAATTTTATGGAAATGGCAAAAACTTACAATCCAAAAGATTTTGAAGATAAATTGTATAAGGAGTGGGTAGATAAAGGTTATTTCAAAGCAAAAGTAGACAGCAAAAAAGAGCCTTTTACTATCGTTATTCCCCCTCCCAATATCACCGGACAACTTCACATGGGACATGCTCTCAACGATACTATTCAGGATGTAATCATCAGATTCAAGAGAATGCAGGGATTCAGCACTCTCTGGCTTCCCGGTACCGACCATGCTTCTATTGCTACTGAAGTAAAAATCGTAGAGCAAATGAAAAAAGAAGGTCTTACAAAGCAGGATACGGGCAGAGAAGGCTTTTTGGAAAGAGCATGGGCTTGGAAAAACAAATATGGCGGAAGAATAGTCGAACAGCTCAAAAAACTCGGTGCGTCATGCGATTGGTCGAGAGAAGCTTTCACTATGGACGAAAAATGCTCTAAGGCCGTAAAAGAAGTTTTTGTCAATCTTTACAACAAAGGACTTATCTACAAGGGTGATAGAATTATCAACTGGTGTCCTTGCTGCAAGACAGCTTTGAGCGATGCCGAAGTAGAATATAAAGAGCAGGACAGCCATTTGTGGAACATCAGATATCCTTTGGCAGACGGCAGCGGCGAAATCGTGGTAGCTACTACCCGTCCCGAGACAATGCTCGGCGATACTGCCGTAGCAGTAAATCCCAAAGACGAAAGATACAAGGATATGGTAGGCAAAATGCTTATCCTTCCTTTGCTCAACAAGCAAATTCCCGTCATTGCAGACGAATATGTAGAGATGGATTTCGGTAGCGGTGCCGTAAAGATTACCCCTGCTCACGATCCTAATGACTTTGAAGTAGGTTTAAGACACAATCTCGAAGTCATCAAAGTTATGAACGATGACGGAAGCATGAACGAAAAAGCCGGTAAGTATGCAGGCATGGACAGACAGGTAGCAAGAGACGCTATTTGTAAAGACTTGCAAGAACAAGGCTATATGGTAAAAATCGAGGATTACAAACACAATGTAGGCGAATGCTATCGTTGTCATTCTACGGTAGAGCCTATCGTCAGCAAACAATGGTTTGTAAAAATGGAGCCTCTTGCAAAACCTGCTATCGATGTCGTAAGAAAGAAAAAGGTAGAATTTATCCCCGACAGATTCAGCAAGGTATATTTCAACTGGATGGAAAATATCAAGGATTGGTGTATTTCCCGTCAGCTTTGGTGGGGACACAGAATACCTGCATATTATTGTGATGACTGCGGCGAAATGACAGTAAGCAAACAAGATGTAGAAGTATGTCCCAAGTGCGGAAGCAAGCATATAAGACAGGATGAGGATGTGCTCGATACATGGTTTTCTAGTGCATTGTGGCCTTTCTCCACATTGGGTTATCCCGACAAGACAGAGGACCTCAAATACTTCTATCCCAACAGTTTGCTTGTCACAGCATACGACATAATTTTCTTCTGGGTAGCAAGAATGATTTTCTCGGGTATAGAACACATGGGAGAAATACCTTTCCCCGAAGTGCTTATTCACGGTATCGTAAGAGATAATCAGGGAAGAAAGATGAGCAAGTCGCTCGGAAACGGTATTGACCCTCTCGAGATTATCGAAAACTACGGTGCGGACAGCCTCAGATTTTCTTTGGTACAAGGTCTTGCTCCCGGAAACGATACAAGATATACTGACCAAAAGACAGAGTTTGCAAGAAACTTTATGAACAAACTCTGGAATGCGTCAAGATTTGTGCTTCTCAACTCAAAGGGCGTAAGACTCAAGGAAATGGGCAGCTTCAGATTGACAAATGCCGACAAGTGGATATTGTCAAAACTAAACAAAGCTATAAAAGATGTGACAGTAAATCTTGAAAAATACGAATTGGGAAATGCCGCAGCAAAACTCTATGATTTTGTTTGGTCTGAATTCTGTGACTGGTATATCGAGCTTGCAAAAGTAGCTCTTTATGGCGACAACGAGGACAAAAAGGCAAATACTTTGACGGTTTTGGTATATGTGCTTGAGAATATTTTAAAACTCATGCATCCTTTTGTACCTTTCATCACAGATGAAATTTATAAGAGTTTGCCTACCACAAAGAAGAACAAGAGCGTGGTAATCGCTTCTTGGCCTCAGGTAAACAAAAAGTACAAGTACACAAAAGAGAGCGAAGAATTTGAATATGCTATGGAAGCAATCAAAGCTATCCGCAACATGAAAGCGGAAAAAGGCGTTGCTCCTTCAAAGAAAGTCAATATTTATCTTGTAAACAGCACTGTTAATCCTAAGGATATAAGTTATGTCTGCAAATTGGCAAGCGTAGAGAATGCAGAGTTTGTTCAAGATAAAAACGGCATCAATCAAAAGCTTGTTTCTCTCTTCGGCTCATTCGGAGAAATAGCAGTGCCTTTGGGCGAACTCGTGGATTTTGACAAAGAAATCCAAAGATTGACAGCTGAGTACGAAAAGACTTTGAGCGAAGTCGAGAGAAGTACAAAACTTTTGTCAAATCAAGGTTTTGTCGCAAAAGCTCCCAAGGCTCTTATAGACAAGGAGCAGTCAAAGTTGCAAGGCTATAAAGAGCAGGCAGAAAAACTCCTTGCTGAGATAAACAATCTCAAAAATTCGTAATATGAAATATATATTTTTTGATTTTGACGGCACGATAAGCAATACCTACGAAGGTGTAGAAATTATATTGAAAAAGACCTTTGATAAATACGGTCTTAATATAGACAAAAGTCAATATACAAAGTATATCGGACCTCCGCTTTCTGAGACATTCACAAAGCTTACGGGCGACATAGAAAAAGCTTATGAGATGGTAGCTTATTTCAGAGAGCTTTATGTGGGCGAAAATGCTATATACAAATCCTGTCTTTATGACGGAGTGTATGAGATGCTGAGAGATTGCCATAACATGCAGGGTATATTCACGGGAGTGGCTACTTGCAAAAAACACGAAGAAGCTGACGAACTTTTGAGATATTTTAAAATCAGAGAGTATATTGATTGTTTGTCGGGTTTGGTGTATAATGTAAGGGAAAGTAAATCTTCTATTCTCAAGTATGCTATCGACAGCTTGGGTATCACAAGCAAAGATTGCGTGATGGTGGGCGACACTATTTATGATGTAGAAGGTGCCGAAAGCTTGGGAATGGATTGTATACTTTGTCTGTGGGGATTTGGCGACTTTGACAATATTCACAATAAAAATGTGATATTCAGAGCAAAAACACCTCAGGAAGCAACCGAATTTATAAGAAAAAATTATTCTGAAAAATAGAATATTATATTATATATAATACAATAAAACAATGAATCAAGCTGTTTATATAATATAAGGAGAAGTATGACTTATTCGGCTTTGACATTAAAATACTTAAAACACAACTTTTTCAGAAGTTTCGGCATGACGATATTGCCGGCAATTTTGTTTGGTATTTTTGCTCAGCCTCTCTCTATGATTGAAGTTATTGTCAGCATAGGAAGAAAAGAAAAAACCTATACTTCTTTTATTGAAATCTTTAAGACAATAAACCATGTGGACAAACCGTTGAGATTTTTCCTGATAGTCATTGCGATGATTTTGTCGCTTTTCTTTGTCAGTCTTTTGGTTGGCTCGACAAGACAAAAGATGCGTTATGGCAGCTATATGGCAGGTAAGACGAGAAACTTTTTGGGACACATCAACGACAACTTTGTGCCTGTATTCAAATATATGATTGTATTGTTTGTTTCGCTTGAAGCTGTGGCAGTATTGTTGTCTACTTTCCTTTATACATCTATCAAAATTTTCAACAATGCTTTGCCTGCATGCATAGTATCGACAATAATATTCGTAATATGCGAATTGTGGTTTTTGTCTATGACAAGCCTTACGATTCCCAATATGACGATGAAAGGTTATGGACTCGGCAAATCCATGGGTATGTCTGTATATGAACTAAGTGCTAGAATTTTCAGAGTTTTCCTTGCTATATTCTGGGTATTTGTTCTGTGCGTTATTCCTATGGTTTTGATTATGGTTTTTCCTTTTAAGTTTATGCCGCTTGTACTTACATTGTTTTCGGTATTGTTTTATTGGATATTGATTACTTATATAAGCATTTTGATATATGTGGTATATTTTGATGTTGAAGAAATAGAAAGAGAGGATCAAAAGGGAGAATAGTTTATGATAACAAAAGATTCGTTCAGTATTCTGATTTCTAAATATTCATTGGTCTATAAGATTGCCATCGCATTGTTTGTGGCATTGCTTATATTCGGCATTATAGGCTATGCAATACTTACGCCTACGCTGAGTACTTTCGTAAAAGAATTGAAGACGCTCAACCTTGACGATACGATAAAAGAGTATTTGTTATCGATATTCAAAGGCGTTGCGGACAATGATTTGCCTTCGGACGAGGTGACCAATCCACAAAATCCCGGTATGACTCAGGAATATCAAAATCTCGTACAGGGCATGCGGGACGCTCTTGCTATTTTTAAGCAGAATCTAGGGGCTATCTGGGGCGGTATCGTAGCGATTATAATTTTGATTATCTTGTTTGCTATTTTCTATTATATCTGTCTTTATACCGTCACGGATATCATGAATGCTTTTATGTCTTCGGATAGTGAATACGGCTTTACTTCCAATCTTGTGGCAAACCTGTCCCGTTCGATTAGATTTGCTTTGGCGTATGTAGGCTTGTCGCTTGTCATTTTGGCATTTATATTTGCGTTGAGCCTTGGATTGGGATTTTTGTTTTCGGCATGGAATAACCTTATCGGTATAATTATATCTTACTTTACATTGCTTGTCCTTTTGTCAGTGAAGAGAGCTTTGTTTGCCGGTTGGATGCCTGCTTATGTAGTATCGGATATGACTTTGAAAGAAAGCCTTGTCGCAAACTTCAAAATCGCTCAGAAGTACTTCAAGGATTCTTTGGGAATGTATCTTATGTTATACCTCTTTGCGTTGATTCTTGCTGCGGTAGTGGGAGTGCTTACTCTCGGCATAGGATTTATGATAGTAGTTTCTATGTGTACTGTTTTTGCTCAAGCATTTGACTTGGTGAATTATTATCATTATAGCGGTAAAAAATATTATAAGGATGTTCAGCATGTAGTAGATCCTACAAAGAAATATAAGGACGCTGTTTTGGACAATCCGCTCGACAATTCATTATAATCAGGAGGCAATATGTCAAAGAAGACAAAAATTATTATTTCTGTTTGCGTAATAGTTCCTGTAATTGCATTGATGATTGCCGGCTTGATTACAATAAGAGTTATTGGCGGCTCGGATGCTTTTTCGGGAAAATACGAGACAGTAGCCTATACGGTATGCGGCGAAAGCAAGTATAGTGCAATCGCTTATAATGACGAATTGTATTATCCCGTATATTTCAAGCCTTATGAAGACAAAGATACGGGCGGGGAACCTGTGGGTTATGTCAATGAATACAGCGGTTGGCTCAATAAGATATTGTTTGGCACTTATCTTTATAGAGATTTGAATGACGAAACTCAACAATTCATAAATCTCAAAGGCAAGATTACAAGCTATTATCAAAAATCATCCGCATTGTCTATAATAGATTATGATAAGTATATCGATAGTAAGGGCGAAAGAAACATTGATATAATAGCTATCAACAAAGAAGAAGCTGTAATAAATAATTCAATTTATAATTTCTTTGCTACAAACATAAAATTTGAATTCAATTATCAGATGCTCAAGTCTTTTTCGGCAAAATATCCTACATGCGTGTCTACAAGAAAAGATTTGGAAGATGCGGATGTTACCTTTGCAATATCCTTGGGTGAAAAGCAATTTGATTATAAACAAGACGGAGAATACGGATTTGTCTATGGATATATACTTATGAAAGACAACGAGTTTTATTATGGAAATTATTCTCAGCCCATCGACATCGAAGGATTCTTTACAAATAAAGACCAAATTGAAAAATTGAAAAAAATAAGTTCAGCATTAAAAGATTGACAAATAAAAAGCACTATATAGTGCTTTTTTTGTATTATAGTAAATTTTCGTATTGTTTGGTAAAAAATATCGATACAATATAGTATTGATAAAATATTATAATATATAATGAATAAAATAAGTAATTAAGATAAAACGAATAATTTAAGAGAATGAAAAAAGCCTTGCATTTGCAAGGCTTTTTCACGCATACGAGTGCAATTCTGAACCCGCTTTGTAGCAGGTGGGTATCCTGTGAAAGTTTTTTGTAATCCTCAGTCATATATAGACAAGGCCCGCCAGCCGACTCCCAACTCCGGATTCCCTATAAATGAGTGCGGTACAATGTGCCACCCGTATGTGTACTTATATTATACCCTATATGCAACTTAATTGCAATACCTTTAAAAGACTTTTTGCTCAAAATAAGGCGATTTGAAGAAAATTTTATAAAAAATATCTATTATGTGTCGATTATTTTCAATTGTCAAATTTTGGCGAATTTAAAATGCTTTATAAAAATCTGACTTTTTTACTATAATAAATTCTAAATTTGGACATAATCACTTTTAAGCAATTTATCATATTATATTATAATTTTATATAAAGTTGTTTGTAAAATTATTTGAAATTTGCTTTTTAGTGTGATATACTCTAATAGAATATAGCAGAAAAAGAGGCTTTAAGATGGATATTCTTACATTAAAAGAACTTGCACAAAATTATCAGGATTACAAAGACAAAGAAATTCGCATTTGCGGTTGGGTGCGTACCATAAGAGACAGCAAAAACTTCGCTTTTATCGAACTTAATGACGGTACTTTCTTCAAGTCTACTCAGATTATCGCAGATGCCGATATGGATAATTATAAAAATATAATTGCTCAAAATGTAGGAGCAGGTCTCAGTGTTGAGGGTATAGTGGTACTTACTCCAGAAAATCAACAGCCTTATGAGATAAAAGCAAACAAGATAGAGATAGAAGCTACTTCTACCCCTACTTATCCTTTGCAGAAAAAAAGACATACCATGGAGTATTTGAGAGAAATTTCTCACTTAAGACCTAGAGCAAATACTTTCCAAGCTGTTTTCAGAGTAAGATCTGTCGCAGCACAGGCTATTCACGCTTTCTTTGCTTCTAGAAACTTTGTGTATGTCAACACTCCTTTGATCACCACAAGCGACTGCGAAGGTGCAGGCGAGATGTTCAGAGTTACCACTTTGGATATGGACAATGTGCCCAAGACAAAGGACGGCAAAGTAGATTATTCAAAAGACTTTTTCTGTAAGTCCGCAAATCTTACCGTAAGCGGTCAGCTCAATGCAGAATGTTTTGCTCTTGCTTTTAGAAATGTATATACATTCGGACCTACTTTCAGAGCAGAAAAGAGCTACACAAACCGCCATGCGGCAGAATTTTGGATGATAGAGCCCGAAATCGCTTTTGCAGATTTGCAAGACGATATGAATCTTGCAAGAGATATGGTGAAGTATGTCATAAAAGATGTGCTTGAAAAGTGTCCAAACGAGATGCAATTTTTCAACAACTTTCTGGACAAAGGTCTTATCGAAAGACTCAACAATATTGTATACAGCGATTTTGCTACCGTCACTTATACAGAGGCAATCGAGCTTCTTGAAAAACATAAGGACGAATTCCAATATCCTGTATATTGGGGAGCTGATTTGCAGACAGAACATGAAAGATATCTCACAGAAAAGATATTCCAAAAGCCTGTGTTTGTGACAAATTATCCTAAGGAGATAAAAGCTTTCTATATGCGTCTAAATGATGACGGCAAGACTGTCGCAGCTGTCGATTTGCTTGTGCCCGGTGTCGGCGAAATTATCGGCGGAAGTCAGAGAGAAGAGCGTATAGACTTGCTTATAGAAAGACTTAAAGAGCTCGGACTCAAAGAGGAAGACTATTGGTGGTATCTCGATTTGAGAAAATACGGCGGTGTAAAGCATGCAGGCTACGGACTTGGTTTTGAAAGACTTATCATGTATTTGACAGGTATGCAAAACATAAGAGATGTGCTACCTTTCCCTCGTACGACAGGCAGTGCAGAATTCTAATTAAGATTTTTGACTTATATAATTTTGTGGCTAGTCCACAAAATTATATAAGAAAATTTAATATATACACATAATTAGTTTTTTAGAAAAATAAAAATGAATATGCTACTATGGCTCAGCAGGTAGAGCAGTTCACTCGTAATGAACAGGTCGCCAGTTCGAATCTGGCTAGTAGCTCCATAAAAGCCGATATAATATATCGGCTTTCTTAATATATGATAAACAATAAGGCAGGAAATTTATGGATTTTGAAGAAAGTCAAAAATTTCATAACAAATATTATCATCTTGCTGTGTCCCCTCAATGGATTCCAGACAGTAGCGGCTATTTATCTGCAGGCAATAGGAAAACCTGTCAAATCAGGTATTGTGACATTGTCAAGATAAATAATTTTCTTGGTACCTGCGACAATATTGCTTCCCAAAGCTTTGGGCGTGACGGGAGTGCTTTGGGCAGGACCTGTGGCAGACGGATTGGCATTCTTGTTGGCTTTGGCACTCATCATATATGATATCGAAAAACTCAAAAAGCATATAAGAAAAGAAAAAGCAGAAATGGAAAATGTTGAGTCCGAAAATCAAAACGAAAAATCAGAATTAGAAGAAAATGTCGCAGAAGATATGTCTTTTGATGAGTCAAACGATATCTTAAAAGAAAACATTCAGGACGATGACAAACTCAATGAGTCTTTAATGTAGATATCTAAACTAAACTTAAGGAGGATAATATGAAAAACAGAATTATCACAATAAGTAGAGAATTCGGAAGCGGCGGTCGTACTATTGGGAAAAAAGTCGCTGAAGAGTTGGGAATACCTTGTTATGACAATGAGATTATACAAAAAATAGCAAAGGAAAGCGGCTTTGACGAGCAGTACATAAAAGAAGCGGGAGAGTACGCTTCGGGAGGATTTTTCTCTACTTTGGCAAACAGAGCTTTTGGCCCGACAAATGGTGATTATCTTTGGGAAATGCAATATAAAATTATCACTCAGCTCGCTCAGCAAGGCCCTTGCGTAATAGTGGGAAGATGTGCAGATTATATCTTGAGAGATACGGCGGACTGCTTGAAGGTGTTTATTCATGCGGATATGAATTTCAGAGCAGAGAGAATCGTCAAAGTATATGGCGAAAGAGAAGTCTCTGCCGAACATCGTCTTAAAGAAAAAGACAAACGCCGTGCGGCTTATCACAGATTTTATACATAGATGAAGTGGGGACATGCTCAAAACTATCACATTACTTTGGACAGCGGAATATTGGGAATAGATAAATGCGTCAAGATAATAAAAGAGCTTTATTGATAATAAACATGTAAAAAATTTTTTGTCATACATATTCATTTCTATATTCGAAAAAGAGCAGGTTTTTGAGCTTGCTCTTTTTTTAGATTGAATATTGTCGACTCAAATCAAAAGCTAAATATATAATAATTGTTGACAATAGATAAAATCAATGCTAAAATCTAGCTGTAAAAAATAATACAGACAGTTCGTGACCATCCTGTCTTTAAACAAAACTAGGGAAAAGGATGGGCGTAATACGCCCTTTTTGTTTGTTTAAGATTTGTGAAGATTGCGACTCAAAACAAAGGAGAATTTTGTATGAGTCAAAAATTGAAAAATGAATTTTATGAGTTCAAACTTCTTTTAAGAAGCATTCCTTCGATCATTGTAGTGTTTTTTGTCTTGTCGGTATTTGCAATGAATTTGCTCGCCAACAAAAGCATTGCTTTGCCAATATCATGGATGGCTCTTGACTGCGGTATCATCGTATCATGGCTAGCTTTTCTTGCTATGGATATCGTGACAAAACATTTTGGTCCAAAAGCAGCTACCCAACTTTCTCTTATGGCAATAGCTATAAATCTCGTGTTTTGTCTTATAATGTTTTTGGGAAGCATAATTCCGGGAAGCTGGGGAGAATCTTATGTTGAGGGCAGTGAAAATATTATAAACTCGGCTCTTAACAATACTTTTGGCGGAACATGGTATGTGCTTTTGGGAAGTACAATCGCTTTTATTGCGTCTTCGGTAGTAAACAACTTTTCTAATTGGGGCTTGGGACTCGTATTCAAGAAAAAGCCGGACAGCTTTGTCGCATACATATTCAGGACTTATGTATCTACGGCAATAGGTCAATTTGTAGACAATTTGATTTTTGCATTGATAGTCAGCCACTTCTTCTTCGGCTGGACATTGGTGCAGTGCATAATGTGTTCAGTCACAGGTATGGTAGCGGAGCTTCTTTGCGAAGTAATATTCTCATATTTTGGTTTTGGTATATGCAAAAAATGGAAAAAAGAAGAAGTTGGAAAAGAGTATTTTGAATTTGTGCTTCAAAGAAGAAAAGAAAAAGATAATAAAAAGAATGAAGAAAATTCTATTCAAGCAGAAGATTAATAAACAATATTGTAAAATGAGGTAGCGGTATGAAAGTACTTGTCACGGGTTCTAGCAACGGTATAGGAAAAGCAATAGTGCTCAAATTTTTGCAGAGCGGGCATGAAGTCATAGGTATGGATATAGAAAAGAGCGATATCGATGACAAAATGTACACTCATATCCTTGCTGATATTTCAAAAGGAGAGCTTCCTGAAGTTGAAGGAGTGCAAATTCTTATAAACAATGCAGGAGTGCAGGATTCGGGCAACGATATAGATATCAATCTAAAAGGAACAATCCGTATCACAGAAAAATATGCTTTTCAGGACAAAATACAAAGCGTGCTTTTTATTGCCTCGGCAAGTGCAAGAACAGGCTCAGAATTTCCCGAGTATGTGGCAAGCAAAGGCGGGATGGTGGCATATATGAAAAATGTGGCATTGAGAATTGCAAAATATAATGCTACATCAAACAGCCTTTCCCCTGGGGGAGTCTTGACGGCATTGAATGACAGAGTGATAAACAATCCCGATATGTGGGAAAGAATTATGCGACAAACTCTTATCCCAAAGTGGGCTACTCCAGAAGAGATAGCAGAGTGGGCTTATTTTGTGACAGTTATAAACAAATCTATGACAGCTCAAGATATTCTTATTGACAACGGAGAGGACGCAAAAGCAGAATTTGTATGGTAAATATCTTGCTTCTAAAGATATATTAAAAAGTAAGGTTGACTTTAAAAGTATATTATTTTATAATATAAAATATACAAAATAGAGAGACGGCTATGACAAATTTGCTTATAAGATTATTTATAAAAAACAGAGACAAGGTAGAAGACAACGGTGTAAGAACACAGTATGCTATGCTGTCAAGTATTACGGGTATCATAGCAAATGTTTTGCTTTTTGCGGGAAAACTAGTTGTCGGTATCTTGTCTTTTTCTGTGTCCATAATAGCTGACGCTTTCAACAACATAAGCGATGCAGGTTCGGCTATCGTGACTTTGATAGGCTTTAAATTTTCGGGAAAACATGCTGATAAAAAACATCCCTTAGGTCATGGAAGACTAGAATATATAAGTGCTTTTATTGTCGATGTGCTTATCATTTTTGTAGGTGTAGAACTTTTTAAGACCTCAATAGAAAAAATCATTACACCTTCGGATATGAATATTTCCACCGTGACGCTTGTTTTGCTCGGAGTGGCAATAGTGGTAAAAGCATGGCTCTTTTTCTTTTATAGAAAAATCGCAAAGAAAATCAATTCTTCAGCCATAAAAGCTTCTTCTGTCGATAGTATAAGCGATGTTATTGCTACGACTTTGGTATTCGTGTCTGCAATAGTATCTAAATATACGAGTTTGCAAATTGACGGTTGGGCAGGTATTATAGTGGCAGGATTTATTTTCTTTACCGGTATAAAGGCTGCAAAAGAGACAATAGATTTGCTTGTGGGCGGATGTCCTGATAAAGATATGGTCAACAAAATCAGAGAGTTTGTAAAAAATTATCCTGAAGTAGTGGGAATACATGATGTTATGGTGCATGATTACGGCCCCGGAAGACAAATTATATCTTTCCATGCCGAAGTATCTGCAAACAGCGATTTTTGTTATGTCCACGATGTAATAGACAATATCGAAAGAGATCTTCAAAAAGAATTCGGATATATAGTGACAATTCACCTTGACCCTATTGTCGTAAACGATAAAAAAGTCGATGAAATGAAGAGTTTTGTAGAATCAGTAGTAAAAGAAGTGGATGAAAGCTTTTCTATACACGATTTCAGAATGACTTACGGAGGCAATCATATAAATCTGATATTCGACTTGTGCCTTCCCGTGGATACTAAAATGAATGACGAAGACGCAGCAAAACTCGTGGCTGACAAAATTACTGCGTTAAGACCGGAATGCAATACGGTGATAAAAGCCGAGCATCCTTTTGTATAAGCATAAAAAGTCTGCTTTTAGCAGGCTTTTTTTATAGCATTTTTTATAAGTAATATATTTTTATCAAAAATTTTTTGCCTTGACAAATTTATTTTGTATGATAAAATAAAAATACTTATCACATATATGAATTTTGGATAATATAATAGTGGTGTACAATTTGTTTAAGGAGAGGACTATGAGAAAAATAGTAGCTATCGTAGGCGACAGCAAAATCGATAAAGACGGAGATAAATACAGAATAGCTTTTGAGACGGGAAAAGCTCTTGTCGACAACGGATACAGAATTCAATCAGGCGGTCTTGCAGGAGTAATGGAAGCAGCTTTTGCAGGAGCAAAAGCATCAGAAAAATATAAAGAGGGCGATACAATAGCAATTATCCCTTCTTTTGACAGAACGAGAAAAAACGAGCATGCCGATATAGTAATTTCCACAGGTATGGATATGATAAGAAATGCCATTGTAGCAAATGCCGATGCGGTGGTCGCTATCGGCGGAGGAGCGGGAACCTTGAGCGAAATAGCTTTTGCTTGGCCTATGCTGAGACTTATCCTCGCATACGACAATGTGGACGGCTGGAGTCAAAAGGTCGCAGGCACAAGACTTGACAACAGAATTAGATATGAAGATATTCCCGAAGACAAGGTCTATGCGGTGTCGTCTCCTGAAGAAGTGATAGAATATCTCAATAAATATGCCGACAAATATACAAAATACCATAAAGGCATTGTATTGTAATATCGATATAATATTTATAATAAAACAAAAAAGCACTTTTTAAAGTGCTTTTTATATTGCATTTTTATCTTTTGACACTTTTTGAAAATAAATTATAATCTTATATATTTTGGTTTTTAATTTTTCAAATTAAAAAAATAATCAATATGACAATAATATAATTAATATAATTGAAAAAATATTTGCCTTGTGTTAAAATAAATTGAAATAAATTTTGACGAATAGAGGAGTAATTTATGTACAGTGTAAAGAAAATTACCCAAGATATGTATTGGGTAGGTGTAAATGACAGAAAAATTGCTTTGTTCGAGAATGTATATCCTGTAAAAAACGGAGTAAGCTATAATTCCTATTTGGTGCTCGATGACAAAACAATACTTATGGATACGGTAGACAGTGTCGCAAGCATACAGTTTTTTGAGAATATCGAGCATGTTTTGGCCGGCAGAAAGCTCGATTATCTTGTGGTAAATCACATGGAGCCCGACCATTGTGCTTGTATAGGCGAGATTGTAAAAAGATATCCCGAAGTCAAAATAGTGGGCAATTTCAAAACTTTTGTGATGATATCTCAATTTTTTGATTTTGATATTGAAAGTCGCAAAGTTGTAATCAAAGAAGGCGACACCCTCAATACCGGCAGACATACATTTGCTTTTGCTATGGCTCCTATGGTGCATTGGCCTGAAGCTATGGTGACTTATGATACAGTAGACAAAGTGCTTTATTCTGCGGACGCATTCGGTACATTCGGAGCTTTGAGCGGCAATATTTTTGCGGACGAAACAGAGTTTGAGACAAGATGGGCAGACGAAGCAAGAAGATATTTTACAAACATTGTAGGCAAGTATGGCGTTCAAGTACAAGCTTTGCTAAAAAAAGCAAGTGCATTGGATATTCAATATATTTGTCCTTTGCATGGTCCCGTATGGAGAAAAAATATCGATTGGATCGTAAACAAATACAATCTTTGGAGCACTTATACTCCCGAAGAAAATAGTGTGCTCATAGTATACGGCTCAGTACACGGACATACTGAAAACGCAGCAGAAATCCTTTCAAATTTGCTTGCTGAAAGAGGCGTTGCAAACATAATGCTCGTCAATGCGTCTACTGCACATTTTTCTGATGTCATCGCAAATGCATTCAAATATTCGCATATTGTTTTTGCTTCGGCTACTTACAATATGTCGATATTCCCTCCTATGCAAGTAGTATTGCATGAGATAGCAGAGCATAATCTCCAAAATCGTACTATCGCTTTGATAGAAAACGGCACTTGGACTCCCGCTACCGTAAATCTTATGACAGAAGCATTGTCCAAGCTCAAAAACAATGTTATTCTTGACAAGAAGGTGACTATCAAATCGGCACTTAATGATAAAAGCTATGAGGATTTGACTCAGCTTGCCGACATAATTGCTCAAGACTTGAAAAAATAAAAATTAAGGCATATTTTCGGATATGCCTTTTCTTTAATTATATATATGTGTATTAAAAAATATAAACTCAACAAAAAATTGCAAGAACTTAAAAATATCGATTTGGATGTAATCGTCTATGCAGGTCAGTCAAATTCAATGGGATATGGCATAGGAAATGAAGAATTGAGTTTTTCAGAAGATGACGATATCCTTTTGTATTATAAAGGAAAAATATCCAAGGCTTGCGAAAGAAAAATAAACAATCATGATAAAAGAGCAATATTTTCTCTTTATTTTGCCAAAAGATATAAGGAAGAGCTTTTAAATGAAAATCATAAAATATTGCTTATCGGTGCAGCTGTAAGCGGCACAGGCTTTAGCGACCACAGATGGGGAATTGGCGAAGATTTGTACAATAATTTGCTTTTTATGACAAACAAAGTTTTGAGTGAATTGCCAAAAGCAAAACTAAAATGTCTGTTGTGGCATCAGGGCGAAGCCGATATAGAAAAAGTTGCTTCGATAGATTATTATCATGACAAACTAAGGACTTTGGTCGAAGACTATAAAAATAAGACGGGCTGTGAAGATTTGCCCTTTATCGCAGGAGATTATGTCCCTCAATGGAAAGAAGAAGAGCCATATTCTTTTGAGATAGCAAAAGTCACAAAAGAGTATGTCGAAAGCATAAAAAACGGAGGCTATGTGTCTTCTGATGGCTTAGAGGGTAATCCTAAACCTGACGAAATACATTTTTGTCGTAAATCGCTTAAGGAATTGGGCGAAAGATATTTTGAAAAATACAAACAAATAATTCGTGCATAATCATTTTAATGTAGATTATATAATGAAAAATAATATTGTCATGTCTGATTATCAAGAAATAATAAACAAATTGAGATTTAATATGGATAAACTTACAATATAAAATAGACTTTAAATTGCGAAAGAAGAAGGTTTTTCTTAAGAGTGTGAGTCTAATCAAGATTATAATTTACGAACAATAAAATATTTGATAATAAAAAATAAAGCCCGCTTTATAGCGGGCTTTTTGTTTGTCTTAATTGACAATTATTTGCTCATAGCTTCTTCTACTGCTACTGCACAAGAAACGCTTGCACCTACCATAGGGTTGTTGCCCATACCGATAAGTCCCATCATTTCTACGTGAGCAGGAACGGATGAAGAACCGGCAAACTGAGCGTCAGAGTGCATTCTTCCCATTGTATCTGTCATGCCGTAGCTTGCAGGACCAGCAGCCATGTTGTCAGGGTGCAATGTACGACCTGTGCCGCCACCGGAAGCAACAGAGAAGTACTTCTTGCCTTTTTCGATACATTCTTTCTTGTATGTGCCTGCAACAGGATGTTGGAAACGAGTAGGGTTGGTAGAGTTGCCGGTGATAGAAACATCGACATTCTCGTGATGCATGATTGCTACGCCTTCTACTACATCGTCAGCACCATAAACTCTTACTTTGCCTCTTTCGCCTGTGCTGTAAGAGATTGTATCTACGACTTTGAGTTCACCTGTGAAATAGTCGAGCTTTGTCTGAACATAAGTGAATCCGTTGATACGGCTGATAATCTTTGCAGCATCTTTGCCAAGACCGTTGAGGATAACCTGAAGAGGTTGTTTTCTTACTTTGTTTGCCTTCATAGCAATACCGATTGCACCTTCAGCTGCGGCAAAAGATTCGTGACCAGCCAAGAAAGCAAAGCACTTTGTCTCTTCTCTCAAAAGCATTGCTGCGAGGTTGCCGTGTCCGAGACCTACCTTTCTTTGTTCTGCTACTGAACCGGGAATACAGAAACTCTGAAGTCCGATACCGATAGCTTCAGCTGCGTCAGCTGCTTTTTTGCAACCTTTCTTGATTGCAACAGCACAACCTACTGTGTATGCCCATACTGCATTTTCGAATGCGATAGGTTGTACACCCTTTACGATTGCTTCTACATCAATGCCTTTGTCAAGACAGATTTGTCTTGCTTCTTCGAGGGAAGCAATGCCGTATTCCTTGAGGCACTTTGTTATTTTATCAATTCTTCTTTCATAGCTTTCAAATGTAACTGCCATTTTTTGTACCTCCTATTATTCCTTTCTGGGATCGATAACTTTCACAGCTTCTTTATATCTGCCGTAGCTACCTGTAAACTTAACCAAAGCATCATTAGCGGACATACCGTTTTTGATAGCGTCCATCATTTTGCCGAGGTTTACGAATTCATAACCGATAACTTGATTGTCCTTGTCAAGACCGATATGTGTGACATATCCTTCAGCCATCTCGAGGTATCTTACGCCCTTAGCACCTGTGGAGTACATTGTACCAACTTGGCTACGCAAACCTTTTCCGAGATCTTCAAGTCCGGCACCAATAGGCAAACCGTTTTCAGAGAAAGCGGATTGTGTACGACCGTAAACGATTTGAAGGAACAATTCTCTCATAGCTGTATTGATAGCATCACAAACGAGGTCAGTATTGAGAGCTTCGAGGATAGTCTTGCCGGGCAAGATTTCTGCGGCCATAGCGGCAGAGTGAGTCATACCTGAACAACCGAGAGTTTCTACCAAAGCTTCTTCGATGATACCTTCTTTTACATTGAGAGTCAATTTGCAAGCACCTTGTTGAGGAGCACACCAGCCGACACCGTGTGTCAAACCGCTGATATCTTTGATTTGCTTGGATTGAACCCACTTGCCTTCTTCGGGAATAGGAGCAGGACCATGGTCAGTGCCTTTGGTAACCTTGCACATATTCAAAACTTCATGTGAATATTCCATTAGGAAATCCTCCTTAAATAATAATAAATTTTAATTACCACAAAAATTATATAACAACTTTTTGGTTATGTCAAAGTTTTTTGCCGAATATTTAACAAAAAAGGTATTTATATGCAGAGCATATATCTATTGCGACAATATATATTTTGAAATATCCAAAAATTTTAAAACATTTTATACTAGTTTAATTAAAAAGATATATAAGTTCTGGTATTGATTTTAAGATAAAGTTATGATATTATTAACTTAAAGAATAAAATTCTTATGAATAGGACAAAAATTTTGCAATAGAAAAAGTTAATGTCCGATTATTTATAGGAGATTTATTTTCAGCATAAATATAGAATAAGGATAATTAATTATCAGTATGTGATTAAGACAAAAGCAGGAGAGTTCCTGCTTTTGTCTTTTGATTATTTTATTCGGGAAGAGAAATTTTTGTTTTGTCTATATCGGTATAAGTGTAAGAAGTGTATTCTCTGCCGTCTTCAGTAGGCTTTTCGATTGACAATTTTATAATATATTTTTCCGAGCAATCCAAAATTATTTTATAAGAATCTGTATCTCCGAACAATTCTTCTTTTTGAGTTTCGTATTCTGTGATAAAATCATTTTCTTCATATTCTTTTCCAAAATATTTTTCATATTTTTGTCTGAAAAGCTCTTTGAAGAAGTGATCATTTTGGATTGTGTAGACTCTTTTTTCTTTTTCTTCAAAATAAGTCGATTGGAGATTGTTGTATACAAGTCCTGTTCTGTCTTCGATGGACGAAAGATAATCGTCTACATCGTCTTTGCCTATCGATTGCCATTTGCCGCCTGTATAAATTTTGCTTTGAGTGGTATCAAAGCTATAATATACTATATTGTCACCAAACTCTTGGCTTTTTGAATCGCTTTCAAAAAGAATTTTGTTGTCTTCAGCGACATATTTGCAAGTCGTGCTTTTTTCCATAGAGTTTGTGGCAGTGAAATTTTTGAGATTGAGAAAATCCTCTACCGAATAATATTCAGGAGAAGGCATTTGCTCTTTATCGCATGCACAAAGACCGACTATGGTAAAAATGCTCAATATCATTATCATTACAATAACAAGTTTTTTCATATCATCCTCCGTTTGTCTTAGTTTGAGCAATAATTATATTTTTATCCTTGAATATTAATTTGATATTTTAAGAAAAATATATTTCGATATCGAATATAAAAGCGATAAATATTAAAAATATTGTTTTATAAGAAACTTTTTATTTACAATGCCCAAAAGTGGTGTTATAATATTGTCAAACAACGAAAAAAGGATAGGAAAAATGGAAATCACAAGAAACATAATGGATGTTCTCAGAGAAAGAGGATTTATCAAACAAGTGGTAAGGGAAGAAGATTTGTACAAACTTTTGGGAAGTGAGAGTGTTCCTTTCTATATAGGCTTCGATCCTACTGCTGATAGCCTTCATGTAGGACACTTTATGCAACTTATGGTTATGAGTTATATGCAAAAAGCCGGTCACAAACCTATTGTGCTTATCGGCGGCGGTACAGGCAAAATCGGCGATCCTTCGGGAAGAAGCGATATGCGTAAAATGATGACAAACGAGACTATTATGCACAACTGCGAATGTTTTAAAAAGCAGATGTCAAAGTTTTTCTCTTTTGAAGGCGAAAATGCCGCTGTAATGGTAAACAACGCAGATTGGCTTGACAATCTCAATTATATAGAGTTTATAAGAGATATAGGCGTGCATTTTTCTGTCAATCAGATGTTGACGGCAGAATGTTTTAAGACAAGAATGGAAAAGGGCTTGTCTTTCCTTGAGTTTAACTACATGCTTATGCAGGCTTATGACTTTTTGCATTTGTATGAGACATACGGCTGCAAATTGGAATGCGGCGGCGATGATCAGTGGTCAAATATTCTTGCAGGTGCCGACCTTATAAGAAGAAAAAAGAGTCAGGATGCTTATGCTATGACATTCCAGCTTCTTACCACAAGCGAAGGAAAGAAGATGGGCAAGACTCAAAAAGGTGCTGTGTGGCTCGACCCTGAAAAGACTTCTCCTTATGAATTCTATCAATATTGGAGAAATACGGCAGATGCCGATGTCGAGAAGTGCATGAAGCTTTTGACATATATGCCTCTTGAAGAAATCCAAGAGCTCTGTCAGTATAAAGACGAAAGAATCAATCAGGCAAAAATGCGTCTTGCTTTTGAACTCACAAAGATTGTACACGGCGAAGAGCAGGCACAAATTGCCCAAAAACAAGCTTTGGCGGCTTTTGGCGGAGACAGTGAGAATATGCCTTCTAAGTCTATCCCAGCAAATTGCGAAAATATCCTCGATGTGATGATAGCGGTAGGTGCTTGCAAATCAAAGAGCGAGGCAAGAAATCTCATTGCGGGCGGCGGCGTAAGAGTCGACGAGCAAAAGATTGACGATATAGCTTATAATCTTACAGACAGTCAAAAAGCAAACGGCTTTGTGCTTCACAAAGGCAAAAAGATGCATATAAAGGTAAGCGTGGAATAATGCCTTGCGATTGGTTTTTGAGCATAAACGAAGCTTTTGAAAATACGATTGTTATAAACAAGTCGAGATTTATCACTACATTATTGCCGATAAAAGATTATGATGACGCAATAAAAAAGATAAAAGAAATAAACAAACTTTACAGCGATGCTACGCACAACTGTTATGCTTTTATATCGAATGTGCAAGCCACAGAGCAGAGATTCAGCGATGACGGCGAGCCTCAGGGGACGGCAGGTATCCCGATGCTCGAAGTTTTGAAAAAACGAAAAGTATATATGACTCTTGCGGTTGTGACGAGATATTTCGGCGGAATAAAGATGGGAGCAAACGGTCTTGTAGGAGCATATTCTTCGAGTGTATCGCAAGCTCTAGATGAAGCGGTGTTGGTAAAAAATCAGTCTGCCGACATTTTAAAAATAAAAGTGGGCTATGGAATATACAAAAAGATTGAAGATTGCGTGGAGTCTTATGAAGGACAGGTTGTCAGTACTGAGTACGGAAACGATGTCGTTTTGGAGGTAGCTGTCCCTGTGGAAAAGTCAAAAGATTTTTGCGATAAAACAATCGATATTTCTCTCGATAAGGCTATTGTAGAAAAAATCGAGACAAAATACTTTCAATTTAAAATCTAACCAAACTTCTTGCTTGGTGAATATAGAGGTGAAAAATGAAAATTACATTAACAAAACATCCTAAGCAAAAACCCGATTCTTCTAAGCTTGGTTTTGGTAAATATTTTACCGACCACATGCTTGTTATGGACTATGAGAACGGTGCTTGGAAAGAGCCCGAAATAGTTCCTTATGCACCTTTTGAGATTTATCCTGCTACAAATGTATTGCACTATGCTCAGGGTATTTTTGAAGGAGCAAAAGCTTATAAGACAAAAGAAGGTAAAATTACGGTATTCAGAATAGATGACAACTTTATTCGTATGAACAATTCTGCTACTCGTATGTGTATGCCTACTTTTGACGCAAAAGTAGTTAAGGCAGCTTTGTTTGAGCTTCTCAAAATCGAAAAAGATTGGATTCCTACCGAACCCGGTACAGCTCTTTATATCAGACCTACTATGATTGCCAACGAAGAAGTGCTCGGCGTTCATGCTAGTCATAAATACAGATTCTTTATTATCCTTTCTCCCGTAGGCTCATATTATGCTCACGGACTTCAACCTACAAAGATTTTGGTAGAAGAGCATTATGTCAGAACAGCTATCGGCGGTACAGGCGAAGCTAAGTGTATGGGCAACTATGCTGCATCATTGATGGGCGGAGAATTGGCAAACAAAAAAGGTTATGACCAAGCTTTGTGGCTTGACGCAAAAGAGCATAAGTATGTAGAAGAAGTTGGCTCGATGAATATCTTCTTTGTAATCGGCGATGAAGTGGTCACTCCTGCATTGGTAGGCAGTATTCTTCCCGGTATCACAAGAAATTCTTGCATACAGGTATTGAAAAAATACGGATACAAGATAAGCGAGAGAAGAATATCTATGGATGAGATAGTCGATGCTTACAACAAAGGCGAACTCAAAGAATGTTTCGGCTCTGGTACTGCTGCCGTAATTTCTCCCGTAGGTCTTATCACATATCAAGGCAAGGATATGATAGTCAATGGCGAAAAGATGGGCGAGATTACATCTTTCTTGTATGACAAGATTACAGGTATTCAGTCAGAAAGATATCCTGATGAATTTGGCTGGGTGACCGAAGTTAAGTAATCTTACAAGTTATGTTAAAACAATTAATAATGTGAATAAAAAATGCCGTGATAATACGGCATTTTTTTGTAGCATTTTTGATTGATTATCAAATTTTATTAATATATTTTTTATAACAATTTAAAGATGTAATTGTTTATTAATCGGGTAATAAACAAAGCTCACAAAAGTGAGCTTTTTTAAATTATTCTTGCAATGATTTGTCGTTTGGCTCTGCTTTTTCTTTTAAGAGTGCTACGAATGCTACCATTCCTGCTCCTACATGAGAGCCGATTACAGGTCCTACATCTACAAGCATAGTGTTTTTAAGGCCGTATTTTTCTTTGAGATACTTCTCTATCATGAGAGCATCGTCTGTGGCATCGGCATGTACGATACCTACGAGTTTTTGCTGGTCAGCAGGCAAAGCCTGTTTGTCATAATATTCAAGCATTGTTTTGATAGCTTTTTTGTGAGAAATCTGTTTGCTTATAGGGATAAGCTTTCCGAATTTGTTGAGATAGAGTATAGGCTTGATTTGAAGGGCATTGCCGAGAAAAGCCTGTGTCTTTGTGGCTCTGCCGGTACGATAAAGATGTTTCATATCGTCTATTGTGAAATAACCGCCGCAATGATGCTTTATCTCATTTGCGTAGTCTACGAGCTCTTCATAGCTTGCTCCTTCTTTTAGTTTTTGATCTACATAATATACAAGCAAGCCTTGTACAAATGATGCTGCATAAGATTCGATAATAGTGATTTTCCTGTCGGGGAACTCCTTTCTCATGGTTTCTGCCGCCATACACATTTGGTCATAGGTACCGCTCAAAGCTTTAGTAAAGCCGATATGAATGATGTCATAACCGTTTTTAAGAATAGGTCTGAAATATTCTTCAGCCTGATATGCAGTAATCATTGTGGTTTGAGGAAGGTCTTCTTTTGTCTTTGCCGTGCGGCAAATATCATAAAATTCCTTTGGCGACAATTTTGTTTCTTTTCCGTCATAAGCTTCTCCTTTGACAGTATAGGCCATAGGGAAAATTGTGATGTTTTCGGTAATAAGGCTCTCGGGAAGATCGCTCGTAGCCTCAGCTGTAATCATTATTTTCATAATTATTCCGTCCTTCTATTTTATTTATATTATTTAACAATAAACAAGTTAATTATATAGTCAAAAAAGTCAATTGTCAATAGCTTTATAAAGTACTTAACACTTGGTTTTTAAAATTATTCAAATTGTTTAATTTTATTTTAATTTAGACATTTATATAATATGAATATACAAAACCATATAAATGATGTCGCAAAATTTTTATATTATTCAATTTGCTTATACTTATATAGTACATCAATAAGGGTTTTATGTAAAAACTATGCAAACCAAAATTAAAAAATTTGTATATTTTACTTGCCATATATAAAAAATTAGGATATTATAGTTATAGTAAAAAACCTATACGAGGAGAAAACTATGAAAAAAAGTTTGATTTCAATTTTAGTTATAGTTATGGTTCTTTCCATGTCTCTCATGGCATTTGCTGCTTGTGATGACGGCTTGGAAGAAATTGGCGTTGAGGACTTTGAAATTGCCGAAATGAATATCGGTAAGACAATGCCCGATGTTGAGGTAGCAAATCCTTTGAGTGCAGACATGACAGCTTTCCAAATGCTCGATGCTTCTGTAAAGAACTATTATGATGTAGATTATGCTGCTTCTCAGTTGCTTGGTACTGTTCTTACTTCAGTTTTGGGTATTCCGATAACTCAGGTAGTTGACGCTGCAAAAATCAGATCAGGTAAGGGCGATATAAATGGCAACAACGCAAACGGAGCAAAATATTTTGCTGACAGCATTTCTTATTCAAGCGTAGCTAGCTTGTATGAGAAGATTGTTATCACTCCCGATGAAATTCAATACAGAAACGCTAAGACATCTTACAGTAAGAGAAAAGATGCTTTTGAAATCAAGTATTGGAATGCTATTGATACAAACTTCAGCGATGTAGCTGACTTTACAAAGAAGAAGGCAAACAATCCTACTATCTTGTGGATGTATGACTTGCAGGAACAGTATATTCTCGAAGCTTCTACTCCTGTATATGACAAAGCTACAGGTACATACAGATTTGCTATTATCTTCGATCCTATCAAGTCCACAGAAAACTACAAGGGCACAATGAAACAACAGCTCGAAGCAAACGCTGGTATGTCAGTAAGCGGTATCGAATTCAAGCAGTTGAGATTGAGAGTTGTTCTTTGGGAAAACGGTATGATCAGAAATATGCATATCACAGAGTCTTACAAGATGAAGATAGCTGGTATCATTGATAGTACAATCACATTGCAATCTTATGTACAATATTCATTTGATAAAAATGAAGCAGGCTATGATATTGACGAGAATATCGCATCGATCACGAGCGATGACAAGACTTATACAAAGCCTTACGAAGCATAACAATAAAAACTATAATGGAATTGTAAGAAGAGAAGGAGTTTTCCTTCTCTTCTATTTTTTTTGTGATATGGTATATGATTTGAAATTTTGATATAAAGTTTGAGATAAAATTATTTAAATTAAGCTATCTGATAGTTTTGTAAATATAAAACAAAATTTCATATTATTGTAAAGAATGTAAAGAAATTTGCTTGTTTTGTAATATTTCTTAAAATAGTGTTAAAGAAAAAATCGACTTTTTTTAATTTTGTCAAATTTTATCAAAAAAACTATTGTAATTGGAAAAATAATATAGTACAATTAATTAGAATTTTACATAGATATTACATTTGATGTTTTAAGAAAAAAGTTTATAAAAGTGGAAAAACTGCAATAAGTGTGGAGTGAAAATCAAAATAAATAATAATCGGAGAAAACTATGAAAAAGTTTTTTGTCGCAATGATTGCTATTGCTATGATTTTTACGGGTTTGATTACTGCTATGACAGGATGCAAACAGAGTATACAGAAAGTAGGTACTGAAGATTTTGACATTATAGATATGAATATAGGCAAGAATATGCCTGAAAATGTAAATGCCGTAAGTATTAATGAAGATATGACGGCTTATGAGATGTTTGATACTGCAATCAAAAATTATTATAATGCAGATTTTGTGATTTCTCAGCAATACGGTACAGCCTTGACTTCTATGGGTGTGGTAAAAAAGAGTCAGGTTGTTGATGTAGCCAAAGTAAGAGACGGAAAAGGCGATGCCAGCGGTCAGAATCTTTACGGGGCTACATATTTTGCAGATAGTATTTCTTATTCTTCATTGGCACATCTTTATGAAAAAATGGTTGTATATCCCGATCAGATATTGTATAGAAACGCAAATACAAGTTATTTGAGAAAGGAAAATTCTATAAATGTAAAGTCATGGAATGAGGTGCAGTCAAGCTTTGAAAATCTCGATGATTTTACTCAAAAGAAATACAACAATCCTACACTTTTGTGGATGTATGATACCGCTGAGGAAAATGTTCAGGAGAGTTCTGAGCCTATATATGACGAAAAGACGGGTACATGCAGATTTGTTTTGCTGTTGGATCCTGTAAAAGCCACAAAGAGCTATATCAACACCATGAAGGCCCAGCTTAGTGAAAATGCCGGAATGACGGTAAACAATCTTGAGTTTTTGCAGTTGAGATTGAGAGTGGTGCTTTGGAAAAACGGTATGATAAGAAATATTCATATTACTGAATCATACAATATGAAATTGTCTGGCGGACTTTTGAATGGAAATGTTACTCTTAAGAGTGAAGTTCAATTTTCTTATGACAGAGGAGAAGCGGGATACAATCTTGCTGACAATATAAATGGATTTTACGATACAAGCTCTGTTTATCTCAAGCCTTACGGCTCCAAGAGCGTGGAAAAATTGTTGAGTATAGAAAATTATTAATTATAAAAAAACAAAGGGAGCAAGAGCTCCCTTTGTTAATTAATAAACAATAGATATAATTAAATTTTTACATTTTAGCTGTTATTTTTTCATTTTTCTACAAGGTTATCTTCTTTTTAATATAATTTATACAAAAAGTATATTGCAAAAGTATAGTAAATATTGTACAATATTATAAAGAGTTTTTTAGGGGTTTTGTTATGACCGAGCAAAAAAGAGATAAAATCATATCCATAACTATACATTCTGTATTGGCTGTTTTACTTGTCGGGGTTTTGATTCTTCTAGCTTTTAAAAATAAAAATGGCGAATATTTTGATTTGATCATAAATAAGGCATTGTCAAAATCGTACAACGGGAATTGGGTAAAAACCGCTTTTGCCACTTTTTTCTCTATTGTTGCGGAATATCCTGCGTATTTTATTTTGCCTGTTTTCGGACCTATGCTATTTTATTGTGCAGACCTTATCCCTCAAAAATACAGAATTTTGTACAAAATAGGTATGGTGGTTTTGACTATCGGAGGATGGGTAATTCTTTGTTTTAAAAGCGAAGCAATGGACATGCTTCAAGAAGTGGGCTTTGACGGAATAGTATTTGCGGTAGTCATGGGTATTGTGGCGGTAATTTGTGCGATTGTCAGCATTTTGCTCGGACGATTTATACCCAAAAAGACAAGATATTTGCTATTTAAGTTTGCTGTTTTTGCAGTAGTATATCTTTTGGTGGCTCTTTTGATAAATCAAGGCATGAAAATGCTTTGGCACAGAATGAGATTTAGAGATATGCTCAAAGAAAATGCTTTGGGAAATGACGGCTTTAGCTATTTTACGCCTTGGTATATGCCTGACGCTACAAAAATCGAGCTAAATCCCGATTATGAATATACATCTTTTCCTTCCGGTCATTCGAGTTCTGCCGCACATATCTTTTTGTTGTGTGTAATGTATGAATGTTTGCCAAAATGGAAAGAAAAGAAATGGCTCAAATATGTGATATATACAGGATGCTTCTTGTTTGTCGTATTGTCTTGTTTGTCAAGAATATGCGATGATGCACACTTTATGTCCGATGTAATCGCAGGAGCCGGAATATCATATATCATCTTTAGAGTTCTTAAATATTTATTCTTCAGAAAAAGTACTAATTTTGCTGTGGCGGACGAAGCTTTGGCAAAAATGGAGTGAAATGACAAAATTTGATAAATCAATGTTCAGCTATGTGGTAGACGAGACAAAAAGACTTCCTCGTACCAACAGAGTTTGGAATTTTTTTGGTGCTTCGATAGGTATCGGAGAGTTTATAGATAATGTCAACAGCCTTACGGGCTTTTTGCAAAGCGTAGGCATAGGAAAAGGCGATAATGTGATATTGTGCCTTGGTAATTTGCCTGATGCTATTGTCAGCTTTTATGCGATAAACAATACAGGAGCAATAGCGAATATTGTGCATCCATTGATCCCTAGTCAATCTCTTAAAGAAATTTCCGAGAGAATGAATAGCAAGGCTTTTATTCTTTTTGATGAATTTTATAATAAATATGAATGGCTTAAGCAAAGTGAAAAACCTGTCATATTGTGTTCGGTAAGCGACTATTTGCCCAAGCTTTATAAATTACCTTATAACATTTATTCTAAAAAATTCAAGAAAAAGCTTAAGTATGACGATAGAGTCGTAAGATTTAAGGATACTTTGATTGGTTTCAAACCGCTTAAAGTGGACATAAAAGGCGAAGATATAGCTATATATATGCATAGTGGTGGAACTACCGGAAAATCAAAGACCGTAATGCTCAACAATGATTCTTTCAATCATTTGGCGGATAATGCTATCGATTTGATAGGCGGCGGCGTAGATGATAAAGACGGTATGCTTATGGTATTGCCGATTTTCCACAATTTCGGATTGGGTATATGTATGCATACTGTAATTTCCGGTGGCGGACAAGCTGTAATGATGCCTAAATTCAATCCTAAAGGGGCTTGTAGGCTCGTAAAAAAGCGAAATGTGACATATATTGCAGGCGTACCCAATATGTATGCAAAAATGGTCTCTTCGGGCAAATTTAAAGGCGAATACCTTAAGAAGCTAAAGAATTGTTATTGCGGCGGAGATAAACTGTCTGATGCGATAAAAACAAGATTTGAAGAAGCTATGGCAAAAAGCGGTAATCCTATAAAGCTTTGTGCGGGATACGGACTTACTGAGGGCGGTATATGCTGTGTAAATACTATGGATATACACAAAGAAGGTACTTTGGGAAAGCCTATAAAAAACAATAAATTTGCCATAATAGACGAAAATAATAACTTCTTGTCTCATAATCAAAAAGGTATGATTGTAATTGCTACAAACAGCATGATGAGCGGATATTATGATGACGAGGAGTTGACCAAGGAGACTATCTTTGTCGATAAAAAAGGCGAAAAGTGGCTCAAGACGGGCGATATAGGATATATCGATGAAGACGGATATGTATATTTTATTGACAGATTAAAAAGAATGGTCAAAATAAGCGGTATGAATGTCTTTCCTCAGGAAATTGAAGATTATGTCAATAAATATGATGGGGTATATAAAAGCTGTGTTATTTCTGTCAATAAAGACGGTCGAACGGAATTAAAGCTTTATCTTATGACAAAAGACGGCATAGTTGCTGACGAGAAATATATAAAAGGGCTGAAAGATTATATAGCAAAGCATTTGCTCAAATACAGTGTGCCCAGATTGGTCGAAGTGGTAGATAGTCTTCCTCTTACGCAAATAGGAAAGGTGGACTTTAAAAAACTTCAGGAAGAAAGCGAAAAGGCTGATAATAATTGATGCTAAAGCTATAAATATATAAATTAAGTCTGATTTATAGGTATATACGCACATTATATACACAATTTGAACAATGTTCAAATTGTGTATATTTTTATTATTAAAGATAAATATAGTGATAAATTATTAGGATATATGTCGATTATTTGATAAATAGATGTGAAATTGTGATAACGGATAATCTTGAATTAAAGGTCTTTGGATTATAAGAGCGTGAATTGTTGAGATATATCTTTTTAGTTATTTTACATAAAAGTGCATTATGGGTTATGTATTACAAAAATCCAAACATACTTAGTTAAATATTGCGATGTAATAAAAAAATCTACAATTTTTTAATGATCTATAAAATATCATAATTTGAACAATGTTCAAAATATAGCAGTTGATTCTGAATAAATGGTTTGTATCATGTTTTATAGAAAAATATTTGTTTTTTCGTTTTGATATGGCTTAGTCTGATATAAAGTTGATAGCAATTTTGAATCAATACTTATAAAATATCTCATAGACAATAAAAGATTCAAAATGTCTATGAGATTTAGTGGATGTAGATTATTTTAGTAATTAGTGGGAATGAGAAAATTCTTGTGCAGTTTTGTAGATATAATCTACTATACGCAAGTTGTTGTCTTTGTCGTAGTGATAAGGCTTTTTGTCAAAGGACATGAGTTTTTCAAGCATTTTGACAAGATTTTCTTTGTTGAGTTTGTCTTCTGTAAGAGTAAGAGCGTAGCCGTTTTCTTCTTGAAATTTTGCGTTTAGTACTTGGTCGCCTCTAGAAGCTTTGTTTTGCAAGGGGATATAGAGTGCTTTTTTGTTTAGTGCGTTTATTTCTGTGGATGCACCTGCACCGCATCTCGATATAATTAAGTCACTTGCCATAAGATAATCCTGTATATTGTCGGCAAATTTGAGCTGATAATAATTTTTATGTTTTATATCTTTTGGGGTATTTCCGCAAATATGAATAATTTGATATCTTATGGTAAGAGTATCGAGCGAATTATATATAATTTCATTTATGCTTTTTGCTCCCATTGAGCCGCCGACCACGAGTAAAATAGGCTGGGTGTGATTGAGGGGAAGTTTATCGAAGACATTTTGAGCATTGCCTTTAAAAAACGAGTCTCTTATAGGATTGGGAAAAACTTTTACATTTTTTTTATCGGAAGTGTTTTCAAAGCATGTGATAATGCCTTTGGCGAATTTTGAAGTCAATTTGTTGGCTAGTCCCATTGTGTAGTCGCTCTCATGACATATAGTGGGGATATTCAATTTTTTGGCTGCGTACACTACAGGCAGAGCGACATAACCGCCTTTTGAAAATACAATATCAATATTGTTTTGTTTTAACAGCTCTTTTGCTTGGTTGATATATGAGGGGAGTTTGAAAGGAATAGCTATATTGGATAAAACTTTTGTTCTGTCAAATTTTATGCTGTCACAATGGAAAAATTGCACATCATATTTTTTGCAGATATCGTATTCTATCTTATCTTGATTGCCGATATATATGATTTTATCGAATTTTTTTCTCAATTCTTTAAGTAGTGCCATGTTTGGCATTACATGTCCTGCGGTACCTCCGCCTGTCAAAGCTATATTCATATATGCCTCCTGATTCTTTGAAATAGTGTTTGCGTTTTAGCTCAAATTATCAAATCTAATCATAATATGAAAATAAAATTGGCGTTGTTCATGTCTATTGAGGTTTTGGAAATAGAAGCAATGTAAAAATATGTAGATAGCAGTAAGATGCAAATTGTTAGGTGATAAATAAGCGGTAGATAAATTTTAAAATATATTGAACAGTGTTCAATTTATCAAAATTTTATAATTAAAGATATAAATATATCTTTATTACTGTTATAATATGGCAAATTTAATGGATTGATTAGGGCAGTATATTTTTAATTAAAGCAAGAATGACAAATTTTTATAGTTTTTTATAGAGGAAAGAATCTGTATAAAGATATAAATATATATCAGTAATAAAACTATTGAACAATGTTCAAAATAATAAATTATCTTAATATAAGCTGATTTTAAAGAGTTTTTAAATATTAAATATTAAAAAAGTTGACAAAAACACAATAATTGGGGTTGAAAAATTTGTAATTATACTATATAATGTATATGTATAATTTTGTTGGGGGAAATATTATGCAAAAATTTAAAGAAATTTTAAACGGACGAGACGGCTATAAATTCAGCGTTTCGTTTTGGATTCCCGAAGGTTCGCCAAGAGGAATAGTTCAGATACTTCACGGTATGGTAGAATATATAGACAGATACGATGAGTTTGCATCGTTTTTGGCGACAAACGGTTTTGTGGTGGCAGGAGATGACCACAGAGGACATGGTTTGACGGCTGGGGAGGAAAATCTCGGCAAGGTACCTGAAGGACATACTTATTTCGATACGATTGACGATGCTTTTGTACTCACAGAGTATCTTAAAAATAAATTTCCCGAATTGCCGATATTCTTATTCGGACATAGTTATGGATCTTTCCTTGCTCAAGGTTATATAGAAAAGCACAGCAAGGATATAAAAGGCTGTGTATTGTGCGGCTCGGCAAAAATGGATACGCCCGATGTCAAAATGGGCAAGGCTGTGGCTAATCTGCAATTCAAATTGTATGGAAAAGATAAGCCTGCAAATCTCATAAGAAAACTTTCTTTCGGCGGTTATGACAAACCTTTTAAAAAAGAAAAGAGAGCAAATGCTTGGCTCAACAGAGATGTCGATGCTTGTGAAAAGTATAATAATGACAAATTCTGCAATTATACGATGTCCATAGGATTTTATAAATACTTCTTTGACGGCTTGAGCAAAATCTATGAAAAAGAAAATCTTGAGTCGATATCAAAAGATTTGCCTGTGTTTATCATAAGCGGAGACAATGACCCCGTGGGCAATATGGGAAAACTCGTGAGAGAATTGTATGATATGTATGTCGGACTCAATATGAAAAATATCGACATAAAGCTTTACAACAAATCTAGACACGAGATTTTGAACGAACTTAATAAAGAAGAAGTATATCAGGATGTGCTTGATTGGATAGAAAATATTTTGAACCCTCAAGTGGATTTGCAAGATGACTTATCTATCGATGATGAAGAATAAAATCGAAAAAAGCATGTCAAGATACATAATTATAAAATAGCTTAATTACAAACATAGCTTATCAAAATTGATATATTAATACTGAGCAAATGCCTTTGGGCGAACCGATTTTTCGGAATTTTATAGGAAGAAATATGGCAAACGATTACGGAGCAAAAGACATTGATGTCATCGAAGGTCTCGATGCGGTAAGAAAAAGACCTGGTATGTACATAGGTACTACCGGAGTAAAAGGACTTCATCACATTTTGTGGGAAATAGTAGACAATGGTATGGACGAAATTCTCAACGGCTATGGTAATACCATAGAAATTGAGATTTTTCCCGACAATGTAATAAGTGTATATGACAACGGAAGAGGAATTCCCGTAGACATTCATCCTCAGAAAAAAATCCCTGCGGTAGAACTTATATTTACGGTTTTGCACGCAGGCGGAAAATTCAACAACAAAAATTATTCGGTTTCCGGCGGTTTGCACGGTGTTGGTGCGTCTGTCACGAATGCTTTGAGCGAATGGCTCACGGTAGATGTATTCAAAAACGGCATGCAGTACACAATGAAATTCCATTCTTACGAGCTTAAAAACGGAGAAATCGCCAGCGGCAGAAAGCTGGAAGATCTTACTTCAAAGCCTTGCGAGAAAAAACTCAAAGGCACAAAAGTCACTTTCAAACCCGATTCAAGAGTATTCGGCAAAGAAGAATTTTCTTTTGATACAATCTCAAAGAGATTGAGAGAGCTTGCTTTTCTCAACGGCGGTGTAAAACTTTCGCTTACCGATCACAGACAACTTACCGAAAGCGGAAGACCTAAGGTAAGAAATTATTGTTATGCAGGCGGTATAAGCGATTTTGTGGTAAGTCTTAATGAAGGAAAAACCGTAAAATATTCTCCTCCTGCTTTTATAGAGAAAAAGCAAGGAATGTTTGTCGTTCAGCTTGCTTTCCAACATACCGATACTTATACAGAAGATGTATTTAGTTATGTCAACAACATTCCTACCACTGAGGGCGGAACGCACGAGACAGGTTTTCGTTCGGCACTCACAAGAGCTTTGAACGATTTCGGAAGAGCAAAAAACATCATTAAGGACAAACAACAAAACTTCAACGGCGAAGATTACAGAGAAGGTTTGACGGCTGTACTCACAATAAAAATGCAGGATATGCAGTTTGAGGGGCAGACAAAGACAAAACTAGGCAATCCCGAAGTAAAGACTTTGGTCGAAAATCTTTTGACGGACGGCATAAAGGACTATCTCAACAAGGCAAAAAAGGATACTATCGATGCTATATTTGAAAAAGCAAAGGTAGCGGCAAAAGCGAGAGAGAGTGCTGCAAAAGCAAAATCTGTGGCAAGAAACATCAACAGCATGTCTTCATCTGCCTTAATCGGCAAGATGGCAAACTGCTCAGGCAGAAAGCCCGAACTCAACGAGCTTTTTATCGTAGAGGGCGAAAGTGCGGGCGGTAGTGCAAAACAGGGCAGAGACAGATCTTGTCAGGCAATTTTGCCATTGAGAGGAAAGCCGCTCAATGTCGAGAAAAAGAAAGTGGAAGAAATTCTGAAAAACGAAGAAATAAAGACTATCATCAATGCTTTGGGCACAGGCTTCGGCAGAGATTTCAACGAATCAAATCTCAAATATCATAAAGTAATCATACTTGCGGATGCCGATCAGGACGGTGCTCACATAAGAGCTATACTTTTGACTTTCTTCTTCAGGTATATGCGTCCTCTTATCACGGGCGGGCATCTTTTTATCGGTATGCCTCCTTTGTATAAGATTACTGAAAAAAACAATGTTCAGTATGCTTATGATGACGACCAGCTTCAACAAATTCTTGCTAAGGTAGGAAAAAACTATACCTTGCAAAGATATAAAGGTCTCGGAGAGATGAACCCTGAACAGCTTTGGGAAACTACAATGGACCCCAAAAGCCGTTCGCTCATGAAAGTGTCTATCGATGACAGTGCAGAAGCGGACAGATTGATTGTCACTCTTATGGGCGATGGTGCGGAGATGCGTAGAGAATATATTTTTGAATACGCAAACTTCAATAAGCAGGACAACTTCATAGAGACAAAAAAAGCTGCCGAACAGCATTTGTCTTCGGACAACTGATACATAGATATTCAGCTTTGATTCAATTAAAAAGAAAGTACGATTTTTATACTATGTATAAAGTCGGATACTCAAAATACATACAGGGATTAATATGGCAAAAAACAAAAAGGTAGAAGAAGTAGACAATTCCAAAATCATTGACGGTACATTTGAACAGGTACTGCATGATTCCATGCTCCCTTACAGCGAGTATGTAATACTCGACAGAGCATTGCCGAGAGTAGAAGACGGATTAAAGCCTGTACAAAGAAGAATTCTTTATACAATGCTTGAGCTTGGCACCACTCCGGATAAGCCTCATCGTAAGTCTGCCCGTATTGTCGGTGATTGTCTTGGTAAATATCACCCTCACGGAGACAGCTCGGTGTATGGTGCAATGGTAAAGCTCGCACAGCCTTTCAATACAAAGATGTTGCTGGTAGACGGACACGGAAACTTTGGTAGCGTGGACGGCGACAGTGCTGCGGCAATGAGATATACAGAGGCGAGAATGACGCCTTTTGCACTCGAAATGCTGAGGGATCTCGACAAAGACACCGTTCCTATGATGCTCAACTTTGACGACAGCCTCGAAGAGCCTGAAGTCTTGCCGAGCAGGGTGCCCAATTTGCTTGTCAACGGAGCCAACGGTATTGCAGTAGGCCTTGCCACAAATATCCCGCCTCACAATCTAGGCGAAGCCATTGACGGTATAGTGGCTTATATCGAAAACAAAGACATATCTTTGGAAGAGATGATGAAATATATTCCTGCCCCCGATTTTCCCACGGGCGGAATTATCGTGGACAACCAAGGTATTTATGACGCATATTCTACCGGCAAAGGAAAAATTGTCGTAAGAGCAAAAATTCATACCGAAGACGAGGGCGGCAGAACAAATATTGTCATAACAGAAATCCCTTATCAGGTAAACAAAGCAAGTTTGCTCAGCAGAATAAACGAACTTAGAGATATCAACAAAGATTTGTTTGGCAACATACAGGACATCGTAGACGAGAGCGACAGAACGGGTATGCGTTGTGTAATCAAGCTCAAAAAAGAAGCAGATGTCGATACTATGATAGCCCTCCTTCTCAAAAAGACGGATTTGCAAACAAACTTCAGTGCGAATATGACCGCAATCGTCAACAATCGTCCTATGCAGCTGGGACTTTTGGACATAATAAAGCATTATGTAGAATTCCAAAGAGAAGTCATTTATAAAAGAAGCAAGTACGACCTCGATGTGGCAGAAAAGAGAGAGCATATTCTCGAAGGTCTTCTCAAAGCCGTAAACAACATCAGAGAAGTAGTGGATATAGTGCTTGACAGCAAGACTTATACCGAAGCAAAAGACAGATTGAGAATGAGATTTGACCTTACGGAAAAACAAGCGATTGCCGTATTGGATATACCTCTCAAAAGACTCAACAAGCTCGATATAAACAAGATGCTCGAAGAACAAAAAGAATTGATGGAAAAGATAAAATATCTTACGGGTATCACCAATTCTAAGACAAAACAATACAATGTGGTCAAAAAAGAGCTTTTGGAAATCAAGAAGAAATATCCTTCGCCTAGACAAAGCGAAATCATTCACGAAAGTCTTATCGCAGATGTAGAAGTAGACCTCAACGCAAAAATCAAGAAAGAAGGTTTTGTAGTATTGCATTACAACGGCAATATCAAATTCGTGCTTGACAAAGGATACAACCTCGCATCCAAGAGTATCGTCAACTGCAATGCACAAGACTTGTCCAAGAAGGTAATAAAGACTGACAGCGAAGCAATGCTCTTTGGTATCACATCAAAAGGCAATGCCGTGACATTCCCCGTATCGGCTCTAGGAGAGGATAAGTGGAAGAGCAGAGGCATAAGCGTAAACAAATTTGCCAAGGTAGACAGCGATGACATACTTGTTCAGATATTTACAGAAAGCGAAGTCAAGGGCAAAAAGCTTTTGCTCATAACACAGATGGGTATGGCAAAATATGTCGATCTCGAGGAATTTACTTTTGACAAAAAATCATTGACGAATGCAATGGCTTTCAAGGACGAAGACGACAGACTTGTTGCGGTCGAACTTGTGACTCCGCCCGAAGTCGATGACGGAACGAGAGAGGCAAGAGGCTTTATCTTGTCTGTTACGCAAAACGGCATGGCACTTACAAGTTATGACGATATTCCCACGCAAGGCAGAAAGGCAAGCGGCGTAAAACTCATGAGATTCGATGATGACGACAAACTTATTTTTGCTACGCACACAGACGCAAGCGGCGAAATAGTCTTGGTAATGGACAGCGGATACGCAAAGAGAATTATACTCGGCACTATCGAACCCAGAATGAGAATGGCAAAAGGCAACAAAATATTCGACAACAAGATAGGCGAGTGCGTATTCATTGATGTCGTGACGACTCCTTATGATTTTGCTATCGTCTTGCCAAACGGCGAAGTGAAGAGCATAAATACCGAACAGATAGGTATCGAAGACAGAGCAAACAAAGGCAAGAATATCATAAAGATAGTGTCAAAAGACAAAAATATCATGACTATCGGAGACGCAAAAAGACACAATATAATAGACTGATATTATATTTATTATTTTATCGATATTGAAAAGTCAAAGTCTAAAACAAATTTTTCTCCCTGAATATTCTTTCAGGGAGATTTTTTTATCAAAAGATATTGAATATTTTAAGAATAATAAACAAATTTATTTATAGATTTAAATGCCCCAAAAAGGTTTTTGAGATAAAAATGCAATTCAAAATCAAATTTTTGAATTTTTTTGGATATGTGATTGTTTGAGGAATGTGAACAAAAAATATGAACAAATGTTCAAAAATATTGTCATAAAAGATTGATTTTCCCTAACCCTTTGTAATATACTTTGAGTGTAAACGGAGGTGATATGATGAATCAAGAGATGTGGTCCAAAAGTCTTCTCGCATCTTATAGGATTTTGCCAAAGATAGTCAAATCGATAGATTCTTACACAATGACTATGGCTCTTGGCAGTTTTTCCTATGCGGGCAACACATTAGACCTTATGCAAAAAATTATCGACAACAACAAACGCAAGGAGGCTTTGATAAACGCAAAAGTGATTGTGGACACCACTCTTGCAGACCTCAAACCCAAATACAGGCAGATCCTCGAAATGAAGTACATAGACAAAAAAAGTTTTGAAGACATCGCAGATATTTTGGGAATATGCCTTAGGACTGTCTTCAGAAGATATGCTTTTGCCATAAAATCTTTTTCGGCAATATTGAGAGCAAAAGGGTATGACGAAGCGTGGCTGGAAAAAAGATATGCAAGAGACAGCCTGTTCATAAGACTCAACGAAGTCAATATGGCTCAACTTCAAAAAAATTCTCTTGTCAAAGCAAATACCTGCGACAACAAGACAAAACAATTTGTCTGTGCTATGGCAAATGTGGCAATGGCATCGGAGGCAAAAGCTGAGAGCAGTGCAATGATTTAGAATAAATATTTTGGCGAAAAGAATAAAAGCCGTATTGCTACGGCTTTTTTTATGCAAAAAATTATGTCAGTTATTTTTGCGGTGCTTGTTTGGAATAAAAATTAATACCACAATGATTACGCACAATACGGCTATTACGGTGATAAGAAGATATCTTTCGAGATTGTTTGTAGGCTCTTGGATGCCGTCAGTATTGCCGGTATCGGTATCGCCGCTTGGAGTTTCGGGAGTAATCTCTTGCAAATAATACTCATTCTGAGGAATCTCGTCCAATGTGAATCCGCTTAATGTGGTATCGCTTGCTTTGACATACCTTGTGTCCTTTACTTCATTGCTGGTAAACTCTATCAGAAAATAAAATTCTTTTACATTATCTTTGAGGGTATAGGTGTATCCGTAAACCTTGTTGATAGCAACAGAGCTTTTTACATATTGTCCCGAAGCGTTTATGTCAGATGATTTGTACAAAGTGACGATTTCGGGAGTAATACTGAAAGTAAAGTTGTAGTAATAAGTGTCTTTCCAATCGAGTTTTACCTGATTTTCTTTTTTGTGGCGGTCTTTTTTGATATATCCTTCTTTGCCGTTGTACTCGATTTTGATATAATCGCTGTCTTGTACTTCGCTCAAAAATTTATAGGCATAGGTCGAAGGGATATAGTAAAGAGGAGTTCCGCCTTGTGTGTCGGAAAACACGGGGATTTCGCTCGCTGTGTAATAATAGATATTTCCGTCTTCTTCAGCCAAAGCAGTACCGCAGCTTATGCAGGGTACAATGAGCATGGCAAGAAGCAATGTGACAAGTATAAGTTTTTTCATACAAACCTCGCTAAGTAATATATTAATTATATTCTAATTTTATTATTTTTACAATACAATTTTGTTCAATATATCAAAAATTGTGGATTTATTATGACGAATTATGACAGAAAAGCAAATACTCGGAAGAATTCTAGCCATAGAAAAAGAACAGGCAAGAAGGCAGGCGGGAGATAAATTATCGCATTATAATACAGGCGAAAAAGTCCATGAAAAACAACTCATATTCCATAAATGTCAAAAAAGAAACAGGTGGGTTTTTGGCGGAAACAGAAGCGGAAAAACAGAGTGCGGAGCTGTAGAAGCGGTATGGTGGGCGAGAGGAATTCATCCGTACAGACAAAACAGAAAAAATGTGTCGGGCTGGATAGTATCTTTGTCTTATGAGGTGCAAAGAGATGTCGCTCAAAGCAAGTTTTTGAGTTATCTCAATCCCGATTGGATAGAAGATATTGTAATGTCGTCAGGCAAAAAAGCATCTGCCGAATACGGAATTATAGATTATATTCTCATAAAAAACATATTTGGCGGAGTGTCCAAAATATCTTTTAAGAGCTGTGACCAAGGCAGAGAAAAATTTCAGGGAACATCGCTTGACTTTGTGTGGTTTGACGAAGAGCCGCCAAAGGATATTTATGACGAATGCAGAATGAGAGTTTTGGACAGACGAGGCGAAGTGTGGGGCACAATGACACCTCTAAAAGGACTGACTTGGGTGTATGACGAGATATATCTCAATTCAAAACAAGACGATGAAACATGGCACGAACATATAGAGTGGGCGGACAATCCTTTTCTTGACAAAAATGAGGTTGACGCTCTTTCTAAATGCCTTGACGAAGATACGCTTGCTTCGAGAAGATTCGGAAGATTTTGCGAGGCAGAAGGCATTGTCTATAAAGAATTTGACCAAAACAGACATGTCATAGAGCCTTTTGATATCCCTTTTGAATGGCAGGACAATATCTCTATCGACCCGGGACTCAACAATCCTTTGGCGTGTTTGTTTTTTGCGGTGGACTATGACGGAACCGTGTATGTGGTTGGGGAATGGTATATGGCGGGAAAGGACATAGATTATCACGCAGAAAAAATTCACGAACTTGCTCAAAAACTTAATTGGCACAGAGACGGAAAAGGAAGATTGTCGGCACTCATAGACAGTGCGGCGGATCAGCATACTCTCGCAAGTCAAAAAAGCGTATCAGAACTTTTTTATGACAGAAACATACTCGTCAATACAAATGTCAACAAACAGCTTTTTTCGGGTATAGCTCAGGTCAAAAGTTTTTTTTCAGAAGACAAAATCAAGATATTTTCAAATTGTACAAACCTTATAAGAGAACTCAAAACTTATTGGTGGGGAAAGGGAGATAAACCGATAAAAAAAGATGACCACGCACTCGATGCCCTCCGTTATTATCTATGTACAAAACCAAAAGCGACAAAACTTCCTTCCTTAAAGCCCACCATAATACAAAAAGATAAACAAAAACTTATAAAACAACTTAATAAACGGCAAAAAATATAACTCTCTCAAGGGAGGAAAAAGTGAATGAAGAAATAGAAAAGGCCGTTTATCGCAAGGCGGTCGGCTATGATATTCAGGAAATAGTAGAGGAATATTCGGGCGACAACGAACTTTTGAAAAGAAAAGTCAGTCTCAAACATTATCCTCCCGATATGACCGCCGTCAAAACTATGGTCGAACTCGGTATCGACAAGACCGATGATATTACCGCCTTGAGCGATGAACAGCTCGAACAACTAAAATTCAGGCTGATTTCTCAGCTAAACGATATGACAAAAGGAGAGAAAAATGAAGATAGTAATTCAGACAAACAAACTTAAATGCGATATGGGCGTTTGCACCAATATGGCAGATTATTCTGTCGTACCTGACGGCGTGGACAAAAGCCGATATATCAATCTCTGCAAGGATTGTATGCAAAATCTTTATGACGCTACCTCAAAAATCCTTGTACCCAAAAGCCCCAAGAATATTTATATGAGAAACAAAGGAAGAGGCGAACAATGATAAAAGATGATAAATTCAAAGAAGATATCGTCAATGAGGTAAGAAAGGATTATCAACGCAGAAGAGAAGAAAGAAAACCTCTCGAGCTTCAGTGGCGTCTCAATATGAATTTCTACAACGGCAATCAATATGCCGAGATTTCTCCCGTAGGCGATATCGAACAGTATGGCAAACAATATTTCTGGCAAGAGCGTGAGGTGTACAACCATATTGCATCAATCGTAGAAACCCGTCTTGCAAAACTCAACAGACTCAAATGCGGCGTGAGCGTAAGACCTTTCAGCAGCGATGACAGCGATGTGCATACTGCAAAACTTTCTACGCAGATTGTCAAAGCACTTTGCGAAGAAAACAAAATAGCGTCTTTGCTCAATGTGGCAAGCACTTGGAGCGAAGTCACGGGAACTTGTTTTTTCAAAACGGTATGGTCGGCAGACAAGGGAAGAGTAATCGGACTTGCAAAAAACAAAAAGGCAGTAAAAGAAGGAGATGTGGAAGTCACTGTCGTGCCGCCTTATGAGATTTTTCCCGACAGCCTTACTACTTCGGATATCAACGATTGTCAAAGCATTATACACGCAAAAGCATATCATGTGGACGAAGTAAAGGATATATGGGGCATAGAGGTAAAAGGCGAAGATGTCAATGTCTTTTCTCTCGACAATGCACAGATAGGCGGCGGACTCGGATATGACGCAAGTTTTCCCAATATGATAGACAGCGTGGCTCACGATATGTGTATCGTGATAGAAAAATATTGCCGTCCCACATCGGAAAAACCCAATGGCGAACTCATAATCGTAGCTGGAGATCAGCTTGTGTATTATGGCGATTTGCCGTATATAAATCAGGAAAACGAGCAAAGAGGTTATCCTTTTACAAAGACGATATGTCTTGACAAAATAGGCTGTTTTTACGGCACGAGCATAATCGAAAGACTTATACCTTTGCAAAGAGCATACAATGCCGTCAAAAACAGAAAACACGAGTTTATGAACAGACTTGCCATGGGAGTAATGACTATTGAGGACGGCTCGATAGATACCGACAATCTCGAAGAAGAGGGACTTTCCCCAGGAAAAGTACTCATATACAGACAAGGCTCGACTCCGCCCAGACTTTTGGAAGTGGGACAAGTGCCTGCGGACTTTCAGTATGAAGAAGAGAGAATACTCTCAGAGTTTACTACCATGTCGGGCGTAAGCGAATTGAGCAAATATTCAAATGTCTACAATCAATTGTCAGGTAAAGCGATAGGACTTTTGGTCGAGCAGGACGATACGAGATTGAGCATTGCTACGAATTCGTTGAGAAACGCAGTCAAACATATATGCGAGCAAATGCTGAGACTTTATAAGCAATATTGCACGACAAAGAGAGTAAAGAGATTTTCGGGAGACAACGGAGAAGTAGAACTTGCATATTTTACGGCAAGCGATTTGAGAAGCGATGACCTTGTGTTTGACAACGAAAACGAGCTTACAGATACTTTGGAAAACAGAAGAAAGATGGTGCTTGACTTGGTGAGCATGGGTATTTTCAATGGCGAAAACGGAGAGATATCGCCAAGAAACAAAGTCAAGATACTTGAGATTTTGGGATTCGGCAACTGGGAGTCGGGCAGAGATGTAGACGAGAGTCATCGCAAAAAAGCTCTCAAAGAAAATCTCGAAACGGGAAAGAAAGATTTGAAGGTAGCGGATTATGACGACCACGATTTGCACATAGAAGAGCATCTCAAAGCTTTGCTCGAACTCAAAGACGAAAAACTCAAAGCCTTGCTAGACGAGCATATCAAACAGCATAAACTTGCAAAACTCATGACAGACGGTTTGCAAAAGACAGAGGAGCAATATGAAAAAGAAAGATAAAAATACACAGCAAACGCAAAACCAAGCCCAACCCGCTTCCGAAGAAACGATCAAGGAAGCCTTAGATATACCTTCTCAGGAAGAAAATGAGACTTTGGAAACTGAAATCAAAGAAGATACCAAAGAGCAAAGACAAAATCCTTTGACCACAGACGAAAATACCGAGAATGAAGAGGAGCAAACTTCAGACACTCCTGAAAAAGAAGAAAAAGCGGTATTTGACAAAGAAGATTGGCAGGACAAAGTCAATGCTTTTTTGAGCACCTATCCTTTGGCAAAGCAATTTGCCAATGCTATCGGGAATGAAATAATCTCTGATAAAGCCTTGCAAAGACAAGATAATTGTCTTGAAATCGCTTTGTTGAGAGTATTGTGCAAACAATATGTATCGCCTCAGCAGCTTGCAGGGGACGAAAACTTTATCAAAGAATATATTTACCCCAACGAAAGCATCAGACAAAACATAGTCGATGAATATCTTGACGGATTGCAAAAGACTATGCCGCCAAAGTCCATAACTTCCAGAGGACAAATCACACTCACTCCGCCTTCGAGACCTAAGAGCATAGCAGAGGCGGGGGCAGTAATCACAACTATGCTCAACAACAGGAGGATATAATGGTAACATTAGAAACAGCAGAAAAGGCACTGAAAAGTGTCTATTTGAATGTAGTGGCAGACCAACTCAATGTAGGCGTCAATCCACTTTTGGCAAAAATACAACAGACTACCTCTGATGTATGGGGTAAGGAAATCATCAAGCTCGTACCCTATGGCATCAACGGCGGTATAGGAGCCGGTACAGAAAGCGGCGAATTGCCTGTTCCCGCAGCAAACAACTATGACAGATTCAAGCTCGAACTTAAAAACCTTTATGGTACTATCGAGTTGTCAGACAAGGCAATCAGAGCATCTCAGTCAAATACCGGTGCATTCGTAAACCTTCTCAATGCAGAAATGGAAGGCTTGCTCAAAGCTTCCAAGTTCAATCTCGGAAGAATGTTGTACGGAGACGGAAGCGGCGTATTGGCTACATGTTCTGCCGAAGGCTCGACAGCAAATACTATCAAAGTGGACAGCGTACGCAATGTCATGGAAGGTATGGTAATCGATGTCTATGCAAAATCAAACGGCAATGTTTATAGCGACCTCAAGGGCGTAAGAATTACCGCAGTAGACAGAGTAAACGATACAATTACCGTGGCAGCAAGCGTGTCTTCGAGCATTCAGGACGGCGATACCGTTACGGTTCAGGGCTCAAAGGAAAACGAACTCACAGGTCTTGGAGCTATATTCTCAGACAAGGAGCTTTACGGTTTGTCGAGAGAGGGCAGAAGCTGGTTGCAGCCCAAACATTATGCAAATACGGGTGCTATCTCTACCGCAAAAATTCAGAGTGCAATCGACTATATCGATGAAGTAGCGGGAAGTCAGATTGACTTTATCGTATGCTCGTATGATGTAAGAAGAGCATATCTCGACTATCTTGCTCTCACTCGTACCAATATCGACTATATGAATCTTGACGGAGGTTTTAAGGCTTTGTCCTACAACGGTATTCCTCTTATCGCAGACAGATTTGTAGAAAAGGGTACGATGTATTTGCTCAACAGTCAGGACTTCAAGTTGCATCAGCTTTGCGATTGGAGATGGCTCGAGGGCGACAACGGCAAGGTAATCAAGCAAAAAGCGGGCAGTGCGACATACAGTGCTACACTCGTCAAGTATGCCGATATGATTTGCGACAAGCCTATCGGTCAGGCAAAGCTTTCGGGTATTACCGCTCAATAACATTTTTTGTCGATAAATTTTGTCAATCGATTAAAAGCATTTGCATTTGTATAAAAAGAGAGTCATACGGAAAAAGAGGGATAAATATGGAAAAGTTGATAGAGATAAAAGATGATTTGTTTGACATAGCCAATCGGATAAAGAGTATTGACGCAGACTACAAAATATACTTCAACGGGGATACGAAAAGCTATGAGCTTCACAATACAAAAAGTCATCCTTCTTATCAGCTCACTTTTCCATACAAAACTCTCGACAAAAGAGCCGTAGACTATACGCTGAAGAGCGAAGTAAAAAACAAAGAACGCATATTAAAAGAAATCGAACAACAAAATATTCGACAAGAACAAGAGTATATGAAAAATTTGTTTGAAAAGACAATGAGCGGCATAGGACTTTAGTCCCATAAGGGTGAGGTGACACTCACCCTTTTATCATAAGGAGAGAAAAATGGAATTAAAAGAAGCTATACAATTATCTCTTACATATCTCGGCGATGAGGACGCATCTGTCAACAACAAAACGGCACAGCACCCCAGACTCAAATTGTTGGTCAAATGTGCCAATCTTGTCATAAAAGAGATAGCGACAGATTATATCCCTCTCACAGAAACAGAGGAAGTAGAGATTGACAATGGCAACATAAGTTATGAAAAGTTGCTTCACAGAGTGCTGGAAATACTCTCCGTCAAAAATGTAAAAAACGGTATTTATACCAATTTCAGAATGAATCCCACAGAGTGCGTGCTCGAAAACAAAGACATAAAAAAAGCCCTCGTAAAATACACCTATCTTCCCGTGGACATAGAGATTGACGAACAGTGTCCTATAAGTCCTATCATAAGTGCAAAGACGCTTGCTTTGGGAATATGTGCAGAGTACAGCCTCATCGAGGGTATGTATGAACAGTCCGTAATGTATTCTGAAAGATTCAAAGAAGACATGAGGACGGCGACAAGAAAAAAAGGCGAGATAAGAATCAAGCCGAGAAGGTGGTTATGATATTTTACGACAAAGAATATTCGCTTCCAAAACCCAAGCGTAAGACGGTCATGCTTTCGGGATTCAAAGGTTATGACGAAACAAAACTCACTTCAAACTTGCCTTGCGATTATGTGGATTGCGTATATAATTTCAGCTTTAAAAACGGAAGACTCGTCAATTCTTTTGGAATAAACGAGCTCAAATTGGGAGAGACCATTCTTCCTGTTCTTCCCAAGATAGAAGGCGACAAAAGACTCTTTGCCACAAAAATGAATGTCGGGGGAGAGATAAAAAGCACGCTTGCGGTGAGCTATCAAAACGGGCTTGAATATATCACGATAGGCGAAACAGAATGGCATCATCTCGATTGCCAAGACTTTTTTAAAAGCGGCGTCAATTATCTTTACAACGATGACGATCTTCTTATTCTTTCAGGAGAAAAAGGAATAAAAGTATTCAAAAACGGCGAGCTTTGCGATGTGCAATACGAAGGTCAAATCGAAGCTTTGTGTGTCCACAACGAAAGAATTTATGCCGTGGTCAAGGGTAAACGAAACAGCCTTTGGTTTAGCGACAACTTTGACCCTTTTAATTGGAATGTATCTATCGATGAAGGCGGATATATAGGTTTTGACGGAACTTTGGGAAATGTAAAAGTAATAAAAAGTTTTATCAACTATCTGTATATTTTCTGCGACTACGGTATATACAGACTTACGGCTTTTGCCGACCAGAATCAATTTTCCATGAAAAAAGTATATACCTCTTGCGGAAGAATTTTTGCCCCTTCAATCACAGAATGCGGCGAATACATTGCTTTTGCGAGCGAAGACGGAGTATATCTTTTTGACGGCTACGATGTGTCGAGATATTCGATAAAGACGAATGATTTGCTCAAAAGCGGATTTGACGATGTGTATGCGTGTTATGCTCATCACAAATATATATTGTCTTTTACAAATACCGCCGCAAGCGATTACGGCATTTTTACAAGAGATATCGACAACAATATTTTGCTCATATTCGACCTTGCCGACAAAAGCGTAAATCTCATAAGAGGCATAAGTTTTTCAAGATTGATTACTTTGAGTATGAGCGATTACAACAGAGTAATAGGTCTTTCCGATGACTTTGACAAAGTCGCCCAACTCGATGACAGCGGTCTTTATTTTGGCAAAGCCATGCAAAAGTATTGGCAGACGAATGAGATTGATTTTGATTTGCCAAACGGCGTAAAAGTCATAAGAACTATCGAATACAATACGCCGTATGAGTATATCTTGGGCATTATCGCAGACGGAGAAAGACATGAGTTTTTGCTGACGCCCAAAGAGAAAAAAAAGAGCATTTATATCAAGTCTCAAAGTTTTGTATTTTATATCAGAAGCGACAATAATCTTGAAAATATTAGACCGCCGAAACTCGAAGTTGACTTTATCGACAAGGTATAGTCTTGGGAGGAAAAATGAACATAAAGAGAATGGAAAATATGATTGACGAGATAAGCGAAAGTTTGCAAAACCATATATTGTCCTCAAAAAACACTTATTATTATGTCATGCAACAAAACTTAAAAACAGGCGAACTTGCCATAAAAGTTTATTCTTCAGGCGGAAAAAGCGAATGCGAAGTTATATGTATGCCCGATTATTCTTCAGAGGGAGAAATCACTTGCAGCATCAGAATTGACGGAGAAGAAGCAGCACAAAGAAAAGGTATGATTTCTTCAGAGGAGATAGATTTGCCAAAGGGGTATCATACGCTCGAGTTTGTGACTTCGGCAAATACCGCATCTTCGAGAGTAAGACTCACGGGAGCTTTGACAAAAAGCACGATATTATCGCTTTAGGGAACTATATTTATGACAAAAAGATTAAGACTTATCGCAAAGGAAATTGCAAAATACAAGTTGGGACAATATTTCAAAGCCCTGAAACAAAACAATTCAGGCAAAAACATAAAGGAGAAAGAAAATGAGCTGGTGGAGTGATTTTAAGCAAAAAGTAAAAGAATTTTTTACGGGTGAAGAACAAAAACCCGATATTTCGCCTTATGTAGACAAACAAAACGAACTCAATGAGGCTCTCAAAAAAATGGAAGAAGAGTTTAAGGAAAGTTATGTCCCCAGTCAAGGATATGAGGACATTGAAGATGTGCTTCCGGAAGAAATAGAGTTTGTCTACAAAGAATACAAGGGCGATGACGAACAGACCATAAAAGACAAGACTACTTCAAAATACGAAGACTTGTTGAGCGGCAAAACAGAAGAAGTCAATACCGAATACAAAGGAAAGATAGATTCAATCGAACAAAAAAAGGACAATGCTCTTTCAGAAAGTCAGACAAAGTATGACAAGCTTGACAGCGAATATGACGAGATAAAAAAACAAATCGAAAATTCGCTTGTTCAGAACGGTATGTACAGGTCGTCTATAAAACAAGGTCAGGAAGACTATGCGGACTCAATGAAAGCACAGGAAGCACAGAAAATAAAAGACGATTTGACTTCAGACATAAACGGCTATGATGCCGAAATACAAAGACTTAAAGACGAAGAAAAAGTCGCCATAGACTCTCTCAATCTCAAATATGCACAGGAGCTTGAGAGCGAAATTCAGAAATTGCTGGAAACAAGACAAAAAGAAATCAACGATATCAACAAATACAACAACGATTTAAAAGCCAAAGAAGCCAAATACAAAGAGGAGAGATTGCTGGCAATCGAAGAGCAGTTGGCAAACAGAATCAAAGATGATCTCGAAATAAAAAACCTCGAAGAACAAAACGGTTATACGGGCGAAAAAGACGAAAATTACAAGGCAAGATATCAGCTTGCGAGAGATTTTTATATGTCTTTGCCCAAAAATGTGGCGGAGATTATGTTCAATGCCAATAGAGACTTAAAAGATTATCTTGGATTGTATCACACAAGACTTGCCTCTGAGATTCTTTCGCAATAAAAAGCACTTATGTGGGATAAGCTCGTACAAGTCGCTGTCGATGACGGAATATGGGCGTTGTTGTTTTGTGTGTTGTTGATATTCGAATTAAAAGACAGCAGAGCAAGAGAAGTAAAATATCAGAATACTATATCGGCTTTATCTCAGGACCTTGCGTATATGAACACTATGAACAAGAATATAGACAAGATTCACGATGAAATGAGGAGTATTCTCAGCAAAGGAAAGTTGAAAACAAAGGAGTGTGTATGAAAGAAAACATCAAAGAAAAACTCAAAAGTTATGAATTTTGGGTATCGGTAGCTAGTGCCGTAATGGTACTTTTGCAGACAATCAGCATAAGAGTGGATATACCTTATATAAACGAAGTCACGATGGCATTTTTGAGTTTGCTTACGGTAGCGGGTATTCTCAAGAAAAATCCTTCAAAACAGAATGTCGAAGTTTCGACTGAATCGGGGGATATAAGTGATACTCAAAAAATAGATAGCACTCTTGAAGATAGAGAAGAAAAAGACGAATTTTCAAAAGACGATACAAATGTCTCATTCAAAGAGTATGAAAAAAATTCAGATAATGACAAAGTCTGAATTATGACGACATAAAATCGCTTCTTTGAGCAAAAAAATCAAAGAAGCGATTTTTTTATGCTCAATATTTTGTCGCAATAGCAAATTTTTAGGAGTAAAAGCATAGTATAGAGTATGTTGGATTTTAGAAAGATACATTTTATAGGTATAGGCGGCAGCAGTATGTCGGCTTTGGCAATGCTTGCGAGCGAAAGCGGTGCTTGGGTAAGCGGCTCGGACAGAGAGGATTCTTTCACATTGCAAAAGCTCAAAGATATGGGGCTCAATGTCTATACAGGTAGCAACAACAGTATAGTCGCACAAAGCGATTTGGTGGTATATACGGGAGCGATAGGAGATGATGATACAGAATTAAAGTTTGCCCGTACCAACAGAATCCGCTGTATGGAGCGAAAAGCTTTTTTGGCATTGATATCAAAAGAATGCAAGAGCCTTATCGCAATATCGGGAAGTCATGGCAAGACGACCACGACAGCAATGCTTTGCTATGTCTTAAAGTGTCTGAGAGTTGGATTCAAAGGTCATCTCGGCGGCATCATAAGTCAGGAGCATTGCAATTTTATCAACACAGGCGATGATTATTTTGTCACAGAAGCGTGTGAATACAAAAGAAGTTTTCTTGCGTTGGAACCCACTGTGGGAGTGATACTCAACAGCGATTATGACCATCCCGATACATATCCGTCAAAAGAAGATATGTATGATGCTTTCAGACAGTTTGCAGAGCAGTCGCAAGTGGTTGTGGCAGAAGAGAATACATACAAGACGCTTGATTTGCAAAGAATAGAAAATAAAGACAAAATCTATACTTTCGGACTTGGCGAAGACGCAGATTTCAGAGCCGTGAATATCACTCAAAAAGACGGAAAATTCTCTTTTGCCGTTTTGATGAGAGGTCAAAAACTCACAGATATTCATCTCAATGTGTATGGAAAACACAATGTTCTCAATGCTTTGGCGGTAATTGCCGTATCTAGAATTATGTGGCAAAATATAAGAGAAGTGGCAGAGTGTATCGAAAGCTTTGAGGGGGTGGACAGAAGATTTTCTATTATGGGAAAGAGTCAGAGCGGAGCAAAAATCATAGCCGATTATGCTCATCATCCCAGAGAAATATGTGCCACTATCGACACATTGAGACTTATGACCAAAGGGAGAATAGTAGCAGTGTTCGAGCCTCATACATATTCGAGGACAAAGGTACTTCTCGATGACTTTGCACAATGCTTTTTCTGGACAGACGAATTGCTCATATTGCCTACATATTCGGCAAGAGAAACAAAAAATCAAGGCTATGACGGCATTGATTTGACTTGTTATATCAACAAAAGAGGAGAATGTGCATTGTATATGGATTCTTATGACAAAGCCTATGAATACATAAACGAGCATACATCAAAAGACGATGTCGTGATAGTCTTGGGGGCTGGCAGTGTATATTCTCTTGCTCAAAAGCTTGTGCAATAAATACAAATAAAAACTTTATGATAAAAAGAATTTGTTAAAGGATATAAAAAAGAGCGACTTTTGTCGCTCATATTTTTTAGTTATCAGCACTTTATGATTGTCTTGAAATAGTTGTGAGTTTTTGCAAGATTTGACAGAGTAGTCTGTATATCGGCTATGTCTTCGATGCTGTCTATCATCTTGTCTACATTGACCGTTTCGGTAGCAAGCATATTGATTGCCGTTTCTATTTCGCCGTAGCCGTCATTTATGCCGTATACGGTAAGATTGTTTTTTATCACGGGAGAGAAGTCGCCTTTCAAGGATTGTACGGATTTGTCATAACCTACTATGGCTACTTTGCCGTTGACTCTCACATAGTGGAGCATTCTGCCGATCTCGTCACAAATATCGCTGTCGAGTATGAGATAATCCACGAGCTTTCCGCTTGTGATTTCTCTTATTTTTTGCAAGACTTCTTCTTCGGCATAATTTATACAATAATAAATGCCTTGTTCCTGAGCAATGCTGAGTCTTGCATTGTCATTATCTATAATGATAGGAATAGCTTGATAATAAATACAAAGCTGAGCGATAATAAGGTTTACGGTAGTGCAGCCGTAAAGCATGACATACTTTGTCTTTTCCACATCGAGCTTTTCTATTACATTGAGAGCCATAGCGATATCTTCGATAAAAGTAATTGAATTATCGCTTATGCCATCGGGAATGGTATAGATATTGTGAAGGGGAACATAGACATAATCGCCGAGATAGCCGTTTTCTTTAAGACCGTTTATTACATAACTGCCGTTTTCCAAGCGAGTATAGGGAGAGAGCATGACTCTCTGACCTTTTCTCAAAGTAATGTCTTCGCTTTCGCTGACAAGACCTACCGCAATACGGCAAGGAGTAATGGGAAGAGAAACGCCTTCGGTTTTTCCCTGAAAGAGAGCTACATCGCTCGGACATATTGACGCACGGATAAGTTTTATCTTTGCACAATCCTTTAAAGAAGCATTACTGTCCTCGATTTGCTCTTCGATAGTGAAACTTTTTGTGATTTTATAAGATTTCATACACCCTCTAAATTAACAAGTAAAAGCATTATAGCATAGTTTATTTGAATGTGCAAGCAACCTCGACAAAATTGTCAAAAATAAGGATTAATAGGCTTTTATCGACACATATCGCAAAAATATGCTCAAAATCAAGACGATTTTATTCAAAAAATTTATATCAAATTATGGCAAATTTAAGCTTTGATACCCTTCTATTTTGAAAACTTTTTTTGACAAGATAAAGTGGCTTTATCGTATGCAGGAGAGGGTAAAACAATTTTGGCGATATACAAATTTTGGCATTGATTTTTTGAAAGGTATAAAAATTTTTAGACAATTTTAGAGTATTTTGTATAAAATTTCGCACTTGGACAAAAATTATATAATTTGGTTTTATCATATTTTAAAAATCGATACAAAGAGCTATAATGAACATAATAAAATCTTTTTGAGTGATTGAAAGCAAAATTATTCAAAATACTTGTCAATTATGCTTGACTTATAAAAAGTTTATGAGTATAATCATTGAGTAAAGAATTTCGCAGGTGAGGTGATAATATGAACGAGAATATCCAACCTAATTACCATGATGTGACAGTTGTATGTGCTTGTGGTGCCAGCTTTGTTTGTGGTTCTACCAAAGAGGGAGATACCATCAAGGTCGAAGTTTGCAGCAAGTGTCATCCCTACTATACAGGTAAGCAAAAGCTTGTAGATACCGGTGGTAGAGTAGATAAGTTCAAGAAGCGTTATAGCTTGTAAGAATTTGTCAAGCATTGTTATGCAATCGACAGGGGTTTTTACCCCTGTTTTTTATTTGTCTTTTTTGCTATAATTATTTAAAAATTGTCTTAAATCAAAGAGTTTGTATTGTTTTTTATTCTGATAATTTGTAAAAAATATATATTTTTTGTTAAAATATTATATTAAGTATTAAAAGATATTTTTATTTAATAGACAATCTACGAAATTCATAGTATAATTGTAAAATAGAAATTACAGGATTTTGAAATATGGCTAGAAAAAGAACATCGAGAATAGGCGGTCAGGCTGTAATAGAAGGCGTAATGATGAAGGGCGAACGCTCTGTCGCTACTGCCGTAAGAGATGAGAGCGGCAAGATTGTTGTCGAAAGCAAATATATTACTTCCGTAGACAAAAAACCTTTGAGATATCGCATTCCTTTTGTCAGAGGAGTTTTCAACTTCTTCAGCACTATGGTTTTGGGTATGCGTACTCTTATGCGTTCGGGAGAAGTGTTTGGCGGAGACGAGGAGCCCGGAAAAGTAGAAAAATGGTTTGCCGAAAAGCTCAAAGTCAATATCTATGATGTGATGATGGTGTTTTCCGTCATTTTAGGAGTTTTGCTTGCTTTGGGACTTTTCTTCTTTTTGCCATTGGGAATTCTCACAGGTATAAAAGCTTTGGTGGCTCATAGGTTTGGCGATGAGGCAAACAGCTTGTGGTATGTCACGGTGCTTTATGCGATAGGCGAAGGCATTTTGAGAATAATTATTTTTGTGCTTTATATATGGTTTACTACTCTTATAAAGACCGTAAAGCGTACTTATATGTACCACGGTGCAGAGCACAAGACAATAAGTGCCTATGAAAACGAGCTTGAACTTACGGTAGAAAATGTGCAGAAAATGTCCACCATTCATGACAGATGCGGCACGACCTTTATGTTTATAATAATGCTTGTGAGCATATTCGTATTTTCGATAGTGGGAATATTCGAGCCCTATATGGAAGTGTTGGGCGGATGGAAAGAAGTGATTTTGTTTGCTTCTAGAATTATCCTTCTTCCTATAATTATGGGTATAAGCTATGAGATGCTCAAGACTTTGGCAAAGTACGACAACTGGTTTGTGCGTATTCTCAAAGCTCCCGGACTTGCTCTTCAAAAGCTTACCACAAGACAACCTACCGATGATATGGTAGAGTGTGCTATCACTGCTTTTAAGACGGTAATGGCAATGGATGCAGACCCTACTGTTCCCGAACAGCGATTTGACACCAAAAAGCCTTATGCAAAAGTAAGAAAAGATATAGAAACAATGCTCAAAAAGGCAGACAAGAGCGATATCGATTGGATATTCTGCGAAGTGCTCGGCATCAAGAGAAGCGAGCTTGACAATGTGGAACAAATAAATCAGATTGATTATGAAAAGATTGTCGAGTTTGCAAAAAAACGAGCTACGGGAATGCCTTTGTGGAGAGTTTTCGGCAAAGTAGACTTTTATGGCTTTGACATCAAGATTACTTCCGATGTGCTTTGTCCAAGACCTGAGACAGAAGGACTTTGCGAAGAAGTAATAAAAAGAGCAAAGCCCGATTGCCAAATTCTCGATATGTGTACGGGCAGCGGCTGTATAGCTGTCGTGCTTGCAAAGAAGACGGCAAATTGCAAGATTACCGCATCTGATATAAGCCCCAAAGCTTTGGAAGTAGCCAGACAAAACGCAATTGATAATCAAGCTGACGACAAAATAAGTTTTGTAGAAAGCGATATGTTTTGCAATATAGAAGGCAAATATGACATAATCGTATCCAATCCTCCTTATATAAAGACAAAGGATATTCACCATCTTGACAAAGAAGTGAGAGATTATGACCCTTTGATATCTTTGGACGGCGGAGAAGACGGATTGAATTTTTATAGAATTTTTGCAAAAAAAGCTGGTGATTATCTTAAAGATAATGGTATTTTGGCTCTTGAATGCGGAGCCGAGCAGGCAGAAGATGTCTGTATGATTCTCGGAAAGAATTTTGAGAGTGAGATAGTTAAAGACTTGCAGGGAATCGACAGAATAGTCATAGCTCAAAAAAAGGATGTGCCTTTGTCTGATATAAGCGGCAAAGAAGAAGTGGCAGCAAAAAGCTAAATGACTTTTGAATTTATGAGCTTTGACAAGTCATCAAAAGTATTAAGATGACAAAAGACAAGTAAAAAATCGATAAGACAAAAAGATAAAGATAAGAAATTTGTGTATATAGGATGTATATATGTTTGAAAAACTTGAATGGATGATGAAAAGATTTGAGGAATTGACAAAACTTATTGCCGATCCCGAGATAATAGCCGATCAGGAAAAATGGCAAAAGCTTGTCAAGGAGCATTCTCAGATGGAAGGTACTATCGAGCTTTATAAAAAGTATCTTGCTTTGCAAAAGAATATCGAAGAATGTTTTGAAATAATAAATGACGGCAGCGATGAAGAGATGACGGCTTTGGCAAAAGAAGAGCTGCATCAGGCCCAAAAAGACAGTGCAGAGCTTGTTCATGAACTCAAAGTTTCCTTGCTTCCCGTTGACCCCAATGATGACAACAATGTAATTGTCGAAGTCAGAGCAGGTGCAGGCGGCGAAGAAGGCGGACTTTTCGGAGCCGAGCTTGTAAGAATGTATATGCGTTATGCCGAGCGTATGCGTTGGAAGATAAAAGAAATCGATATGAACTATACAGAACTCGGCGGAGCCAAAGAAGTAGTATTTATGATAAGCGGCAAAGGTGCTTATGCAAAACTCAAATACGAAAGCGGCGTTCACAGAGTGCAGAGAGTTCCCGAGACGGAATCTCAGGGCAGAGTTCATACTTCTACCGCTACGGTGGCAATTCTTCCCGAAGCTCCCGATATACAGATTGAGATTGCTGAAAAAGACCTCAAGATAGATACTTATCGCTCGAGCGGTGCAGGCGGTCAGCATGTCAACAAGACAGAAAGTGCCGTGCGTATTACTCACTTGCCCACAGGTATTGTCGTAGCGTCTCAGGACGAGCGTTCGCAGATAAAAAACAGAGAGCAGGCTATGAATGTCTTAAAGTCCAGACTTTATGATTATTACAGCCAAAAAGCCGAAAGCGAATATGCCGCAAACAGAAAAACTCAGATAGGAAGCGGCGATAGGTCAGAAAAAATCAGAACATACAATTTCCCTCAAAACAGGGTTACCGACCACAGAATCGGCTTTACTATGTACAATCTCGACAGCTTCATGGACGGCGACCTCACGGAAATGCTCGAGGCATTGCAACTTGCAAATCAGAATGCTTTGTTGTCAAAGCTTGACAATTAAAAGATAAATCGCAGCATCGCTTTATACGATAATCTGTTTGATAAATATCGGATAAGGCAAAACAATAAAAAACAATACAATTTTGGAGTCATATATATGAATTACATCAGCACAAGAAACAAATCAATAAAGGTCAGCTCCGCTCAGGCTATCGTCAGCGGACTTGCAAAAGACGGCGGACTTTTTGTCCCCGAAGTTTTCCCCAAACTCAGCGAAAAAGACTTCGAAGAGCTTATCGCAATGAGCTATCCCGAGAGAGTGGCAAAAGTTTTGTCAATGTATCTCGAGGATTATACATACGAAGAACTTCTCGATTATACTCAAAAAGCTTATTCGAGATTTTACGGCGAGGACCCTTGTCCTTTGGTCAATGTTGACGAAGATTTGTATGTACTCGAACTTTGGCACGGACCTACTTGTGCGTTTAAGGATATGGCACTCACTATGTTGCCTCATCTTTTGTCCGCAGCCAGAAAAAAGACGGGCGAAGATTCAAGAACTCTGATTTTGGTGGCTACTTCCGGCGATACGGGAAAAGCCGCTCTCGAAGGCTTTAAGGATGTTGACGGAACGGATATTATCGTATTCTATCCTTCTCAGGGCGTAAGCGATATGCAAAAATTGCAAATGATGACTCAGCAAGGTAAAAATGTGTATGTATGTGCTATTGACGGAAATTTCGATGATGCACAGTCGGCAGTCAAGACAATTTTCAATGACAGCGAAATTCAGGCAAAACTTCTTGCAAACGGATATAAGTTGTCTTCTGCAAACTCTATCAACTGGGGCAGACTCGCTCCTCAGATAGCTTATTATGTATCGAGCTATTGCGATTTGATATCTTCCGGAAAAATCAAACTCGGCGACAAAGTAAACTTCTGTGTACCCAGCGGAAATTTCGGAAACATTCTTGCAGGCTACTATGCTTCTCTTATGGGAGTAGGCGTAAACAAACTTATATGTGCATCAAATGTCAACAATGTACTCACAGATTTCTTCAATACGGGTACTTATGATATTCACAGAGAATTCCACAAGACAATGAGTCCTTCAATGGATATTCTCATAAGCTCAAATCTCGAGCGTTTGTTGTTTGAATTCAGCGGAAGAAATGACAAACTTATCAAAGAGAGAATGGACGCACTCAAAAAAGACGGCAAATATTCGATATCCAATGACGAACTTCAAAGACTCAACAAGATTTTCTCAGTAGGTTTTGCGACAGAAAAGGACACAAAGGAAGTTATCGACAACTGTCTCGAGGCTTATGATTATCTTATGGATACTCACACCGCTGTGGCAATGAGCGTATATGACGATTATTATGAAGCTACCAATGACGAAACTCCTTCTGTCATCGTATCTACGGCAAACGCTTATAAATTCCCTTGCGATGTGTATGAAGCAGTATCGGGAGAAAGAGTAGATGACGCTCAGAAAGCTACCAAAAAGCTCGAATCCTTTACAGGCGAAGAAGTGCCCGAGCCTTTGGCAGATCTTGACAAGAGAGAAATCAGATTTACAAATGTAATAGACAAAAAGGATATTGCAGAAGAAGTATTGAAATATACTCAAAAGAATTAATCGGCATCGAGTGTGATTGATATCAATCATACTCGGCTTTAGAATAATGCGATGCGATATGTCAGAGGCATATCAAAAAAGTTTATGAGCAAAAAGGAGATTTATGAAGACTATTTATAGTGCTATCCAACCTTCGGGTATAATGACTTTGGGCAATTATATAGGAGCTGTCAATAATTGGAGAAATATGCAATCAGATGCTTCAAACGATTGTATTTTTGCCCTTGCCGATTTGCATACTATTACCGTAAGACAAGACCCTCAGATTTTCAATAAAAACTGCTGGAGCTTTTATGCTTTGCTTTTGGCGGTAGGTCTCGATGTAGAAAAGAGCACGGTATATTTGCAATCTCATGTGCATGAACACAGCGAGCTTGCATGGCTGTTGAATTGTTTTACCTATGTAGGCGAGATGAACAGAATGACTCAATTCAAGGAGAAGTCTTTAAAGCATGCCGACAATATCAATATGGGACTTATGGATTATCCCGTGCTTATGGCGGCAGATATCCTTTTGTACGATACAGATTTGGTACCCGTAGGTTATGACCAGCTTCAACATATAGAGATTACGAGAGATATAGCTTTGAGAGTAAACAATATTTATGGCGATATCTTTAAAGTTCCTGAGGGATTTATACCCAAAGTCGGAGCAAAAATCATGAGCTTGCAAGATCCTGAAAGCAAAATGAGCAAGTCCGACCCCAATCCCAACGCAGTGATTTCTTGTCTTGACGAGCCAAGCGTAATTATGAAGAAATTCAAAAAGGCAGTCACTGACAGCGATACGACCATTGCATACGATCCCGAAAACAAAGCAGGCATTTCCAATCTTTTGAGAATTCTTGCCGTGGCACAAAACAAGTCTTTGGAGAGCACTGTTGAGGAGTGTCAAGGCTTGAGATACGGAGATTTAAAAGTCAGAGTGGGCGAAGCGGTCGTAGAAATGCTGAGACCTTTCCAGACTGAGTACAACAGACTTATAGGCGAAAAGGATTATCTCATTAAGTGTGCAAAACTAGGACAGGAAAAAGCATCTCAAAAAGCAGAAAAAGTCCTCAAAAGATTTAAGGAAGCTTTGGGATATATATTGTAAAAACATAAAATTTTGCGGTATTTTTGTAAAAGCCAAAAAATTTTATATGGATTTTGTATAGACTTTATATAAATTATATATTGATTATCTATAATATATTCAGAGACAAATCTGAATAGCAAGAAATCTTTTGGGTAGTCAAGCATATTATGATTATCATAAAATGAAGTCAAAAAGCAAAATCCTTTTCGCTAAGACGAAAGGATAGGGTGTGTATGTTCGGATATGTAATACCTGACAAAATGAATATGTTTATGAAAGATTACTACGGCTACCGTGCTTTTTATTGCGGATTGTGCAAAAGTATCGGCAGGCGTTGTTCTCAGCTTATGCGAATAAACACCACTTACGATATGACTTTTCTCAATATTCTTGCTCACGGAGTACTCGATGTTGAGCCTGAAATGAAGATGCAAAAGTGCGTGCTCAATGTCGTGGTAAAAAAACTTACGGCACAAGATGACGAACTTACGCAAAAAATCGTGGATATAGGCACGATTCTTGCACATTATAAATGTGTAGACGACATTATCGATGACAAATCGCTGTCAAAGAAGTTTGTGGATAATGCTATAATAAAAAAGCACTATAAAAAAGCAAAAAAGATTTATCCCGAACTTGATAGTTATATCGCTCAAAAATATCTTGAGCTGGAGCAGCTTGAAAAAGACAAGTGCGACAGCATTGACAGAATAGCTCATCCTTTTGGCGAAATAATGGTAAAAATAGGCGAAGTCGTATTTGAAGACAAGTATGACGAAAACTTAAGCAATATGCTTTACAATATCGGCAAATGGGTATATCTCGCTGACGCTATCGATGATGTAGACGATGATTTTAAAGAGAAAAAGTACAATGTATTTTTGCAAGGATACGAATACAAAGACAAAGCCTCTTTTTTATCAGATAAAAAAGAAACCTTGGATTTTGTACTTATGAGTTGTTATCACACGATATGCAACGATTTTGATAAAATCCAAGTAAAAAAATATGAAGGCATATTGACAAACATACTATGGTATGGTATTTTGAATAGCACAAAGGAGCTGTTAAGGAGAACGGAAAAATGCAAGAAAGCTCGTATTTAATATTGGGACTTAAAGACAATGCCACAATGCAGGAAGTCGAAAAGGCCTACAATACTTTAAAAGAAAAATATCAAAAGCAATGCTTTGAAGAGGGCGAGGCGGGTAGTACTGCCGCAAAAATGCTGTCCAAGATAAGAATTGCTTACAATGATTGTGTAGAAGATATCAAAAAGCGTGAGTTTTTGGGAGACGGCACGGTGTATGACGCAATTCAAAGACTCATAAAGGAAGGAAAGCTCAACGAGGCCCAACAGCTTCTTGACAATACCGAGCCCAGAGACGGCGAATGGCATTTTACGCAGGCACATATTTTCTATAAAAGAAATTGGTTTTTGGAAAGCAAAAATCAAGTGGATATGGCTTTGGCTCACGATCCCGACAATCAAAAATATCTTTCCACTTTGGAAGCTCTCAACAAAAAACAATCCAATGTCAATGATGAGATAAAAGCACAAAGACAGGCAAGAGGCGGATATCAGGCACCCAGAGAAGCCGGCGGAAGCATGGTAGACGGCGGACTTTGCAGTTATTGTGCGACAATGCTTTGCTGTAATGCAATTTGCTGGTTCTGTATTTAAAAGATATTTGTCATAAATCATCAAAGACAGAGACAATAAGACTTTGAGATAAAAGTTAGAAAAGCGAGAAGAAAAACCTCGCTTTTTTTGTTTTTATGGGTAAAATTTTTGTCAATACGATATTATTTTTGTTTGTAAATAAGTTTATTATCCTTATATAAGGATAAAATAAAATAAATATACAATAATTTTATTTAAATATTTATACTCAAAATATTAAAATATTGTTTGCATTTAGACCAAACCTTTGGTATAATATATAGGAAAAAATAAATATTGAAATTCAAAAGGAGTTTTACTATGGCAAATACTACAAACAAGAAAGTATTGGAATTTGTACAAAGCAGAGTTGAACTTTGCAAGCCTGACAAAGTAGTTTGGATTACAGGCGAAAAAGAGCAATATGACGCTTTGACTAAAGAAGCTCTCTCCACAGGCGAGATGATCGAGCTCAATCAAAAGACACTTCCCGGATGTTTGTTGCACCGTACCAATCCCAACGACGTAGCTCGTGTTGAGGGAAGAACATTTATTTGCTCCCGTAAGGAAGAAGATTGCGGTCCTACAAACAACTGGTGGGAACCTAAGCAAGCTTATGCAAAGCTCGAGAGCATTCTCGATGGTGCTTATAAGGGTCGTACAATGTATGTTATACCTTTCTCAATGGGTCCTGTCGGTGGTCCTATCTCCAAGATCGGTATCGAGCTCACAGATTCCATCTATGTTGTATTGAATATGAGAATTATGACCAGAGTCGGCAATAATGTGCTCGAGGCTCTTGGCGACAGCAATGACTTCGTAAGAGGTACACATGCTAAGTGTCAAATCGATCCCGAAGAGAGATATATTTGCCAATTCCCTGAGGACAACGCAATTATCTCTGTAAACAGCGGTTACGGCGGCAATGTATTGCTCGGCAAGAAGTGCTTTGCTTTGAGAATTGCTTCTTACCAAGGTAAGAACGAAATGTGGATGGCAGAACACATGCTCATTTTGGGAATTGAAAAGCCCAACAAGGAAATCGTTTATATGTGTGCTGCATTCCCTTCTGCATGCGGAAAGACAAACCTTGCTATGCTTATTCCTCCTGAGGGTTATAGAAAGAACGGCTATAAGGTATACACAGTAGGTGACGATATTTCTTGGATCAAGAAAGGTCCCGATGGCAGACTTTACGCTATCAACCCTGAAAATGGTTTCTTCGGCGTAGCTCCCGGTACAAACTCACACTCCAACTACAATGCTCTTATGTCCACAAGAAAGAATACTATCTTCACAAATGTGGCATACAATCCCGAGACAAAGGAAGTATGGTGGGAAGCTCTTGAAAAGGATGATCCCAACAAGCAAAAGCCCGCTCATCTTATCGATTGGACAGGCAAGCCTTGGACACCCGATACTGTTGATGCTGACGGCAAGCCCGTTAAGGCAGCTCATCCCAACTCCAGATTTACAGCTCCTGCTATCAACTGTCCTTGCATTTCACCTGAATTCGAAAACGGAAACGGTGTGCCCATCAGTGCATTTATCTTCGGTGGTCGTCGTCCTTCCACAGTACCTTTGGTATATCAGGCTAGAAGCTGGGAACACGGTGTATTCATCGGTTCTATCATGGGTAGCGAAACTACTGCTGCTGCTACCGGTCAAGTCGGCGTAGTTCGTAGAGATCCTATGGCTATGCGTCCTTTCTGCGGATATCACATGGGTGACTACTTCCAGCACTGGCTCGACATGGGCAAGTCTGTCGATGTAGACAAACAACCTAAGTTCTTCAATGTAAACTGGTTCAGAGTAGACGAAAACGGCGATTTCATTTGGCCCGGATTTGGCGACAATATGCGTGTGCTTGATTGGATGCTCAAGAGAATTGCCGGTGAAGTTGATGCTGTTGAGACACCTATCGGTTATGTTCCTAATGCTGACGATATCAATATCGATGGTATTGAAGGCTTTACAAAGGATACATTGAAGGGTATCTTGGCTGTTGACAAGGAAGCTTGGAAGGTAGAAGCTGACGGCGTTAAGGAATTCTACAAGTCTTTCGGCGACAAGTTGCCTAAAGAACTTGCTAATCAAGCTGACGAACTCAAAGCTAGACTTGAAAAATAATTTCACAGCTACTTTATAAAAATCAAAAGGGTTTGCCTATTGGGGCAAGCCCTTTTTTATTGATATCAAGACATAAAGATACAAAACAAAAAAATCTTTATATAATAATTGAATTGTCAAGATAAATGACATAGTTTTTAAAAATATCTATATGTTATATCTATAATTTAGGTAATAAAATTTTATAAAGCCTAGATAGGTATTTACATTTTTTTATAATTGTTATATTATATAAATATAAAAAAAGCTTAAGAGTGTAATCATGAAAAATTTTACAGACAAAATTTCTCAGTTTATTATCAAGCACAAACTTATAATTGTTTGTATAGTAGCGGTTTTGGCGGTACTATCGATTGTTGCACTCGCTTTTGTAAATGTCAATTCTGATGTATTTTCCTATTTGCCTGACGATATGAATACTTCAAAAGGACTTAATTATGTCAAGTCTACTTATGGCATGGACGGAGATGCCATTGTAGGCGTTAGCGGTATAAAATACAGCGAGATGACAGAAAAAGTCAAAGAAGTTCAGGCAGTAAAAGGCGTAAATGAGGGCGGCGTAATGTGGCTCGGAAGCCTTTATGAGATGAAGAATTTTGATTTTAATGCCATGCTTGACAAGTACACAGGCAATGCTTTGATAAAAAATATGTTAGAGAAGATGCTCAACAAATACGGCTATTCTCTCGATAGAAACAAGACTGACAGCGAAGGCAAAGTATATCAATGTATAAGAGAGGTGGATTTGTCGGGTATGGTAGAGGGAATGCTCGAGCAAAAAGATGTGCAAAACCTCTTTTTCCCCGAAAATAAAGCTTCTATCAAAGAGTCGATAGAAAAAGATTTGCCTTCAAATTATATAGTGATTATACAGCTCGGAGTACCTTCTTCGTCAAATGACGCAATGGAAGCCTTAGAGAAGATAGACAAGGTATTTGACGGATATGACAGTGCACTCGGCGGTAGTACAAAGATAATATACGATTTGTACGAATCCACAATCAATGAAGTATGGAAATATGTCATTGTTGCGGTTTTGGTAATGTTTATTATCCTTATGCTCACCACCGACAACATTATCGAGCCTTTTATTTTGATGCTCACTTTGGGTGTTGCGGTAATACTCAATATGGGTACAAACATTATTTTCCCTTCGGTATCTATCATTACTTTTGCGGCATCGTCAATACTTCAGATAGGTCTTTCTATGGACTATGCCATCTTCCTTATTCATTCGTTCAAGGAAGAAAAACAATATACACTTAGTGACGAACAAGCAATGCGTAGGGCAATACCCAAGACATTTTCTACTATTACCGCTTCATCGCTTACTACCGTAGGCGGATTTATAGCCTTGCTCTTTATGAGATTCGGCATAGGCAAAGATTTGGGCTTGGTACTTGCAAAGGGAGTATTTTTGTCGCTTGTCACGATAATTTTGCTTTTGCCTTGTCTTGTGATTATGACAAGAAAATTGCAGGAAAAGACCACGCATGCCGTATTTTTCCCCAAGATGAACAAGACTGCAAGTTTTTCTATCAAGAGAAGAAGAATTTTTGCCACATTAATGTTTGTGCTCATAATACCTGCAATCATTCTTCAGTCATTTGTAAAACTCAGTTATGTAGACTTCAGTCAAGAAAAGGAAAATCCCACACAGATAGAGACCATAGTCGATTCTATGTCAAACTCTATTATAGTGGCTTTGCCTGTATCTTATAAAGATGCCGATAAGCAAGCAGAAAACATAAAAAACAACACTTTAAGAGACAAAAATCTCAACTTTATCGAAGAAATCAGAAAAGACGAAAATCAGAATATTATGGGAATACTCGGCTTGTATTCTATAATACCCGAGGAAAATTATTCTTTGGCAGAGCTTCTTTGCAGTTTTATGAGCGAAAAATTGATTGCCGACAATCTGCCGGACGAAGCAAAAGCTCTTAAAAACATTGTAGGCGACAATCACGGATTGTATTTTATAATGGTAAAAGGCGATGCCGAGAGTGAAGAAACCGTCAATACCATGCAAAATATTTACAAGTCGCTTGAGAAGAATTTTGAAGGCGAAAGCTATTATATTACAGGTATGAGTCAGGCGTCATTGGATTTGAAGGAAATTACTCCCACTGACTTTTTGGTAATAACTTTGGTATCTGTAGCCATAATATTAGTGATATTGTTGTTTACGATGAAATCCTTCAAGATATCCTTCTTGATAATACTTGTAATAGAATTCGGTATATTCGTCAATCTTGCTTTGAGTGTGATTATGGGAGCTACGCTCAACTTTATCGGATATATAATTATATCGTCCATTCAGCTCGGAGCTACGGTCGACTATGCGATATTGTTTGCGGTAAAATACAAAAAATATGCCGAGGAAATGTCTGCAAGAGAGGCGGCATACAGGTCTTTGAATGAGTGTGCCTTGTCAGTAATCACTTCAGTGGCGATAATGGCAGGATGCTGTCTTTCGGTGTACTTCGTATCCTCAAATCTTATCGTGCAGGAAATTACGATGCTTATCGCAAGAGGCAGTATAATAAGCGGAATACTCGTATTCTTCGTATTGCCGAGCGTCATGATATTGTTTACGGGAAGAGTGGCAGACCTTACTCCAAAAGGCAAAAAAGAGGCGAAAGCTATCAAGCTTTATATAAGAGAGAATTATCGTAAAGCTACAAAGACGATAAGAGAAAGAGTAAGACAGACCAAAAAAGATATTCATGACAAACTTCAAAAATAGTCGCATTATATTTTATCTTTTATAATAATAAAAAGCATTTGTCTTAAAATGCGTCAAAATACGAAATCGAATAGTATTTCATCTACAAACAGGAGATTATGAAACTTTGTCCAAACTGCAATGAATGGTTTGACGATGACAAAAGCGTCTGTCCTCATTGCGGATACAGATATAAAGAAGATGACGAAAGAGTCAGAGCCTATGTGGACAATGACCTAGGAAAATTCGTCAACGAGAATACAAAAAAGCACAATCCTTGGATAGTGTCGCTTGCGATACTTCTCAATTTGTCGATTATACTCAGTATAATCGATTTGTTTGTGAGTGATTTTTGCTGGAGCTGTTTTGTAGTCATAATAATGGCAGCTGTGTTTTTGGGAGCAAGGCTCATTTTTTTGGCAAGAGAAAAAAGATTTTCTGACAAATCTGTTCGACTTTTTTTGATGATATTCAGTATCATAATCATTTTTTATGCTTTAGTGATTTCAAAAGCAAGCAAGATAGGACAGGACTTGTCATATATGGTTCATTATATTATCCCGACATTGTATATTGCTTATATTTTGGCTGTTATGATAAGATTTTTTGTCAAAAAGATTACTATAACAAAAGTAGTATCATCAATGCTCTCGATTGTGGGAATATGTCTTATTCTGGCATTGATAGGGGCGATTACTTTTAAGGCTCAGGGATTTGCTTTGGCAATGTGTCTTATACCTTTTGCATTAAGCTTTTTGATTGCTCTTAATATGGGAATTTATCTGATCATCGATTTTAAAAAGAAAATGCAATCTTTGGACAACGAAGATTATGATAAGGATAATGACGAAGAGATAAATCCCGATTATGAAGTATTGAAAGAAGATGATAAAAAGCAAGAAGACAAATAATATCTTTATCTCAAATGTCTTATAAATATCTAAAAACTAAATAAATCCAAAAAAAATACCGCTTTTTAAAGCGGTATTTTTATTTTTGATTTTTATAATTAAAGCACTCTTACTTTTACGGAAATAGCTTTGATGCTCTCAAGAGTAGCATTGTCTATTTCTTCCTCGAGGTCTGCGATTATATAGCAGATATTTCCACGAGTAGCACTTGTGATAGCTTTAAGATTCTTGTTGACAAGTACGCTTACTTGAGATACGGCATTGTCCAAATCGTTGGAAACTACCGTAATACGGCACTTGCCGCTTCTTGCAGCCTGAAGCTTAGGGAAGTTGACGCTGTTGACGATATTGCCGTTTTCGAGATAATCTTTGAGTTGGTTGGCAGCCATTACAGCACAATTATCTTCAGCTTCGCCTGTGGATGCACCCAAGTGGGGGATAGTAATAAGGTTTTCTACACCCAAGATTTCATCACAGGGCAAGTCAGTGACATATTTGCCGACTTTCTTGCTTGCCAAAGCTTCTTTGATATCGCTGTTGTTGACAAGTTCTGCACGGGCAAGGTTGATAATATTTACTCCGTCTTTCATCATAGCGATAGTGTCTTTGTTGATTGAATTTTTTGTTTCGGGAGTAGCGGGTACATGAAGAGTGATGTAGTCGCTGTTTTTATATACTTCGTTGATATCTTCGGTAAGCTCGATGTTGAGGTCGGTTGACTTTACAAAAGGGTCATAAGCAATAACTTTCATACCGAGTGCGAGTACTGCGTTTGCTACGAGTTTGCCGATAGCACCGAGTCCTATGATACCCAAAGTCTTGCCGTAAATTTCCTGACCTACAAAAGCTTTTTTGCCTTTTTCTACCTGCTTGTTTACTTCGCCGTTTTTCTCGAGATGCTGAGTCCAGCAAATGCCTTCATACAATCTTCTCGAAGCGAGCAAAAGAGCAAACAAAACGAGTTCTTTTACTGCGTTTGCGTTGGCACCGGGAGTATTGAATACGCATACTCCTTTTTCTGTCATTTTGTCAAGAGGAATATTGTTTACACCGGCTCCGGCTCTTGCGACTGCGATTACGCTTTGGGGCATATCGTATTCGTGCATAGAGAAGCTTCTCAAAATGATAGCTTCGGGGTTTTTGCAATCTGTGGATACGGTATATTTGTCTGCCGTAAGAATATCGTTTACTTTGCTGCTGATTTCGTTAAGTTTCAGAATTTCTTTCATAATAACTCCGTTTTTATATTCTGTATATCTTATGTGATTATTTGTTTTCGAGTTCGAATTTCTTCATGAATTCGATAAGCTTCTTTACGCCTTCTACGGGCATAGCGTTGTAGATAGATGCACGCATACCGCCTACGAGTCTGTGTCCCTTGATAGAAACGAGACCGTTGTTGCCTGCTTCTTTTATGAATTTGGCATCGAGGTCGGGATTGGGTGTCACAAAAGGTACATTCATAAACGAACGGTCTTCTTTTGCCACATTGTTTGTGTAGAAAGAAGAATTGTCGATAAAATCATAGAGAAGCGAAGACTTGTACTCATTGATTTTTTGCATAGCTTCTACGCCGCCGAGTTTTTTGAGATGACGGAGAGTAAGCATAGCCATATAAATAGGGAAGCAAGGAGGAGTGTTGTACAAGCTGTTGTTGTCGACCTGAGTCTTCCATTTGAGCATTGTAGGGCAGATTTTCATACCATCGCCAACGAGGTCGTTTCTTACGATTACGATAGTGACGCCTGCGGGAGCGATATTCTTCTGAGCACCTGCAAAGAGTACGCCGTACTTGCTTACATCGATTTTTTCACTGAGAATGTTTGAGGAAATATCAGCTACGATATTTGCTTTTGTCTCGGGAAGCTTAGAATATCTTGTACCGAAAATAGTGTTGTTCTGACAGATATACAAATAATCGATATCGTCTCTTATTTTAAGATCTTTGGGGATATAAGAGAAGTTTTTGTCTTCAGACGAACCTGCTACTGCGATATCGCCGTACTTGAGAGCTTCTTTATAAGCTTTTTTTGCGAAGTTGCCTGTCACGACATAATCGGCTTTTCCGCTGCCTGTGAGAAGGTTGAGAGGAACTGCTTCAAACTGAGTAGAGCCACCGCCCTGAACAAAAATAACACTGTAATTGTCGGGAATATTCATCAATTCCTTAAAAAGTGCGATACATTCGTTGTTGATAGCATCGTAGTATTTGCTTCTGTGGCTCATTTCGCACACACTCATTCCGCTACCGCCGTAGTCGAGGAAATCTCTTTGAGCTTCTTCCAAGACCTCGATGGGAAGCATTGAAGGACCTGCCGAAAAATTATAAACTCTCATTCTTAACTCCTTATATTGGTGCAATGACCAAAATTAATTTAAAATAAAAATAATATACATATTATATCACTAAGGTATGCTTTAAGCAACAAAATTATTGTATAATTTTTAACAATAACAACAAAATTCGTCAAATAAACAACAAATCTTTATACTCGTCCTAAAAAAACGCATAATTTCTTTAATTTTCCATAAAATAGTCAAAAAGGAGGGGTTATGCAAGCAGTAATAATGGCAGGAGGACAGGGAAGCAGATTGCGACCTTTGACAAACTATATTCCAAAACCTTTGATAAAAATTATAGACAAACCGGTTATGGAGTATATAGTGGAGAGTATAGTCAGCTCGGGCATAAGAGAAATAGCCGTAACGATAGGATACAGAGGAGATATGATAATGGAGTATTTTCAGGACGGCAGAAAATGGGGAGCGGACATAAAGTATTTTGTAGAAAGCACGCCTTTAGGTACGGCAGGAGGAGTGAGAAACGCAAAGGACTTTATATATGACGATTTTTTAGTGCTTTCTGCCGATGGTTTTTCCAATATCGATTTAAAGGACTTTGCAAATTTTCACAGATTGCACAGCGGAAAAGCAAGTATGGCAGTAAAAAGAGTGAGTGATGCCAGAGGATTCGGACTAGTAAGGGCAAAAGACAATCTTATTTTGTCATTTGAAGAAAAACCCAAAGAAAAATGTTCAGGTCTTGTCAATATGGGAATATATGCTTTTGACAAAGAAGTAATCAGGGAAATCCCCAAAGGGTATTGCGATTTTTCTTATGACATTTTTCCCAAGATGCTGGGGGATATTTACTGCTATAAGACAAATTGTTTTTGGTCGGATATAGGCACTCTTCCCAAGTATTATTCGACAAACGAGTATGTATGCACTCATCCCGACAGCTTCGGACTTAGTATTTATTGAGTAAAAATTAATATGATAAATCATTGAGCGATTTTTTAAAAGCTCATATCATAAAATATATTTGATAAATATTGATAAAATAAAAAAATAATTATAGTAAAATATATAAATCATTATAAAAACATTATATTTATAAAGTTTTGCAAATTTAAAAAGCTTTTGGAGTTTTTCCGAAGGCTTTTTTTGACTTTTTTAAAAGGGTGAAATTTTATGACAAAAAATATGTACAAAACGGTTATTTTTTAGTAAAACTTTTTGTCGATTTGTAATTAGCGTATTTATAGAAATAAGGATAGATTGAATTATTTTTGGAGATAATTTTTTAAAAATTGCAAAATACTGCATTTTAGGACAAACTTTGCGGGCAAAGTTCTTGTCAATTATGCTTTTTTAATATATAATTATAATGTATTAATATGTTTTGAAACGAAAAATTCAAAAAAGGAGTAATTTTGGTTAAGAAAAACAAAGAATTGGAAGTTGCTTTTTTGGGCGGAGTAGGCGAGATTGGCAAAAACATGACTGCCATTAAGTATGCCAACGATATTTTGCTCATTGATTGCGGTTCGACATTTCCTTCCATGGACGATACTCCGGGTATAGATTTGATTATTCCTGACTTTAGTTTTGTCAAAGAAAACTTGGACAAAATAAAGGGCATTGTCATTACTCACGGACACGAGGACCACATCGGCGGCATACCTTATCTTCTTCAGGAATGCGGAAATATACCTGTATTCGGAAGTTCTTTGGCTATCGCTCTCATAAAGCACAAACTTACAGAAAAGAAAATCAATATGCCAAAGCTCAATGTCGTAAAGGGCGGAGATAAAAAAAATATCGGTGTGTTCGGAGTAGAATTTATCAATGTCACGCACTCCATTTTGGGAGCGTTTGCGTTGTCTATTACTACGCCCGCAGGCGTTGTCTTCCACACAGGCGACTACAAAATCGACTATACACCCGTTGACGGCGAAAGCATAGATTTGGGTAGAATCGCCGATATAGGCAACAGCGGCGTCACTCTTATGCTCGGCGAATCTACCAATATAGAGAAAAAGGGTACTACCATAAGCGAAAAGGAAGTAGGCATCACATTGCAAAGAATTGTCGAATCCAATCCCGACAAAAGAATTATAATCGCTACTTTCGCATCCAATGTCAATCGTGTACAGCAAATTATCAATATCTGCGAAAAAGTGGGCAGAAAAGTAGCTTTTGACGGCAGAAGCATGGTCAACATAAGCGAAATGGCAAAAAAACTCAATATTCTCGATTATAAGGACAATACGGTTGTGCCTATCGAAGAAATAAAGGGTATCGAGCCGAGTAAGCTTTGTATTATCTCCACAGGCTCGCAAGGAGAGCCTATGAGTGCTCTTACAAGAATGGCAAACGGCGAAGACAAAGAAGTCGTGATAGGAGAGCAGGATGTGGTGGCTATATCTTCTCAGCCTATCCCCGGAAACGAAAAAGCAGTCTATACTCTCATAAACAATCTGTATAGAAGAGGGGCTAAAGTTTTGTACGGCTCACTCGAGCAGCTGCATGTATCGGGACATGCTTGTCAGGACGAATTAAAGCTTATGCTTTCTTTGGTAAAGCCCAAATATTTTATCCCCGTACACGGAGAATACAGACACCTCAAAAAGCATGAGGAACTTGCTTTGTCCATGGGAATTCCCAAAGAAAATATCAAACTTGTCGATATCGGCAACAAGATAGTAATCAAGAAAAAATCCATACAATTTAGTGACAGCATAGAAGCTGGCGAAGTTTATGTGGACGGCAACAGCAATGTAGACAGCCTTGTTTTGAGAGACAGAAAACAGCTTTCTACTGACGGCGTGGTAATACTTCTTCTCAATATCAATGTAGAAAACAGACAGCTCACATCGGTAGATATTCTCACAAGAGGTATTGTATTTGACGAAGAATTCCTTGAAGAAATGAAGATTTTGACAGAAGATACTTTTGCCACATCGAGTTATAAAAACGAAAGCGAAAGAGGCGGCTTGAAGAATAATCTCAAACGAAAGATTTCTAGAGTTATTCTCAACAAGCTCAAACAAAGACCTATGGTCTTGCCCTTGCTTATAGAGCAAATAAAAGAAAAAAGCGAGGACGAAGAATGATAGATGCGACTTGTCAGAAGATATTGGACAAGGTGCACGATTATGCAAGAGAAAATTATATCATGATTCTTGCGGACGAATGCGAAGTCGTATTGAGAAGACTTTTTGAAGAAAATTCTCCCAAAAGAGTGCTGGAGATTGGCACGGCGATAGGCTATTCGTCATCAGTCATGGCTCTTATGTCGGATTGTATAATCGACACGATAGAAAAAGACAACGAGAGAATAAAAAAAGCAAAAGAATTGTGGAAGGCTCTCGGCATAGAAGAGAGAATAAATTCTTTTGAAGGCGATTCAAAAGAATTGCTCCCTCAGGTGGTCAAAGACAAAATATATGATTTTATCTTTATTGACGGAGCAAAATCCTCATACAAAAATCAGCTTGAATTTTTGTATCCCTATCTTGAAAAAGGCGGAATTGTCTTGTGCGATGATGTCTTGTATCTTGGACTTGTGAGAGGACAAGAAAAAGTAATACACAAACACCGTACGATAGTAAAAAACATGCGAGAATTTTTGGATTATATCCAAAACAGCAAGCTTTTTGAAAGCACAGTCTTTGAAGAGGGCAACGGTATCGCAGTAGTGAGGAAAAAATGAACAGAGTAGAATTGCTTGCTCCCGCAGGCGATATGAACAAATTGAAGACGGCATTGCATTTCGGTGCGGACGCAGTATATATAGGCGGAAGTTGTTTCAGCCTGAGAGCCAATGCCAAAAATTTTGACAAAGCTCAGCTCAAAGAAGCGGTAGAATATACTCACAAAAGAGGCAAAAAAATCTATGTTGCGGCAAATATATTTGCTTTCAACAGCGATTTTCCCGCATTGAAAGAATACTTTAAGGACTTAGAAGAAGCGGGAGTGGATGCGGTGATTATAAGCGATGCAGGAGTGCTTGCTCTTTGCAAGGAAGTCGCACCAAAACTCGAGATTCATCTTTCTACTCAAGCCAATACTACAAATAAGTATTCTGCAAAATTCTGGGCAGAGCAAGGCGTAAAAAGAATAGTGCTTGCGAGAGAAACCTCTATGGACGACATAAAAGAAATCAGAGATTTTTTGTCTGAAGATACAGAAATCGAAGCTTTTGTGCATGGAGCTATGTGCATAGCATATTCGGGAAGATGTCTTTTGTCCAATGCCTTGACGGGAAGATCGTCAAACAGAGGCGATTGCGTTCAGGCTTGCAGATGGGAGTTTTCTATCGTGGAAAAAAACAGAGGGGGACAACCTCTTACGATAGGCGAAGAAGAAAGAGGAACATATCTTCTCAATTCAAAAGACCTCAATATGATAGAGCATATCGGCGAGCTTGTCGAAAGCGGAGTAAGTTCTTTTAAGGTAGAGGGCAGAATGAAATCGCCTTATTATGTGGCAAGCGTAATCAATGCTTATCGCAAAGCGATAGACTTATATTATGCCAAGGGAAAGGACTATGAATTGCCAAAGAGCATATCTGACGAGCTTTTCAAAAACAGCCACCGAGCGTATACCACGGGATTTTATTATAAGAGTAAAGACAATGTATGTCTAGAGACATCTCAGCCCAAATGCGATTATGAATTTATTGCAGAAGTGAGAGGCTATGACGAGCAGAAAGGCATGCTCATGGTGGAAATGCGAAACAGATTCAAAGTAGGCGATGAGCTTGAAATTTTGAGTCCTGACGACAGATATTTTGACGATATTCTCAAAATAGAAAAGATGTATGACGAAAATATGCAAGAGGTCGAGGACGCAAAACTCGTTCAGCAAGTATTGTATATTCCTACTGACAAAAAGCTTCACGAAAGAGATATTTTAAGAAAAAAAGTCAATTAATATTTGCGTGGCGTATTTTTGGTAGTATAATAAAAGAGATTTTCTCTAAAAAGTCAGATTGTTTAAAGACAATCGATAGGTAGAAGAAGACAACAAGGTCATTTGACCTTTTGAAAAAGGTATTTATGAAAAAGACGGTATTGATAATTTATTCCAATATGTTTGATGTGTCGGCGTTGGCACTGAAAAGCTACCTTAAAGAGGACGGCAAATACAATGTCATTTGCGTCAGTGAAAAGGACTATGACAGTTTTCATGTGCTCAAAAACTTTATGAGAGCATACAAATACTCATACAGGCACAATTGTTTTTTTAATAATCTTATCACGAATTTTCCTTCGGCAGAAGTAGAAAGAAAAAAGGACAGCGATGGCAATGAGGTAAACTTCAAGCCTACCTCTGAAATATTTGCAAGATACAAAAAGCTTGAAAATATATGTATGAGATATGATTGCGAATATGTGATTTGCACTTCGCAATTCGGCATAAAAAGAGCTGTGCTTGCAAGAGAGAAATACGGACTTTCGGGCAAAATTTTTGCACTTCTCACAGATTTTGACCTTCAGCATAATTTTATAAACAAATATCTTGACGGATATTTTGTAATCACAAAAAAGACAAAAGAAGAGCTTGTCGAAAGAGGTATCGATGCCGACAATATCTTCCTTATCAATATGCCTGTCGAGAGAATGGAAGTCGTAGAAAATCAAAAGAATTATACAAAAAAATCAAAGAAAGATTTTTCTGAAAGCGACAAAACAGAAGACAAAGATATAGAGGTAGAAATTGTCTGTACAAAAGAGGAGATAAAGAGCAAATACAATATTCGCAATGAATTGCCCGTAATCACCATAATCGGCGGCAGATACGGCTCAAAATATACTTACAATGCCTTAAAGGATGTCGCAGAATTCAAGGATTGCAACATACTTGTAATCACAAACGGCAACAAATCCATATACAGAAAATTCATCAGATGGAGCAAAAAAAATCAGTGTACTCCCAATATCTATTTTGCAGACAATGTAAAAGGACTTGACGAAGTATACAGAATTACCGATTATCTTATCACGGCTCCCACATCGACAATTTGTTTTGAAGCTATTATGAGAAACATACCTTTGATTCTCATGGACAGCGTCAACAATGTCGAGACAAAAAACAGCAAGTTTTTGGTATCAAACGGCTTTGCTTATTCTGGCATAAGCAATGAGAGAATAAAGACGGCAATGGCAGGTTATCTCAAAGACTTAAAGGGCTGGAAGGAGCATTGCGAGAATTATTTTTCAAACAACGGCTGTGAAAAATTTTTGGAAATCCTCGACCTTTTGGATTCGGGCGTCAATCCCAACAAAGAAGTAGTAGAAGAAATTGACGAAACAGAAGATGAGCCTGAGATAAAAATAGAAACTCAAGAAAAAAAGAGCAAATGGAGGAAAAGAAATGGTTAGACACATAGTAATGTACAAATTAATCAATCCTACAAACGAAAACAAACAAGCTCTCGTAGACAAGTTTTTGTCTATGAAAGGAAAAATCGATTTGCTTGTCGATATAAATTCAGGTGTGGACAAAGTGCAGTCTCAAAGAAGCTTCGATGTAGTGCTTGATTGTGTATTCAACAGCATGGAAGACCTTGAAAAATACAGAGTTCATCCCGTGCATCTTCCCGTAATGGAATATGTAAAGGGTGTAGTGGAAAAATCTCACAGCGTAGACTATGAGTATTGATAAAAATATAGTTTCGGCTATAAATATCAATCTTTTAAATGTTAGAAAAGAAAACATAAACGAAAATTTGTCAAAGCAATTTTTTGGCTTTGACACGGAGGATATATGGTAAAGATACAAATACAACTTATTGACGGCAGAGTGATGAATGCATGTCTTGACGAAGAGTCGGCTCCTATCACAGTACAAAATTTTTTGAAGCTTGTGGACAATAGTTTTTACAACGGTCTTATTTTTCACAGAGTAATCCCCGGATTTATGATTCAGGGCGGCGGAATGGACGCATCTCTTTGTCCTAAAGAGACAAAAGCTATCAAAGGCGAATTCAAAGCCAACGGTGTAAACAATCCTATACGACACAAAATAGGAACATTGTCAATGGCTCGCACAAATGTGCCTGACAGTGCTTCTTCTCAGTTTTTTATTTGCGTAGAGGATTGCGATTTTCTTGACGGACAGTATGCAGGCTTTGGCGAACTTTTAGACGAAGAAAGCAAAAAGGTAGCTGAAGATATCTCAAAAGTAAAGACAGTGAGAGTAGGCTATTATGACGATGTGCCTTATGATCCTATTATCATCAAACAAATCGTTCGCTTGTAAAAAATGGATTTGTCTTAAAATTTTGACAAATCAAAATAAATAAGTCAGTTAAAATCTTGTGACAAAAAATAATACTGATTTTGAAAAGATATCATTTCTGATATCTTTTTTTTGTGCATTATGTGTATTATTGTTTTGAATAAATAAGATTATAGTTAAAAATCGAAAAAGCATGTTTATCTACACGGCTTAAAGAAATAGAATAATTTGTCGTGAGAATAAATATGAGAATAAAACCTATAAAAAACATAGTCGTATCCGTATAGTTTTGTAAGAGGATATTGATAAAGCTACTCAAAAAATAGTCAAAAAGAGCAAAAAATCGCCAGTTTGACGATGAATAGGAAAGTCTTGAAAATATGGCGATAGTTGTGGCTATAAACAAATACGAATAGGCAAATCCGTCCACAAATTCTTGCATTGTGAGCCAAAAAGTCGTCCCTGTGCACAGCAATACAAACAATAGCCATTCAGATAAACTTGCAAAAAAGCTTTTTAGCTGAGAAATAATTGTAATAAGACAAAATACATAGACAAAAAAGCTTAGTTCACTCAAAAGATATATGGACAAAAAAGAAAAAGAAAGCACGATAAATGTCGCTTGTTTTGCAAACAAAACAGGCGATATGACAAAGCACAAGACAAGATAAAATATTGCAGAGAATATCAAAACTTCCATATTTTTGTTATGTGTCAAAAGCGTAGATATATGTTATGTAGGAGCAAATACTTTACAGAACTAAGGTATTAATATATAATAATAAAAGAATCGGAGTGAATATGGCAAAGATTATATCAGTACAAAAAGGCGGAATAGGCGAAGAAATAGGACTCGAGGCAGGCGATGAGCTTCTCGGCTTCAACGGCGAGAAGATTGTCGATGTGCTTGACTATGCCTATTATGATTCTCAGGAAGAATTCGTCATAAATATTCTTACAAAGCAAGGCGAAAAAGTGGATATCGACATAGAAAAAGGCGAGGACGAAACTTTGGGTATTGAGCTTGACGAGAGCGTTCAGCTCGAGCCTATGAGATGCAAAAACAAATGTCTGTTTTGTTTTGTAGACCAGCTGCCCAAAGGCATGAGAGATACGCTTTATGTCAAAGATGACGATTACAGATTGAGTTTTGTCAGCGGCAACTATGTCACGATGAGCAATATCGGACAAAAAGAGCTTGACAGAATAGCAAAACTTCACTTAAGCCCTTTGTATATATCCGTGCATGCCTATGACAAGGCGATAAAGACAAAACTCGTATCCAATCCCGAAAGTGCCAAGATTTTTGAGAAAATGGAGTTTTTGGCAAAACACGGCATTATCATGCACACTCAGATAGTTTTGTGCAAGGGTATAAATGACAAAGAAGTGCTTTTGGAGACTTTGACTCAACTTAGAAAATTATCTCCAAATGTACAGACGGTGGCAGTAATACCCGTAGGACTTACGGGACACAGAGAAAAGCTCTATCCTTTGGATAGCTTTGACAAAAATTCTGCAAGAGAGACAATAGCTCTCGTAGAAGATTTCAACAAGAGCGTGGGCGGAAATTTTTGTTGGTGCAGCGATGAGTTTTATATAAAAGCGGAGTTGCCTCTTCCCGATTTTGATGAGTATGGCGACTTTGACCAGATAGAAAACGGAGTGGGACTTTGTGCAGAGTTTATAGACGAGTTTGACCATGCACTCGAAGAGGCTCAAAAAAGCGACAAAAAAATATCAGTGGCGAGCATTACGGGACAATCTTTTAAGGATATTCTAAAAGCTCAGAGTCAAAAACTCAAGATAAAATTTCCCAATCTCGATATAAGAATTTGCGATATATACAATGACTTTTTCGGCAGAACTATTACGGTATCGGGACTTATCACGGCAGGAGATATCATAAAACAAGTCAAAGATATGCCCGAATATACGATAATTCCGTCAAACATGCTGAGAGAATTTACGGACACATTCTTGGACGGCATGACCGTAAAAGAGCTTGAAGATGCGATAAAGAGCAAAATACTCATATCTCACGGCGGAGAAAGTTTTGTAAAAATCATAGAAAAATTGTGCAACGACAAATAGATTAAAGGAGAAATTGATGAAACCTTTGGTGGCGATAGTGGGCAGACCTAATGTAGGCAAGTCCACGCTTTTCAACAGAATAGTAGGAAAAAAAGTAAGCATAGTCGAAGATTTTAAAGGCGTGACAAGAGACAGACTCTATTGTGATGCCGAGTGGTGCGGATTCAATTTTACGCTTATCGATACGGGCGGTCTCGAGATAAAGAGCGAAGACAAAATGTGGCGTCACATTAGAGAACAGGCCAGAATAGCCGTGGAAATTGCCGAAGAAGTGATTTTTGTGGTAGACGGCAAAGCAGGTATGACCGCAAACGACTTGGAAGTGGCAGACTTTTTGCGTACAAGCAAAAAGCCTGTGATTGTCGCTGTCAACAAATTGGACAATAATGAACAGGAAAATCTCTACGATTTTTATTCTTTGGGAGTGGGCGATGTGATAGGCATATCGGCAGAGCAATCAAAAGGCATCGGCGATTTGCTCGATGCAGTGATAGAAAATCTTCCCAAAGTAAGTGCTGACGAAGACAAAGACACCTTGCAAGTGGCTATTGTAGGCAAGCCCAATGCAGGAAAAAGCTCGATTACAAACAAGATTTTGGGATATGACAGAGTCATTGTGAGCGATGTTGCGGGTACTACAAGAGATGCGATAGATACGGCTTTTGAATGGAACAATCAAAAATTCAATATTATAGATACCGCAGGCATACGCAAAAAGAGTGCTGTCGATGAGGGTATAGAGCAGTATTCTGTACTTCGCTCGCTTGCCGCTGTCAGAAGAGCGGATGTAGTCTTTGTCGTAGTGGACGCAAACGAAGGCATGAGCGAACAGGACATAAAGATTTGCGGTTATGTGCATGAACAAGGCAAGCCCTCAGTAATCGTCATGAACAAATGGGATCTTGTAGAAAAAGATACATTCACTATAAATACTTTCAACAAGAAGATGCAAAGCGATTTGAAGTTTATGGATTATATGGTTCCCGTTTATGTTTCGGCAATGACGGGACAAAGAGTGGACAAACTTTTGTCGCTTGCTCTCGAGGTTTATGCAGAATCCACAAAGAGAGTGGCTACCGGCGTACTCAATGACATAATAAGCGATGCCGTAGTAGCAGTCGAGCCCCCTTCTCACAACGGAAAAAGACTCAAAATATATTATGTCACGCAAGGCGGAGTACAGCCTCCCACATTCGTATTTTTCGTCAATGATGCAAAACTCATGCACTTCAGTTATCTCAGATATCTGGAAAACACATTGAGAAAGACATTCGAATTCAAAGGCACTCCCATAAAGCTTATCGTACGCAATCGAAAAGAAGAAGATTGATAGAGAAGTCGATTTTTTCATCAAAATAATCGACATTAACGAATAAAGTATCTAATAATATAAAACATACGCAAAAGTGTCGCAAATATAGACAAAATTGACATAATTTGTATAATTATAAAGTTGCAAGCGTGCGTGTATGTGTGATAGAATAATAAAAATTAAATCGTAAAAAAACTTTTCAGAAGGTGAAATATGAATTTTAAGCAATTATCAAAAGAAGAACTTCAACAAATCTACGACCGCCAGAAGGCAGAGTACGACAACCTTGTTTCGCAAGGTTTTAAAGTAGACATTGCAAGAGGAAAGCCTTGTAATGAACAGCTTGACATTGCAAGCGATATGTTCAAGCTCGAAGGTATAGAGAATATGCCCAAAAGCTATCGCAACTACGGTATGCTTGACGGTATTCCCGAAATGAAAAAGCTTTTTGCAGAAATGCTTGGCGTTGATTCAAGCGAAGTTATTCTCGGCGGAAGCAGCTCGCTTAATCTTATGTACGACACTATCCAACGCAACTTGCAGTTTGGCGTATGCGGCGGACAACCTTGGAACAATACAAAACCTAAGTTCTTGTGTCCCGTACCCGGTTATGACAGACATTTTGCTATCTGCGAGCATTTTGGTATTGAAATGATAAATATCCCTATGAATGACCAAGGTCCCAATATGGATTTGGTAGAACAGCTTGTCGCAAACGATGATACCATAAAAGGTATTTGGTGCGTGCCCAAGTATTCCAATCCCAGCGGTGTCACATACAGCGATGAAGTGGTAGAAAGACTTGCTACAATGAAGACAAAGGCAAGCGATTTCAGAATTTTCTGGGACAATGCTTATGTAGTACATGACCTTACAGAGACTACCGACCATCTTGCAAATATCATGGAGCTTTGCAAGAAAGCAGGAAATGCTGACAGAGTATATGAATTTTCTTCTACATCAAAAGTCACTTTTGCAGGAAGCGGCGTAAGCTGTGTTGCTGCAAGTGCCAACAATGTAAAAGACATTCTCTCTCACATGACAATGCAGACTATAAGCTACAACAAGGTATGGCAGTATATCCACTATCTCTATCTCAAAAATATGGATAATGTGAGAGCTATCATGGCAAAGCAAAGAGCTATCATCAAGCCCAAGTTTGATACAATCATCAATGCTTTTGCAGAAAACCTCGGAGAAGACAGCGGCATTGCAAGTTGGACAAATCCCAGAGGCGGTTATTTTATAGCTTTGACAGTGCTTGACGGTTGTGCTACGAGAGTATACAATCTTTGCAAGGCGGCAGGTCTTACATTGACACCTGCGGGTGCACCGTTCCCTTATGGCAAAGATGTGAGCGACAGCGTTTTGAGAATTGCTCCCACATTCACATCTGACAGCGATTTGGTGGTTGCTACTCAGATACTCATTTGTTGTGTAAAACTCGCTTGCACAGAAAAACTTCTTGCTGAATAATTAGGAAGGTAATTTATGAAGGTATTGATTGCGTCCGATATACACGGCTCGTACTATTACGCAAAAAAGGTAAAAGAGGCTTTTGAAAGAGAAAAAGCAGATTTACTCGTATTGCTCGGCGATATATATTATCACGGTCCCAGAAATCCTTTTCCCGAGGAATATGCTCCTATGAAAGTAGCGGACTTGCTCAATTCTATGAAAGAAAAGCTTCTTGTCATCAAAGGTAATTGCGACAGCGAAGTCGACCAGATGATAAGCCAGTTTGATTTTGTGGAATTTTCGCAGATTCTTGTAGACGGCATAAAAGTTTCGCTCACTCACGGACATAAGTTTAACAAAGACAATATGCCTTTGAATGCAGGGGATTTGCTTTGTTATGGACATTTCCACACAGGATTTATCACAAATGTCGGGGATGTGGTTGTGGCAAATGCAGGCTCTGTTTCGCTTCCAAAAGACAATACAAAGAGCAGCTATCTTACTTTGGACAAAGGCTTGTTGTGTCTTAAAGATATCGAAGGCAATCTTATCGATTCAAAGCAAATTAAATAATATATTAATTCAAAAACATCTATTATCAAATACATAAATTGAGAGGTATTTATGAGCAACAGCAAATTCGATACAAAAGTACAAGAACTCAAGTACGAAGTACTCAAGCAGATTATCGAAGCTTATGACAAAGGAGATATGTCCAATATCTATTTGGATATCCCAAAGTCCATTTCCCCCGGTCCCAAGCCTAGTTTCAGATGCTGTATCTATAAAGAAAGAGCAATCGTTCAGGAAAGAATCAAGCTTGCTTTGGGCGGAAATAAAGACAATCCCAATATCGTAGAAGTAATCGAAGCCGCTTGCGACTCCTGTCCAATCAGCGGCATGTATATCACACCCGCTTGTCGTGGCTGTATAGTACATAAATGTAAAGAGGCTTGTCCCAAAGACGCAATCACCATTGTCGACAACAAACCTGTCATTGATATGGACAAGTGTATCAAATGCGGCAGATGTGCCAAGGCATGTCCCTATGACGCTATTATCGAGCAATCCCGTCCTTGTATCAAGAGCTGTAAAGTAAAAGCATTGTCAATGGACGAGTATGACAGAGCAAAGATTGACAATGACAAGTGTATTGCTTGCGGAGCATGCGTGTACAACTGTCCTTTCGGAGCAATCGTAGACAAGTCATATATTATCGACACACTCAATCTTCTCAAAGAGAGCAAGGAAAACGGCACCAAGGTATATGCAATCATAGCTCCTGCAATCGCCAGCCAGTTCAAGCCCGCTACATTCGGTCAGCTTGTCACGGGTATTAAGAAACTTGGCTTCAGCAAGGTATATGAAGCAGCTTTGGGTGCAGATATCACTTTGTACAAAGAGGCAAAAGAATTTGAAGAAAAAGGTCTTATGACTACATCTTGCTGTCCTTCATTTGTAATGTTTGTAGAGAAGAATTTCCCCGAACTTGCAAAGTATATATCTTCTTCTCCTTCTCCTATGGTGGAGACAGCTATGCTTCTCAAGAGAAAGTTCCCCGGAATCAAGACTGTATTTATCGGACCTTGCACAAGCAAGAAGCTTGAATACAGAATGGAAAAGACAAAGGGAGCAATCGATAATGTAATATCATTTGAAGAATTGCAAGCATTCTTTGACGCAAGAAAAGTGGATTTGGTAGCTTTGGAAGAGACACACATCGATGAAGCTTCGATGATGGGAAGAGTATTTGCAAAATGCGGCGGTATTTCAGCAGATATCGCAAAACTTGTAAAGGGCGAAAAGAAAGTCGAGCCTATCGCAATGAGCGGCATTGACGACATAAGAGCAAATCTTTTAAAACTTAAGTTCAACAAAACCACAGCAAACTTCTTTGAAGGTATGGCATGTGACGGCGGATGTCTCAACGGAGCATTGTCTTTGCACCACGATACTATCAAAAATGGTGTAGAGATTGACAGATATTCAAACAGTGCTACCTATAAAGATATCGATCAAGCAGTAGAGTGGTATCAAGAAAGCCTTAAGGAAAGCAAAGAATAATCATTACAAAATAAATATATTGCGGCATACAGAGAGCTCTGTATGCCGTATTTTTTTAAAGGATTATCGATATAAAATTAATATTATTTTTTATATTCAAATATTTTTCATATTTTAGTATTGATAAAATAAAGATTTAATTATTATAATATCTGAAAAGCGAAAATAAATGTCATATACATTTTAATTTGTTGTAATATCTAAAAAATTCCTTGCATATATTTTAGCGAACAAAAAATGGAGGAGTTTATGGAAAAATTTGACCTTTATCAAGATATTTCTACACGAACACAAGGAAACATCTATATAGGAGTTGTAGGACCTGTAAGAAGCGGTAAGTCTACATTTATTACAAAGTTTATGCAAACAATGGTCTTGCCCAACTTGCAAGACGACTATCACAAAGAAAGAATCATTGACGAATTGCCCCAATCGGCTGACGGAAAAACCGTCATGACGACACAACCCAAATTCGTACCCGATGGCGGCGTAGAGGTCGAACTCGCTCCCGAATGTAAGGCAAAGCTTCGTCTTGTCGATTGTGTCGGTTATCCTTTTCAAGGAGCTCAGGGCTTTGAAGAAGGAGATGTCGACAGACTTGTCAATACCCCTTGGAGTGATGAACAGATGCCTTTTACCGAGGCGGCTGAGTACGGCACAAGCAAGGTAATCACCGATCATTCTACTATCGGTATTTTGGTGTCAAGCGATGGTTCTGTGCTTGATTTGCCTAGAGAAGGCTACGAAGCGGCAGAAAGAAGAGTAGTGAGAGAGATGAAAGAACTCAACAAGCCTTTTGTCATGCTTCTCAATTCTCGTCATCCACAGGATACAGAATCTATCAGATTGAGAGACCAGCTTGCCGATGAATACGGCATTCCCGTATTGCTCAAAAATGTTCAGGAAATGAACGCTCAGGAAATGTCCGAACTTCTCGAGTGCGTGCTTTTGCAATTCCCTTTGAGAAGCGTGGATATCTCTATGCCTACATGGATGCAGGCTTTGCCTCGCACAAGCGAAGTTATATCTCACATTATCGACAAGGTTGTCGATGTAGTCAACGATATGAAAGTTATGGGCGACTACAAAAAGCTTGTAGCTTTGTTTGACGATGACGAATATCTTTTAAAAGACAGTCCCGTAAGCGTGGATTACGGCACAGGAAGATGCACGATTACTACATCTCCCAGACCTGAATTGTTCTATAAAGTGCTTTCTATGCAATGCGGTGTGGAAATTGCTGACGAATGCCAGCTTGTGGCATATATCAAAGAATTTGCTGAGGCAAAAGAGAAGTACAACAAAATCAAACAAGCTCTCGAAGATGTGGACAATTACGGATACGGAGTTGTCACACCCACTTTGGACGACTTGCATCTCGAACAGCCTCAAATCGTCAAAAAAGGTTCTCGCTATGGCATAAAACTCAAAGCATCAGCTCCCGCAATGCACATTATGAGAGTGGATGTCGAGACAGAGGTCAATCCTGTAATCAACAGTGAGATGCAAAGCGAAGAGAATATAAAAGCTTGGCTTGAAGAATTCGGCGAAGACGGTCAGGATATCTGGAATACGAATATGTTTGGCAAGTCTTTGAATGTCATCGCAAAAGAGGGACTCAACAACAAGCTCATGGCAATGCCCGAAGATGTGAGAGGAAAACTCAGAAAGACTGTGACCAGAATTGTCAATGAGGGCAAAGGCGGAGTATTGTGTATTTTGTTGTGATACAAAATGCTTGTGTCTTGACTATATAAGGAAAATATCGAATTTTGATATCCACATTGAATAGTTGAAAAAAAGGGTTTGCATTTTTGCAAACCCTTTGAAATTGATAGATATTTATGACACTTTTTGTACTACAAGATTTACATTTGAAAAATCCTGAGAGTTGGCACCGAGATTTTCAAGATTGAGGATGCTGTTGTCATCGCTTACGGTGACAAGTCCGTTTGCGGCGATATTGTATTGGTCGCCTGCGGCTGTGACTTGTTGAGTCTGTGAAAATTGGGGAAGAGTAGTGCCGTTGAGTTGAAGTCCTACCGTGGAAGGACCGGTCGTCTGAGATGTTCCGGTAAGAGAATAGTCTACTTTATATACACCGGGTTGCAACAATACTCCCGTACCGCTTGAAGTAATCGCACTGCCGATTTGTTTTGAGAGATTTACGGGTATTGCGGTTTGTGTAGCTATGGAAGTAGCACTAGGGTTTGTAAAATAAGCTATATTTGTGTTTACGGTAGGTATAGGGCTGGGTAAATTGTTTGCTGCCAAAGTGCTGAAATTACAGCAATTAGGACAGCAATACCAGCCGCAGCCATAGTTGGTTTTGCTCCAGCCGCAGCAAGAATGTCTTGAATTGAAGTTTGTAGAATTATTTGCACATAAATTATAACAGAACATATATTTTCTCCTTTGTTGTTGCATATAAGATATGCTGTTATATTATATGAAAGAGTTGAGAATTTGGTACTTAATAGTATTTCTGTGAATTTTAAGACGCAATATCTTGATATTTGATATTGAAAATTCAAAATGCGTATGTTATACTGAATTTATGAAAGAGAGAGAAGATCATAAGGCACAAAAAAAGCCATATAAATTCAGCATTTCTCACACAACACTCATAATGATTATCACATTGGGAGTGCTTGTTTTGTGGCTGTGTTTTATGCTTATTCTGAGGACGAATACCAAGATTTGCGAGTGGGTGTGCGATACTTTTGTCAATGCCTATACGAATGTGGCTGGAAGAATATATTCGCTCGTTGATTTTAATGTGTTCGAAGTGCTTGCTACGCTTTTTGTGATAGCAGTTATAGCTGTTGTGATAGCTGCAATAGTTTTGTTTGCAAAAGGCAAAAAAGTCCTCTCCAGACAGCTTATGATAGGCATATTGATAAGTGTAGCTTGGATAAGCAATCTGTATATTTTCACGGCCGGCTTTGCCTACAACAGAGAAAAAGCCCCGATACCTGTATATAAGAGCGAAATCGATGCGGATTTGGCAAAAGATACCTATATCGCTCTTATAAATGATTTCAACGATTGCGTAAATACGCTCGGAGTTTATCCTGACGGCAGAGCGGTGTGTCCTTATACCGAAAAAGAGCTAAGACAAAAAGTAGAGGATGCATACAAAAGGCTTGTCACAGACGAGTATTATTATGATTTTACCGCAAAAGGAAAACCTGTGATTTCAAGCGGCATTATGGCAAGTTTCAGCATAAGCGGCATTACTTTTACACCTACTGTCGAAGGCGGATACAACAAGGATATGCCTGCATATCAAAAGGTATGCACAATCGCTCATGAGCTGGCTCATACAAAAGGCGTCATGAGAGAAGACGAGGCAAATACACTTGCGGCTTTCGTACTTCTCAACAGCGGCGATGCTTATTTAAGATACAGTTTTTATGTGGACAGTATTTGGGAAAGCAGAACTTTTATAATGTACAGATCGGATTTTATGGATATATACAAAAACAATCCTATATCCAAAGCATATTCTAGCGAAGTCGAGTACAGCAGCAAGTGGTGGGATGAGCACAATTTTATGCAAAAGATAGGCAACTTTTTCAATGATTTGTACCTCAAATTCAATGGCGAAGACGAGGGTAGCAATTCGTATTATGAGCCGCCCAAAGTAGAAGAGAGCGGCGAAAAGGATGAAGAAGGCAAGCCGATATATATTGTAGTAAATTATAATACAATGCAAAAAATCATGGTAAATTATTATGTAAACAATCTTCAATCTAATTAAAACATAGAGATTTTTATATAAAAAGCTTTATGTTTTTCTTAGGCGATAAAAAGGGATTGCAGAACTTTATATTCTGAAAACTATACGATTTTTTGAATAAAACAAAAAATATTCTTATTTCAGATAATTTGCAAAAAACATTATAAAAAGCAAACTTTATTGCAATTTTTGAAATAAAATTTCATTAAAAAATTTTATTCTCAAAATTTGCTTATCAAAAAATGTAATAAAAAATCCATAAAAAATTTTTTATTTTACATTGAAAAATTATAATATTAATAGTAAGATATTATATTATAAGTCAACACAGCCATTTTATATCACAAACACTTCGGAGCAGTATGGACGCATATATAGCAGTAATCTTCATCTTGGCGATTGCCTATACTTTTTATATGGGCTTTTCAGACGGTGCAAACGCTGTCGCTACTTGCGTTGCTACCCGTGCCATAAAACCTCAGTATGCGATTATCATTTCTGGTGTCACGAAGTTTATCGCTCCTATAATAATATGCTTTCTTTTAAAAAGCGATAGCGTTGCGAGGACAGTCGGCAGTCTTATCAAAGACGAAGCTTTTTTGGGTATATCCGAAAAAGAAGGTTTTATATTTTTGCTGTCCACAATGATTGCGGCTTTGGCTTGGTCAATGGTGAGTGTGCTTACTTCTGTGCCAAACAGCACTTCTCATACTCTTTTGGGCGGTCTTGTAGGGGCAGGTCTTGCGAGTTTCGGTTTTGGCAATATAAATTGGAATCTTGTGGGACTTAAAGTCATACTCATGGTATTTATCACTCCTGTGATTTGTATGGCGGTAGGCTTTTTGCTCAGCAAATTGTTCCATCATATATGCGAAAGAATGGACAGAAGCGTCAAAAAGTTTTTTAAAGGTGCACAGGTATTCAATGTAGTTTTGTTGAGTACTTCTATATCTATCAACAATGTTCAGAAGTCCCTCGGTATCTATCTCTTGGCTCTTGCCGTATGCAAAGGTCAGGACATAGCCACTTATACTTTCGATTTCTGGACGGTCGGCGTCATGTCTTTGGCGATAATGCTGGGACTTTTGTTTGGCGGATACAAGCTCATCTATACCGTAGGCAAGAGAATTTACAGAGTAGGTACTCTCCAATCCTATGTGGCTCAGCTTTCTACGGCTACGGTAGCCCTTACTTGTTCGTTTACGGGTATTCCTATAAGCACAGGTCAGGTAGTTTCGTCAAGTATCATCGGTGTAGGCATTGCCGACAAAATCAGTGCCGTAAGATGGGGAAGAGCTAAAAAGATTTTTTCAAGCTGGATATTTACTTTCCCTGTGGCAATGATAGTGGGAGCATTAATTTGTTTGATATTAAGAGCGATAGTTCTTTGACGGGAGGCAATATATGAAATTATTCAGAAAAAGAGTAAACTTTTTTGATTTGTTGGCAAAGCAGTGCGATATCGTAAAAAGAGGTATGCTTGCTTTATACAACTATTGCAAAAGTGTAGGCGAAGAAAATCACGAGGCTTATGGCGATGAAGTCATTCGTATAGAAGACGAAGGCGATATGGCCAGACGAATTTTGATTGACGAACTCAATCGTACATTTATCACGCCTATGGAAAGAAACGATATATTTGACCTTTCTCGTCAGCTTGACGAAATTCTCGACTATGCAAAGACGGCAGTAGACGAGATGAGATTGTTCAAAATCAATCCCAATGCCGATATGGTAAGACTTACGGGCATACTCTATGACATAAGCGAGCATATCGAAAAGGCAGTGTCCAGCATGGAAAAACACAAGGCTATCGCAAAGGACGAAGCTATCAAAGTAAAGAGCCTTGAAAACAAAATGGGTGCCAACTATTATAAGGCACTTGCAAAACTCTTTGACAGCAACGATGTTTCGGCTATATTCAAATACAGAGAAGTTTATAGACATCTCAACACCACGGCAGACGAAGCGGATGTGGCTATGGATTTTTTGTTGGATATTTTGAACTCACTATAAAAGGTCGCCGTTGTATAACGGCGTGCCTTTGCGAATTTTAGGAACGCCCCTCGCCGTCACGTACATCTAGTACGCTCAGGACTCGGGACAACCGCTAGAAATTCACAAAATCACACCATTCTCCAACGGCTTAATAAATTAATATGCACTGATCTCTGCGGTCTTACAGAATAATATAATAAAAAATTACACAATTCTCCTTTCGCTCACCACGACAAGATACCAATACTTTTGAAGTGTCAAAAGTATAAGGCAAAATGTCGGGTTCGCTCCATACCGACCAAACGAAATGGTGTATATCGTAGATATAACCATTTGTCGGTACTATTTATACGGATAACTAATTAATATTTTTAGGTGCAAAATTTTTTGACTATAAATATAATATTGATATCAAAATAATACAGCGGAGCATATAATATTCAAAAATAAAAAAACACTTGACAAAACAAAAAAAATATAATATCATATATGCAATTAATACATAAAGACTATGACAAGGAATATTAACTTTTAAGTCTTTGCAGAGAGTTGTCGGTCGGTGTGAGACAACAAGACAAAAAAGCCAACTCGCCTTTGAGTCGCCTCTCCCAATCAAGTAAGAGAGTGTCGGGTAAGCCCGTTATAGCGTCAAGGTATCGTAAATCGGTGTTGGCCGTAGATACGAAAAAGAGTGGTACCACGGATAAATTTCGTCTCTTGCTTTGTGCAAGAGACTTTTTTTATAGATAAAAATTTGTATATAAAACAAAAAAGGAGAAATATATGAAAAACTTTAATAAGTACACAAGGGGATACTACATGCCACCTTTTGAGTGCAACGATTGGACAAAAAAAGAATATATCGACAAAGCACCAATCTGGTGCAGTGTTGATTTGAGAGACGGCAATCAAGCATTGGTCGTTCCTATGAGTCTTGAGCAGAAATTGGAGTTTTTCACATTCTTGTGCAAGGTAGGTTTTAAGGAAATCGAAGTAGGTTTTCCTGCTGCGAGCGAGACAGAATATACTTTTTTAAGAACTTTGATAGAAAAAAATCTCATACCTGACGATGTCACTATTCAAGTACTTACTCAGTCTAGAGAGCATATTATTGCCAAGACTTTTGAGGCTTTGAAGGGAGTAAAGAGAGCAGTAGTGCATTTGTACAATTCTACTTCTTTTGCCCAGAGAGAACAGGTATTCAAAAAGTCAAAAGAAGAGATAATAGATATTGCAAAATTCGGTGCAAAATTGTGTCAAGAGTATGCAGATAAAGCCGAAGGAGAATATTTGTTTGAGTATTCGCCCGAATCTTTTACAGGTACAGAAATGGAATTTGCAAGAGATATCTGCAATGAAGTAATCAAAATCTGGAAGCCCACAAAGGATAAAAAGGTAATAATCAATTTGCCTGTTACGGTATCCATGTCAATGCCTCATGTATACGCAAGTCAGGTTGAGTATATGTGCAAGAGCTTGATTGACAGAGAAAACCTCATCATATCTTTGCACCCTCACAATGACAGAGGCTGTGCAATCGCTGACAGCGAACTCGGTATTTTGGCAGGCGGTGACAGAATCGAAGGTACTTTGTTTGGCAATGGCGAGCGTACAGGTAATGTGGATATCATTACTTTGGCACTCAATATGTATTCGCACGGTGTTGATCCAGAGCTTGATTTTTCCAATATTCCCGAGATTGTCGAAGAGTATGAAAAGGTTACGGGTATGAAAGTCTATGAAAGACAGCCTTATTCCGGTAGACTCGTCTTTGCCGCATTCTCAGGTTCGCACCAAGACGCAATCGCAAAGGGTATGAAATGGAGAACAGCCAAAAATCCCGAGCATTGGACAGTACCTTATCTTCCTATCGACCCCAAGGATATCGGCAGAGAATACGAAGGCGATGTAATAAGAATAAACAGCCAGTCAGGAAAGGGCGGAATAGGTTTCCTCATGGAGCAGCAATTCGGTATTGTTATGCCTATGAAGATGAGAGAAGCATTTGGCTATGAAGTAAAGAGCGTATCCGACCATGCTCACAAAGAGCTCATGCCTTCTGAAGTATATAAAGTATTTGAAGAAAACTATGTCAATATAGATAGTCCTCTCAATATTGTAGAGCATCACTACAAGCAGATTGACGGTATCGATACCACAATCACCATCGAATATAATGGCAAGACATTCAATTCAGAAGCTCACGGCAACGGCAGACTCGATGCAGTAAGCAATGCTTTGAAAATGGCAATCGATGTGGATTATCATATCGTAGAATATCAAGAGCATGCTTTGTCCAAGACATCTCAGTCTCAAGCGGCTGCTTATGTGTGTATCGAAGACAACAAGAGCGGAAAAGTCGTATGGGGCGTAGGTATTCACAACGATATCATCGAAGCGAGCGTAAAGGCACTCGTGTCGGCTATCAACAGAAATTTTAAAAACAAATAAAAATCTTTGACTTATAGATAAAAAAAGAAGACAGTTCAGAATTGAGTATTTTGAACTGTCTTTTTCGGTTATATTTTATTTTTGAGGTTCTTGCCAAAATTTTCCTTTGTGAAAATTTTCATTGCCCAATGGTTTTGCTGTCAGTCTGAATATTACGCAACCGTCAGGACATACGATAGTTTTGCTGTATTTGCTGTCTCCTCCGAGATTTTCCAAATCGCCTCCGCCTCTTATTGTTTCCATAAGAGGATAGAGCATCATCATTGTTTTGGAACAAATACCATAGCCGTCCTTATTCATCGGACAACCATAGGTACAAGAATATACATCTCCGATTTCTTCTCCGTTTCGACAATATCTTTCTGTATTATTTCCTCTTAAAAATCCTGTTACTTCTACTTTGAATTCATATTCTTCATTATACCATTTTTTCATAGTTTACCTCTTTTTTTTTATTATAATTTCAAAATATTTTGATGTCAATATCGAATATGCAAAAAATAAGCTGTCTTTTTTTTATTAGTTTTTATATTTGCCGTCAATTTGATTAACAAACTTTTTTCTTTGTCGTATATTATAATAAAGGTAAATTATGCACATACACGCAAATGCAAAAAACATACTACTGGAAGGAAAGCCTTTCAGCTCGATATTAAGATTTTCTATACCGCTCATTATAGGCGACTTTTGTCAACAGCTCTATAATGCAGTGGATAGTATTATCGCAGGAAGATACATAAGTACCGATGCTTTGGCGGCACTCGGTTCGGCAGGTCCTGTGATGAATATCGTCATATTTTTGCTTATAGGTTTTGCTATGGGCGGCGGTGTGATAATGTCGAGATATTATGGCGAGAATGAAGAAGAAAAAGTAAAACACACCATGGGTACGGCTTTGCTTATAGGCATAATTTTTACGCTTGTTTTGTCGGTATTCAGTATTGTGTTCAGTCGTCCTTTTTTGAAGCTTTTAAATACTCAAAAAGAAATTCTTACCGATACTGACAATTACCTCAAAATAATTTTTGCGGGTGCTATTTTTACTTATCTCTACAACTTTTATTGTTTTGGCATAAGAGCCATTGGAGATAGTTTTACGCCATTGATTTTTTTGTTTATTTCCGTGGCTTTCAATGCAGTTCTCGATATTTTGTTTGTCGTGGTATTCAAGTGGGGTGTCGAGGGTACGGCATTTGCCACAGTGCTTGCTCAGGCATTGTCATCGCTTTTGTGTATAATATACACAAATAAGAAATACAGATTGTTGAGGCTTAATATAAAAGAATTGAGAATTGACAAAAAAATCGTCATGGAAATCACTTCTTATTCGCTGTCAATGTCTATTCAACAAGTCTTTGTTTATGTAGGCAGAATTGCCATTCAGGGACTTGTAAATACCTATTCTATAAATGCAGTAGCCGGTATTAATATTGGCACGAGACTTGATTCGTTGTTGCAGACTCCGATGAGAGGTTATGTAAATGCTCTTACCACTTATACCGCTCAAAACTACGGTGCAAAAAAATATAATCGAGTAATCCAAGGCTATAAGGCAAGTTGGATTTTTGTGGCGGTATATACCGTAATAGCCACTTTGTTTACGGTGCTTTGTGCAGAATGGATGGTGGGATTGTTTGACGACAACATCGAAGTTATTGCGACAGGAAAAGGCTATATCGTGGCGATAGGCTGGGGATATTTTCTTATGTGTCTTATCGTGCAAAGTCAGGGTGTATTCAAGGGTATAGGACTTTTGAAGACTTTTGTCATATCCACTTTTACATCGATAATATTCAGAATAGGATTTTCCTATTTGTTTGACTACTATTACGGCATAGACGGCATGTATTGGGCACCTACTGCAAGCTGGGTAATTGGCGGAACATACTGTTTTGTGTGCATGATGATTGCTTATCGCAAAAAACTTGTTCCTCTTGCTATGTCAGAGATGCAAAGTCAAGAGCCAAAAGACAATTCAGACGATTTTTACGATTTGTCAGAAAACGGCGATATAAAATCGGGCATTGACGAAGATAGCAATCTTTGGGTAGGTAATAAAAACGATGACGACTATTTTGACAAATAAAAGTCGCTTTTTTAGAATGAATTTTGTATAAAAACACAACCTTGTCTATTAAGAAATCGAAAAAATAGGGTTGTGTTTTTTATTTATTCAAAAAAATGGCGATATAGAAGAGTTTAGTTTTTTGATATACTTGAAAATTCTATTATTTTATAGTAATATATAATTATATTATTATAGCCGAATTAAGGCAGTTTTTGAGGTATAAATGAAGACTTTAAGAGTTGATTTGGGAATAAACAGTTATGACATTATTATAGGCAAGAATATTTTGTCAAACATCGGCAATCACATAAAGAGCGAAGGCGGAAAAGTGTTTATCATAAGCGATACTAATGTCGCTCCTATATTTGCCAATACCATAATCGACAGTTTGCTCGAAAAAGGTCTTGACTGCAAGCTCGAAGTGCTTGAAGCCGGCGAAGAAACCAAGAATATAAAGTCCATTGCTCCTTTGTATTCGTCCATGCTGAGCTACAATCTCACAAGAAAAGACCTCATAATCACATTGGGCGGAGGAGTGATAGGAGATTTGGGCGGATTTGTCGCTTCCACATATTTAAGAGGCGTGCCTTTTGTGCAGGTTCCCACTTCTTTGCTTGCTCAGGTAGACAGCTCTGTGGGCGGAAAAGTCGCAGTAGACTTGCCTGAAGGCAAAAACTTGGTAGGAAGTTTTTATCAGCCAAAACTCGTATATATAGATACAGATGTTTTGCATGATTTGCCCGATGCGTTTTATGTGGACGGAATGGCAGAAATCATCAAATACGGCTGTATAAAAGACAAGGCTCTTTTTGAGCTTTTGGAAAATATTCACTCAAGAGACGAGTTTATGCAAAAAGTCGAGGATATCGTATATACCTGTTGTGATATAAAAAGAAAGGTAGTGGAGATAGACGAAAAAGATACGGGCGAAAGAATGTTGCTCAATTTCGGACACACTTACGGACATGCGATAGAGAAGTATTACAACTTCAAGGGTTATACCCACGGCCAAGCTGTGGCAATCGGAATGGTGTTTATTACTTCGATAAGCGAAAGATTGGGACTTACTCAAAAAGGTACGACCGAGCGAATTGCAAATATTCTCAAAAATTTCGGCTTGCCGATATCGGACAAAGTGCGTCCCGAGCAGCTTATGTCGGCAATGCTCAATGACAAAAAGAATATGGGCAAAAAACTGCATGTAGTGCTTCTCAAAGAAATAGGAGAGAGTTTTACTTATCCTACTACGGCAGAATTTTTCTTGAAGTGAGGTGCTTATGAATATCACTATTACACCCTCAAAACTCAAAGGACAAGTCAGAATTCCCCCTTCAAAGAGTCTTGCTCACAGAGAGATTATTTGTGCATCTCTATCAGAAGGAGAAAGCAGGATAGAAAATCTTGCTTACAGCGATGATATCATTGCTACCATAAGATGTATGCGTGCATTAGGGGCTTGCATAAAAGATAATCCCGACAATATCGATGTAAAGGGAAATAGTCAAAAATCCGATTCTTATATCGTCTTTGATTGCAATGAATCAGGCTCTACACTCAGATTTATGCTGCCGATAGCTATTGTACTCAATCAAGGCAAAAACAAGTTTGTCGGAAGAGGTAAGCTGGGTACGAGACCTATGTATATCTACAAGAGAATTTGTCAAAGTCAGGGAATAGAATATGTGGACGACAGCGATAAAAATCCCGAGCATTTTCTTGACCTTACGGTACAAGGAAGACTGAAAAACGGAGATTTTTATGTGGACGGAGGAGTTAGCTCGCAGTTTATATCAGGTTTGCTTTTTGCACTTCCTTTGCTGGACGGCGACAGCAGAATTATTATAGAGGGCGAGCTTCAGTCGGCAAGTTATCTCAATCTCACATTGTCCGCATTAAAAGAATACGGCATCGATGTAGAGAAAGAAGGAAACATAATATTTGTCAAGGGCAATCAGATGTATCTTTGCCATGACAGCTATATAGAGGGAGATTATTCTCAGTCTGCATTTTTTGAGGTAGCAAATTATCTTGGAAGCGATGTAGAGATTTTGGGACTTAACAAAGAATCTTTGCAGGGCGACAGAGTGATTGTGGACTTTTTGGAAAAATTAAGACAAGCCGATAAGAGCGAAGAGCTTGTTTTTGACGGAGGAGATTGTCCCGACATTATACCTGTATTTGCTCTTGCGTGTTGTCTTAGAAAAGGCAAAACAAGAATTGTCAATATCTCTAGACTCAGAATAAAAGAATGCGACAGGCTCAAAGCTACTGTGGAAGAACTCAAAAAACTGGGAGCAGATATCGAAGAGTTTGGAGACAGTATGCTTATAAAGGGAGTGAGCAAGTTGAAGGGAGGCAAAACAGATTCGCACAAGGACCACAGAATGGCTATGATGCTTGCGATAGCAAGTACTGTGTGCGAAAAAGAAGTGGAGATAAAAGACAGCGAATGTATATCCAAGTCATATCCCGATTTTTATGAGGATTTTAAAAAGTTGGGCGGAAAAATCCAGAATACGGAGGAAGTATGAGTACTGTTTGGGGAAGTAAAATAAAATTGACGATATTCGGCGAATCACATAGCGAAGCGATAGGTGTGGTAATAGACAATTTGCCTGCGGGCATTAAATTGGATATTGATGAAATAAACAGAGAAATGGCAAGAAGAGCTCCCAATGGCGGAGAATTCTCTACACCCAGAAAAGAAGGCGACAAAGTGGAAATCGTCAGCGGATATTTTGAGGGCAAGACCACGGGCACACCTCTTTGCGGTATTATTCGCAATACAAATACAAAGTCGGGAGATTATGCTCAGCTCAAGAGCGTTTTCAGACCCGGACACAGCGACTACGGCTATTATCTCAAGAGCGGCGGCAACAATGATTACAGAGGCGGCGGCCACTCCTCGGGACGACTTACGGCGACTTTGGTATTCTGCGGTGCTATATGCAAACAGCTTTTGAGAAAAAAAGGTATAGAAATAGGTGCTCATATCAAGTCCATAAAAGACATATCAGACAAGACTTTTGATGTGAATATAGATAAAGAATTTTTGAAGTCGCTTACTCACGAAGTATTGCCTCTTATCGACAAATCGGTATATGAGCCTATGAGAGAGACTATTCTCGATGCCAAAAGTCAGGGCGACAGCGTGGGCGGATGTATAGAATGTGCCATTACGGGACTTGACGGCGGTATAGGCGAGCCTTTTTTTGAAAGTATCGAATCAAAACTTGCAAGTTTGTTGTTCAGTGTGCCTGCGGTAAAGGGAGTTCAATTCGGCAAAGGATATGAACTTACAAAAATGTACGGAAGTCAGGCAAACGATTCTTTTGAATATAAAGACGGAAAAGTTATTACTTCGACAAACAACAACGGCGGTATTTTGGGCGGTTTGTCTACGGGTATGCCTGTTGTGTTTGATGTGGCAATAAAGCCCACTCCTTCTATATTCAAAGAGCAAAATACGATAGATGTATCCAAAAAAGAAAACACAAAGCTTTCCTTGAAAGGCAGACATGATTCTTGTATTGTCGTAAGAGCCGTGCCTGTAATAGAAGCGGTAAGTGCGATAGCAGTATATGATTTGATAAAAGACTAGGTGAAAGATGGAAGAACTTACAAAATTAAGACAAGAAATAGATACAATAGACAAAGAAATTATCGAATTGTTTGAAAGGCGAATGGGAGTAGTGCTCGATGTGGCAAATTACAAGAAAACGCACAATACAAATGTATTGCAGACTTCTAGAGAAGAGCAAGTGCTTCAAAAAGCCGTAGACAATCTTCAGAACAAAGAGCTTTCTCAACAGGCAAGAGAGCTCATGACTGAAATCATGTCAATAAGCAAAGATTTTCAAAAAAGCCAAATTTATAAAAATCGCAAGCTCAAGGATTATACAAGAAGAGCTATGGATATGAAAGCTCCCAAAGGCTTTTACGGAGACAGAGGAAGCAATTCTGAGCAAGCTATGATAGACTTTTTCGGCGATAATGACGGCAAGAGCTACAACACATTTGAAGAAGTTTTTATGGCTTTGAAAAAAGGAGAAATCGAGTATGGTGTTTTGCCGATAGAAAATTCTTCTACGGGAGCAATCACCGAAGTATATGACCTTTTGAGAAAATACGACTATTTTATAGTCGGCGAACAGTGGGTAAGCATCAATCATTGTCTTTTGGGCATAAAAGGTGCAAAAACCGAGGATATAAAAGAAGTGTATTCTCATCATCAAGCAATCACTCAATGCGACAACTTTTTGTCTCAATATAAGTGGAGGATAATTCCTTATAAGTCGACAGCTTCTTCTGCAAAACTCGTGGCAGAAAGTAATGACAAGACAAAAGGTGCTATCGCTTCAAAAATAAACGCAAAATTGTACGGATTGGATATTCTTAAAGAAAACATTCATTCTCAATCTTGCAATTATACAAGATTTATTGTGATATCAAAATATCTTTTGGATAGCAGAGAAAACAACAAGACAAGCATTGTCTTTGCTTTGAATTCTCAACCGGGAGCATTGTACAATGCACTCAGACATTTTGCAAAAAACAATATCAATTTGCTCAATATCGAGTCAAGACCTGTGGAGAATTCTCCTGAGAGCTATTATTTTTATACTGACCTTGAATATCCTTGCGATTCTCCAAAGCTCGAAGAAGCCTTGATAGGAATAAATCAGATGTCCACATTCTTTGAGATAGTAGGAGAATACAAAAAAGGCAATATAAATAAATAACAAACATATATCAGCAAATAATCTTGACAATAAGACAATAATTTTCAATCAAAATCGGAAGGGAAAAATGAAATACTGCGTAATCGGAGAAAAACTCACACATTCAATGTCGCCTCAGATTCATAAACAATATTTTGATTATTACAATCAAAACAGCAGTTATGATATCACTCAGATTCCTATGGAAGATATGCTGGGAGATTGCAAAGAATTGTTGCTTAGATATGACGGCTTTAATGTCACGGTACCTTACAAAGAAAAGGTAATGAAATATTTGTCGGGTATATCCAATGAGGCTGAGGAAATCGGGGCTGTTAATACGGTAGTCAATGACAATGGCAAACTGTATGGATACAACACCGACCCTTACGGATTTGAAAATTTGCTTATACATAATCAAGTAGCGATAAAAGACAAATCATTTGTCATTTTAGGCAGCGGCGGAGCTTGTAAGTCGGTATATTATATCCTTAAAAAAAGAGGAGCAAAAGAAGTAAAAATCGCATCCAGACAGGATAAAAAGCAAGACGATTTTATAAGTTATGATTTGCTGAGAAAATATAAAGGCGATGTCCTTGTCAATACCACTCCTGTCGGTATGTATCCAAATATCGGCAAAAGTCCTGTCGATGAAGATATTGTCAAAAACTTCGATACAATAGTGGATATTGTCTACAATCCCGTATATACAGAGCTTTTGAAAATTGCCGTAAAACTTGGCAAAAAAGCTGTGGGCGGATTGTATATGCTTGTCGCTCAGGCTATGAAATCGCAGGAAATATGGCAAAGCAAGGCTGTCGACAAAGAGCTCACGCAAAGTATATATAATACTTTGATGAAAGAATATCTGCAAAAAGAAGGCGGAAACATTTATCTTACGGGTATTATGTCATGCGGAAAAACCGTAAAGGGAAAGCGTGTGGCAAGAATACTCGATTGGGAATTTGTGGATGCTGACGAATATATAGAAAAAATATCCGGACGGACTATAAAACAGCTTTTTGCCGAAGGCGAAAATGTGTTCAGAAATTGGGAATCAAAGGCCATGTATGAACTATCTCAAAGAAAAAATCTTGTGGTAGCCACAGGCGGCGGAGCGATACTAAGAGATGTCAATGTGTCTATGATGAAATTGAGCGGTATTGTAGTGCTTATAGAAAGAAAGCTCGAAGATATACTCAGCAATGTCAATACCGATACCAGACCGCTTTTAAAAGACGGAAAAGAAAAACTCATAAGCATTTACGAATCGAGAAAAGACAGATATTATTCTACTTGCGATGTGGTGGTAAAAAGCTATGAATACGATATTTATAAGACAGTCAAAGATATAGTAAAAGTAATAAAATAAGAGGCTTGTATGAAAAAAATAATGATTATCAACGGCGTAAATCTCAATATGCTGGGAATAAGAGAAAAAAATATATACGGAGCTATGGATTATAGCAAGATGTGCGATTATATCCGTGAAAAGTGCAAGGATAAGCAAGTGGAACTTGAGTTTTATCAATCTAATTGCGAAGGTCAGCTTGTGGATTGCTTGCATAAGTGCTATTTCGATAAATTTGACGGCATAGTAATCAATCCCGGTGCTTATACGCATTATAGCTATGCCTTGTTTGATGCGATAAAAGCTATCGCTCCTTTAAAAGTCGTAGAAGTGCATATTTCTGATATAAATACAAGAGAAAGTTTTCGCCATATCTCTGTCACTGCACCTGCTTGTGTGGCTCAGGTTGTGGGCAAAGGCATTGACGGATATGTCGAGGCAGTAGATATTCTCAATAAATGATAATTTTTGAATATTAAAAACAGCGAAAATTATTGTAAAAGAAAACATTATAGAGAATAATTATAAGTATCCACACTTATAAAATTACAAAACAAATATCTGAACTAAAGAGGTAGATATGAGACAAGACAAAGTAATTACCATAGTCGGCTTGGGCGTAGTAGGCGGCTCTTATGCGATAGCTCTTTCTAAAAAAGGCTATACCGTATATGGAGTAAACAGGTCAAAAGAAGGACTTGAGCTTGCACTTGAGGCGGGAGCAATAAAAGAGGGGGCACACACTCCCGAAAAATTTTTTGCAAAAAGCGATGTGATTATCATAGCTCTTTATCCCAATCAAATTGTAGATTATCTCAAAAAATATGGCAAATATATCAAAAAAGGTTGTCTCATAAGCGATGTGGCAGGTATCAAGAGTATGTTTGTCGATGAGATAAACAAGAATGTGCCTGAAGGCTCAGAATTTTTGTTTTGTCATCCTATGGCAGGAAGAGAAAAGAAAGGCTTTAAGTATGCAGATGACAAGGTTTTGCAAGGTGCAAACTTTCTCATTATAAAGACGGACAATACCACTTTGGATGCAATCGAAAGAATGAGCATAATTGCCAAAGAAATAGGTTTTGGCAATATCCGTATCACGGATGCAAAGACTCATGATAAAGTTATAGCTTATACTTCTCAGCTTCCTCATGCTATTGCGGTATCGCTTATAAACAGCGATGACGAAAACAGCGAAACGGCAAGTTTTATAGGCGATAGCTATCGAGATTTGACAAGAATAGCAAATATCAATGAGGACTTATGGAGTGAATTGTTTTTAGGAAACAAAGAAAATCTTTTGGCATCAATCACAGCTTTTCAGAATCAGCTAGCTGAATTGAAAAAAGCAATCGAAGAAGATGATGATAAGACTTTAAAGACGCTTTTTATTAAGTCTACGGCAAGAAGAATAGGACTAGAAAAGAAAAATCAAAAATGATTTAATGATTTATTTGATTAGATTATGACATTAGAAAATTAAATGTTCAATAAAAATATGCAAATCAAAAACTATATGACCATTTGAAAATATTAATCAAATGGTCTTTTTTAATTAATTCTATTGACATAAAAATCTTCTTTTAAAATCAATCGTATAAGAAGAAAATAAAGAAACGAATATTATGTCGATTCTAAAGTCACAGAAAAAATCTTTGCTATTCTATAAACTGAACATCGTTCAAAGCTTTAGCATGTAAGTTTTAAATAAAGATAGTATTTATAAAGTTGATAAAAATGTATGTGGAGCAGTAAATGTGATATAGCTATTAAAATTGATAAAATTCTAGTATTTATATTTATTGAAGATGGTGCGGCATGTAAAAATAATCGAATAGATTAAGATATATTATTGTGGATTGGGATAGATAAAGAGGAGTATGAAATATTTTTAAGCAATGCAAGAATAATAATATTTTATAGTGTTGTTTATAATATTGAACAATGTTCAAATAAAAAATAATGCTAACAGCAAGTTGTATGGTGCTAATTCAAATTAGAGAAAATTAAACAAAATTATTATAAAACGATTAATTGCAAGCATTAAATTTGCAATATTAAAATTAAGTAGGCATTTGATAAAAAGCTTTTATTTGAGTAAGCAGGGAAGGGGGTGGGCTTTTTTGAGAAAAATTATTTAAGTAAATATATTAATTGTAATTTTATAGTTTTTTTGTGTTGGTGTGGTTTTTAAGATAAATTAATGGTTCAAATTTAAGTTTTAAGCATTTATATAGTGTTGTATAAATAAAAGCTGAACAATGTTCAATTTGATAATTCTTTTTTACAAGTTCAGTGTGGAAAATAAAATGCAATATTGAGTATGTTTGAGTGTTTATTCTGATTACCATTGTATTAGGCATGCAGATGTTGATATTCAGTCATAAGCAAAATAAATTGAATCGATAAAATTATCAAAAATTTCTATGTTTGACAAGTATATTAAGGGTGTGCGAAAATCATTTGGTCTTTTGGATATGTTTTGCAACATCAGGTTTTGGATAAAATTGACTATATATACGCACGCAAAATATTATCATATCCATTGACATTAAAATAATGTATGTGCTATTATTTATTTGTTATTGTGCGATAAGAGCAATAATCAAAACAAACAAAGGAAACTCGTATGGCGGGGAAAAATAAAAAAGATTTACTAAACGAGCAATTAGGCCTTGGCGAAGAGCTTGGCAGTCATAACGGTAGTGATGTCGCTACCGATTTTGCCGTTGAGAAAAAGTCAAACAAAAAATCTAAAAAGAGCGAATTGCTTGCCGATTATATAGAAAAAGATTCGACTATTGTTTCTAATGCTCAGTCTGAAAGTGCTGTCGAGGTTCAGCCTTTGGCAGATACGGACTTGTCAGAAAAGGTCAATCAGAATACTGAAGACAAAAAGGCTCTCAAAAAAATGAAGTCAAAACAAAAAGCTTCAAAAGATGAGATGCAGGAAGAAAAGCCTCTCGAGGTAAAGACTCTTGCTGAAAAAAAGTCAAGACTTAAAAAGAATGATGTTGCAGAGGATGAAAACAGAGAGATTTCTTTTGAGAGCAACTTTGCTTATGAATTGGAGCAGATAGACAATGTTTCTGAACCCCCTAAGACAAGCGAAGATATTGCTCCTAACAATAAAGCTGTCAAAAAAGCTCAGAGACGAGCAAGAAAAAGAGTAAAAATCGACAACAAGGAAAAAGCAAAGGCTTTAAAAGATGTGCCTTTTGTAAATGCCAATCCCGATCCTTATCACGGACTTGACGAAGAAGAGGTAGAAGAAAGAGTATTGAGGGATATGGTAAACTATCAGTCCAATACCATCTCAAAATCCTATCTCAAGATTTTTACTACAAACATTTTTACTTTGTTCAACTTTGTCAATGTATTTCTTGCGGCGATGATACTCATATTCAGCGGACAAATAAAGAATATGCTTTTTGCTATCATTGCTGTCATAAACCTTGTGATTGGTATAGTGCAGGAAATAAGGTCAAAAGTCACGCTCGACAAGTTGTCGCTTATCTCGGCACCTTCAATCGAGATTGTGAGAGGCGGACAAATCGTGAGTATGCCTACCACAGAGATTGTCATCGATGACATAATCATTCTCAAACAAGGAAGTCAGATTCCTACCGACTGCATAGTGGTAGATGGCGAATGCGAAGTCAACGAATCATTGCTTACAGGCGAGCAGGACGATATTCACAAACAAAACGGCGATACTTTGATGTCGGGAAGTTTTGTGCAGTCAGGCACTTGCAGAGCAAAAGTCATTGCCGTGGGCGAAGATACTTACGCATCCAAGCTCATGAGTGAGGCAAAGAAATTCAAAAAGTCAAAATCCGAACTTATGCGTTCGATAAATTGGATTATAAGAATTGCTACCATTATAATTTTCCCTTTGGGCATTCTTATGTTCAAGACAAATATGACTTATGCCAACAGCGTATCGAGTGCAGTCACGGTTACGGTTTCGTCAGTAATCGGTATGATTCCCGAAGGTCTTGTAATGCTTACTTCAATAGCATTGGCATTGGGTATCATAAGACTTGCAAAAAAGCGTACGCTCGTTCAAGACCTTTATTCTATCGAGGCTCTTGCCAGAGTAGATGTACTTTGCCTTGACAAGACGGGTACAATTACCGAAGGCACGATGCAAGTGGAAAATGTGCATCTTTATTCTTCAAAACTCGGCTCGGTAGATGATATAATGGCAAATATGGTCGCCGCTTTGGGCAAAAACAATGCCACATTCGAGGCTTGTTTTGAATATTTCTCGTCAAACGAAAAATACGAAGTGCTAAAACTCATGCCTTTTTCTTCGGCAAGAAAGTGGAGCGGTGCAAGCTTTAAGGATGCAGGTACATTCATTGTCGGAGCTCCTGAATTTGTACTCAAAGAAAAATACAATCTTGTAGAAAGAGATGTCAAAGAATATGCTTCTCAGGGCTTCAGAGTTTTGGTATTGGTAAAGACAAGCGAAGTGTTGAAAGACGCACAGATGTCTCCCGACAAAATGAAAATTATCGCACTTATAGTGCTCAGCGACAAGATAAGAAGTACGGCAAAGGCTACTTTTGATTATTTTGAAAAACAAGGAGTTCAGCTCAAGGTTATTTCCGGCGATAATCCTCTTACTGTTTCTAAAGTAGCAGAAAGAGCAGGTCTTAAGAATGCCGAAAAGTATGTTGACGCATCTGTGGACCTCGATACTCCCGACAAAATATACGAAGCGGCAGAAAAATATACCGTATTCGGAAGAGTCACGCCTAGTCAGAAAAAAGAGCTTATCGCAGCATTGAAAGCTCACGGACATACCGTAGGTATGACGGGTGACGGTGTAAACGATGTCATGGCATTGAAAGAATCCGATTGTTCGATAGCTATGGCGAGCGGCTCGGATGCCAGCAGAAATGTATCCCAGCTCGTGCTTCTTGACAGCGATTTTTCGGCTCTACCAAGCGTTGTGTCGGAAGGCAGAAGAGTAATCAACAATATCGAAAGAGCGTCTTCGCTTTTCCTCGTAAAGACGACATTCAGTGCGGTATTGTCATTGCTTCTTATCATATTCCAGTTCTCGACATATCCTTTCGAGCCTATCCAGCTCACGCTTATTAATACTTTGTTTGTAGGTATTCCTTCGTTTATTCTTGCGTTGGAGCCCAATGACAGACGAGTAAAAGGCAATTTCTTGAGCAAAGTCTTCAAGCGAGCCTTGCCGGCAGGTCTGACGGTTGCGTTTGCGATAACTTTGGTATGCTGGATTTACAACGATATTGGATTTGATGTATCGCCTCAGATATCGACAATGAGCGTTTATATCACGGCAATGGTATCCTTTATCGTGCTTATGCAGGTATGTATGCCTTATACAAAAGACAAGATATTTATGCTTGCACTTTTGTTTGTAGCATTTGTCTTTGCGGTAAGCAATCCTTTCTTCAGCGAAATGTTTACGCTCGTATCGCTTTATCCCGATATGATAGTAAAACTCGTCATAATCTTGGTTTGCATACTTCCTATCATGGCATTCATGCGAGTGGAAATAGAGGCATTCAAAGCTTTGTTCAAAGAGACAAAAGGATTTATTCAAAGAGAAAAGGACAGGGCAAAGGAATTTATCAACAGATTCGACAACAAGAAAAAATAATATCTTTGTCGAGATGTCGATAAACACTAATTAATCAGTAAAAAATTTATAAATATTAATATTCAAAAGTTAAAGGAGAATACGATGTTAACAGCAATAGTAGGAATCAACTGGGGCGATGAAGGCAAAGGCAGAATGGTAGACCTTGTATCAAGCGACTACGATATCGTAGTAAGATATCAGGGCGGTAACAACGCAGGTCATACCGTTATCAATCACTTGGGAAAATTTATTCTCAACCTTATTCCTTCCGGCATTTTGCGTCCCGAAGTAGTTAATGTGATGGGCAATGGTATGGTTATTGACATGCAACACCTTGTCGGAGAAATGGGCAGATTGACAGAAAAGGGCGTAAAAATTACACCTGAAAACCTCAAAATCAGCTCAAGAGCCGTAATCTGCATGCCTTATCATGTAAGACAAGATTGTCTCGAAGAAGACAGATTGGGAGACGCAAAGTATGGTTCTACAAGAAGAGGTATCGCACCTGTATATGGCGATAAGTATCTTAAGAAAATCATTATGATGGGCGATTTGTTCTACCCCGAAGCACTCAGAAAGCGTATTGAAGGTATTGTAGAATGGAAAAATCTTTTTATAGAAAAAGCTTACGGCTCAAACAAAATCGAAGTCGATGAGATTATGAATTGGCTCGAGGAGTACGGCAACAAGCTCAAGCCTTTTGTATGCAATACAGGCGAATTTTTGGATGAAAGCATCAAAGCCGGCAAAAAGGTAGTATTTGAAGCTCAGCTCGGTGCTTTGAGAGATATTGATTTCGGTATCAATCCTTATACATCTTCATCCAATACTATCGCTGCTTATGCTCCTATCGGTGCAGGCATTCCCAAATACAAGCTCGATAATGTTTTCGGTATCATGAAAGCATACAGCACTTGCGTAGGCGAAGGACCTTTCACGGTAGAGATGTTTGGCGAAGAAGCAGAAGAATTGCGTAAGGCAGGCGGTGAATACGGTGCCGCAACGGGAAGACCTAGAAGAGTAGGCGGCTTCGATGTCGTAGCTTCTAAGTATGGTGTAGAAATGCAAGGTGCTACCGAGCTTGCTTTGACAAAACTCGATGTGCTTTCATATATGAAGAAAATTCCTGTTTGCACAGCTTATGAGGTAGACGGCAAAAAGACTACAAGTTTCCCCAGCGGCGAAGCTTTGAGAATTGCAAAACCCGTAATCGAATATATGGACGGCTGGAACTGTGATATTTCCAAGTGCAGAAAGCCTGAAGATTTGCCCAAACAGGCAAAGGATTATATCGATTTTATCGAAAAAGCCGTAGGATGTCCTATTACTTATGTTTCTGTCGGTGCAGAAAGAGAAGAATATGTAGTAATGAAGGAAAGTAAGATAAAATAATTGTCAGCTTATAATTTATAATATACTGATTTAATTATGATAAAAAAGTTTTCTAAAGAAGAAATTGACGATATTCTCGAGAAGTTGGAGATCATGCACCCCGATGCAGTGTGCGAGCTCAATTATACCACGCCTTTTGAATTGTTGGTTGCGGTAATTTTGTCGGCACAATGTACGGATAAGAGAGTCAATATTGTTACGGAAAAGCTGTTCAAATTGTACAATACACCCGAGCAGTTTGCCTCTCTTGAAGAAAGTCAGCTCGAGCCGCTAATTTTCTCATGCGGATTTTACAGAAACAAGGCAAGAAATATCATATCTGCCAGCAGAGATATTCTGACCAAGTTCGGCGGAGTGGTTCCTGACAATATCGAATCGCTTATGACTCTTTCGGGAGTGGGAAAAAAGACGGCGAATGTAGTGTATGCCGTGGCTTTCGGCGGAGATGCTATCGCTGTCGATACGCATGTCTTAAGACTTGCCAATCGCATAGGCTTTTGCGATACCAAAGACCCTTTGAAAGTCGAGCAAAAACTCATGCAGATTATCCCAAAAGAAAAGTGGTCGCATGCCCATCACCTTCTTATACATCACGGTAGATATACATGTCATTCTCGCATGCCAGATTGCAATAGCTGTATGATTTGCCAATATTGTCAATACTATAATAAATAATGATATAAATTTTTAAAGTTTTTAAAATGGAGATATATATGAACGAATTAGTAAAAATCTATGATGTAGCTCCCAGAGTAAGAAAATATGTAGTGCATACTCCCGTAGTATCAAAGCATTGTCTTCCCGGACAGTTCGTCATCGTAATCGTAAATGAGGGCGGAGAGAGAGTACCCTTTACTATCTGTGATTTTGACAGAGAAAAAGAGACCATTACTCTCTTGGTTCAGGAAGTAGGTTATTCTACTCACAAAATGGCAGAGCTCAAAGAAGGCGACAGCCTCTATGCTTTGGTTGGTCCTTTGGGCAATCCCACAGACCTTGACCAATACGAAAATCTCGTACTTGTCGGCGGCGGTATCGGTTGTGCCGTAATTTACCCTCAGGCAAAATTGCGTAAGCAAAAGGGCTTGAAAAGCGATGTTATCATGGGTGCAAGAACAAAAGACTTGCTCTTCGATATAGATGAGTTCAAGGCAAACTGCGAGCATGTCTATATTTCTACCGATGACGGCTCTTTGGGTACAAAAGGATTTGTCACCACAGTGCTTCAGGAGAGAATCGATGCAGGAGACAAGATTGACTGCGTATTGGTTGTCGGACCTATGATAATGATGAGAAATGTAGCAGAATTGACAAGAAAATACAATATACCTACCGTAGTATCTATGAATACCATCATGGTTGACGGCACAGGTATGTGCGGCGGATGCAGACTTACTGTCGGCGGCGAAACAAAATACGCATGCGTAGACGGTCCCGAATTTGACGGACACAAGGTGGATTTTGCTGAAGCTATGAACAGATCCAGATTCTATCGTGAACACGAAGATAAATGCAGATTGAGAGGTTAACAAAAGATGAACAACGGTCCTAGAAATAAGACTCTGCACCAGCCGGCAGAGCAAAGAATACATAATTTCAGTGAAGTAAATTTAGGTTTTGACGATAATCTTATGATGGAAGAAGCAAGCAGATGTATCAACTGCAAAAATGCTCCTTGTCGTACAGGTTGTCCCGTAGGCATCAATATCCCCGCATTTATTCAGTGTCTTACAAAGAATGACAAGGACGGAGCTTTGGCAGTAATAAGCGAAGCATCGCTTTTGCCCGCAATTTGCGGAAGAGTATGTCCTCAGGAAAATCAATGCGAGGGTAAATGTATCCGCAAGGCAAAGCTTGGCGGCAGCGTGGCTATCGGTGCATTGGAAAGATATGTGGGAGATTACGGACTCAAAAAGGGTACCGCAGATCTCAAAGCTCCCGCTTTCAACGGCAAGAAAGTTGCGGTAATCGGCAGCGGTCCCGCAGGACTTGCATGTGCGGCTGATTGTGCACAAAAAGGCTTCAAGGTTACTATTTTTGAGGCATTCCACAAAGCAGGCGGCGTGCTTGTTTACGGAATACCCGAATTCAGACTTCCCAAAGACGATGTAGTAGCAAAAGAAATCGACAAGCTCAAAGCTTTGGGTGTGGAATTCAGACTCAATACAGTAGTAGGCAAAGCCATTACTTTTGACGAGCTCAAAGAAGAATATGATGCTATATTCATAGGTACAGGTGCAGGCCTTCCTATGTTTATGGGAATCAAGGGCGAAAACCTCAACGGCGTATCTTCAGCAAACGAGCTTTTGACGAGAGTCAACCTCATGCAGGCTTATAAAGACGATGCTATCACCCCCGTATATTGCGGAAAATCAGTGGCAGTCATCGGTGCAGGAAATGTGGCAATGGACGCAGCTCGTACCGCAAAGAGAATCGGCGGCGGAGAAGTTTACATAATCTACAGAAGAGGCAGAGAAGAAATGCCCGCAAGAGCCGAAGAAATCGACCATGCAGAGGAAGAGGGTATCAAATTGGTATTGCTCACAAACCCTGTTGAGATTTTGGGCGAAGAAGGCAAAGTATGCGGTATTAAGTGCGTAAAGATGGAACTCGGAGAGCCTGACGCATCAGGAAGAAGAAGACCTATCCCCGTAGAAGGCAGCGAATTTGTCATCGATGTAGATCAGGTGGTAGTAGCTTTGGGTACAAGCCCCAATCCTTTGATGAGAAAGTCTTGCAAAGAACTTGAATTCAGCAAAAAGGGTACTATCATTGTCAATGAAGAATCAATGGCTACAAGCGTAGACAATATCTATGCAGGCGGTGATGCCGTTACGGGTGCCGCTACTGTAATATTGGCAATGGGTGCAGGCAGAAAAGCTGCAAAGGCAATCATTGAAAAATTGGCTTAAAGCCTTTGTATCTGTAAGATAATCATAGCAATAGCCGAATTGCTCACACAATTCGGCTAAACTTAACAATAAGACTTAAAGTCTTAAAATCGTAAAATAATCCATACGGAGAAAAAATATGTTTTTGGATATAGCAACAATTTTCGTAAAGGCGGGAAACGGCGGAGACGGTATAGTATCATTTCATACAGAAAAGTATGTCGCTCAGGGCGGTCCCGATGGCGGAGACGGCGGTAATGGCGGAGATATAATATTTGTAGTGGATAAGAGTGCTTCTACGCTTATCGACTTCAAGTTTGCCAAGCACTTCCGTGCAGAAAACGGCGAAAGCGGCGGAGCAAAGAATTGCAAGGGAAAGAGCGGAAAGTCTCTTTATGTCAAAGTCCCCAAAGGTACTATCATCAAAGACAAAAAGACGGGCAATGTTCTTGCAGATATGTTTTATGATGACAGCGAATTTTTGTTGCAAAAAGGCGGATTGGGCGGAAAAGGCAACGCAAGATTTGCTACCGCACAGCGAAAAGCTCCCAGATTCAGTCAAAAAGGCGAAATTACAAAAGAAATAGAGCTTACATTGGAGCTTAAGACTATTGCCGATGTAGGACTTGTAGGTTTTCCCAATGTAGGCAAATCCACTATTTTGTCTGTCATATCTTCTGCAAAACCCAAGATTGCCAACTATCATTTTACGACATTGACGCCCAATCTCGGTGTAGTAAAATATTATGACAAGGACTTTGTCGTGGCTGATATCCCCGGACTTATAGAGGGAGCGAGCGAAGGTGCAGGACTCGGACACAACTTCTTAAGACATATCGAAAGAGTAAGACTTATCGTTCATGTAGTGGATATATCTGGTATAGAGGGCAGAGATGCCTATGAAGATTATCTTACGATAAACAAAGAATTGGAAAGCTATTCTTTAAAACTTGCTTCGCTTGAACAAATTATTGTGGCAAACAAGTGCGATTTGCTTGAAAACGATGAAAAAATCAAGGAATTTGAGCAAAAAGTAGGACAAAAAGTAGTGCGTCTTTCGGCTGTTTCCAACAGCGGCACAAAAGAGCTACTCGATATAATCAGCAAAAAGCTCGAAACTTTGCCCGACATCGAGCCTATGGAAGTCGTTAAGTTTGAAGAAAACCGCAATGACAGCACATCTTATGTCATTACCGTAGATGAAGACGGAGTATATGAAGTGCATGGCGGACTTATCAATATGCTTATAAGAAATGTAGTGCTTGACGATTATGAATCTTTCAGATATTTCCAAAAGACTCTCAAGGAAAGAGGCGTAATCAAAGCATTAAGAGACAATGGCTGTCAGGAAGGCGATACTGTAAGAATAAGCGATATAGAATTTGATTTTGTAGAATAAAGAGGTGAAATATGACAAGCAATATAAGAGCAAAACTCAGGTCGATAGCAATGAAACTCGAGCCGTCCACTCAAGTAGGCAAAAACGGTATAGGCGAAACTTTGATAAAGCAAGTTGACGAGCAGTTGCAAAGTCATGAGCTTATCAAAATAGCAGTACTAAAAAATGCCGATGTAGATGCCAAGGATGTGGCCGAAGAATTGGCAGAAGCTACCTCATCAGAAGTAGTACAAGTGATAGGAAGCAAAATTACATTATACAGATATTCTACAAAGCAAGGAATAAAGCATATTTTGTAATTTGTTTTTAACCGCTTATTAAAATAAATGTGTAATTTTATAAGGTAGATAAAAGTCCTGCTGACGGCAGGACTTTTTTATATATTGAATATAAAATATAATATTATTTTCTTTTAATGCTTGTGACAAGACATATTGTGGCAAATATGAGATTTAATGAAGATAAGAATATATAATAATTTGTAAAAGGCGTGACAAAACTGATTGCAAGAAGCAATATGCTCATGCACACAAATCTTACAGCGTTTTTTCTCGTAAAAGCCGTGTGAAAGATAGCAGAAAAAATTTGTTTTTTGCTTGTCTTTTGGCTTTTTACTTCAGGAAGGATGTTTTGTTGTCTGAGTTTTTTATAAAGCGGTTTGAAATTGTCAAATACCATTATCACATCACAAAATCTTTTGACAAAAGACAAAGACTTTTTATCCGTATTTGTTGTGATGATATAAGCTTTTTTGATGTCGTCTTTGATGCAAATGCGATACAATCTCACGAGAGTATCTGCCGAAAGTCTTCCGTATTTTGTCCACAAAAAAATGGCAGTATCGTCAAGCATTATGTATTCGCCTCTGTCTTCGTAGGTTTTGTCTTTGTTTGAAGAGGATATGAGAGTTTTTGCATAGTCTTCGCCTTTCCAAATAAGATAAGTCAAAAAGTTGCGATAACTCATAGTGCCTTTTTTATCTTTAAAAAATAGTTTGTATATTATACTTGAAATTACAAAAGCACAAAGCATTGCACATATTAATTGCAATAAAAAGCTCATTTCTAAAAATGAAAGAAATATGTATGATACAAGGAATGTAATTGTCGTGATAAGAATTATATCTATGATAAGTGCCATACCTTAAATATTGACAAAAAGCACAAAAATATACACTTGTTGCAATATCCTTGCTAAATTTTATCAATTTGTGTACAATAATAACGAGGTAAATATGATAGTAATTTTTGGCGGAGCATTCAATCCTGTTCATAATGAACACATAAATATGATAAAGTATCTTCTCTCAAGAAAAGAGGTCGAAAAGGTAGTGGTTTTGCCGTCAAACAATCCTCCTCACAAAGAATGTCCTACATCTTTTGAAGAAAGAAAAAATATGCTGAGTATTGCATTGGAAGGCATCGAAAGAGTAGAAATTTGTGATTTTGAGAGCAAAAATGAGGACAAGCATTACACATGCGAGACTCTGCCAAAGTTAAAAGAGATATACAAAGACATTGCATTTGTGATAGGCGGAGACAGCTTGGAGGCTTTTGACAGATGGAAAAATCCTCAGGATATCATAAAGATTTGTCCTTTGTATGTTTTTACGAGAGGAAACAGTCAAAATTTCGACAAAGCTTTAAAGCTTTGGAGAGATAAAGGAGCAAATATTGTCGTGTGTGACTATAATCCTCATAATATATCTTCCACTTTGATAAGATACAACATTATGCTTGGCAATTTTGATAATATAGATACAAAAGTAGCTGACTATATAAAAGACAATAATCTTTATAATAAGTATTTTGAGCTTCTTCAAAAGCTAAAGTCAAATCTATCTGAAAGAACCTATGCACACAGTTTGCGTACGGCAAAATTTGCCTTAAATCTCAATTATTATCAAGATTTAGGACTTGACTATGACAAAGTATTTTTGGCAGGAGTCTTGCACGATTGTGCGAAGACTATATGTATGAGCGAGCATGATAGTCAAGGAGTGCCTGAAGACAGTATAAATACTCCTGTCGAGCATCAGTTTTTGGGAGCAATTCTTGCCAAAAGAGATTATGATATTCAAGATGAAGAGATATTAGAAGCCATAAAATACCACACGACAGGCAAAAGAGAGATGTCAAAACTTCAAAAGCTTATCTTTTGCAGCGATATGCTTGAAGAGAATAGGGCTTTTGAGGGCGTAGAAGGGCTTAGAAGAAGTATTTTCCTTTCTCTCGACAAAAGATATAAAGATTGTGTGATACATCAATATGACTATCTCAAATCGCTTGGCGGAGATATCTATCCTTTGACGATAGAGGCTTATGAAGGCGTTTTGCAAGATAATTGAGAAAAATAAGCGATAATAATGTTAATAAGATGACAAATTCAATAAAAATCTGATATTATATATAAAAAGAATTAAGGAGCATTATGGAAAAATACGAATTGATTTGCAAGCTTCTAGATGAGAAAAAAGCAAAAGATATTACGATAGTAGATATCGAAGAATTGACTATTATAGCGGACAAGTTTATTATTTGTTCGGCAAGATCTAATACGCAGGTAAAGGCACTCGTAGATATCGTAGACGAAGGTATGTCAAAGGAAGGTATCGAGCCTTTGAGAATAGAAGGCAAACAAGAAGGCAGATGGGCTATCATTGACTATGGCGATGTAATAGTGCATATCTTTTATGAGGAAACAAGAAGATTGTATTCGCTTGAACAGCTTTGGTCAAACGGCAGTAATGTCACTCATTATGGTACAGAAAACTGACAAAATTTGATTTTAATCAAAATGTAAAATGAGCAGAAATGCTCATTTTTTTGTGCAATAAATTTATTGATAATATAAAAATGTATAAATTTGGCAAATTTTGCCACAATATGAGATGAGGAGGAAAATATTATGTTGGATATAAATATAAAAGATATTTGTTTTCAGCCGACTTTATGTCTTAGCGAAAGCGAAAAGAATGTATATGAAGATGTCGTGGGAGCATTGATGCAGAATTCTTTGATAGAATATTGCAATGTGCTTTTGTGCGGCAAAAAAGCATTGGTGGGGGTAGTGCCTTATCCTCTGTATTCGAGAAGTCAGAGAGAGAAATTGCAGAATGATATCAAAGAAAAAGTGTATTCTTTGTATGACTTTGAAGAAGTCGTGGTGTCTTTTGATACGGACATTATATATAGTATATCCAAGTATTGTCAGGATGAGATAAAAGAAGAAGATTTTCTAAAGCTCTTTAATATGGCAAAAAGCAGAAGATAAAATATTAAAATTATAATATTGAATTAAAAATTATATAGAAATAAAAAAGACAACAAAGTACAAATAATTCTTTCAAAAAAACTTTGTTGTCTTTTATTTTATTCTAAAAATGGTTTAAATTTAATTGTTTGTTTTTTGATTGTTAGATTCAAGAGAATCTGAAAGTGCTGTATCGGCAATATTTTGCTCGAGAGAATTTTCATTATCTTTTGTATTCTTATGCCTTGTCGGAGTGGAGTATCTTTTCAATATACTTTCCAAAGGCTTAGAAATCAAAACAGCTACAATGCTAATCACTACGCACTTTAAGAAAGTATAAGGCATATTGAATATGGCAAGCACTTCCCAAAGACCTTTTGATGAGGGGCGAATTTGCTTGTACATATCGAGTATTGCACTCATCGGCAAAAGGAATTTGTCATAAAGAGGATATACTACTATCGCATTAAAAAACAAACCGCTCAATATACCGCTTGCAAAACAGCCGACTACCAATCCGATAATAAGACCTTTTATATTGTGAAATTTTTTGTATATAAGACCTAGTGGCAATATGATAAAAAGGCAAGTCACGAAATCTGCCAGATTGCCCACACCGCCTGTGGCACCAAAGCCTTTGAAGATAAGGTGTATTATATTTTTAAACAAAGCAATAATGACACCGCTCAAAGGTCCCATGGATACGGTACCTATAATACAGGGTAGCAGAGAAAAATCAAATTGAATAAAACTCGGCATAAGGGGAACGGGAAGCTCCCAAAAAAACAGAACGCTTGCCATTGCCGCAAGGATTGCAGTGGTAGCAAGCCACTTGCTTCTAGAAAGAGAATTATACATAATAAAACATCCTTTTCCTATCCAGACTATACTGTCGGTGCAAGAATTTCGCTTGCTCGGCATCGCATAAAAATTTACGATGTTTGTGGACTGTACCACCGGTGAGGAATTACACCTGCCCTCAAAGAATTATTTGATTATCGATATTATAATTTAATTGCAAAATAATGTCAAGTGTAATATAATAGGCTTATAGAAAATATTGTCAAAACATATCGATAATATTCTGTAAAAACGCAAAAATCTGTATGGATAAAATGGTAGGAGAAATATGACTTCATTTATATCGAAAAATGTAGAAGATACTTATGAACTTGCAAACAAAATTGCTTCAAAGCTTTATGGCGGAGATATCATTTTATTGAATGGAGATCTCGGTGCAGGCAAGACTACATTCACAAAAGGACTCGCTAAAGCATTGGGAGTCGAAGAAGTTGTGACAAGTCCTACTTTTACTTTTATGAAAGAATATCACGGAAGAATTCCTCTTTATCATTTTGATATGTACAGGGTAGAGGATGAGGATGAGCTTTATGAATTGGGGCTCAACGAATATCTTTATATGCAGGGTGTTTGCGTGATAGAGTGGAACAAGTTTGAGGATATAAAAAATCCTATTGTCATCAATATAAAAACGATGGATGACGATAAAAGATATTTTGAAATAAGCGGTATAGAATTGTAATATAATTTTTGTTTTCAAATCAATATTTGCAAATATGTGATAATGCACATATAAGAAATTGATTGTAAATTAGAAAATAAAATAAGGAAAAATATCGAATCAAAATTCTAAAAACATTTTCTTAAGAGCAGGCGAATTGTAATAAGATAAACAAAAATATTTTGTGATATTTTAAGCTTTAAGAAAAATTGTGAAAATGAAAATGAATTGCAAAACGGGGAGAATACTTCTAAATTAGAACAAGTTATTTCTCAATTAAATTGATTTATAGAATAATTCGGCTGTTTTAGAAAATAAACTTCTCAATACTTATACAAAACGACATAATATAAAACACTAAAAGGAAAAATATGAAAATACTTGCTATTGATACTACAAGCGAAAATTTGGTGATTGCTTTTTGTGATGAAGGCAAAATAAAATCTTATGTTTCTCAGGAAGGAAGCAAAAAGCATAATTCGCTTTTGATGCCCGCAATAGAAAAATTGCTTTCAGAAAATAATTGCAAAATAGAAGATGTGGATTATTTTGCTTGTGTGGTAGGTCCCGGTTCTTTTACGGGAATAAGAATTGGTGTGTCCACCATAAAGGCTTTGTCATTTGCGACAGGCAAAAAAGCTGTGGCGATTACTTCTTTTGAAGAGCTTTCATACGGCATTAAAGAAGATGAATTTTATGTGGCGATAGATTGCAGACATAATGCTTATTATTTTGCAAAGTACAAAAACGATTATACCTTTGAAGTAGATTGCGGAGAGATTGACGGAGATGAGCTTGACAAAAAAGATTGTCTTGTCATAAAAAAATCGAGAGCTTCTGATCCTCAAAAACTTATTGCTGTGGCAAAAGAAAAAATCGCTCAGAATATTTTTGAAAACATCACTCCTTATTATCTCAAAAAGTCGCAAGCCGAAAGAGAATACGAAAATAAAAATATGGACAAAACGGTGTAATTTTTATGACTGAAAAAATTGAGTTTTTTGATTTTGACAATCAGTATATCGATGAAGTTTTCAGGATAGAAAACGAAAATATTTTAGAAGCTTGGTCAAGAAAAAATATCGCTTCGCTTCTTGGCGATTCAAAAGCAAGAGCAAGAGTTGGGGTGATAGGAAACAAGGTCGTTTGCTATTATAGTTATTATGCTGTTTGTCAAGAAGGCTTTATCAATAATTTGGCTGTCGATAAAGAATATCAACATAAGGGCATTGGAAGACTGCTCATGCGGGATATGATAGAGATTGCAAGAGCCGACAATCTTACCGGACTGACGCTTGAAGTTCAGGAAGATAATGAGAGAGCTATTGCTCTTTATCAAAAATCAGGTTTTGAGATCGAAGGCAGAAGAAAAGAATTTTATAAAAACAAAAAAGATGCTTTGATTATGTGGTACAGAAAATTTTAAAGATTTGGTATATGTCTGACATATACCTTTTTTTTATTGGAACAATTATTTATAGTGTATTTATTCTAAATATCATTTTTTATATCGGGCTGTTTATTTAATGGATAGTTATTTAAATGTTTTAATATTCAAATATTTTATTCGTTTTTTGGCTTTGAAGTAAGTCGTAAGATAAAGTCTTTGTCACGATTTATGTTTATAGCTAATATACTATCTTTAGAGGTCTCTTTGGAGGTGTGGTATTCTTAATCATATTATTTTAGGAAAGGGCAAAGATATAATTTTTCTGCACGGCTGGGGTGGTAGTATAGACAGTTTTAGAGGTGTGGCAAATTATTTTGCGTCAAGCTATCGATGTACTTTGCTTGATTTTTACGGATTTGGACAAAGCGAAATAAAAAGTCCTTTGACTTTGCAAGGTTATGCAAATGGCGTGGAAGAGATTATAAAGCATTATGATATGAAAGAAGTAATTTTGGTAGGACATTCTTTTGGCGGTAGAGTGGCAATACTTCTTGCAAGTTATCTTCAAGACATAAAAGGATTGGTCTTGGTGGACAGTGCAGGGCTAAAGCCCGCTTTTTCTTTTAAGAAGTGGAGAAGAAAACTCGATTATAAGATAAGAAGATTTTTTAAAATGGATGTTTCAAATTGCGGCTCGGAAGACTATAAAAAATTGGATAGCGTCATGAAAGCTACTTTTAAAAATGTGGTAAATCTCTATCTTGACAATCTTTTGCCAAAAATTCAATGTGATTCTCTTATAGTATGGGGAAGAAAAGATAAAGACACGCCTTTGTATATGGCAAAAAGGCTCAAAAAAGGTATTAAAAACAGCGGTCTTATAATTTTAGAAGGGGGACATTATAGCTATCTTGACAGCTATGGCGAATTTCTCGCTATACTCGACAGCTATTTTTATAATATATGCAATTAATAATTATAATTTTGATGGGATTAATATATTGGATATTGTCATTTGTTTTGTCATTCAGAATAATAAATCTCGTTCAGCTCGATGGCTATAAACTTGTCAATTCTCGCAAGATGAAAAGCATAAGATTGAAGTTGGTAGGCTCGGCATTTTGTATTACTATATGCAATCTTTTGTTTTTGTTTGTGGCGATAACCGTAGCAAATTCTTATATTCAACTTGCTGTTCAGGGACTTTATGTGGTCATTCTTTTGGTAAGTCTTACGGATGAGAGGGATAAATGCGTGCATCAGCCTCTTGTATATACCGCAAGAGCAAAAAGATTGTTTTGTACCTATTCGATTATTGCATTGATTGTGTTTGCCTTGTTGATTTTTTTGGGAAGTTTGATTAAAAGCGATGGGGTAAGGGCAAGTTATATTTTTATACCGATAGGTATGGCTATTCTGCCGGAGCTTGTCTGTCTGTCGCTTGTTTTAAACAAGCCTATGGAAAAACGCATTGCCGATAAGTATATCAAAAAATGTAAACAAAGACTTTTGTCAATGAATATTATAAAAGTCGCAATTACGGGAAGCTTTGGAAAAACAAGTGTAAAAAATATTCTTACCACAATTTTGGGAGAGAAGTACAAAACTTTTTGCACTCCTCACAATTACAATACTCCCATGGGGATATGCAAGGCAGTAAACGAATTGCCTGAAGATTGCGAAGTGTTTGTGGTGGAAATGGGAGCGAGAAAAGTAGGGGATATCAAGGAGCTTTGTGATATAGTCAAACCAAACTTCGGTATTATTACGGGTGTAGGAAGTCAGCATTTGTCGACTTTTAAGAGTCAGGAAAATATATACAAGACAAAAAAAGAGCTCAATGATTTTATTGAAAGCAGAAATGGTGAAGGTATGGTGTTCAATGGCGATAATGAATTCACCTTAAGAATGTATGACGAAAGCAAGGTATATGACAAGACATTGATATCTGCTTCTGTATGTGAAGTGCATGGAGAGGGCGGACTTCAGATAAAAGCAGAAAATATAGCTTATGACAGTGATGGGCTGGCTTTTGATATTAAGATTGGAAAGGACAAGAGAAGATGTAATACGAAGCTAATCGGAAAGCATAATCTCAACAATATAATGATGTGTGTGGCTATGGCTTATAAACTCGGATTGAATATTGTTCAAATTTCCAAGGGAATAGAAAAGCTTGTGCCAACAGAGCATAGATTGGAAGTATGCAAACTTGAGAATGGTATTACAATCATAGATGATAGCTATAATAGTAATTTTGAGGGAGCTAAGATAGCCATTCAAACTTTGGGGCTTTTTAAGGGTAGAAAAGTTGTTGCTACGCAAGGTTTGGTGGAACTTGGCGATGAGCAGACAAAACTAAACTTCGAGCTTGGCGAAAGTATTGCTGAAATTGCCGATATAGCAATCTTGATTGGAGTGAACAAAGATGATATAAGAATGGGGATGCTTGCAAAGGGATTTTGTGATAAAAATATTTATCTTGTGGAGCATTTGGATAATGCAAAGGAGCTTTTTGCAAAAATGCTTAAAGCAGGGGATGTGCTTCTTATTCAGAATGATTTGCCTGACAATTATTGAACATTGTTCAAATCGAAAAGTATATCAAAGTGTGTAATTCAATATGATAGGTAAATGAAATATGATAAATCTCTTTTTATCTCTTAACTTTGTCTTGTAGTGAGATAAGTGCTGATTAGGGGATGAGATGCGATTTAGAATCTATAATGCGATAAGATCATTTGAACTTGTTCAGAATAATATAATTATATATTTCATTATGCATAATGAAAAGTATTTGAACATGTATCAAAATTGCTCTTTATATAAATAACACAGGCTGACAGTGACTTTATAGATATTAAAGCAAAACTTTAAATAATTATATAAGACCGTAAGAAAAAACTTGAATTTTAATAAGTAAAGATAAAAGCTATATTCAATAAGGTTGTTATTGATTTGAACATTGTTCAATAAAGAGGAGAAATAAAGATAAAAGAAGTGCAATAACCGTAGGATAATATCTTAATACTAATCTTGAATACTAATGTGAAAAATGTCGATATATTGTCGATATATGCAAGATAAAGTAATTAATCTTAAGGTAAAAGAATAATATAGTCGTGAGTGAATTTAAAGTCTTAGTATATTCACTAATCAAATATATAGAGGTGGAGAATGAAGAATATTGCAGTAGTGTATGGCGGAACTTCGTGCGAAAAAGACATATCGGTCATTACAGGTATGCAGGCAATTAAAGCGATTGAAAAAAGAGAGTATAATGTCTATCCCGTATTTTGGAGTGAAAACGGGAAATTTTATTTGCCTGACAAATACGGGGATATAGAAGCTTATTCTAAAAGCGAGTACATAGACGGAAAAGAAGTGATGTTTTGTCATAAGAATTTATGTTTGCTCAAAAAAAATAAGCTAAAAGCTATATCGCAAATAGATTGCGTTTTGTTGTGTACGCACGGCGGAAAGGGAGAAAACGGCAGTATTCAAGGATACTTCGAGATAGAAGATATTCCTTATACATCTCCTGATGTGATTGCAAGCGGTATCGGTATGGATAAGGGGATAAGCAAGATTTTTTGCAAAAAAATCTCATTGCCCGTCTTGCCGTATGTGGTTTTATCCAAAGAAGATAAAGAGGAAAATTTGATAAAGTCGGTATCGAAATTGTCTTTTCCTCTTATTGTCAAGCCATGCAGGCAAGGCTCGTCCATAGGTATTAATATTTGCGATAATATGGATATGCTCAAAGATGCGGTGGAGATAGCTTTTGAATATGACGACAAAATTATGATAGAAAAAGCTTTGAAAGACTTCAGAGAAATAAATTGTGCATGTATGAGAATAAACAATGAGATTTTGCCTTCTTCTCTTGAAGAGCCGATAGGCTGGAAAGAATTTTTGAGTTTTGAAGATAAATACATGTCTCACGGCAAGAATATGAAAGTTTCTTCAAGAAGAAATTTCCCCGCAAAGTTGGATTCTGTCATAGAGCAGAAAATAAAGAATATGACGACAAAGTTATACAAAGCTCTCAATCTCAAAGGTATAGTGAGATGCGATTATCTTTTGGATAAAAAATCAGGCGAGGTGTATTTTAATGAGATAAATACTATCCCGGGTTCGCTTGCAGGATATCTTTATGAAGACAAAAATCTCAATTTAAGAAAAATAATCGGCATTATGATAGAATATGCAATAGCTGAGAATAAGGAAAAAACTCAACCGAGATTTTCATCGGGAGTATTGCAATATTACGCTAAAAAAGGCTCAAATGCTTGCAAAATGCCGATTAAAAAGGTATAATCTAAAAAGTAATTGAATTTGATAAAATATTATATATATATCATATATCGAATTAAGACTTTTTGGAGAATACTATGGAAAAGATAAAGATGACTACCCCTATCGTAGAGTTGGACGGCGATGAGATGACAAGACTCATCTGGGCATGGATAAAGGATATTCTCATAAATCCTTTTGTAGAGCTCAAAAGCGAATATTACGATTTGGGACTTAAAAAGAGAGAGGAGACAAAAGACGCTATTACCGTAGAAGCTGCAAACGCAATCAAAAAATACGGCGTAGGCATAAAGTGTGCTACTATTACTCCCAATGCTCAAAGAGTAAAAGAATACAATCTTTCTCAGATGTGGAAAAGCCCCAACGGTACCGTAAGAGCGGTGCTTGACGGAACGGTATTCAGAGCACCTATTATGGTAAAGGGTATTACTCCTTATATCCCTACTTGGACGAGTCCTATCACTATTGCTCGTCATGCTTACGGCGATATCTATAAGGATGTAGAAGGATATGTAAAGCAAGGCGGCAAGGCAAAACTTGTGATAGAAGACGAAGACGGATTGAAAGAAATCGAAGTTTTCGATTTTGCAAAGACTTCAGGCGTTGTGATGGGTATGCATAATACCGACAAGAGTATCAGCTCTTTTGCAAGAAGTTGTTTTAACTATGCGTTGGATACCCGTCAGCCTCTTTGGTTTGCCACAAAAGATACGATATCAAAGACTTATGATCACAGATTCAAGGATATTTTCAATGATATTTTTGAAAAAGAATACAAAGAAAAGTTTGAAAAAGCAGGTATAGAGTATTTCTATACTCTTATAGACGATGCGGTAGCCAGAGTAGTGCGTTCAAACGGCGGTATGATATGGGCCTGCAAGAACTATGACGGAGATGTAATGAGCGATATGGTAGCTACTGCTTTCGGTTCGCTTGCAATGATGACATCAGTGCTTGTATCTCCTGACGGCAATTATGAATTCGAGGCTGCTCACGGCACCGTGACAAGACATTATTATAAATACCTCAACGGAGAGCAAACTTCTACAAACCCTGTGGCTACTATTTTTGCTTGGAGCGGCGGACTCAAAAAGAGAGGACAACTTGACGGACTCAAGGAACTTGAGGAATTTGGCGACAAATTGGAAAAAGCTACGATAGATACAATCGAAGAAGGTTTTATGACAGGAGATTTGGCGGCTATCTATAAGGGAGATAAAGAAGTATACAAACTCAATACTGTCGATTTCCTCAAAAAAATCGCTGAAAAACTCTGATTTTCAAATTTTATTGCATAAATGTATAGTATAAATTATCGATAAAATTATTATATTGAAAAAAACTATATGATGCAATGCATTAAACAAACACATAAAAATCAAGCGGACATTAGTCCGCTTCTTTTTTTGAACTTAAAGAATAGAGTATTTGTTTTATTAAAAAAATATGCCGAACTATAACGCAATTTATAGAAAAAACAGCTATTGTATGGAAAATTTGAACATATAAATTTTCAAAAAACATATTTTGTGCATAAAAGTATTTTTTCAAATTCAAAATTAAGTCAAATCTTGGTAAAAACCATTCTCAAAACATTCAAAATATCACTCAAATTTTACAATAAAATTCTGATAATTTTATTCGATGAAAACGATGAGTTAAATCGATTGTATGGTTTTGAGTCAAAATGTACTATATTGTCCATAAATTATAAATTTTTCAAAATAAATTTAAGCTAAAAATTTGCAAATATGTGGATTTTTAAAGTGTGGATAACCATATTCGGCTGTGGATAACTATGTGGATAAGTGCCGATTTTGTGGATATGTATGCGTTTCTGGCGATTGTGGATAATTTTTTTGTCAAAAACCCGTTATGTCTATATCATGCTCAAACAGTACTAAAAAATGCAAAGAATTATCTAGCAAAAATCCTTGCTTTATATATATTAGTGTGCTAATATATTAGTATAATTTTTAAAGAAGTTTTTCTATTTTTAAGGAGATTTTTATTATGCCTAAAGTTGCAGTAGTTATGGGAAGTGCAAGCGATTTGGATGTCGTAAAGCCCGCTATCGATATTCTCAAAAAATTCGATGTGGAAGTAGAGGCGAGAGTTATTTCTGCTCATCGTACTCCTGACGATGCTCATCAGTTTGCAGTAAATGCTATCAAAAACAATATCGAAGTTATTATTTGTGCCGCAGGAAAGGCTGCTCATCTCGGCGGAGTAATCGCCGCATATACACCATTGCCCGTTATAGGTCTCCCCGTAAAGAGCTCTACAATGGACGGTCTTGACAGCTTGCTTTCAATGGTTCAGATGCCTTCAGGTATCCCCGTAGCATGCGTAGCTATCAACGGCGGACAAAACGCAGGTCTTCTTGCTGTGCAGATTTTGTCCCTCAAATATCCCAATCTTATTGGAAAAATGCAGGACTACAAGAGAAGCCTTGCAGAAAAAATTAAAAGCGATGATGAAAAATTACAAAAGGAGTTAAATTGAATTATGGAAAGAACCGTTCAACTTTATGAAGGTAAAGCAAAAAAAGTTTTCGCAACAACCGATCCCGATATCGTTTTGGTATCATACAAAGATGATGCCACAGCTTTCAACGGACTCAAAAAGGGTACTATTTTGGGCAAGGGCGTTGTAAACAATGTTTGTAGCAATCATTTGTTCAGACTTTTGGAATCAAAAGGCGTGCCTACTCACTATGTTGAAGAAATCAACGAGAGAGAAACTTATGTGAAGAAAGTAGAGATTGTGCCTTTGGAGGTTATTATCCGCAACAGAGCGGCAGGTTCTTTCTCCAAGAGATACGGCGTAGCAGAGGGTACAGAACTCGCTACTACTATCATCGAATTCAGCTATAAAAACGATGATCTCGGCGATCCCCTCATCAATGATTATCATGCACTTGCTCTTAAGCTTGCTACAAAGGAAGAAATCGAAAAAATCAAGGAATTGGCTTTTAAGGTAAACGATATCCTCAAGGCATACTTCCTCGAAATCGGTGTAGAACTTATTGACTTCAAGCTCGAATTCGGCAGATACAAAGATCAGATTATTCTTGCTGACGAAATTTCTCCCGATACTTGTCGTTTCTGGGACGCAAAGACAGGTGAAAAGCTCGACAAAGACAGATTCAGAAGAGATATGGACGATGTCGACAAGGGTTATAGAGAAATGATGAAGAGAATGGGACTTTCCAAGTAATTTTTTAGGAGAATAGAAAATGGCAATAGATTACAAGTCTGCGGGCGTAGATGTAGAAGCAGGCTACAAAGCAGTAAAATTGATGAAAGAATATGTCAAAAAGACTTATGACGGCAATGTATTGGGCGATTTGGGTAGTTTTGGCGGATTTTATGCACTCGGCGACAAAGAGGACAGCGATTGTCTTGTTGCCGGTACTGACGGTGTAGGCACAAAATTAAAGTATGCTTTCGTATTGGACAAGCACGATACTATCGGTATAGATGCGGTAGCTATGTGCGTCAACGATATCGTATGTCAGGGAGCAAAGCCTTTGTTGTTTTTGGACTATATCGCACAGTCAAAACTTATACCCGAAAGAGTAGCTGATATCGTAAAGGGCGTAAGCGAGGGCTGCTGTCAGTCAGGATGTGCATTGATTGGCGGAGAAACTGCAGAAATGCCCGGATTCTATGCCGAAGACGAATATGATATTGCAGGTTTTGCGGTAGGTATTGTCAAGAAAAACAAGATTATCAACGGAAAAACCATAAAAGTGGGCGATAGCCTTATCGGTATTGCTTCAAGCGGTATTCACAGCAACGGATATTCGCTCGTAAGAAAGCTTTTCGGCGAAGACAAGGAAAGCCTTATGAAATACAACGATACATTGGGTTGTACTCCCGCAGAACTCGTGCTTACTCCCACAAAGATATATGTCAAGACCATACTTGCACTTATCGAAAAGTTTGAAATAAAGGGTATAGCACATATTACAGGCGGCGGATTTATCGAAAATGTACCTCGTATTATACCCAAGGGAATGGGCGTAAAGATTGACAGATCTAGTTATCCTCTTCCCAAGATATTCAAGGCATTGCAAGAGATTGCCGGAATTGACGACAGAAAGATGTGCAATACATTCAATATGGGTATCGGTATGGTGCTTGCGGTAGATCCTTCTATCAAAGATGCCGTAGTAAACGAACTCAAAGCTTTGGGCGAACAAGCTTATGTCATTGGCGAAGTTAGTGACAAGGACGGCGAGGTAGAATTATAAAAACCAATGCTCTTTGAGAGCGAAGCGAAGACATAATTACCTTTTGGTAGCTATGTCTTTAAGCATTTTATCGGGAAGGTAAAAAAACAGGTACAAAATGAAAAACATAGCGATTTTTGCATCAGGCAGCGGAAGCGATATGCAATCGGTCATCGATGCTACTTTAAGCGGTCAGATTGACGGCAGAGTAGTGGCGGTATGTGTCAACAAAGAGGGCATTTTTGCAATCGAAAGAGCAAAAAAACATAATATCGATTATAAGGTATTCACACTCAAAGAGTACAAAGACAATGTCTCACGAGACAAGGCGATAAGTGCATATCTCAAAGATAAGAATATCGATTTGATTGTGCTTGCAGGATATCTTGCAATCGTTACGCCTGTTCTTGTAGACGAATATGAAAACAGAATCATCAACATACATCCTTCTCTTATTCCCAAACATTGCGGAGTAGGTATGTACGGACTCAATGTTCACAAATCCGTCATTGCAAGCAAAGACAAAGTGAGCGGTTGTACCGTTCATTATGTCGACCACGGTGCCGATACGGGCAAAATCATAGCACAAAGAGAAGTGCCTGTCATGGAAGGCGATACTCCAGAAAGTCTTCAGGCGAGAATACTCGAAGTGGAGCATGTGCTTCTTCCCGAAATTGTGGCAAAACTTTGCAAATAGTATCGAAATAAAAAAAATATAAAGTATCGATAATCTATTTGAAAAGCAAAACAAAATACAATTTAAGAAAACAATTTTTATAGATAAATAGGATAATAAATATAGGAGTGGATAAAAATGGCTAAAAAAGCACTTATAAGCGTATCCGACAAAACGGGTATTGTAGATTTGGCAAAAAGCCTTACCGGATTCGGATATGAAATCATATCTACGGGCGGCACATTGAAAGTACTCAACGAAGCAGGTATCAAAGCAGTGGATATTTCCTCTGTGACGGGATTCCCTGAATGTCTTGACGGCAGAGTAAAAACTTTGCACCCCAAGGTTCATGCAGGACTTCTTGCTATGAGAGACAATAAAGAGCATATGGATTTTCTCAAAGAGATGAATATTGACCCTATCGATATCGTGGTAGTAAACCTCTATCCTTTCAAGGAAACAGTCAAAAAGCCCAATATCGATTTGCAGACAGCCATCGAAAACATCGATATCGGCGGACCTACAATGTTGAGAAGTGCAGCCAAGAATTATCAGGATGTTGCGGTAATGGTAGACCCTTCGGACTATGCAAAAGTACTTGACGAACTTGCAAACGGCGGCATCACAAAAGAGACCAAGTTCTATCTCATGTACAAGGTATATCAGCACACATCTTATTATGATACTTTGATAGCCAATTATCTGCGTCAGAAACTCGGTATCGAGTTCCCTGAAAAGTTTACGATGGCATTTGACAAAGCTCAGGATATGAGATATGGCGAGAACCCTCATCAAAAAGCAGTATTCTATAAAGAAGCTTTTGATGTAAAAGGCTCTCTTGCGACAGCAGAGCAGTTGCACGGAAAAGAATTGTCTTACAACAATATCAATGACACAAACGGCGCACTCGATTTGTTGAGAGAATTTTCTGAGCCTACAATCGTAGCAGTAAAACACGCAAATCCTTGCGGTGTAGCTACGGCAAAGACCATAAGCGAAGCTTTCTTCAAGGCAAACGCAGCAGACCCTACTTCTATATTCGGAGGAATTATCGCATCAAACCGCACAATCGACAAGGAAACAGCCGAGCAGATAAGCAAGATATTTATAGAAATAGTAGTGGCTCCCGACTTCACAAAAGAAGCTCTGGACATTCTCGAGCAAAAGGCAAATATTCGTCTTTTGAAATTACCTGAGATTACTCAGCCTATACCCGAAAATTGCTATGATATGAAAAAGGTATTGGGCGGACTTCTCGTTCAGGAATACGACAGAATGGTAGTGGATGAGAAGAAGTGCAATGTTGTCACAAAAGTCGCACCCACAAAAGAGCAAATGGAAGATATGATTTTTGCTATGAAAGTAGTAAAGCATACAAAATCCAACGCTATCGTTGTGGCAAAAGACAAGACCATTTTGGGTATCGGTTGCGGTCAAGTAAACAGAATCAGAGCTACACAACAAGCTATCGCACATTCTTTGACAGATACAAAGGGAGCAGTTTTGGCATCTGACGCATTCTTCCCCTTTGACGATTGCGTAGAAGCAGCTCACGAAGGCGGAATAAGTGCTATTCTCCAACCTGGCGGAAGCATCAGAGACCAGCTTTCTATCGATGCTTGCGATAAATACGGTATCGCAATGGTATTCAGCGGAGACAGACATTTCAAACACTGATAATTACAGGAGAAAATATGAACAGCGTTTTGGTAATAGGTAGCGGCGGCAGAGAACATACTATTTGTTGGGCTTTGTCCAAAAGCAAAAAAGTAGACAAAATATATTGTGCTCCCGGCAACGGCGGTATAAGCGAAATCGCAGAATGCGTGGATATAGGAGTCATGGATTTTGACAAAATCATAGATTTTGTGGACAATCACAAGGATATCACTCTGACGGTAGTGGCTCCCGATGATCCTTTGGCGGCAGGTCTTGTGGACAGACTCGAGGCAAAGGGACACAGAGCATTTGGACCGAGAGCCAATGCCGCAATAATCGAGGGAAGCAAGGCTTTTTCAAAGTATCTTATGAAAAAGTACGGTATTCCCACAGCCGATTATGAAGAATTCAATGATTATGACAAAGCAGTAGAATATCTCAAAAGAGCAAAATATCCTTTGGTAGTAAAAGCTGACGGACTTGCTCTAGGCAAAGGCGTAATTATCTGCAACAACAAAGAAGAAGGTTTGCAGGCAGCCAAAGATATGATGGTCGATGCCAAATTCAAGGATGCAGGCAAGACTGTCATTGTCGAAGAGTTTATGGTAGGACAAGAGGTATCTATACTTTCATTCTGTGACGGCAAAACCATTGTTCCTATGGTAAACGCAAGAGACCATAAGCGTGCTTATGACAATGACGAAGGTCTCAACACAGGCGGTATGGGCACATTCTCTCCTTCGGCAATATATACTGACGAAGTAGCAGACGAAGTACTCAACAAAATTATTTTGCCCACTGTCGATGCCATGAACAAAGAGGGCAGAACCTTTAAGGGAGTGCTTTATTTCGGACTTATGCTTACAGACAACGGAGCAAAGGTCGTGGAATACAACGCAAGATTCGGAGATCCCGAAACGCAGGTCGTTTTGCCCAGACTCAAGACAGATTTGTACGATATCTTCAATGCCGTAGTAGACGGAACTTTGGACAAAATCGATATCGAATGGAATGACTTGGCATGCGTATGCGTAGTAATGGCAAGCGGCGGTTATCCCGAAAGCTACAAAAAGGGCATGGAAATCACAATAGGCGATTTGGACAAAGATATTTTGCTTTTCCATGCGGGTACAAAGCTTGTTGAGGGCAAACTTGTGACAAACGGCGGCAGAGTGCTTGGCGTCACGGCAATGGGCAAAAATATCCACGAAGCAAGAGAAAAAGCTTATAAAAATGTCAAGAAAATACATTTTGACGGAGCTTTTTACAGAAGCGATATAGGTATAAAAAAATAAAATATAGTGGCTTTGCCTTGATAAAAACAATCGATAAAATCGACAACAAACAATTTAATAATACTGATAAAATATTTTAAGGATAAGACAATGGTAAAAAGAATTTTCGTAGAGAAAAAAGAAGGCTATAATGTATCTGCAAAAAAGACTATGGCAGACATCAAAAATGTTTTGGGTATTGCTGTGGACGAAGTGCGTGAGTTCATAAGGTACGATATCGAAGACCTTGACGAAAATGTCTATGCAAAAGCAAAGACGACTATTTTCAGCGAACAACCCGTAGACAATCTTTATGAGCAGTTGCCCGACCTTGGCGACTACAAGCTTTTGGTAGTGGAGTATTTGCCCGGACAATATGACCAGAGAGCAGACAGTGCAATGCAGTGTGTACAGCTTTTGTCTATGGCAAAAAGACCTTTGATAAAGTGTGCAAAGCTCTATGCCGTAAAGGGTGTTGACGAAAAAGAATTCGAGAGAATAAAGAAATATATCATAAACCCTGTCGAAAGCAGAGAGGGAAGCATGGAATTGCCCAAGACTCTCGTTCAGGAAGTAGTGCTCAATCTCACAGTTCCCGTAATCGAAGGCTTTATCGATATGACGGACAGCGAGATAGCCGACTATCACAAAAAGACAGGCTTTGCCATGAGCAAAGAGGACTTGGCTTTTGTAAGAGATTATTTCAAGAGCGAAAAGCGTAATCCTACTGAAAGTGAAATCAAAGTTATCGATACATATTGGTCAGACCATTGCAGACACACTACTTTTGCCACAGAATTGACAAAAATCGATGTGTCGAGCAACAATCCTCACTTGCAAAAAGCACTTGATTTGTATAAGGATTTGTACAATGAATTCAATGCAAAGAGAGAGGACAAATATCCTTGTCTTATGGATATAGCCACGATTGCTGTCAAAAAGCTCAAAAAAGAGGGCAAACTCGACAACCTCGATGTAAGCGATGAAATCAATGCTTGTTCGGTAGAAGTCGATGTGGACAATGACGGCAAAATCGAAAAATGGCTCATAATGTTCAAAAACGAAACACACAATCACCCTACCGAAATAGAGCCTTTCGGCGGTGCGGCTACATGTCTCGGCGGAGCTATAAGAGACCCCTTGTCAGGAAGAACTTATGTATATCAGGCGATGAGAGTTACGGGAAGCGGAGATCCTACGGCGGATATCTCTACTACGCTCAAAGGAAAATTGCCTCAGAGAGTTATTACAAAGACGGCTGCGGCAGGTTATTCGAGCTACGGCAACCAGATTGGTCTTTCCACAGGTCTTGTAGCTGAGATGTATCACGAAAATTATCGTGCAAAGAGATTGGAGACAGGTTATGTAATAGCAGGTGCTCCCAAAGAAAATGTAGTGAGAAGAAAACCTCAAAAAGGCGATATCATCGTACTTTTGGGCGGAGAAACGGGAAGAGACGGCTGTGGCGGTGCCACAGGCTCATCAAAGGCACATACAGAAAAATCCGTAGAAGTCTGCGGAGCAGAAGTGCAAAAGGGCAATCCTCCCACAGAGAGAAAAATCCAAAGACTTTTCCGCAACAAGGATGTCGCAAGACTTATCGTTAAGTGCAACGATTTCGGTGCAGGCGGTGTGAGCGTAGCTATCGGCGAACTTGCAGACAGTTTGGATATTTATCTCGACAAAGTACCAAAAAAATACGAAGGTTTGAGCGGTACAGAACTTGCCATAAGCGAATCGCAAGAAAGAATGGCAGTGGTACTCGACAAAAACGATGTTGACAAATTCATCGAATATTCTGCAAAAGAAAATCTTTTGGCTACCGCAGTGGCAGAAGTGACGGACAATGGCAGAATGAGAATGTTTTATGCAGGAAATGTCATTGTCGACCTCAAGAGAAAATTCCTCGATACAAATGGCGTAAAACAAAGACAAGAAGCTCATATCAACGACAATGTTTCTTCATATATGGAGACTGTCAACGAGAAGACAGCAGAGTATTTTGACAAAGGCGAATTCGACAAAGCCGTGACAAACGAATTGTCAAGACTCAATGTATGTTCGACAAAAGGACTCGGAGAAATGTTTGACGGCACTATCGGTGCAAGCAGTATTTTGATGCCTTTCGGCGGAAAATATCAGCTTACTCCCGCCATAGCTATGGCAAGCAAGCCTCCTACAAGCGGATATACCGATACCGCTACCGTATCTACATACGGTTGTTCGCCCCAACTTATGACAAGCTCGCCTTTTACAGGTGCAGTATATTCGATATTGATATCATTGTCAAAGCAAGTGGCTTGCGGTATAGATGTATCCACCATAAGACTTTCTTTGCAAGAATACTTCAAGCGTCTTAATCAGGATGCGGACAGATGGGGACAACCTCTTTCTGCATTGCTCGGAGCGTTGTATGCTCAGATAGGTTTGGGAGTAGGTGCTATCGGCGGAAAAGACAGTATGAGCGGTACATTCGAGCATATCGATGTTCCTCCCACACTCATATCTTTTGCTATGGGTATTGGCAAGGCTTCTAAGATTGTCACAAATACTTTTGACGAAAAGTTTGGAGTAAAGAATATCTATCATATCGCAATTCCTAGAGACGAATACGATATGCCTGACTTTGAAAAGACTCTAAAATTGTATGACGCAATGACAAAAGCTATCAACAACGGCAAAATTAAGGCTGTCAACATAGTAGAAGAGGGCGGTGTCGTGGCATCTGTATTCAAAGCTTGCATGGGCAACAAGATAGGCACGACTTGGAATGAGTTGAGCGAAGATATGTTTGCTCCTAAGTTTGGCGACTTTGTAGTGCTTTCTGACGATGTAAGCGAACTTGAAGAGTTTGCTCCCGAATTGGTAGCTGTCATCAACGGCACTCATACGGCAGACCTTTTGGGAAAAGAACTCAAAATGGACGATGCTGCCAAGGCTTTTGAAGGCACATTGGAAAGCGTATTCCCCACGACAGCTCCTGCAAGCGGTGAGGTAAACAACCTTATCTGCTGTGCAAGAAAGCCCGAGAAGGTTGCAAGAAATATCGTAAAGCCTCAGGTATTCATACCTGTATTCCCCGGCACAAACTGCGAATACGACACAGCAAGAGCATTTGAAAGAGCTGGAGCAAAGGCAAATATACTCGTAATTAAAAACCGTACTTCAAAGGATATCGAAGAATCGGCAAAAGAGATAGTAAAGGCACTTGGCGAAAGTCAGATACTCGCATTCCCCGGCGGTTTCAGCGGCGGCGATGAGCCTGACGGCAGCGGTAAGTTTATTGCTACCACTTTCAAAAATCCTCGTATAGCAGAAGCTGTAATGGAACTTCTCTATAAGAGAGATGGTTTGGCTTTGGGTATTTGCAACGGCTTCCAAGCACTTATCAAACTCGGTCTTGTACCTTATGGCGATATAAGAGAACAGACTCCCGAAGCTCCCACTTTGACTTTCAACAATATCTCTCGACATGTATCCACTATTGTCAACATAAGAGTGGCTACAAACAAATCTCCTTGGCTCAGCAAGGTAAGAGTAGACGATGTATTCTCTGTGCCTGTAAGCCATGGCGAGGGAAGATTCGTGGCAAGTCAAAAAGAGCTTGAGAAGGTCATCAAAAACGGTCAGGTAGCTACTCAATATGTAGATATGACAAGAAATGCCACAATGCTTTCTCCTTTCAACCCCAACGGAAGTATGTATGCTATCGAAGGCATTATATCTCCTGACGGCAGAGTACTCGGAAAGATGGGACACAGCGAGCGTTTTGACAAGGATTTGTACAAGAATGTTGCGGGAGAATATGACATGAAGTTGTTTGAAAGCGGCGTGGACTATTTCAAATAACATCTGTATAAATTGCGATATTGCTTGAATATTGTTTTAAAACATAATAATAGTCTGATAATTTTTAAATTGAAGACAAAATATCAAAACGACTCAAAAAAGTGTGTCGCAAAAGACAAAGTATTTTACAAATAAACTATAATTGCAAGCTCCTACCGCCCTAATAAGAGCAGTGGGAGTTTTGTCTAAAAGGGATAAAAATGGCTTTTTTACCTATTTTCAAAGAGGAATTGCAAGGACGACAAGCTGACATTATCTATGTCATAGGCGAAGCCTATGTGGATCATCCTTCATTCGGGCATGCGATAGTGTCCAGACTTTTGCAATCTTTGGGTTTTGATGTGGCAATAATTCCACAACCTCAGAATGACGAAGATTATAAAAGATTCGGTGCTCCCAAATACGGATTTATGGTTTCGAGCGGTGTAGTCGACAGCATGGTCAACAATTATACCGTGGCAAAAATCAGGCGTAATAGAGATGTTTACAGCGAAGGCGGTGACACAGGCAAGCGTCCCGATCGTTGTGTCGATGTGTATTGCAATAATTTAAAAAGGCTTTTTCCCGACACTCCCGTTGTGATAGGCGGTATCGAGGCATCGCTCAGAAGATTTGCTCATTATGACTATTGGAAAGACGAAGTGCTTCCCACCATACTTGAGTCGTCAAAAGCCGATTTGCTTATATATGGTATGGGAGAGAGACCTATCAAAGAAATCTTTGAACTTGTCAAAAAAGGCGTCCCTCTCGACAAAATTAGAGACATACGAGGCACATGCTATTTGGAGAGTTTTGACAAGTTGTCGGCAAAACTCAAAAAGGGAATAGAAGAGCATACGGTAGATTTTTGTCCTTCATTCGAACAAGTCAGACAGGACAAAATGCAGTATGTTAATTCTTTCAAGATGCAGTATTCCAACAATGACCCTTATTATGGCAAAATATTATTGCAAAAGCACGGCGATAAATATCTTGTCCAAAATCCTATGCAATATCCTCTCACTCCAAAAGAAATGGACGAAGTATATGATTTGCCTTATGAAAGGACATATCATCCTAGTTATACAAGAGGAGTACCTGCAATCGAAGAGGTCAAATATTCTTTGACATCAGTAAGAGGTTGTTTTGGTGCGTGCAACTATTGTGCCATCGCTTTTCATCAGGGCAGAATAGTCCAGAAAAGAAGCAAAGAAAATATTATAAAAGAAGCAAAATTGTTTTTGCAAGACAAAGACTTTAAGGGCTATATTCACGATGTGGGCGGACCTACGGCAAACTTCCGCAATCCTGCGTGTCAAAAACAGACTTCAAAAGGAATATGCAAGGACAAGCAATGTATAGGATATAGACCTTGTCCTGCCATGCAGGTTGATCACAGCGAATATCTCGATTTGTTGAAGAGCTTGAGAGAGCTAGAAGGCATAAAAAAAGTGTTTGTGAGGTCGGGTATAAGATTCGACTATATCATGTATGACAAAAATGACGAATTTTTGAGAGAGCTCATAAAGCATCATGTAAGCGGTCAGCTCAAAGTGGCTCCCGAGCATGTGTCCGACAATGTGCTTGAAAATATGAACAAGCCTCCTTTCGATGTATATCTGAGATTCAAGGAAAAGTTTGACGCTATCAACAAGAAATTGGGCAAAAAACAATATCTCGTGCCTTATCTCATATCATCGCACCCCGGTTGCACATTAAAGGACGCAATAAGGCTCGCACTCTATCTCAAATCCATAGGATATATGCCCGAGCAAGTGCAGGATTTTTATCCCACACCTTCTACAAAGTCTACATGTATGTATTATACGGGCATCAATCCCGACACTATGAAGCCCGTCTATGTCGCAAGAAGCAAAAAAGAAAAGGCCATGCAAAGGGCTTTGATGCAATATAGGAAAAAGACCAATTATGACATAGTAGCCGAAGCTTTGAAGGAAGCGGGAAGAGAAGATTTGATAGGCTTTGACGAACATTGTCTTATAAGACCTACCAAAGAAATGGCAATAGAGAGGGCAAAGAAAAGAAGAGAAGAGGAGAAAAAGACTTTTATAAAGTCAAATTCTAAATCGTCAAACAAACCATTTGTTAAATCAAAAGAAGCAAAAAACAATAATAAGTATTCATCCGGCTTTGATAAATTATCTCAGAACTTAAAGACGGCAAAACCTAAAGACAGCTATAAGTCAGCTACAAAAGAAAGACAAAACGGCAAAAAGTCAAGAAGCAAAAGATAAATGATTATGTATCGCATTTTTTTAAATGATTTATATAATGATCGATATCTTTTAATGATAAGAGGAGAGTATTTTGGGAAAGATAACAGACATAACATTGCAGTCCAAAAACATCGAAAGAGTCAATCTTTTTGTTGACGGAAAATTCTATGCAGGAGTGAGCCGTATTGCGGTGTATAATCACAAACTTGCCATAGGACAAGAAGTGGACGAAAAGACTTTGGACAAAGTCATATTTGACAGCGACAAGGACAAAGCATTCGATTATGCACTTACTTATATTGCCAGATATACTCCTACTGCCAAAATACTCAAAAACAAACTCTACGAAAAGGGGTATGGAAAACTCGTAGTGGATTATACCGTAGACAAATGCAAAAAATACGGATATATAAATGACGAAGAATATGCCCGCTCTTATGTGGCCCTCAACAGCAAAGTCAAAGGAAAAAACAGGCTGAGAGCAGAACTCAAGGCAAAAGGCATAGAAGACGCCATAATAGAAAAAGCCGTTGAGGGACTAAGACAAGGTGCTTCTTGCAAGGAAGTAGCCGCAAAACATAGCAAAAATGCCGATATTCACGATCCAAAATACAAGGCAAAACTCGTGAGATTTTTGCAATACAGAGGCTATGAGTGGGAAGACATCAGTCAGGCACTCGCCACACTCAAAATAGTAGACGAAGATTTCAACGATTGATAAAATGGATATTGATACATAGATATCCGTGTGATATAATTATAAAGATAAGTGTATAAGGTTTAATGCAAAATATCTGCAAAAGAGGTGTTATGAAAGAAGTTTTGTCCACATCAAACATGGCTTATTGCGATAAAATGACAATAGCAAATTCTACTCCTTCTGTCGTGCTTATGCAAAGAGCAGGTAAAGCTATTTTTGATAATCACGATTGGAAAGGAAAGATTTATATTATCGCAGGAAAAGGCAACAACGGCGGAGACGGATTTGCTTTGGCAGATATTATGTCAGACAAAGGTATATATCCTTATATTTATATGACAGATAAAGATATATCTTCTGACAGCTCATATTTTTATGACAGATTGAAGGCAAAAAAATTTGAGAATGTTTTTGATATAGAAAAATGCGATTATGATGCGGATATTATAGTGGATTGCATTTTCGGTACAGGTTTTAAAGGTCAGCCAAAAGACAAATATATAGATATTATAAAAAACATAAACAAAAGCAGAGCATACAAGATTTCTGCGGATATTCCGAGCGGTCTTGACGGAGACAATGGATTGTATAAATATTGCGTAAAAGCAGACAAGACGATATCCATGCAGTTTGCAAAAAGCGGACTATATCTCAATTATGGCAAGGATATGACGGGAGAACTGATTGTGGCTGATATCGGCATAGATTTATATAAAGAAGAGTACAAACTTGTCGAAAGACAAGACATATCAAAATTCTTTCCCAAACGAAAAAACAATACTCACAAAGGAAGTTATGGCAAGAGCGGTATTTTGGGAGCTTGCGATAATTATGTAGGTGCGGTAAAACTTGCCAATATGGGCTTGTGTGCATTAAGAAGCGGAGGCGGACTCAATGTATTGATAATCCCCAAAAGCCTTAAAAACATCTATCAAGGCATTGTCCAAGAGAGCACGGTATTTGCAATGTCGGATAATGACGGCTTTATGGTTTTTGACAAAGAAAAAATCGATGAGGCTCTTAAAGGAGTAGATTGTCTTGCGATAGGAATGGGGATAGGAAATCATTATGAAGAAAATATAAAAATAATAGAGTATATCATAAAGAATTTTGAGATAGACATTCTTATAGATGCAGACGGACTCAACGCACTATCTATCAATCCCGATATCTTAAAACAATCAAAAGCTCGCATTGTTCTCACTCCTCATGTAAAAGAGATGTCGAGACTTTGCAAAACGAGTGTGGACGAAGTATTGGCAAATCCTATAAAGACGGCAAAAGACTTTGCGACGGAATATAAAGTCAAAGTACTTTTAAAAGGCAGTACTACAGTTGTCACTGACGGAAGAGAAGTGTATCTTGTGGCAAACGGCGGAGCAGAATTGTCAAAAGGCGGCAGCGGAGATACATTGAGCGGAGTAATTCTCGGGCTTATGTCGCAAGGCGTAGGACTTTTGCAAAGTGCTTATGCAGGAGCATATATTACGGCTTTTGTAGCCAAAAATCTGGCAAAAGAATATTCAGAGTATGGAGTTTTGCCGAGCGATGTGGCAAAGGCTGTGGCTTTTTATTCAAAAAAAGATTTTGAATAAATCTTTATAAATCATTCTATTTTTAAAATGAAATCTTAAAAATCATATAGCGAGGTGAATATGAAAGTTTTACTTATCAACGGAAGTTCAAAACAAAACGGCTGTACGGCAAGAGCTTTGCAAGAGTCGGTAAATATCTTAAAAGAAGAAAATATAGATTATGAAATATTCAATATAGGAGCATTGCCGATAAGAGATTGTATAGGTTGCAATAAGTGTGCGGCTGTCCTCAAAAACAATACTTGCATTTTTAATGACGATATCGTCAATGAGCTTATCGCAAAAGCAAAAGATTGTGACGGATTTGTCTTTGGCACTCCCGTATATTATGCTCATCCCAGCGGCAGAATACTTTCGCTTTTGGACAGAGTATTCTATGCAGGAGGAAGAGTATTTAAGTATAAACCCGCTTTTGCTTTGGCAAGTGCGAGAAGAGCAGGCACGACAGCTTCGCTCGATGTTCTCCATAAGTATTTTACAATATCACAAATGCCTGTGGCATCTTCAAGCTATTGGACTATGGTGCACGGTAATACTCCTGTTGAGGTAGAAGAAGACAAAGAAGGTCTTATGACAATTCGCAATGCTACGAGAAATCTTGTATGGCTTATGAAATGTATAGAGCTTGGAAAACAAAACGAAGTTTTGCCTCCCAAAAACGAAAGCGGAATCAGAACAAATTTTGTAAGATAATCGATTTTTGCATTCAAAATGTTGATAGCTTTTCAATAAACATAAAAGTATATATTTGATATAGCTGTAATTAAGATATAAAATACAAACATAAAAGAGTACCTTTTTGAGGTACTCTTTTGATATCAATAGAATCCCAGACTTATCATAAGAGCCTGATTTATCTTTTGCATAGTATCCGTAGGCACTTCGCCGATTTTGTCTTTGAGTCTTTTTTTGTCAAGAGTACGAATTTGTTCGAGAAGAACTACCGAATCCTTTTGAAGTCCGTATTCTTTGGCAGACAACTCTATATGAGTAGGCAATTTGGCCTTGTTTATCTGACTTGTTACCGCAGCTGCGATAATAGTAGGACTATATTTGTTGCCGACATCGTTCTGGACTACGAGTACGGGACGAATACCACCTTGTTCGCTACCTACGACAGGACTGAGATCCGCGTAATATAATTCTCCTCTTTTTATCATGGTTATCTCCAAAGTGAGTTTTGTCCTAATAAATATTATGCTTATTATCAGGCGATTGTTATTGTTGACAAAAAAGCAAAATTTTATGCGGGGGAGAGAAAAAGTATCAAAAAACATAAACCCTCAAATTATAAAAAATTATTTATAGTGTTTATGCTTAAATTAAGATTTAAAACATATCACACAAAAGGAGAGAAAAATACCTTTTTTTTGTAAAAAAACACTTTTATTAAAAATTTTTAAAAATATGTTATTGCAATTTATATTATATTTATGTTATTATTATTTTGGTATTTTACTAAAGAGTAATTATTACTAAATTCATTATAAGGGAAAGAGAATTATGGCTTCTATCAATGAAAACAAATTTCTTTGCAAAATGATGGGCACTGATCCCACCAAACCTGAAGATATGCAACCTAAAGAAGTATTGTCCTATTCCGTAGCAGGTCTCGGACAAAACATTATTTGTCAGTTGGTTACTACTTTCTTCATGATCTACATGACTGATGTGGCAGGCGTAAAAGCTTTGTGGCTTGCTTGGATGTTCCTTGGTGCAAGACTCTTTGACGCTTGCAACGATCCTGTCATGGGTACCTTCGTAGATATGACGAAGAGCAAATGGGGTAAGATGAGACCTTATCTTAAGTTCTCTCCTATTCCGATAGCAATTCTTACAGTATTGCTGTTTACTTCCTTCAATTGGGGACCTAAAGCACAGTTTGCTTATTCAACAGTAATATATCTGATGTGGGGTATAGCTTATACATCCGTAGACGTTCCTTATTGGGGTTTGTCTTCTTCAATGACTTCAGATACTGACAAGAGAAACACTCTTTTGACTATCGCTCGTCTTTTCTGTACACTCGGTAGCGGTCTTGTATCAGTTGTTATTCCTATCGTTGCAGACAAGAAATTCGGTAAAGAAAACCTTATATGGATTTATCTTGTATGTGCAATCGTCAGTGTGTTGATAGCTCTTCCTACATTCTGGATTGGTTTTAAGAACACAAAAGAAAGATTCTATGACGACAAGAGCAAAGCTTCTCTTAAAGAGAACTTGTCATTGTTGATGAAAAACAAGCCTATTCTTATCATGATTTTGGTAGGCGTACTCGGCGGACTTCGTACTATCTATATGACCACTGCATATTACTATGCTACTTACAACTTGAGAAGTACAGGTCTTGCGGCAGTAATCTTCTTGTTGGTAGTTCCCGGCGGTTTGGCAGCTACATTGCTTACTCCCGTACTTTCCAAGAGATTTGGTAAAAAGACTATATTCCTTTGGTCTCACCTTATCGGTGGTATTTTGCTCGTAGCATTGTACTTTATCGGTTTGCCTTCAAATGGTACAAGTACCGTAGCTCAGATATTCTTCTATGTAATCATTATCTTGGCAGGTATTCCTTCGGGATTCAGTAATATTCTTACATATTCGATGATAGCAGACTCAATCGATTATCTTGAAGACAAGACAGGAAAGAGAGCAGAGGGTATCTGTTTTAGTATGCAAACATTTATCTCAAAAATCGGTATGGCTTTGACAGCATTCGTTACATTGATGGTACTCGGAAGCTTTGGTTATGACGAAATCGCAGTAGAAGATTTGACTGATGAAATCATCAACAGCCCTGCTTTCCAAGAAGTAGTAAAAGGCAACTGGATGGCTACTACATTGTTGTGCGGACTTTCTATGTTTGCTTGTGCTATACCTCTCTTCTTCTATACATTTACAGAAAAGAGACAGGTTGAGGCAGTAGCAAGAGTACTTGCAAGAAAGAAAGCTGCAGGAGTAATGACAGAGACAGAAGAAAACGAATTTGCAAATGCTTTGAAGAATATTGATCCTAAGCGTACAGAAGTATTTGAACAAATTCTCGAAATCTTGGGAGTTGACGATTTGTCAGAACTCGGAGAGACATTTACATTCTCTGAGGACAAAGACGGCAATGTAGAAGAGACTTTAACCGTTGACGAAGTAGAAATCTCCAAGACAGTTGAAAACGATGAGACAGCAGACGATGCTGACTCAAAGAAGGATAATAACTAATATTATCGACTCATAACGCAAAAATTCTACAAAGGCTATCTTAGTGATAGCCTTTGTATGTGTATTTAAAAGGACTTATGGCATATACATCTTTATACAGAAAATACAGACCCGATACTTTTGATAAAATGCTTGGACAAAAGCACATTATTCGTACATTGTCCAATGCTGTACTCAATTCAAAAATATCGCATGCTTATCTTTTTACCGGTACTCGTGGTACCGGCAAAACTTCTACTGCAAAGATTTTTGCCAAAGCAATAAATTGTCTGCATCCTCAAAAAGACGGCTCGCCTTGCGGCAAGTGTGAAGTATGCAAAGCATTATCTAGTGCCAATAATATGGATATACTTGAGATGGATGCTGCTTCAAACAACAGTGTAGACGATATCAGAGATCTTATTGAAAAAGTCAAATATGTGCCTGTCGCTTGCAAATACAAAGTATATATCATAGACGAAGTGCACATGCTCACTTCTCAGGCTTTCAATGCTTTGCTCAAGACATTGGAAGAGCCTCCTGCTCATACGGTATTTATTCTTGCCACTACCGAAGTGCACAAGATACCTCAGACCATTTTGTCAAGATGTATGAGATTTGACTTCAGATTGTTGTCTACTCAGGAGCTTACAGAATATCTATGCTCTATTTTGGACAAAGAGGGCAGAGAATATCAGATTGAGGGCGTAAGAGCAATCGCCGAAGCGGGAGACGGAAGCGTAAGAGATACATTATCTGTCGCAGATATGTGCTTGTCTTATACAAGCGGAAAAATCACTTATGAAGATGTGCTTGAAGTTTTGGGTGCAAGTTCGCCTAAAATGACTGTGGATTTGTGCTCATATATCGTGGATCACAATGCACAGGGAGCATTGGAGATTACGGAAAAGATTTTGTCGCTTGGCAAAAGCGTAGAGCTTTTAGCAAAAGATGTGTCCAAGATGATGCGTGCGATTTTGTATATTCTTAATTGTACAAACGCAAACAAGTTTTTGGCTTTGCCAAAGGATATTTATGCAAAACTTTGTGACATCTCCAATCATACCGACAACAACAATCTTGTGAGAATAATAGAAATATTTGTCGGCATAGAAAGCAGTCTCAGAGTTTCGTCATCGCCCAGCATTATGTTTGAGATGAGCGTAGTCAAGGCTTGCGATTTGACCATTGACCTCGATCAGGATGCAGTACTCAGAAGATTAAAAGATATCGAAGCAAAGATAAGACAGTTTGCTAAGTTTTACGGAAATATAGATGAGTCATTAAAGCTTGATTTGGGCGAAGTGTGGGGATATCTTCTCAATACTATAAGCTCAAATTCTCAAGCACAGCAAGCTTATGCCTGTGCAGTAGGAATTACGGCGGAAATGCTAAGTTTTGACAATGGTATATTGTATATCAATGTCGAGAGCGAAAAGAGTCTTCCCGCAATCAAGCAGTATATAAAAATGTTTGAAAATATCATAATGAAAAGATATTTTGAAATTACAGAGCTTCAAATCAAATATTTCAACAAAGAAGAGGCTCTCAACAAGGACATAAAAAAGGTTCAAAATCTTTTTGACGAAGATATGCTAAATATTACAAATTCGTCAAAGACAGATAATAAATAAATACATTAAAGTATAAAAGGAGAATATTATGGCAAAATTCGGTGGCTTCGGCGGTATGGGAAATATGCAACAGCTTATGAAGCAAGCTCAGAAAATGCAACAAGAATTGCAAGAAGCACAAGAGGCATTGAAAGAAATGGAAGTTACGGGTACAAGCGGCGGCGGTCTTGTAGAGATTACTATGACTTGCGAAAAACAAGTTTCCGCTATCTCTATCAAACCTGAAGCGGTAGATCCCGATGATGTAGAAATGCTCGAAGACCTTATTGTTGCGGCATTCAATGACGGAGCAAGCAAGGCTGATGCAATAAAAGAAGAAAAAATGGGTAAATTCGCAGGACTCGGTATCTGATATGGCTTATTATCAACCTTTGTCAAGGCTTGTGGCTCAATTTTCTAAGCTCCCCGGAGTTGGTGCAAAGACAGCTCAAAGATATGCTTATAAGCTCATAAATATGAGCGAAGAGGAAGTAGAAGAATTTGCAAAAGCTTTGATAGAAACAAAAAAGAGCGTGCATTATTGCAAGATTTGCGGAAATTATACCGATCAGGATATTTGCGATATATGTAAGACAAGAGATAATTCTGTCATTTGCGTAGTCAAAGAGCCAAAAGATATAGTAGCTTTTGAAAAGATAAAAGATTACAACGGAGTGTATCATGTCTTGCAAGGTACATTAAATCCTATGCAGGGCATAGGTGTGGATGACATAAGAATAAAAGAGCTTATGTCAAGACTTGTCGGAGTAAAAGAAGTCATTATGGCTACAAATCCCGATATTGACGGCGAAGCGACAGCCACATATATTGCAAGACTTATCAAGCCTATGGGTATAAAGGTCACAAGACTTGCAAGCGGTATTTCTATGGGAAGCGATATAGAATATACTGACGAAGTATCTTTGGCAAGAGCTTTGGCTGACAGAAAAGAATATTGATATAATTGATAAAAATTTTTAATACGCAAAAAAAGAGGACTACTTGTAGTCCTCTTGATTTTTATTTTGATTAATTTTGTTATGCTTCTTTTACGCCGAGACCTTCGAGCATAAACTTTTCAAAAGCATTCTGACCTTTTTCGTCATTTTTGAATACAGCAGTGTATTCGAGTATTTGTTCGCATGCGTTGTTTACATAATCAGTCACAACTTTATCAGCAAATACCTTTTCGCAGTTTGAGCCGTGATCATTGACGAGTTGTACAATCATCTGAGCATGCTTTGACATAGGATTTTCGGGATTGGAAAGCTCTTTGAGATTGAGGTTTTGTTTTCCTGTAAGATATTCTTTGACTGTCTCGAGTTCTGTCTTGAGTCTTCCGGGAAGTATAAACAATCCCATAACTTCGATAATACCGATACCTTCTTTCTTGATGTTGTGCAATCTCTCTTCGGGGTGGAAAATACCAAAAGGATGTGCTTCATCAGTACGGTTGTTTCTCAAAATCATATCGATAATATATGTGTCGCCTTCTTTTCTTGCGATAGGAGTGATAGCATTATGTTGTTCGGTGGTCTTTGATATTACGCCCACGCTTTCGTCAGTCCAATCATGCCATTTGTCAAGAACCATGCTGGCTACTTCGTGCACTTCGAATTTGTTTTTTCCGCTCACTCTTACTACGCTGTTGTACCAATTTGCGATAGCAATCTTGACATTCTTGAATTTGGGAAGAGTGTAGTTCTTTCTTTCGCCTACTTCAAACATAGGAAGCACTTTGCTGCCGCCCTGATAGTGGTCATGAGTAAGTATCGAACCGCCTACGATAGGCAATGCGGCATTTGAGCCTATGAAATAGTGGGGGAACAAATCCACAAAGTCGAGCAATCTGAACAAAGCATCGCTTGTCACATTCATAGGTCTGTGCTCATTTGAAAGAGCGATGACATGCTCGGTATAATATTGATAAGGGGAGTATTGCAATGACCAATTTTCTCCGCCGAGTTTTACGGGGATTACTCTCAAAGTCTGTCTTGCAGGGTGATTGAGGTTTCCTGCAAAACCTACATTTTCAGGACAGAGCAAACATGAAGGATAACCTGTCTTGGGCAAAAGCTTTGCCATAGCGATTTGTTTGGGGTCTTTTTCAGGCTTTGACAAATTTATGGTAATACCTATTTTGCCGAATTTTCCGGTATGCTCCCACTTAATGTTCTTTTTTATGTCAACCATACGAATATAGTTGTTTGCGATAGAAAGTTTGTACATAAAATCGGTAGCAGCCTTTATGCCTTTGTTTGCGGCAATTGTATCGAATTTGTCCACAACGGAAGAGGGCATGGGTGTGACAATACCCAAAAGTCTTGTTTCAAACAAAATTCTCTCTTCAGGCTTTGCCATACCGCTTTCAATAGCATAATCCACGATAGGGTCTACTATATCTGTCTGAAAGTCTTTGTAATCTTCTGCTTGTGCAGGGGCACCCAACTTGAAAAGGTCAAGAAGAGCATTCACAACAAAACTCTCATCTTCTATACGCAAAGAAAGGTTCTTTTTTGCATAGTCTACAAGATCAGCGAGTTTAATTTTTAATGTGTCTTGATTTATCATAAAAACCTCACAAAATCAAAATAAAAAATTTTTAAATCAACACAATAATTATATCCTATCCATCAAATATTTGCAATAACAAAACTATGCTTTGACAAAACAAATTTATATTTTATAAAAATGTATTTATTAGTATTAATAAAAATTTTTAATATATACTTATTGTTTGAATAATTATTTACATCATAAAAAAGGTATGGTATAATGATTTAGAGTTTAATGCTCAAATATATGCTTTTAAGAGGAATTTATGGCAGATATGAATTTTATTGCCAATTTGGCAAACAATGAAGATTTCAAGACAAAAGTAAAAAGATTTTATGGCGAAGATAAGCTTGATTATCAAGTAAAAAGATATCAGGAAATCTACGATTTGCATACCAAAAAGTACGGCAAAGACGGCATTTTCTTTTCTTCTCCCGGAAGAATAGAAGTTTGCGGCAACCATACTGACCACAACAACGGCAAAGTGCTTTGTGCTTCTATTACGGTAGATACGATAGCATGCGTCACACCTACAAACGAAGCAAAAATCGTAGTGGACTCTGTGGGATATGATCCTGTTGAGATTGATATAAACAATTTGTTTATCGACAGCAAAGAATATGGCAATTCTGCCTCACTCGTAAAGGGAGTATGTGCTTATTATAAGCAAAACGGATATAATATCGGCGGTTTTTATGCTACTACCACAAGCGATGTGTTCAGAGGTGCAGGCGTATCTTCATCAGCTTGTTTTGAAGTGCTTATTTGCGAAATTCTCAATGATATGTACAATGAAGGCAAAATCGACAAGGTTGCAAAAGCAAAGGCATCTCACTATGCTGAAAGCGTATATTTCGGAAAGCCTTGCGGTCTTCTCGACCAAAGTGCTATATCTTTGGGCGGAGTAAGCTTTATCGACTTCAAATCCACAAAAAATCTAAAAATACAATCTATCGATTGGAATTTTGAAGATATGAATATCGTATTGACAAATACGGGTGGCGACCACTGCGACCTTACAAATCAATATGCAGATATCAGACTCGAGATGGAAGGAGTGGCAAAACAATTCGGCGTAAAAAAACTTAGAAAAGTAAAAGAAGAAGATTTTTATAAGGCATTGCCTGAGCTTCAGGAAAAAGTAAGCGGCAGAGCAATTTTAAGAGCAATGCACTTCTTTGACGAAAACAAGAGAGTAGATTCTTGTGCAAAAGCCGTAAAGAATGCCAATGAAAAGAAATTCTGTCAGGCTATCAACGATTCTGGTCAAAGCTCATATATGATGCTTCAGAACTGCTATCCTTTGGGAGATACAGCACAGAGAATACCTCTCGGCATCAATCTCAGCAAGAGAATTGAAGGTGTTAAGGCTGTAAGAGTTCACGGCGGTGGCTTTGCAGGTACCATAATCGCTTATGTAGACAAGGCAAAATGCAATGAATATGTAGATACAATGAAAAAAGTATTCGGTGACGATAATGTGTTTGTTATCGGTGTCAGAAACGATGGTACTTGCAGAGTATTCTGATAGAATACATTTTATTTAGTACAATAGATCTTAAAGTTTAAAGGAGTACAAAAAGTGTCAAATTTGCTTTTGGCTATGGATAGAATAGCATTTTATCTGCCTTTTATCAACAAGCCTGTTTATTGGTACGGTATTTTCGTGACATTGGGTATTTTGTTGGCATTCGGCTTGTATATGCTTATATCCTACAAAAAGGGCATAGATATAGATTTTTCTCTCGAATTATTTATATGGGTAGTTCCTCTTGCGGTTGTTTTTTGCAGAGTGTTCTATGTCGTGCCGAGAATAGGAACAGAATATCATCTTGACAGCTGGGACGGCTTTGTCGATATGTTGAATATCAGCAATGGCGGACTCACGATTATCGGCGGTATATTCGGCGGAGCATTGGGTATATTCTTCTGCTGTTTACGCAATAGAAAATACACTTTGGCACAGGTGGCCGATTGTGTGGTAATAGCTTTGTTGTTGGGACAGATAATAGGCAGATGGGGAAACTTTTTCAATCAGGAGTTGTACGGAGTAGAGGTCACTCAGGATTGGATGAAACATTTTCCGCTTGCAGTCTATATCGAGTCTACGGGGACATGGCACTATGCGTCATTCTTCTATGAAGGCGTTCTCAACGCAATAGGTCTTGCGATAGCTCTTGTAATATTCTTTGTACCTAAAAAGCCTGTCAAGACGGGTACAATAATGATATTCTATCTAGGTTGGTACGGACTTGTAAGAGGTACGCTCGAATTTATCAAAGGCACCGACCCTATGACTATCGGCGGTACAAAAATCAAGATTGTTCAGCTTATATGCTATTTGATGTTTATTGTGGCAATAGTATTGCAGATATTGTTGCAAAAAGGAGTCATCAGATTTGAGACAAAGTGGTTCAAGAGATTGTGCGAGCAAAAGAGAGAAAAAGAGCTTGCATTAATGGCAGAAAAAGGCGAACAAACTAAAGGTGCAAATACAGAGTATTCAGAGACTATGGTGAGCGAAAACATGCTTGCCGATGCCTTGGCAAAAGAAGAATTGCTTGATGAGGAGCAAACAGGCGAATTTGCACATACAGAAGACATTGATTCTGCCCCTATAAATTCACAAGAAAACATAGAGATATCCGACTTAGAGGGCGAAAACAAAGATATTGACAAAAATATCGATATCGAAAAGAGTGAAGACTCTGAGATTATCGAAGAAAAAGCTTTGGTTGAAAACGAAAATAATGTTTTGAGCGAAGAAGTCAAAAAAGAAGTAAAAAGCGATGTTAAGACGACAAAGACTTCGACTTCAAAAAAATCTTCATCAGCTCAAGGAAAGAAGACTTCTCAAAGCAAGTCGACTTCGACTTCAAAATCGACTGCTGCTACGAAAAAGACTACAAAGACAGCTTCTTCAAGTTCGACAGCGACAAAAAGTCCTGCAAAAAAGACAGCAAGTCCTAAAAAGCAAGCAAAAAAAACTGAGTCTGAAGATATCGACAAAAAAAAATAAAAGATTAATTCTTAATATAAAAATGTACTTTTGCGGCAATTACTTTTTAGTAATTGTCGCATTCCTAAGAAAGAGAACAAGATTTTTGGTTATGAGCAAGAAGTTCAGCCTCACCGATTTTCGGCATCACTAAAATACAAAGGAGTAATATGAGAAACTTAACTTTACTTACCGATTTATACCAGCTTACCATGATGTATGGATACAGCAAATACGAGCAAATGGATAAGGTGGCTGTTTTCGATGTGTTTTACAGAGGTGTAGGCAATAATTATGCCATAGCTTGCGGATTGGAGCAGGTCATTGAATATGTGCTTAATCTTAAATTTGAAGAGGACGATATAGAGTATCTTCGTTCGCTCAAAATCTTTGATGAAGAATTTTTGAATTTGCTCAAAAACTTCAAATTTACGGGAGATATCTATGCTGTTCCCGAAGGTACCGTGATTTTCCCTCAAGAGCCTATTTTGACGGTAAAAGCCAGAATGTTTGAAGCTCAGTTTATTGAGACTGCAATTTTGTGTATTTTGAACCATCAGACATTGATAGCTACAAAGACGGCAAAAATCGTATATGCCGCAAAGGGAAGTTCTATTGCCGAATTCGGTCTTAGAAGAGCACAAGGTCCCGATGCAGGTATTTACGGAGCAAGAGCTGCGATGATAGCAGGTTGTCAGTCTACATCCAATGTGCTTGCAGGAAAAATGTTTGATGTTCCCGTATCAGGTACGCATGCACACAGCTGGGTAATGAGTTTTCCTACGGAGTTGGAAGCATTCAGGGCTTATGCCGATATTTATCCCGACAAATGCCTTTTGCTTTGCGATACCTATGATACTCTCAACAGCGGCGTTCCCAATGCTATTACGGTATTCAAGGAATTGAGAGAAAAGGGATATGAGCCTTTGGGTATAAGACTTGACAGCGGCGATTTGGCATATCTTTCGAGAGAAGCGAGAAGGATGCTCGACGAAGCAGGATTTCCCAATGCAAAGATATTTGCGAGCGGCGATATAGATGAGAATGTATTGCAATCTCTTGACAGCCAGAATGCGGCAATAGATTGTTATGGTATAGGTACAAAACTTATTACCAGCATGGATTGTCCCAGTCTTGGCGGCGTATATAAGCTTGCAGGCATAGAAAACGAAAACGGAGAGCTTCAGCCAAAACTCAAAATGAGCGATACTCCCGCAAAGATTACAAATCCCGGATTCAAGAAAATAGTTAGATTGTATGACAAAAACACAGACAAAGCCATTGCAGACCTTATATGTCTTATGGAAGAAAACTTTGACAATCTTGACGAAATAGAAATTTTCCATCCTGATTTTTCTTGGAAGAGAAAGACGGTAAGCAATTTTTATGCAAAAAACCTTGTTGTACAAATCATAAAACAAGGCGAGCTTGTCTACAAATTCCCTTCTGTAAAGGAGATAGCAAAGTATCATAAAGAGAGTTATGGAGAATTCTGGAACGAATACAAGCGTATGCTCAATCCTCACATCTACAAAGTGGATTTGTCGCAAAAACTCTATGATTTAAAGCAAAAATTGCTCAAGGAAAACAAGCAAAGAGGCTGACATTCATCTACAAAAATAGACAAAATAATAGGTTATTGCCAACGGCGATAGCCTATTTTTTATGTATAATGAATGTATCAAACGAAAAGAGGTGTGATATGAATTTTTCTTTGGCAAAAAAAGGTTATGACAAATTTCAGGTACAGGAATACATCAAGGATATGGTAGATAAATACGAAAAGACGATATTGGGATTGAGAGACAGATTAGAAGGATTGAAAAGAGAAAACGGCGAACTTACAAGTCAGGTAAATTCTCTCAAAAAAGAGCAGGACAATATCAACCTTGCTTTGACTCAGGCAATAGATAAGGCAAAGAATATCGAATATTCTTCAAAAGTAAAGTTTGCTTTGGAAGGAGAAAGACTCAAGATATTTTCATCCAAATGGCAGACTTACTGCAAGGCACATTGCAATGTGGTGGACAAAAGTCAAAAAGACAATGTGATAGAAAAACTGAAAGAATTTGAAGGCGAGCTTGTAGAGCTTATGAACAAAGAATTGAATATCGGCGATTATGTGAACGAAGCCGATCAGGATTATTTCAGCGAGAATAAAAGACTGAGTAGAGATTAATATTCTAATATCAAAAAACTTTATAATATTAAAAATCTATTATATAAAAAAAAGCTTTAATAAAATTAGTATTTTTCCTCAAAATCATATATATCCCATTCAAAAAAGCCCTCCGAAGAGGGCTTTTTGTCATAGTTTGATTTTTTTCGAAGAGTATTTATCAATACATACCTTCGCCCATGTTGGGAGCTACGGGAGCGGGAGGCTCGGGGATATCTGTCACGAGTACTTCTGTCGTGAGAAGAGTAGCCGCAACGCTCGAAGCATTTTGCAATGCACTACGAGTGACCTTTGTAGGGTCGAGGATACCGCTTTCAATCATGTCTACATATTTATCTGTAAGAGCATTGTATCCGTATGAGTCGCCGTTGTTTGAATTGAGAATGTTGTTGATTACGACACCGCCGTCTACACCTGCATTGTAGCAGATTTGCTTGATAGGTTCTTCAAGAGCCTTGAGTACGCAAGCACCGCCTGTCTTCTCATCGCCTTGCAAAGCTTCTACGATAGGCTTTACTTTGGGAATAATAGAGAGCAGAGCAACACCGCCTCCGGGGATTACGCCTTCTTCTACGGCAGCACGGGTAGCAGCCAAAGCGTCTTCGATTCTCAACTTCTTTTCTTTCATTTCTACTTCAGTAGCAGCACCTACATTGATTACAGCTACGCCGCCTGCAAGTTTTGCAAGTCTTTCTTGCAATTTTTCTTTGTCGTATTCAGATGTAGTTTCTGCAATCTGAGCTTTGATAGAATTTACACGACCTGCGATAGCCATTTCATCTCCGTTGCCGCCGACAATGGTAGTATTGTCTTTGTCAACCTTGATTTGTTTTGCACGGCCGAGCATTGTGAGGTTTGTGTCCTTGAGCTCATATCCGATTTCGCTTGAAATTACTATGCCGCCTGTCAATGTAGCTATATCTTCGAGCATAGCCTTTCTTCTGTCGCCAAAGCCGGGAGCCTTAACTGCTACGCAGTTGAGAATACCTTTGAGTTTGTTGAGTACGACAGCTGTAAGAGCATCGCCGTCCATATCTTCACAGATAATCAAAAGCTTGAGTCCGTTCTGAACGACTTGTTCGAGTATAGGCATAATTTCCTTGCTTGAGGAAATCTTTTTGTCTGTAATCAAAATATATGCGTCATCGAGCACAGCTTCCATCTTGTCGGTATTTGTCACCATATAAGCGGAAATATAGCCTCTGTCGAATTGCATACCTTCTACGGTTACGAGTTCTGTCTTTGTAGATTTGGATTCGTCTACTGTGATTACGCCGTCTTTGCCGACTTTTTCCATAGCTTCGCTTATGAATTTGCCGATTGTTTCGTCAGCGGCAGATACGCTTGCTACCTGACAGATTGCAGAAGAGGAGTCGATAGGCTTTGAGATAGCTTTCAATTCTTCTACTACTGCGTCTGTTACCTTTGCAATACCTTTTTTGAGAATCATAGGATTTGCACCGGCAGCCACATTCTTAAGACCTTCTTTTACGATAGCCTGAGCGAGTACGCAAGCGGTAGTAGTACCGTCACCTGCGACATCGTTTGTCTTTATGGATACTTCTTTGATAAGTTGGGCACCCATATTTTCAAAAGAGTCTTCGAGTTCGACCTCTTTTGCTATTGTCACACCGTCATTGGTGATGAGGGGAGCACCATATTTTTTGTCCAAAACTACATTTCTTCCCTTAGGACCAAGAGTAATTTTTACTGCGTTTGCTACGGCATTTACGCCTGCTTCAAGACTTCTTCTGGCTTCTTCGCCATATTTAAACTTCTTTGCCATTTTAAATCACACCTCCGATTATTTCTCAACAATAGCGAGTACATCGCTTTGTTTAAGGATAGTAACTTCTTCGCCATCAAGTTTAAAATCGTTGCCTGCATACTTGTTGTACAAAACGGTATCGCCGACCTTGATTTGCATTACAACTTCCTTTCCGTCAATCATACCGCCGGGACCTACTGCCAAAACTTTTGCCATTTGAGGTTTTTCCTGAGCGGAATCGGGAAGAACAAGACCGCTTGATGTCTTTGTAGCACTTTCTACTTCCTTTATAACTATTCTGTCAAATAATGGTTTTATTGTCATTTTCAATACGCCTCCTTTAATTTAGCACTTGACCATCTCGACTGCTAACAGGGTAATTATAACACTAAAAAACAATTATGTAAATATTTTTATGTAAAATGTAATAAATATTTTTTACAATTTTTGTAGAAAAAATATAAATGGTTGAATTTATCACAAAGCTATGATATTATATAGTAAAAATATACATAAATAATATACTTATATAGGTATTTGGGTGATAAACAATGGATAAATGGGATGCTAGATTCGTGCAGATGGCGGATACGGTGGCTACATGGTCAAGCTGTATAAAAGGCGACAGACATGTGGGTGCTGTAATAGTAAAAGACAAGAGAATTTTGACCACAGGATACAATGGTGCATCATCGGGAATTTTGAGTTGTGTAGAAAGAGGAGAGTGTCTCAGAGTAAAACTCAATATTCCTTCAGGCACAAGACACGAGCTTTGTTATGCCGTGCATGCAGAGCAAAATGCCATTATTCAAGCTGCGAAATTGGGAATATCGGTAGACGGTGCGACACTATATTGTACGCATCAGCCTTGCGTGATTTGTGCAAAGATGATAATCAATGCGGGAATAAAAAGGGTGGTATATAAATACGGTTATCCCGATGAATTTTCTATGCACTTGTTCAAAGAATCGGGTGTATCGGTCGAGCAGTATAAAGTAGATTAAAATGATAAAAATCAATATAAATAGATAAAGAATATACAATCCGTATATTCTTTTTTTATTTTTAAAAAATCAAATTTATACTTTGACAATAAAAAGATTATATTCGCATTATATCAATTAAATATAAAGATATCTATTATATTTTGTCAAAAAGCGACATATCTTTTAATATGGACTATAGCAAATATTATCTCAAAAACTATTATAAATATCATCATGACGAAGATATGGAAGATTATGAAGAGGAGTACGAAGTCTTGGATGACCAGCCTATATCTTCTGATTCTTCCACACAATCCGACAATGTCGAGCAGTCAGAAATTCAGCCTATAAGAAGCGAATCGAAGAAGTATTATGCAAGAGGAGTAGAGATAGAGGTCGTTCCTCAGCTTACAAGCGTAGTCGATACCAATTATCGAATCAATGAAGAAGATGTGATAATAGATGTCGAACCTCAGATATATGACAGATACGACAACAAGCGAAAAGGCTGGATTATGACGCTTGCGATAGTAGCATGCTTGTTGATTACGATAGTAATAGGAGATTTTGTGACAAACGGAGCATTGCTCAACGGCATTACATCGCTGTATAAGGGAGCGGATATGCCAAAGACAAATTATTATTTGCTTGTTTTAAAGGAGACTTCGAGTTATCAACAGGCGAGAGTTTATAGCGACCAGATGAGATTGCAAGGGGCAGGCGGATACATCTTAAAAAGTGATGACAATTATTTGATTATAGGCGATGTATATGATGATCTCGATGAGGCGAATACGGTAGTGGATAAAAACAGCGGAAGCACTCTTTTAAATTATACTATCGACAGTGTTGATTATGAAAGCGTGTTGACGGGTGGAAGCGAGCTCATGATAAGTATGGGCGGATATTCTGTGAGCATAATCGAGCAGCTTAGCATAATCGGCGAAAGTCTGACAAAATCGGAGATAGATAAAAGCCAAGCACTCGAAAAGATACAAACAATAAACGATAATTTAAAGCTCAAATATGACGAATTGCAAGAAGAAGCTCTAAACAATAATTATAATATAAAATTGCTTATGGCGGATATCGATACGACATTAGGCTTGCTTGAAAACCTTGTATCCGATTCGTCACTAAGACCAAATCTTTTGTGCGACATAAGATATACAAAGACTCAAATGACATTGAATTATTATCTTATGACTCAAAAAATGTCGCAGACAGAGGAATAAAAAAATACGCGAATTGATAAATATTTTTTATTATAAATAATATTTTACCAATAAAAAAGCCCCGATTAAGGGGCTCTTTTTATTTTGTTTTTATAAGATAATATACGATATTGCTATCGGGATTGAGTTTTGCGGTTTTTATCTCAAAATCCTTTTTGGATTTAAACAATTCGCTCAACTTTGCAAATCCATAGTTTCGGCTGTCAAAATCGCTATAAAGTTTGTATAAGCGATTGCCTATATCTGCAAGACTTGCCCAGCCGTCTTCGTCAGCAAGTTCGGGCAGTATTTCGTTTTTTATTACCGAAGCGATATCTTGCCATGACATTACGGTAGTATTCTCGTCTTTTGCTTCTTCTTTTGTTTCGTCTTCTTTCTTTTCTTTGCCTAAAGATTTATCTTTTGATTTTTTATCTTCTTTTTCTTGGGCTTTTTCAGCCTTTTTGGCGGTTTTCTTTTCAGCTTTTTTGTCTTTACTATCTTTGTCCTTTTCTTCCTTATTCAGCAAATCCAAAATTATAAATTTTTCGCAAGATTTTCTAAAAGCAAGAGGCGTCTTTTCTTCTCCCATACCGATTACCAGCATACCTGCTTCTCTCAGTCTTGAGGCAAGTTTTGTGAAGTCGCTGTCAGAAGATACAATGCAAAAACCTTCTACATTTCCCGAATAGAGAATATCCATGGCGTCTATTACCAAAGTTATGTCCGAGGAATTTTTGCCTGCATTTTTGTTTTTTTGAGAGGTATTGGAGTATTGTTGGACAGGAGTGAGGGAATATTTGAGCATATCTTCACTTGTCCAGCTTATTTTGCCTGAAGTGAAATCTCCATAAATACGGCGATATGTCGTGGTGCCGTATTTGGCAAGTTCGTTCATGATAGTTTTTCTGTAATTTCTGGATATATTTTCTGCATCGATTAAAAGAGCAATTTTTTTGTCTTGTGTCATAAAACTCCTAAATTATTTTGATATTATAATTATAATATATTATTTATTATTAATCAATATTATATATAAGCATAATCGCTATTATATTAATTAAAATAAGAATTGCAATAGTATTTGAATATTTGTCGGTTGGATTGACTTTAAAATACCAAAAAAATATGCCACCTAAAAGGTGGCTTTATTTTCTAAAAACTGTGCATCTGTTGTCGACAGTGACTACCCAAGCGTAACCAAAACAGTTAACTCCTTCAAAGCTACCTCGTGGCACATCAAACGGTCTGCTTAATGCTGCTACGGTCAAGTCCTGACATGGTTCACAGTGAATGATTGCACAAGACCTTGATATCAACATCACTTATTAAGGGCAGGCCTCACATAGCCAAAGCCTCGAACAGCCTTCAGTCCTGCTATTGCGGATTGCAGGTACAGGGCACCGCAAGCTCCCCACCTAGCACAGCGATTATAGTATAGAGTATTTTTGCTTTATTGTCAATACATAATAAAATTTTTATCATCAAGCTGTCAAAAATAGCACATAAAATCCCAAATCCAACATTATTTTTAAAAAACCTTGTGAGAAAACAAAAAACAGTTATATTGAACAAGCAAAAATAATATACATTAATGAACAATGAAAATGATTTGTCATAATCAGTCAAAATGCGACAATGATAGACAAAATAATTCATAAAACAAATGGTATTATTTAGGAGTTGAAAATGTTTATATCGATAAAAAAACATTCTATTGTAGCATTCGTGCTTGTTGTGGCTTTGATAGGGGTGTGTATGCTGGGGATGTCCAATGAAAATGTAAGCACCGTATTCAACAATCAGAGCCTCAGAAAAGTGCCTGTATATAGTGTGGATACTCAAGAAAAGGTAGTGGCATTGACATTTGATGCGGCATGGGGTGCGGACAAAACTGAAGGAATACTCGAAATATTGCAAAAGCATTCAGTCGGCGGAACCTTCTTTTTGGTCGGTTTTTGGATAGACAAATATCCTGATATGGTCAAAAAGATAGCTGAGAGCGGCTGTGATATAGGCAATCATTCTCAAAATCACCTCAATATGAGCACTTTGAGCAAAGAAAAGATATCGTCAGAGCTTGACTATGTCAATGACAAAGTAGAGGAATTGACGGGAAAAACTCCAAAATATTTCAGACCGCCTTTTGGGGATTACAACAACAATTTGCTTGAAGTCGTAGAAGAAAAACAAATGACGGGTATTCAATGGTCAGTAGATTCGTTGGATTGGCAGGGCAAGAGTGCTACGGATATTCTTTCGAGAGTAAGCAAGAATGTCAAAAACGGCTCTATAATACTTTTTCATAACAACAGCGATAATATTTTAGAAGCTTTGCCTCTTGTGATAGCAAACCTTAAGAATCAAGGATATAAAATGGTGCCGCTTTCTCAGATGGTATATGAAAAGAATTATACGATAGACAACAATGGCGTACAGCACATAAATGTCGCCAATTAATATAAAAACATTGGAGGGTAGTATGAACTACGAACAGATGAACAACAATAAGTTGCAATTGATCGGGGAAGTTGTGAAAGAACCGATTTACACACATGAAGTATTCGGAGAGGGATTTTACGAAACAGCTTTATCCGTACCCAGATTGTCAGAGCAAAAGGATATTATACCTATCACAATATCCGACAGACTTTTGATCAAGCATCAGATAAAAGTGGGAGACAAACTCAATATAGTCGGTCAATTCAGAAGCTATAATAAGATAGAAGGCGAAAAATCCAAGCTTTTGCTTACGGCATTTGTAAGGGAAATACTTGATGAAAATGATGGACAAAATCCAAACAATATAGAAATCACAGGATTTATATGCAAACCTCCCGTATATAGGACTACACCTTTCAAAAGAGAGATATGCGATGTCTTGATTGCAGTAAACAGAGCATACAACAAGTCTGATTATATACCTTGCATTATGTGGGGCAGAAATGCAAGATTTGTTCAAAATATGCAAGTGGGGGATAAATTGACTGTTACGGGAAGAGTGCAAAGCAGAAACTATATCAAGAATCTCGGAAAAGAAGAAGTCGAGGAAAGAGTAGCTTATGAAGTATCTGTAAGCAAGATTATGACTGAAAACTCAAAGCATGATTATAATCTTGAAATCGCGAGCAGTATTGTTGATTAAGAATTCTAAAAAGACAATATTATTCTAAAATAATTACAAATTAATGTTAATTATAGAATTATGATATCAATTTATAAACATAAATAATATAATTTATTAAATAAACTTATTTGTTGGGCAATAAGGTTTTTATATTCACAAGATAAATCAAAAGTTTGTAAATAAACAATTTTTTGTAAAAAGACGCAAAAACTTTTCCCCTAAAACCGCATTTGGTTTTTAGGGGATTTTTATTATGAATGAATTTTTAAATTTATAATATATCACTTTTCAATATGCTATATATGATTGCGAAAATAAATTGGATTTGTGTTTTAGATTTTGATATTTTGTAGATTAAAAAAGAGTATATTTGTTTGATGTAAAAAACGATAAAGATGGATAGTATTCATAATTTTTTGAAAAAATATTTTATGGACAAAACCGCTCATATATTTTTATTGAGAATTTTATATTTTCACAAATTTTCGAGCGATTCAAAAGCTTTTTATCTTGCGTGCTTTATTTTTATTATTTTATTTACAAGACGATATATTTGTGTTATACTTTTAATAGAGTTTTATGTCAGGTGGCTTTATGCAATTTGAAGAAATAGAAGTCAATATCAAAAAATGTTTGCAAAAAATACAAGACGCAAAGAAGAGATCGGGAAGAGATGACGAGGTCACTCTAATCGGTGCCACAAAGACTCAATCCAAGGAGCTTATAGAATTTTTGGATAAAAGCAAGTTGTTGAGTGATGTGGGAGAAAACCGTGTGCAGGAAATTATAGAAAAGTATGACAGCGGAAAAAATCTCAAATGGCACATGATAGGTCAGCTTCAGACAAACAAAGTAAAATACATAATCGACAAAGTTGTGCTTGTTCATTCTTTGGACAGAGAAAGTCTTGCCGATGAATTGGACAGACAAGCTAAAAAACACAATTTGACGATTGATGCTTTGATAGAGATAAATATGGGCAGCGAATTGTCAAAGGGTGGTATAGAAAAAGAAAATTTGCTCGGACTATTGGATTATGTCGAGCAAAAAGAAAATATAAGATTGCGTGGACTTATGACTGTCATGCCCAATCTCGAGGATAAGGAAAAACTCAAAAAGTATTATGAAGAATTCAGACTTTTGTCTGAAAAACTCAAAAGAGTCGCATCTCCAAGACATGTCATAGATACATTGTCATGCGGTATGACAAATGATTATGAGATGGCGATAGAATATGGCGGAGCGACTATGGTAAGACTCGGAAGAGTATTGTTTGGCGAAAGAAATTACAACATTAGCAATATAGTTGAGGAGAAATAAAATGGACAGAAGAGATTACAACAACGAGGAAAGAGAAGTTTTCAACAATGACAGAGGATATTCTCCTCGCAGCAGAAGATTCAATTTTTCTCGCAGCGATTATCAAAACAGCGATACGGGAAATGGTTTTGCCAATCAGAATGTTCAGAATGGCTTTAATCAACAACCTGTAAATTATCCTTCCCAGCAGACTTATCCTCAGCAAGGCTTCCAACAAGGCTATGTTCCTCCTCAGCCCGTACAGCAACAGCCTGTTCAGCCTCAACCTGTCGTATATCAGCAGTTGCCTCAGGGGTTTGTGCCTCAACAATACAACAATCCTCCTTATTCCAATCCTTATTATCCTCAGCAGGACGGATTTGACTATGACGGCCGTATGCCTCAAAATGCAGAAGTACAGCAGACAAAGAAGAAAGGATTGTTTGGACTTAAAGGTAAAAAACAACAACCTCAATATGTTCAGGGCGATATGCAGAATATCCTGATAGTCACTCCCAAGACATTGTCAGAAGTGCAGGATATTATCGACAATCTTCGCAACAGACAAGCTATAATTGTAGAATTCAACAAAATCAATGAAAAATACGCACAGCGTATCCTCGATTTTTTGAATGGTGCAATATATGCCTTGGGCGGCTGCGAACAGCGTATTGCAGACAATATGTTTTTGTTTACCCCGGGCGGTGTTTCTATTCAGGGACCAAGTTCGCTCAAAAACAGATATTGATATATTTTATGGGCAGAATTTATTTGATATCGGAACAGGCTCTATCGATATTGATTCTTAAATCTAATTTTTAGAGAAACAAATAAATTATCAGCCTTTTGACGGAGTAATATGTTGACACAACAAAACAAGTATTTGATAAAAAGAATTATTGTAGAGGTCGTTATTTTTGCGGTTTTGCTTGCAAGCGACCTTATATCTAAGGATATAATTTTCAATAGGTTTAGCAAATTGGGAGTGGAAAGCTATCATCAATATATCTTGATAGACGGATTGTTTGCCATATATCCTTGCACAAATGACGGAGCGTCTTTTTCCATATTTTCGGGAAAGACAGAGTTTTTGATTGCTTTGACGGCGATATTGATGATTGCCATGGCGGTAATTATGATAATCAATATTATCAAAAAGCCTCACATGTCGTGGCTTTTCAGATGGTCAATGTTACTTATTATATCCGGCGGAGTAGGCAATCTCTATGACAGATTGTTCTGTGATGGCGAAGTAAGAGATTTTATACAATATTTGTTTCTCGACAAAATCTGGCAAACTCTTTTTGACAGCAGCTTCGGTATAGGAAATGTGGCAGATATTTATCTCGTGCTTGGAGTTTTCCTTGTCTGCGTTTATATCGTATTTGACTACAAAGAGGGAGATTTGGGATTGATGAAGCCAAAACTTCCAAAAAATGTTCGTCCCGATGAAGTGCCTGTCGAAGAAAATCTTTCTTCTTTAGAAAACAATGTTGCAGAAGACAAGGCGGCAGATTGTCAAATCGAAAAAGACACACAAGACAATCAAAATTCAGAAGAAATAAAAGCCGATTTTTCTAAAGATGAGCAAAAAGAAAATCACTTGCCCAAAAAAAAATCTTTAAAAGCAAATACAGACAAAATAAATTGATGTGAATATAGATGTATCTTTTTAAGATATCATTCATCAATAATGCGATTATAAATACATTTTTTTAGTTTATATGAAAGAAAATCAACAAGAAAATTTTTATGACGAAGAAGAAAGCTTGAGTTTTGATGTCCTGTCTGAAGAAGCAGGGCAAAGACTTGATTTGTTTTTGTCAAACAAACTTGGTGCAAGCCGTTCGCATATAAAAAATCTTGTCGAAAACGAAAGAGTCTTTCTCAATAATAAAAAAGTAAAAGCAGGACAAATATTGAAATCGGGCGATAATATAATCGTCTATGAAGAAGAAATAAAAACTCTTAACCTTCAACCCGAAGATATACCTATCGATATCGTATATGAAGACGATGATATCGCTGTTGTCAACAAACCTCAAGGTATGGTAGTGCATCCTGCGGCAGGCTCTTATGAGCATACTTTGGTAAATGCTTTGTTGTTTAGACTCAAATCTTTAAGCTCTATAAACGGAGTAATTCGTCCGGGGATAGTTCATAGATTGGATAAAGATACATCGGGATTGCTTGTAGTGGCAAAAAATGACGATGCACATATTTCATTGCAACAGCAAATTGCTTCTAAAGAAGCAAAAAGATATTATTATGCACTTGTGGACGGGGTAGTGAGCAAAGATGAGGGAATTATAGAGACTCTCATCGACAGGTCAAAAAAAGACAGAAAAATGATGGCTGTATCAAAATCGACAGGACGAAACGCAATCACGCTTTACAAAGTGCTTGAAAGATTTTCAAAATACACTTTTATGGAATATGAGCTAAAGACAGGCCGTACTCATCAAATAAGAGTGCATAGCAAACATATAGGTCATCCTGTAATCGGGGATAATGTGTATGGCGGCAGCAATAAGTTTGATTTGAACGGACAATTACTCCATGCACACAAACTTGTGCTTACTCATCCGAGAAGCGGAAAACTCATGAGTTTTGAAGCACCTTTGCCCGATTATTTTGAAAAAGTATTGCAGATTTTAAGAAGTAAAGCATAAAATTATTGAGGTATTCAATAGCATTAGAATATCGTCAAATCGTAGTATTAAGTAAAAACAAAAAGAGGGAGGTATCCCTCTTTTTTTCATTTTATCTGAATTTTTTATTTTAATCAAACTTCGTAAGGTATTCTTTGTGTTCGTCAGGTTTTATGACGGCAGTTTTGTAGGTGGTGTACAATACCATACCTGGTTTTCCCGAAGGGTGGCGTCTCAGATTTCGTCTTTGAGTATAGTCGCAAGCGAGCTTGTCGCTGTCTTTTCCTTGAGAATAATATCCTGCTATTTCACATCCAATTTGAATTACATTGTCAGGGATTTCTCTGCCTTCGGCAAAGATTATCGTATGGCTTCCGTGCACGGATTGGGTGTGTATCCATATATCCGAGCCGTTTGCTACCTTGAAGGTTAGTTTTTCGTTCTGAATATTGTTTTTGCCCACAAGTATCACAAAATCTTTTACTTCATAAGCGATAGGCTGAGAAGGTTTGTATTTTGATTTTTGAGTTTTAATTTTTTTGATTGCTCCAAGATCTGCAAGTTCTTGTCTTATTTCTTCAATCTCGTCATCGCTCGAGCATACGGCGATTGCGGGAGCTATTGTCTTGGCATAAGTCAATGTGTCTTGCAATTCTTTGATTTGTTTTGTCACGACTTCATAAGTACGCTTTAATTTGGCGTATTTTTTGAAATAAGCCTGAGCGTTTTGCTGAGGAGTCAATCTTTCGTCAAGTTTTATCTTGATTGTAGGGCAATCGGGCGAGTAATAATCTTCTAAACTGACTTTTTTGTTGCCTTTTTGCATATTATATATGTTTGACAATATAAGTTCGCCGTATTTTTTTATATTTTCCGTTTGCTCGCATTCTGTGAGTTTTTCGTTGTCTTTGGCAAGTTTTGAATTGAGCTTTTTTATAAGAGAGTCGTAGGCCTTTTTGAGAAATTTCGTGCGGTCTTGTTTTCTTTCTTCACGGTCTTTTTCGACAGTGCACAATACTACTGCGTCATTTATAGAATTTGTCTTTTCTATAGGGCTGAATTCTTTATAGTCAGTGACAAAAAAATCTTTGTATATACCGTTTTCCTTGAATACGCACGGGTAGTATTTATCGGTATTGTTGATGTCGAGATATATCTCAATGGTATCGCACAAATCTTTGATTTGTGATTTGCTTAGTCTATCTATATTGTTGTCGATATTGCAATCTATAAGTATTTGTCTTGCAGTGATAAGTGCAAGTCCTGCAATATTGGAGATGATATACTTTGCCAAATCTTTTGTATTGTATTCTTTGAGTTTTTCCTCTATGTCATATCGCTTGGAGGGGAGAATTTTGTTTTGAGGAGGCAAAGTGTATTTTGCTCCTGCCAAAAGACATCTTTTGGTCATGGTATCATAGGAGACTTGCTTTAATGTATCGCTTATAGTCTGATTTTGTTTGACTAAAAGCATATTTGAATATCTTCCCATCATTTCGGCAATCAAAGAGAATTTGACTTCATCACGCATTTCATTGTGAGAAGTGATATCAAAGCATACTATTCTGTCTTCGCCCAAAAGCTTTATGTCTTCGATTATTCCGCCCGTAATATGCTTTCTTAAATGCATGCAAAAAGAGGGGGCAACAGCAGGATTTTGTTTTTTATCTCCGCCGATGTGCATGCGGGGATTATTTGCGTTGCAGGACAAAGTGAGAATGTTGTTGGTGCCTTTTGAGCGTATCAACAATGCTATCTCATCCTTTTCTGGCATATTGACTTTATCTATTTTTCCGCCTTTTAGCAAATCATTAAGTTCTGTCGTAAGGGCTTTTATTGTAATGTAATCGTTGGGCATTTCTATCCTTTGCGATAATCCTTCAAAATTATCCAAAATATCTTGTAATTTATTCTTGCTAGATTGATAAAATCTATAATATGCTTTAATTATAAAATATAATATAAAAATTTGCAATAATAATTGCTATTTTTTGTTTTGTATGCTAAAATACATAGGTAAATCTAATTTTTATGAATAATTTTTAGGAGAATAGATATGAGTTATACAGTAGAAAATCTAGAGAAAAACAAAGTAAAAATCGTCATCAAAGTTGATACTGCTGATTGGCAGGCAGCTATCCAGAAGGCTTATGAGAAGACAAAGAAAAACTATCAAATCGGTGGTTTCCGCAAAGGTCATGTACCTTTTAAGGTTCTTGCAAGCACTTATGGCGTAGGTATTTTCTTTGAAGATGCTTTGGATATCATTTTGCCCGAACAATATGGTGCTGTTCTTGACAAAGAGACAGCTATCGAGCCTGTAGACAGACCTGAGATAGATATCAATGCTATCAGTGATTCTACACTTGAATTTACTGCTACTGTTCAGTGCAAGCCTGATTTCAAACTCGGCAAATACACAGGACTTGAGTTTGAGACAGAGAAGCCTGAAGTAAGCGAAGAGGAAATCAAGGCAGAAATTGATTCTAAGCTCGATGCCGCAGGTGCTTGGGTACCTGTTACTGACAGAGCTGCACAAAAGGGCGATACTGTTGTTATCGATTACAGTGGTAGCGTAGACGGCGTAAAATTTGAAGGCGGTACTGCTGAAAAGCAAAATCTCGTTCTCGGAAGCGGAAACTTTATTCCCGGTTTTGAAGAGCAGGTTGAGGGTATGAAGATTGGCGAGGAAAGAGATATCACCGTTAAGTTCCCCAAAGAATATCACGAAAAGAGCCTTGCTGACAAAGATGCCGTATTTGCTATCAAGTTGCATGAAATCAATGTTAAGGAAGTTCCTACACTCAATGACGAGAGCGTAAAGGATATCAGCGAATTCGACACAGTAGAAGAATTCAAAGAGAGCATCAAGAAAGAACTTCTTGAGAAGAAGAGTGCAAATGTTGAGTCAAAACTCGAAAATGATATCATCGAGAAAATCGCAAACGACAGCACAGTAGAAATTCCTCAATGCATGATTGACAACCAGATTGAAGAAATGATTTATGAGTTTGAGAGCAGACTTCAGTATCAAGGACTCAAAGCAGAAGATTATTACAAATATACAGGCATGAAGAGAGAAGACCTCAAAAAGCAATATGCTGATATGGCAAAGAAGAATGTTTTGTTCAGACTTACTCTCGAGGCTTTGCTCAAGGAAATTCAAATTCCTGTATCCGATGAAGAAATCAATGACAAAATCGCCGATATGGCAAAACAAGCCGGAAAGACTTTTGAGGAATACTCCAAGTATATCAATGACGAATACAAAGAGTATATCAGAAAGGATATTATTACAAACAAACTTTTCGAATACCTCAAAAACAACAATACAATCAAATAATTGACAAATTAATTGTATTAAATCGGTAATATTCTTTGGAAATAGAGATAATAATTAAGTGTAGACTTAAGTGTACTTCCAAGAAAAATGCGATAAGTCCGGCACAATATTTCTATTATGTCGGGCTTAAAAATTATCAGGAGGAAAGAAACTATGAATTTGGTACCCTATGTAATCGACAAAACCGACAAGGGCGAAAGATCTTATGATATTTATTCTCGCCTTTTGGAGGACAGAATAGTATTTATCTCGGGAGAGATAACAGACGATACGGCAAATACCGTAGTAGCTCAGCTCATATATCTTGAAGCAAAAGATTCTTCTAAGGATATAAGTCTTTATATCAACAGCCCCGGCGGCAGTGTAACCGCAGGTATGGCTATATATGATACAATGAATTATATAAAGTGTGATGTAAATACTATATGTGTGGGCATGGCAGCTTCTATGGGAGCATTTTTGTTGTCATCAGGAGCAAAAGGCAAGAGATATGCTTTGCCCAACAGCGAAGTAATGATACATCAGCCTTTAGGCGGTGCCAGCGGTCAGGCTACCGATATAGTTATCACAGCCAATCATATTCAGAAAATCAAAGAAAAACTCACAAAGATTTTGGCAGAAAACAGCGGAAAGCCTTATGAACAAGTTGCCAAGGACTGTGAAAGAGATAATTATATGTCAGCTCAGGAAGCTCTTGAATACGGGCTTATCGACAAGATTTTTTATAAGAGATAATTAGAGAGGTTTGTTTTGGAAAATAAGAAAATTAGATGTATGCTTTGCGGAAGAGATCTCATGAGCGAAATAGATTATGTGGTTCCCGGAGCAGACCCTAATGTAGGAATTTGTTATGATTGTATAGGCACTTGCGTGGAAATGATAAAAAAAGATTCACTCAAGCTTGACTATCAAGAAGAGAAAGAATTTGACTTGCTCAAACCGCAGGAAATAAAAGAAAAACTCGATGAATACATTGTCGGACAGGACAAAGCGAAGAAAGTTTTGTCTGTGGCTGTTTATAATCATTATAAGAGAATCAATTATAAGAGCGATGATGTAGAACTCGACAAGAGCAATATTCTTATGCTCGGACCTACGGGAAGCGGAAAGACTTTGCTTGCAAAGACTCTTGCAAAAATTCTCAATGTTCCCTTTGCTGTGGCAGATGCCACGACTTTGACAGAAGCGGGATATGTGGGCGAAGATGTAGAGAATGTTTTGCTCAAACTTATTCAGGCGGCAGACTATGACATCGAAAAAGCTCAGCTTGGTATCATCTATATTGACGAAATAGACAAACTTGCCAGCAAAGGCGAAAACATGTCTATCACAAGAGATGTATCGGGAGAAGGCGTTCAGCAGGCTCTTTTGAAGATAATCGAAAGTACTGTGGCAAGCGTGCCTCCTCAGGGCGGCAGAAAACACCCTCAGCAAGAGTGTTTGTCGATTGATACAACAAATATATTGTTTATCTGTGGCGGAGCCTTTGTAGGACTTGACAAGATAATCGACAAGAGACTTGACGGTTCGGGATTGGGCTTTGGTGCCAAGGTGAGAGAAAACAACAAAATCGGTTATGGCGAACTTATCGGGGATATCAAGCCTGACGATTTGATAAAGTATGGACTTATTCCTGAATTTGTGGGCAGAATTCCTATTGTGGTAGGATTGGACGCTTTGGATGAGAATGCTTTGGTAAATATTCTGACTCAGCCTAAAAATGCTCCTATAAGACAATACAAGAAATTGTTTGAGCTTGACGGCGTAGACATTGAATTTGAAGATGATGCGTTGAGAGAAATTGCCAGACAGGCTATAAAGCTCAACACAGGAGCGAGAGGTTTGAGGTCGGTGCTTGAAAATATCATGCTTGAACTTATGTATGATATTCCTACCGACAAGTCAATTACAAAAGTTGTCATCACAAAAGATGTAGTAGCTGAAGGCAAAAAGCCCATAATAATAAAAAAACAGGAAAAAACAGCTTAAAGAAAAAATGCGAATAATTGATTGATTATTCGCATTATTTGACTATAAGGAGCAAATATGCAAGAAAGAGAAGAAATGATTTTGCTGGTATTAAAAGAAAGCAGCGTTTTGCCAAATGTAAAGCAAAGAGTGGATGTCTTTGCTTTAAAAAGCATTGTTGCGATAAATACTGCTCAAAGGGAGAATTTGCCTATTTTTGCAGTCAAGCAAAATTGTACTAAGTCAGATATCGAGACAGAAGAGGATTTGTGCGAATTCGGTACTATATGCAATATAGTAGATGTCAAGAAAAACGGAAACGGATTGAGCGTGACCGTAGAAGGACTAAAGAGAGGCAGACTCGAGGATTTGTCTCAGACCACACCTTTTTATAAGGGCGGCGTCATTGAGTCAGAAGGAAAACTTTTTGATGTGGAATTCAAGCACAATCTCTATAAAGGCATATTGTACAGAGATATCAAAGAAATGGAGAGACTCGGCTATCCTATAAGACAGGCGATTTGGCTTGCTTATGAGAAGAATCTCGATATCTATACAATAATGGATATGATAGCTTCGGGACTTGAAGGATTGGACAAGCAGGAATATCTTGACGAATACGATTGGGAGCTCAAAGCTCAAAAATTGTCGGCTACTTTAAAAGCTGAGATATACAAACTTAATATCATAAAGGATATCGAAAAGAAACTCGATAATTCTCTTAAAGAAAATCAAAAAGAATTTTTGCTTAGAGAACAGATAAAGGTAATAAAAAAAGAGCTTGGAGATGAAGATAAAGAGTTTGAGGAAATGAAAACCAAGATTGAAAATCTCAAAGCCAGCGATGAAGTAAAAGAGAAGATATCCAAAGAGCTTCAGAGATTGGAGAGAATGAACATTTCTTCTCCAGAATACGGAATGATAAGAAATTATTTAGATATCGTATTGGCTCTTCCTTGGGGCGTATATACAGAAGACAATTATGATTTGGAGCATATACGCAAAGTGCTCGATGAAGACCATTACGGCATAGAAAAGGTAAAGACTAGAATAGTCGAGTCCATTGCTGTAAAAAAACTTGCAGGAAAAGACAATAAAGCTCCTATTATATGTCTTGTAGGTCCTCCCGGGGTAGGTAAGACTTCTATTGCTCAGTCTATTGCAAAGGCTCTCGGGAAAGAATACTTGCACATGAGTCTTGGCGGTATAAGAGACGAAGCAGAAATAAGAGGACACAGAAAGACATATATAGGCTCTATGCCGGGAAGAATAATGACTTGCATGTCAAAAGCCAAGACAAGCAATCCTTTGTTTTTGCTTGATGAGATAGACAAGATGACTAGTGATATGAGAGGAGATCCATCAAGTGCGATGCTTGAAGTTTTGGACCCCAATCAGAATGCCAACTTTAGGGATAATTATCTGGAAGTTCCTTTTGACTTATCTCAAGTAATGTTTATTATGACGGCAAACAGTCTTTCTACAATACAAAAGCCTTTGCTGGATAGAATGGAAGTCATAGAAATGGACGGATATACTGCCGATGAAAAGTATGAGATAGCAAAAAGATATCTTGTACCTAAGCAGGAAAAGCAAAACGGAATTTCGGATATCGAAATAGAATTCGATAAAAGTGCCATAGACAAAATTATAGACGATTACACTAAAGAGTCGGGTGTAAGAGAATTGGAAAGGCAAATAGCCGAAGTATGCAGAAAAATCGCCACAAAAGTCGTGGAAGGTCAAAATATAAGTTATCATCTGACGGCAGATAATATCAAAGAATATCTCGGTATAGAAAAGTATCAGGGCGATAACGATATTGTAAACGGCGAAATAGGTGCTGTAAACGGTCTTGCTTGGACAAGTGTGGGCGGTGTGACAATGCCTATCGAGGTAAGATTGTTGCCGTATGGCAGCGGAAAGATTGTCTTGACGGGAAGTTTGGGCGATGTGATGAAAGAGTCTGCTGAAATAGCTGTTTCTTTGATAAAAAGCAAATCCAAAGAATTGGGTATAGACGGAGATGTCTTCAATAAAAACGATATTCATATCCATGTCCCTGCGGGAGCTACGCCAAAAGACGGTCCATCGGCAGGAATAGCATTGGCTACTGCTGTTTTGTCTGCCGTAACGGGAAAAAGCGTCAAAGACAAACTTGCCATGACAGGTGAAATTACTTTGAGAGGTAAGGTATTGCCTATAGGCGGTCTTAAAGAAAAAACTTTGGCTGCTCAAAGAAGCGGAATAAAAACCGTAATAATCCCCGAGCAAAACAAAAAGGATATGCAAGAGCTTCCAAAATGCGTCTTGGACAACATTGATTTTGTTTTGGCGGATAATATATCAAAAGTGTTTGAATGTGCGTGTGGCGTCAATATTTAAGCAACACGGGCATTTTATAATTAAATAATCTTTTATATTATAGGCTAAAAGATTTTAAATAATAAGCAAATATACGATATATGGATATTATATATTTTGACAAAGGAGAAAAGATGGAGATAAAGCAGTGCAGATTTGTTACATCGGTAGCAAGTTGTGATAAAATTTTAGAAAATACAATGCCTGAGATAGCTATCGCAGGCAAGTCCAATGTAGGCAAATCTTCATTTATCAATTTTATTGTCGATAATAAGAATATGGCGAGGACATCGTCTACTCCCGGTCGAACGAGATTGCTCAATTATTTTGAAATAAACAAAGGGCAGTTGATGTTTGTCGATTTGCCGGGATATGGATTTGCCAAGGTCGGTGCGGACATAAAAGATAATTGGGATGACTTGATAGGCGGTTATCTTTTGGGAAGCAAAAAACTGATAAATGTATTTTTGCTTGTTGATGTAAGACATGAGCCTACGGCATTAGACAAACAGATGGTGGCATATATGCATCACTATCATATTCCTTTTACTGTGATAGCTACAAAATGCGATAAATTATCTCGTCAGGCATGTATGAAACAGCGTCAGATAATAGCCTCTGCACTTTGTCTTGGCAATGAAAATATCATGTTTGTATCTGCATTAAAAAAGACGGGAAAAGAGGAAATTTTGAATAGAATAGAGCAGTTGCTGGATATTTATAAATAGCAAATATTTTTCTAAAATTATTCTATATTAAGTGTATTTTCAAAATAATATTGCAATTTTAGAATATAATATTCTGATATTTTATCAATTTTGTCAAGTCGCAAATCAATGATTTTTGCGACTTAAATTTTTTATTTGTAACATTTTTTTGCTTTTCAGAATATATAAATTGTGAGCATGCAAAATGTTTTGTATGTGATATGACGACTATATAGGAGGAATAAAAATATGTCATTTCAAAACAACTGCAAGTCGGATAAAATTCCCGGACCGATAAGAGGAATAAACGGCTTGAATGGCATTTGCGAAAGGGCTTGTATACAATGCGATAAAGTTATCGATATGTGTATGAAACAAGAAACTCTTAATGATATAGATGTGACTCTTACCAATGTAGTACCTGCTTCAGGTCTTGTACAACCTTATACCTTTGTGAGTGCATCGGCGACATCGACTCAAGCTACGATAAGTGACCTTATCGTCACGCCTTTAAAAGATGATCCTTGCTTCTCGAGAGTGCAATGTACAATTACTATTCCTGTGCAAGTGAACTTTGTTGATGCAAATGGTCAACAGGGTGTTGGCAGTGCTACGGTGAGTGTATCGAGAGATGTTTTGTTGCACACTTCGGCACCTTCGGTTATGCCTTATTCAATAGTAGCTACGGTATCGCTTTATAGTGCAAAGGGTACATATCAGAGCGGTAATACCTTTACATTGACGGCTTGTCTTACTACTATACTTAAGGTAGTTATGCAAGTTCAGCTTCTTGTGCCCAGCTATGGATATTGTTATATACCGCCTTGCCAGGAATTCAATGAACAGGTATACGATGGTATTTTCGAGTTGCCTCTTTATCCGCAGGAGTGTGGCATAGAGAATAGATGCAAATGCAATCTCAACAGCAACTAATGAAAAATTTTATATAAGGGTGGCACTTTTTGTGCTGCCTTTATATTATAAAATTAAGTTTTTTATGTAGAATTTTATAATTTTTTATTAAAATCTTTGTTTAATTTTCAGCTTAAAATTATACATATTTTATCCATAAAAAATTGTAAGATTAATAGTAATGTATTTTTACAATTTTAGATTGTTAATGTCTTAATAATTAAAGTTATTTGTAATATTTTTATGAAAATATAATAGTTTTTATATTATTTTTTTTTGAGTTTGGTTTATATAAAAATTTTTTGATATTTATTATCAGACAAAAATGTGCATATTTTTTATACATCAAAAACTTTGATTTTTTTTGGAAAAATTGAAGAGGGTAGAGAATATAAATTTTGTGCAAAAAAGCATGTTTTTAAGTCGAATATTTTGATGATAAAATTTTGGATTTTTAAAGCAGAAATTTGGTTTTTCTTGGTCAATTTAAAATAGAGCTTTTATTTTAATTTATAAATTTATTTTTTGCGATAATAATATAGTAATATTTATAGAACTTACTAAGTAATTCTATAAAATATTTTATTTAGATTTATTTTATAAGAGTTTCATAGAAGTATATTAGATAGTATAGCTAAAAAGCTCTATAAAAGAAAAGATATAAAAGTTCTCGTATGTATTTTTATTTATTAGTTATTTCATAAAGTATATATAGAATATGTGAAAAAGAAGTTTTGAATAATAAAGTATTTTATAGTAAGTTCATAAGAATAAATAGAATTTGTATGTAAATAGTTTTGATAAATGAAGAAAAATCGTATCGAGTTCTGATAAGTGTAGGGGAGAATTTATATAGTAATTTCAAGAATTGAAAGATAGAAAAAAGTAAGAAGTTTAATTAATAAAAGACTTTTTATGTATAATCTCAAAAATGGAAAATGATAGAAAAGTAAGCTGTGTAGAATAAATCATAAAAATTTTAGGTAGAAGTATCAAAGAAGAAAAGATAGAATACTTAAGAAGTACAATAAAATAAAAAAGCCAAAGAATACTTTCAAATAATGAAAGATAGATTTTGTAAGAAATTCAATTAATGAAATAATTTGCGAAAATATAATATATAAAGTTTCATAAAGAAAATAGAAATACTAAGTAAGCTTTTTGATTAAATAAAAAGAGCATAAGAAAATATTTTTATCATACAGTCAAGATAAAAGTAAGTGCATAAATATTATAGAATTACTTTGTAAGTAATCTTGAATTAATAAAAATAAATAGGCAATGAATTTTCGATAAAATTCTAATCTATACGGATGCTTTTTATTTTGAGGTGTAGGGTGTGTGAGCGGGCGACTGCGTATGTATGCGATATCAATATGATTATCGTGCGTGGCTGCGGGCGGTGGGTGCTTGCGGGTATATGTGATGTAGAATTGATGGCGAAAATAATTTGTAAACGGTTGTATAAGCAAAGTGATTTTGTTATAATAAGAACATGAATGTATATGCAATAAGCGATTTGCACCTATCTTTTTCAAGCAGCAAGCCAATGGATATTTTTGGCGGTAGTTGGGATAATTATTGGCAAAAGATATGTGATGATTGGAATATAAAAGTAAATGAAGGGGATATAGTTCTTATCTCCGGAGATATTTCATGGGCAATGACTTTGGAAAATGCACTTGTGGATTTAAAAGAAATCGCTAAACTCAAGGGAATTAAGGTTTTTATTAAAGGCAATCATGATTATTGGTGGTCGTCACTATCAAAAATAAGAGCAAGTCTAGATGAAAATATGTATATTCTTCAAAATGACGCAATAAAGTTTGGAAATATAGTCATTGCGGGAAGCAGACTTTGGAATCTTGCCAATCAGACAGCTGAAGATAAAAAGATAAATGCAAGAGAGTTGATGCGAATGGAGATGTCTTTGCAAAAAGCTGAGATGTTAAGAGAAGAAGGAGATATCTTGATAGCTATGTGTCATTTTCCTCCTTTTGATGCTACTTTGTCGGATAGTGAGTACACAAAGCTTTTTGAAAAATATAAAGTAGATAGTGTGGTGTATGGACATTTGCACGGAAAAGAGTGCAGGGCGGTCAAGTATGTAGAAAAAAATCAAATCAAATATTATCTTACTTCATGCGATCAGGTGGATAATAAACTCATAAAAATATATTAAGGTTTTTAGCAAGTCTTATGGCTTGCTTTTTTTTGTGGCTTATTTAATTTAAAATAGAGCTTTAGTTTTAATTTATAAATTTATTTTTTTGCAATAATAATATAGTAATATTTATAGAACTTACTAAGTAATTCTATAAAATATTTTATTTAGATTTATTTTATAAGAGTTTCATAGAAGTATATTAGATAGTATAGCTAAAAAGCTCTATAAAAGAAAAGATATAAAAGTTCTCGTATGTATTTTTATTTATTAGTTATTTCATAAAGTATATATAGAATATGTGAAAAAGAAGTTTTGAATAATAAAGTATTTTATAGTAAGTTCATAAGAATAAATAGAATTTGTATGTAAATAGTTTTGATAAATGAAGAAAAATCGTATCGAGTTCTGATAAGTGTAGGGGAGAATTTATATAGTAATTTCAAGAATTGAAAGATAGAAAAAAGTAAGAAGTTTAATTAATAAAAGACTTTTTATGTATAATCTCAAAAATGGAAAATGATAGAAAAGTAAGCTGTGTAGAATAAATCATAAAAATTTTAGGTAGAAGTATCAAAGAAGAAAAGATAGAATACTTAAGAAGTACAATAAAATAAAAAAGCCAAAGAATACTTTCAAATAATGAAAGATAGATTTTGTAAGAAATTCAATTAATGAAATAATTTGCGAAAATATAATATATAAAGTTTCATAAAGAAAATAGAAATACTAAGTAAGCTTTTTGATTAAATAAAAAGAGCATAAGAAAATATTTTTATCATACAGTCAAGATAAAAGTAAGTGCATAAATATTATAGAATTACTTTGTAAGTAGTATAGATTAATTGTCAGGCAAGTAAGAGAGTGGCCGATTTTATTATAGGGGATTGCAGGTTCTTAGGAGCGGGGTAATATATAATATTTTTGAGATAATGCTTCTATGCAAGGCGGAATCAATTTTTGAAAAATTTTTTTTAAATTTAACATAATCTAAAGACTTGTACCTTCTGAATAAATTTTAAAATTCAAATAAAAGTTGATTAAAAGCAATGTAAAGTTTTTGTAAAACAAAATATTTTTAAAGTTTTGTTTAATGATTTGTTTAGGTAAAAATCACAATAAAAAGTCATAAATAGGGCGTAAACAAGATATTTGTCTATATCGACTTATAACGCATATTTTCAATTTTTTCCAATTTTTTCCCGAAATAGGGTAATTTTTCCCAAAATCGAAACAAATATTCTCAGCAATTATTTTATTTTTAGACAAAATACGACTTCAAAAATTGAAAAATTTATGTTATTATATACTATAAATAGTATATAATATTTGATTATTTATGGCATAATAAAACATTTCAAAATTTATGGGAAAAAATTGGAAAAAACTATTGACAAATTTTTCGTATGCAGCTATAATGAGTGTGTAATAAAAAAATGGAGGTAGGGTATGAAGCCGGTTTTTGGAACGATATGTATTCAAGCTGACGAGCGTGGAAGAATGAGAATTCCTGCTTTGTACCGTACTGCTTTGGGCGAGACCATTTTGTATGGCTTCAAAAACAAAAACGGCAACTACCTCAATATCTTCGGTCAGGACACTCTCAATGACTTGCTTGAAAAATTGAGCGATGGCGTTGGGGTAGAAGAAAGCGAAGATGTAGAAAATGTCAGAGATATTTATATGAACATCTTCGACATTCAGGAAGACAAGCAGGGTAGATTTACAATTCCCCCTCATATCAGAGAAGAACTTAATCTCACAAAAGATGTTGTCTTTGTCGGTATGGGTAAGAAAATCGAATTGTGGGACAAAGTCGCTTATGACGAGTACGCAAAACAAAGAAGACAAAAGTCGGGTGTAGTTACGACCAAAGACGGCAAGCCTCTCACATATTGATTATGGAATTCAGACACATACCTGTACTGCTAAATGAATGTATCGAAGGCTTGGACATAAAGCCTGACGGAATTTATCTCGATTGTACATTAGGCGGCGGCGGACATAGCTTGGAAATAGTAAAAAGGCTTACGACCGGACACCTGTACGCAGTAGATAAAGATATAGAAGCAATAAACAGTGCAAAACAAAAACTTAATGATTATCTCGAAAAAATCACTATTATCCACGATGACTTTAAGAATGCACTTTCAAGACTTGACGAACTCAATGTGGACAAGCTGGACGGAATACTCATAGATTTGGGAGTTTCCTCATATCAGCTGGACAACGGAGAAAGAGGATTTTCCTACAATGTAGACGCACCGCTCGATATGAGAATGGACAGAGAACAATACCTGAGTGCCTATAATGTAGTAAATGAATACGATGAAAATCAACTTGCTGACATAATATGGCAATACGGAGAAGATAAGCTCTCCAGAAAAATAGCAAAGAACATTGTATCAGCAAGACAAAAACAAGAAATAAAGACAACAGGGCAACTTGCCAAAATAGTAGAAGAAAGTTATCCTGCAAAACTGAGATGGAAATTCGGCAATCCTTGCAAACGAACATTTCAGGCAATAAGAATAGAAGTAAATGGCGAACTTAAGGATTTGGACAGAGCGGTCACGCAATTAAGTCTGAGACTTAAAGAAAACGGAAGAATTTGTATAATTACTTTCCATTCGCTTGAGGACAGAATAGTCAAAAGAGCTTTTGTAGAACTTAACAAAGATTGTATCTGTTCACCGCATCAGCCTATATGTACTTGTAATAAAAGGCGAGAAGTGGAAATAATCACAAAAAAGCCGATAGTGGCAAATGAAGAAGAACTTGCTGAAAATTCCAGAGCAGCGAGTGCAAAATTGAGAATAGCTAAACGAGTATAGAGTTTAGAGGAGGTGTGTATATGGGACTTTTGACAAGAGAGAAAAAACAAAAAGAGCAATATGCTAATTATGAGCAGCAGGCTCCCGAAAGAGAGTTTTATTACAGACAGGCAAACCCTGTCGATATGCAAGGCTATGCTCAATACAACAATTTTGCAAATGCTCCTCAATACACAACACCTTATAATGCTGCACCTATCCAGCAGCCTATGCCTCAACCTGTACAACAGCAAGTCGTTCAGCCTGTACAACAACCTGTTCAGAACATGCAGAATGTTGCTCCCCAACAAGTTCAGCAGCCTCCTCAATTCGTAGCAAGTTTTTATCAAAATCAGGCAAGTCAGTATTTGTCAAACGGTTGGGTAGCTCCTCAACAGAGTTTTGACAACAGCTTGAATTATCAACAGCAGCAATATCAGAACGATATGCTTATCAACCAAAACTACGACTATATGAATCAAACGAGAAGAATCGTTGATCAGAGAAGCGGAGTAGCAAGCAAGAAAAAGAATGTCAATGCTGACATGATAAAAATTGTCGTTACGATTATGGTAGTAGCTTTGGCAATTTGCGGAATGCTTATAGCAAATCAGTTTATGATAAGCGGACAAGCAGTAGCTGACAGCGGAGTATCTCAATCTATCGAAAGCTCCACAGTAGCAAGTGCAGTTACGGCTGACGGCACACAAACAATAGATTCAAGCAAATACACCATTCCCGCATACGAATACGAAAAAAGTACGAATTGGTTTGATAAAGTTTGCGACTTTTTCGGCGGAAAATTAAATTAAGACTTTCACACACTCCATCTTAATATATTTAACAACAAAAAAGCGGTCATCAGCCGCTTTTTTGTTTGTCTTTTTTGCTTTAAATTTTTTATTTGGTATCAAATAAGAATATCTATTATTAAATTTATTTACGCTTAGGGCAATTTTATCGTTATCACAACTTTTATAAAGCAATTTCTTCATACGAATAATTTTGACATTTTGCCAATAGAATATTGTAGAAAAGAGGTGAATAGTGGATAAGATTGCTCATTTTTTTCTCAAAAAAAGATTGATAATTGTAATAGTTTTGGTCGTGTTTTTATTTACGCTTTTATTTGGCAGATTATTTTATCTTCAGGTAGTTTGGAGCGAAGGTCTTCAGTATCTTGCTTATGACCAATGGACGAGAGAACTGCCTTTCAGGGCGGACAGAGGAGATATTGTCGATTCAAACGGCATAGTATTGGCAAAAAGCAGCACTGTTTATACGCTTTATGTAAGACCAAACGAAATAGATGACCCTAAGTTTATTGCCGAGAATATTTCTTCTATTTTGGGAGTAGATGCTCAAAGCCTTGAAAAAAAGCTTTCTAAGACAGGAGTAAGCGAAATAACGGTAGCAAAAAATTTGTCAAAATCGCAGATGCTTCAACTTATATCTACGGATATAAACGGCTTGTATCTTACTGCTGACAGCAATCGATATTATAGCTATGGCAACTTTCTTACTCAGGTATTGGGATTTACAAACAGTGACGGAGTAGGTCAAAGCGGAATTGAAATGTATTATGACGAGTATCTAAAAGGTGTGGACGGAGCTTCTTATACGCAGACAGACCTTATAGGACGAGAATTAGACAGCAATAAGACCATATATGTGGATTCGATAAAAGGCATGACGACTCAGCTTACGATAGATTATTATATGCAGTCATTTGCTCAAAAAGCGGTAGAGGACGCTCAAATCAAATACAACTCAAAATCAGCAAGCTGCATTATCATGAGTGCAAACACGGGAGCAGTGCTTGCAATGGCAAGTGCCCCCACTTATGACTTGAACGATATCCCGAGAGATGATATGGACTTACTTTTGCAAGGCTCGAGAAATCTTCTCGTGACAGATGCGTACGAGCCTGGCTCGACTTTTAAAATTCTTACATCGGCAATAGGACTTGAAAACAATGCTATAAAGCATTCGTATTATTGCGGTGGCAGTTCTATGGTGGACGGACAAAGAATTAAGTGCTGGAGAAGTATAGGACATGGCAGTCAGACTTTTGAGGAGGGAATTCAAAATTCTTGCAACTGCGTGTTTATGGATGTGGCTCTGACGGTAGGTAAAGAAAAAATGTACGAATATTTTGACAAATTCGGACTCGGTGCAAAGACAGGAGTGGATATATCGGGAGAAGCAAGCGGAATAATGCTCAATCTTGACAGGGTGCAGAATGTCGATATCGCCAGAATAGGATTCGGGCAGGCTATTGCCGTAACGCCTATCCAGCTTGCAAGTGCGGTTTGTTCGGTCGTAAACGGAGGAAAAATTTATGAGCCTTATGTGGTAGACAATATAAAAGATATCAACGGCAACATAGCATATTCGCATGTCGCAGAAATAAAAAACAAGACTATAAGCGAAAGTACGAGCAAGACTCTTAAAGAATATCTTTACAGCGTAGTATCGGAGGGCAGCGGAAAAAATGCTTATGTCCCCGGTTATAATATCGGCGGAAAGACGGGAACAGCTCAAAAATACGAAAACGGTGCGATAGCTTCTGGAAAATATATATCTTCATTTATAGGTTTCAGCGATGTGGGAGACGATACTTTGGTGTGTCTTATGTTGGTAGATGAACCGCAAGGATATGTATATTACGGAAGTATAGTAGCGGCACCTTATGTCGGGCAGATTTTTTCGAGTATTTTCAACTATAAAAACATTGCTCCCGTATATTCGGATAAGGATGAACAGGGCTATGAAGAAGTGATAATGCCCAATATCATGGATATGAGTATTGCCGATGCCATTGTCGAACTCAAAAAAGCAGGACTCGATTATGAATTTGTAGGAGAAAAAGGAAAAGTATTCTATCAATTTCCTGTCGCAGGGCAAAATGTAAGGAATAATCAGGTGGTATATTTTAATGCAAAATAGTCAATCAAAATAAGGGGAATAATGCCGTATTTTGCGATGCTATAACATTTAAAAATGATAATTATTTGTAATACGATACGATAATGTCGAAGATTGTTAAAGCTATTGTATTATGAAGGAAAAAGACATAACATATATGCATTATTAATATAAATAATAAGGAGCAAGTCGGTAAGACGGCGAGGTAAAAGAATATGCTATTGGAAAGATTGGTCAAAAATTGTAATGTCATATCTGTATACGGTGATATAAACAAGGATATAAACAACATACGAATCAATTCGCAAGAAGTAGAGGAAGGCGATTGTTTTATATGTTTGTCGGGCGTCAGGGCAGACGGCCATAATTTTGCAAACGAAGCCGTAGCAAGAGGTGCTAAGGCGATAGTGTGCAACAATGACTATCAAAATCCGCTTGTGACTGTAATCAAAGTCGATGATACACGCAAAGCATACAGCATGATGTCGGCAAATTATTTTGGCAATCCTGCCGATAAACTCAAAATAATTACTGTCGTGGGAACAAACGGCAAATCGACCACCGCTTATCTTATAAAAGAGTTGCTTCAGCAAAACAGAATAAATTGCGGTCTTATAGGCACGATGTATTATGAATATTCAGACAAGAGAATAGCTTCAAGTCTTACCACTCCAGACCCTTCAATGTTGCACGGATTGTTCAGAGAAATGCTCGATTCGGGAATGGAGTATGTGGTAATGGAATTGTCTGCTCATGCCATATATCTCGAAAAGCTCTACGGGGTATTAAGCGAAATGACGGTTTTTACAAATCTTTCACAGGATCATCTGGACTTTTTCGGAAATATGGATGAATATGCAAAATGCAAGAAGAGTTATTTTGACAAAAAAAATACAAAACTCGCTATCGTGAATGTGGACGACAGATTGGGATTTGAAATCGTCAGCGAAGAAAAGCTGCCGATAATCACTTACGGCCTTGAAAATCCCAGCGATGCTTTTGCGATAAATGTCACATCTACAAAAGAGGGAGAAAGCTTTGTGGCAAATGTGCTTGACGACATAATGGACATACATTGCAATTTGTATGGGAAATTCAATGTTTACAATCTATTGTCCGCTCTTGTGGTGGCAAAGCGAGTGGGACTTACTAATGCTCAAATAATGCAAACGATAGGAAAAATCAAATCTCCAGAGGGAAGATTCAATGTTGTGAGAAAAGACGATATTACTTATGTGGTGGATTTTGCTCATACGCCTGACGGCATTTACAATCTTCTCAAAGAGGGAAGAGAGATGACTGACAAAAAGATTATCACGATATTCGGATGCGGTGGCGACAGAGATGTCAGCAAAAGACCGATAATGGGAAAGATTGCCAGCGAAATGAGCGATATCGTTATTATTACATCAGACAATCCTCGTACAGAAAGCAGAGAAGGTATCGCAGGAGATATTTTGCAAGGAGTAAATCCCAAAGGAAAATTGTATGTCGAATTGGACAGGTCAAAGGCAATAAAGCTGGGTGTCGAATTGGCGGACAAAGGCGATGTGGTATTTGTTGCAGGAAAAGGCAGTGAAAATTATATCGATGAAAACAACACAAAGATTCCGTATAGTGATATGAACGAAGTCTTGCGTTGGATTGGTTGAGAGGTGGAAAAATGACGGTCGGGGTAAAATTGATATTGGCGATATTGAGTGCTTTTTTGACGGCACTCATAATATCGCCTCTTATAATCAGAATTATGCGAGCTTTAAAAGCGGGACAACCTATTCTCGAATATGTGGACAAGCACGAAGGGAAAAGCGGAACGCCTACGATGGGCGGCATCATTTTTCTTTTGCCGATGATTGTTATCACGCTTATATTCGATGTAGGCGGAGAAAGAAGCGGTATTGTGGCTATGGCAATCACATTGAGCTATGGACTGGTGGGACTTTTGGATGACTTTTTGAAAGTAAAATCTCACCACAATATGGGACTAAAAGCATATCAAAAAGTCATCGGACAAGTGGGTATAGCAGTTATCGCCACGATATATTGCTATAAGAATTTTTTTATCGGTACGGTAGTGAATTTGCCGTTCACTGACAAAACAATCGATTTGGAGTGGTGGTATATCCCTCTTTGTCTTTTTGTGTATATTGCCACTACTAATGCGGTCAATCTTACGGACGGGCTTGACGGTCTTGTGGCAAAAACTTCGTCAGTGAATTTTTTGTTTCTCGCAGTCATAATCTATGCTTTATACTATGAAGCCAATCAGATGGGGCAGACTTTTTATGCAAAGCATCTAGAATCTTTGAATTATTTTGTAGGAGCTATGCTCGGCGGTATGCTTGCTTTTTTATGGCAAAACAATTATCCTGCAAAAATATTCATGGGAGATACAGGTTCGCTTGCGGTAGGGGGAGCATTGGTATCGATAGCTTTGTTTACTTCTCAGCCTCTGATTATTCTCTTTATAGGCATAATGTATATAGTATCGTGCATATCAGTAATAGTGCAGGTGATGAGTTTTAAGATAAGAAAAAAGAGAGTTTTTCTCATAGCTCCTTATCATCATCATCTCGAATATAAAGGTGTGCACGAGAACAGAATTACAGGCTTTTATGCTTTGATTACATTCTTTATGAGCGGAGTAGCTTTGATATCTGTCCTCGTATAGGAGGATTTGTGAAAAAAGCATTGGTAGTGGGTTATGGCATCAGCGGAAAGGGTGCCGTAAATCTTCTCAAAAAAAGCGGATACAAAGTCAGCGTATATTCGGATACTCCTTTGAATATAGATGACAAAGAAGTAGAGGATGTAAGCAGTCTTACAGATTTTGAGATAGTCGGCGACAAAGAATTTGTGGCGATAAGCCCTAGTATAGACGAAGAACATAGGATTGTAAGGTATGCCAGAAGATTGGGAGTGCCCGTAATAGGAGAGATAGAATTAGGATATAAGTTTTGCAAAGGCAAAATCATAGCCGTTACGGGAACAAACGGAAAGACCACAACGACAAAATTAATCGGAGAAATAATAAACAAAAGCCACAAAAAAGCTTTTACTTTGGGAAATATCGGCACATCTTTTTGCGATAATGTGCTGAATATAGAGAGCGATGACATAGCGGTGCTTGAAGTGTCTTCTTTTCAGCTTGAAAGCATAAGGGATTTTTGTCCCGATGTGGCGGCTTGTCTCAATATTACTCCCGATCATTATGAAAGACACAAGAGTTTTAATAATTACACATTGGCAAAATTCAAAATTTTTATAAATCAGAAAAGCGAAGATTTTGCCGTTTTGAATTACGATGATAAGACCATAAGAGATTTTTGCGATATGGTCAGTTCAGAAGTTTATTTTGTAAGTACCAAGAATAAAGTAAAAGGAAGTTTTTTGGAGGATGGAAAAATCATGGTAGATATAGGAAATGTCTATCCTTTGATGTCTTTGGACGAAGTGCCGATAAAAGGCGAATACAATTATCATAATGTCATGACTGCGGTGCTTTGTTGCAAGCTCATAGGAATAGAGGATACATATATTATCGATGGCATAAAATCTTTCAGTCTTCCGAAATACAGAAACGAATTTGTCGCAAATATCCAAGGCATAAACTATTACAACGATTCAAAAGCCACCAATATCGACAGCACTCTCAAAGCATGCAATTCTATGCACGGAGATACGGCTTTAATAGTGGGTGGCTATGATAAAGGCATAGCTTATGACGGCTTTTTTGCTTCTCTTCCTTCAAATATCAAACATATTGTCGCTACCGGAGACAATGTATATTCGATTATGTCTTTTTTGCCGTCATATCACGAATATACTTTTGAGATAACATCTTCTTTGGAAAGAGCGGTAGAACTTGCAAAAGAAAAGAAAGTTTGCAATATCTTGTTTTCTCCCACGACTTCGAGTTTTGACAGATATTCGGGGTATGAGGAAAGAGGCGAACATTTTAATATGATTATCAAAAGCCTGATTTCTTGATAGGGGAAAATTCGTGAAAAGAAAATTAAATTGGGAAGGTAGTTGTGTGATAGCTTGTGTTGTGCTGTTGTCGGTTTTCGGACTTGTAATGCAGTATAGTGCAAGCTCGTATTCGGCGAGTATGCAATTCGGCGACAGTTTTTACTATGTAAAAAAACAGGCGATAGCATTGGTATTCGCTTTGGTCGCTTTGGCAGGTTTTTCTTTTATAAGCACTGAACTACTTAGAAAATTGAGATTATATATTCTTATTTTGTCGTGCGTATTGTTGGCATTAGTATTTGTCCCCGGACTCGGTGTAGAAAATTATGGTGCTACAAGATGGATAAATCTCGGTTTCACTACTTTTCAGCCGTCAGATTTGGCAAAATTCGGATTGGTAATTTTTATTGCGGGATGTCTTGACAAAAAGAGTGCTTTGACATTTAAAAACATGATACCCATTCTTTTGGCGACAGCGGCAGTGTGCTTGTTGATAATGCTCGAGCCAAACATGTCGGTGACAATGTGCGTGGGCATAATGGTTGTGATAATGCTGTTTGCAGGAGGTTGCAAAGCAAAGCATTTTGCAATTATGGCAATACCTGTGGTTGCGGGAGTTGTGGGGCTTATCTTTTTAGAGCCATACCGACTCAAAAGACTTATGGCATTTATCGACCCTTGGGCTTCTCCTTTGGGGGAAGGATATCAGCTCATTCAGTCATACTATGCTTTGGGCAGCGGCGGATTGTTTGGGCTAGGTCTTTTCAATTCAAGACAAAAATATCTCTTTCTCACTTTTTCAGAAAGCGATTTTATTCTTTCGATTATAGGAGAAGAATTGGGCTGGGTAGGAATCGTAATCGTTCTTACGGTATTTATTTTTCTCTCTGTTTGCGGCATAAGAATCGCACTCAAAGCAAAGACGAGATTCGATACATATCTTGCGGTAGGCATCACTTCTGTAATCGCTGTGCAAACTCTCCTTAATGTGGCGGTAGTTTCGGGAAGTATTCCGCCCACAGGTCTGCCTCTTCCGTTTGTAAGCAATGGCGGTACCTCATTGGTATGCTTTATGGCGAGCATTGGAATTTTGACTAATATCGATGCAAAATCACAACAAAGTTGGCTCAATCATAAAATGTATTGAGAGCTTATTCGGCTGTCTATATCTGACCAAGCTCATTACAACAGGAGAGAAATATGAAAGAATACATAATAGACGGAGGCTTGCCTTTGGAGGGGCAGGTAAATATCTGCGGTGCAAAAAACAGCATATTACCTCTTATGGCAGCAAGTATATTAACAGATGAAATAGTGGTTTTGCACGATTGTCCTGACATAAGCGATGTCGACAGTATGATAAAAATACTCGAAGGATTGGGTAGCAAAATTATAAAAAACGGAAGAGATCTCATAATCGACAATTCAAATGTAGCCAATGCTCAGATTCCCGTAGGAATTGCAAAGGAGCTTAGATCTTCGATATTCTTGTTGGGCTCGTTGTTGTCAAGACTCAAACAAGCAAAAGTGGCTTATCCCGGCGGATGTGATATCGGATTGAGACCAATCGATATACATATCGCAGGACTCAGAGAATTGGGGATTGACATACAGGAGCAGGGCGGCTATATACTTTGCAATTCGGCAAACACCAAATGCGGCGATATCGTATTGGATTTGCCGAGCGTAGGTGCCACAGAAAATCTCATGATGTCGGCTGTCTTCATAAAAGGACGAACGGTAATAAGAAATTGTGCAAAAGAGCCGGAAATCTGCGACCTTCAAAAATTCTTGAATTGTATGGGGGCAAAGATAAAAGGTGCGGGAAGCAGCGTAATCGTCATCGAGGGCGTAGACAAGTTGCACGGCACAGAATACACTCCTATTCCCGACAGAATAGTGGCGGGTACATATCTTATAGCGGCGGCAATGTGCGGCGGAAATGTCGAACTCGTCAATGTCAACAGCGAACATATATCTTCGCTTATATCTAAATTATCCAAAACTACTTGCAAAATATATATAAAAAATGATAGAATACTTATAAAGAGTAAAGGCAGACAAAAAAGTCTGGATTGTATAGAAACAATGTACTATCCCGGATTTCCCACAGATCTGCAATCTCAGATTATGGCTATGCAGTCGATATCCAAAGGTACGAGCGTCATTGTTGAAAATATTTTTGAGACAAGATTCAAGACTGCAAGCGAGCTCAAAAAGTTGGGAGCCGATATCACAATCAAAGGCAGAGTAGCCGTCATAAGAGGAGTCAAAGAACTTGTCGGCGGAGAAGTGCTTGCGACAGATTTGAGGGGCGGAGCTTCTTTGGTATTGGCAGGACTTGTGGCAAAAGGGCAGACCATAGTCAAAGAAATACATCATATCGATAGGGGTTATGAGGATATGTCCAAAGTATTGGGCGACCTCGGAGCACACATAAGAAGGACTTGAAGATGCACAAAAGGCTTTTGATTATTTTCGGTATAATAGCGACAGTAGTTTTGTTGGCAGTATTGTTGTACATTATTTTTGCCGTAGGCAATGTGAATGTCAATACTACCAACAACATTACTTTGACCGAACAGCAAAAGTCAGACATAATTAAATTGAGCGGTATAAAAGGCGGAAATAATATTTTTGCCATAGACGAAGGTATCGCCATTCAAAATATCGAGATAAGTTTTCCCAAAATCAAAGTCTTGTCGATAGAAAGAAAATTTCCAAACAATGTCTACATATATGTTACGGACAGAACGGGAGTATTTTCTTTGCTTTTGCCTGACAGAAGATATGCCGTACTCGACAGAGAATTGAAAGTAATCGATATCGTCACCGAAAATGATCAAAAACTTTGTCAGCTTGAGGGTGTCGACACTCAAAATGTCAAAATCGGATATGTATTGGAAAAATCCGAAACATTGCTCAATATGATAAAGGGAGCAGAGAAGTGCTCGTTTATCAATGCAAGATTTTATTCATTTATCAAAAAGACTGAAGTAAAAGAAGAGGAAATTTGGCTTACTACAAACACGGGAGTGGTATTCTGCCTTCCCATATCTTCTAATATTGACGAAAGCATGATAAATTGTTATGGCTATTATCTCGAGCATACAAATGAGACAAGCAAATCCGGCGGAAAAATCGTTCTTATTTCTGAAGGCGAGAAAAAAGGCTGGACTTGGGTAGAGAATTAAAAGACAGAAATTTTATTTAAAATAATTTTTAGACATATTTTGTATAATTTTTTTAATTTTTAATTTTTTATTGACTTAATAATATTATAATATTATAATATAGTTATGAGAGAAGAAATTGCTGTATTGGATATAGGTTCAGGAAAATTGGTGTTTGTTGTGGGACAAAAATCCTCCGACAATAATTTCAACATCAAAAATTTTGCATCTGTACAATATCCAGGCTATTACAACGGCGAGTGGGTAGACAAGGATTCTTTGCCTTCTTATATTGCCGAAGTCATAAAGAAAAGCAATTATAATCTCAAAAGCAAGACTTTGTATGTATCCGTTCCGTCAGAGTTTACTTTTATTAAGACAAGCGGGTTATTGTCAAATCTCAAAAAGAAAAAAACCATAAACGAGTCTATGATAAAAGATATTCACAACAAGGCTGACAGCTTCAATGTGGCTGATTACAGCGTATTGTGTTCGTCAGCACTCGAGTATATTCTCGATGGAGAAGAGCACACCATTTCGCCTATTGGCGAAAGTGCCGCAAGCATTTATGCAAATATGTCGTATATTTTCTTAAAAGACGAATTTATTCATTCGGTTTGCGACATAGCGGCAAAGATAGGTTTTAAATATGTCAAGTTTATAGATTCTGTATGGGCTGAGGGTACTCAGTTTATAGACAAAGAATCTAGAATAAACGGTGCTATACTCATAGATGTGGGGTATGCTTCCACTACTTTGGCTTTTGTCAAAGGGGACGGCATCAAATACAAAAAGACCGCTTCTTACGGATATGGCTTTATGGTTGATGCTTTGGCTCAGGCTCTCGGAGTAGGTTATGAGACAGCCGAACAAATGCTGTCGCAGATTACTCTCAATATAGAAAGCGATGAGATGAGCACATACCAATATATGAGAGGCAATGTACAATATGAGTGCAAAGCTCGTGATATAAACAATTTGTTGCATTGTCAGATTGCAGAAAATCTTGTGGATTTTGTAAATGCGTGCATTTATGAAATAAAAGAGATTGACGAACTCACAAATTCTCGCACGAATTATGCTTCCAATGCTGTATGTTCGATAAATTATCTTACGAATTTTTATCTTACAGGCGGTGGATTGAGCGAGATAAGAGGTGCGACAAAATATTTTGAGCGTTTGCTTGCAAAAGAAGTAAAATTGCTCAAAGGCAATACGGCAGGATGGGACAAGCCTTATTTTGTTTCAGCGTTTGCGACATTGGAAGTTGCGGACAAAATGAATAGTAAAAACAGTTTATTACAAAAAATATTTGGTTAATCGGAGGTACGAATTATGCCTGAGGAGTGCAAATTGCAGACAGCTACAAAAATAAAGGTCGTAGGCGTAGGCGGTTGCGGTGCTAATGCTGTCAACAGTATGATTGATTTTGGTGTTACGGATGTGGATTTTTATGTAGTCAATACAGATCTCCAGCATCTCAATATGTCAAAAGTAGATGAAGACAAAAGAATACAGATAGGTGTAGAGCTTACAAGAGGTCAGGGTGCGGGAGCAAAACCCGAAATCGGCGAAAAAGCCGCTGAAGAATCCAGAAAGACTTTGATGGATATGCTCGAAAACACCGATTTGCTTTTTATTGCTGCCGGAATGGGTGGCGGTACAGGTACGGGAGCTTCTCCTGTGATTGCAAAACTTGCAAGAGAACTCAATCCCGATATGCTTGTTATAGCAATAGTCACAAAGCCTTTCAGATTTGAGGCAGGAAAAATGGCTGTTGCGGAAGCAGGTATTGAAAAACTTAAACAATATGTCGATTCTCTTATTGTTATACCCAATCAGAAGTTGCTTGAATATGACAAGAATATTCTCATGACAGAAGCTTATTCAAAAGCAAACGAGATTCTTAAGAACTCTATAAAGAGCATAAGTGACCTTATCAATTATCCTAGTCTTGTAAATCTTGATTTTGCAGATATCAAGACGATTATGAAAGGCAAAGGATATTCACACATGGGTATAGGCGAGTGCGAAGGCGACAGCTCTTCTGACAGAATGCTCAAAGCTGTTAAGATGGCAGCAAATGCTGATATTCTCAACACAAGTATTGCAGGAGCTACGGGTATCATCTTCAGTATTCAGACAGGTTATGACCTAACAAACGGCGAACTTGAAGATGCCAACAACTATATCTCTAGTCTTATCTCAAAGGATGTTACTTATATATTCGGACACAGCTTTGATAAGAATATGACAAACAAAGTCGTTGTCACTTTGATTGCTACAGGTTGTAAGGCAGACAATATTCCCAATCCTCAGCAGGGTATCCAACAAAACGGACAAATTCAAGGACAGGTAAGACCTAATTTTGCAGGTATGGCACAACAACAGCCCGTAAGACCTCGTATTTATGATAGTCAACCTCAACAGAATATTCCTCCTATGATGGGACAAAGACCTGCTCCCATGGGACAGCCTCAACAACAACCTGTTCAGCCTACAAGAATAGATTCTTTGCCCAAACAACAGGACAACAACCCCGAACCTCCTTCATTTATGAAGAGATTGTTTGGAAAGAGAAATAATCAATAATTTTCTTGATTATAGACCTATATCCTAGATTTTTGATAAAAAAATCAAAAGATTTGTCAATTTGATATCGAGAAACAAACAAAAAATGTCAATACAAAAGAAGTTCCTTTCGACATGATTGGAACTTTTTTTTATATATTATATTTTATAATGCGTATATGCAGGTGTATATAGAATATGTGGTACTAAACAACCTTCTCATAAATGCGTTGGTATTGACATTGACACTCAAATTCACAAGGTGGAAAATAAACAAATTGGCGGTGTTTTTGTCCTCGGCAATAGGCACCGTGTATGCAGTATTATTGCCGCTTTATGATTGGCTCAATATATTTATATTGAAAATATTGCTTTCTATGGTAATGGTCGGAATCATTGCGGGAAAGTGCAAGGTAAAAAAATATATCGTATTGTGTGTGGTATTTTTTGCTCTTACTTTTGCTCTCGGAGGAATTACATCGGGAATAGAAAATATTTTTAGCGTCAATTCAGGAAAAGTCAGTGCGTCTCTCGTACCATTTTATGTAGGAACAGGCGGTATTGTGCTGATTTGTCTATATAAATTATTGTATAAGTACATTACGCTTGCAAAACGAAAAAGCAGCTTTGAAAGTGAGATAATTATTGCCGCAAACGGCAAAAAAATAAAATGCAAGGCTTATTTTGACAGCGGAAACAAACTTTATTTTCACAATAAGCCCACAGTGATTATAGATAAAAGCGTAGCATTGGAGCTTTATGAGCCCAATGAGCTTATAAATATAAAAGACAATACAAAAGTAAACACCGTATCAGGCGAACAAAAGCTTAAAGTTTTTCCATTGGAGTATCTTGAGGTAGAAAATACAAAAGACAAGATATACGGAGTTATGGCAGCGATATCCGATTGTATAAAAGGAGAATACAAAGTCGTTCTGCATTGTGATTTATAGCGTTTGGAGGAGCTATGTGGGAAAAAATTAAAAGGTTTTTGTCAAAGATATTCAATATTGACGACAAAACAGTGGATTTCATCGGCGGAGGCGAGGCTTTGCCTGAGCCTTTGGACCCTGAAGAAGAAAAACTTCTTGTGGCAAAATACATTCAAGGTGACAGCAATGCCAGAACAATGCTTATAGAGCACAATTTAAGACTTGTGGTCTATATTGCAAAAAAATTCGAAAATACCAATGTGGATATAGAAGACTTGATATCGGTGGGCACTATCGGACTTATCAAAGCCGTAAATTCATTTGATGACAGCAAACAAATAAAACTTGCCACATACGCAAGCAGGTGTATAGAAAATGAAATTTTGATGCACTTGAGAAAGGTCGTAAAAACTCGCAACGAATTGTCTTTGGACGAACCTTTGAATGTTGACGGAGAAGGGAATGTGCTTTTGCTCTCAGATGTCCTCGGCACTGAAAGCGATGTAATATACAAAGATTTGGAAAGCGATGTAGAAAAAGACATACTTATTGCCTCTTTCAATAAGTTGCCGCCAAGAGAAAGGCAAATCGTCAAATTAAGATTCGGAATTTTGGGTTCGCCTCAAAAAACTCAAAAGGAAATAGCCGATATGTTTGGAATCTCTCAGTCATATATATCGAGACTTGAAAAGAAGGTAATAAACAAACTCAAAAAAGAAATGTCAAAAATGGTATAAATTTCTACGAATAATTTACAAATTATTGCAAATAATACCATTAAACTACAATACTGTTTATATTTTATTTTGTCATAATTGCGTTTTTACATATCATAGCGGAGGTAATTATGCACAAAGTTGTAATAAACGGTATAGATACTCACTCCCTTCCAAAACTCAAACAAAAAGAGTGCGAAGACTTGTTGATAAAAGCAAAACAAGGTGATAAAGACGCAAAAGACAAACTCGTCATTGCAAATATTCGTCTTGTTTTGTCTATTGTGCAAAGATTTTCAAACAGGGCAAACAGCGATGATTTGTTTCAGTCGGGTATGGTAGGACTTATGAAAGCAATCGATGGTTTTGACAGCAAATTCAATGTCAGATTTTCGACCTATGCGGTACCGATGATATCCGGTGAAATAAGAAGATTTATAAAAGACAATACGGGCATAAAAGTAAGCAGAAGCATGAGGGATACGGCATACAAAGCTTTAAAAGCAAAAGAGCTTTTAGAATTAAAGAATGCCACATCTCCCACAATGCTTGAAATTGCCGAAGAAATTGACATACCTTTAAAAGAAGTGGTGTGTGCACTCGATGCTGTGAGTGAGACGGTATCTTTGCAAGAATGCGTATATAATGACGGAGAAGACGGTTTGCTTTTGATGGAGCAGATTGCCGACAGTTCCCAGAATGAAGAAGTATGGTCCACAAGCCTTGCTTTGAGAGAGGGCATAAAGGCTTTGCCTCAAAGAGAAAAAGATGTGCTTACAATGCGATATTATTCGGGAAAGACTCAAATGGAAATTTCTCAATCATTGGGTATATCTCAGGCTCAAGTAAGCAGACTTGAAAAAAATGCACTCAGCAAAATAAAAGAGTGTTTTTGACATAATCTGTCATACTTTCTTTTTTCGTGCATAAATTATTGTACGGAGAGGAAAGTATGGCAGATTTATCTTTTTGTGTACTTAGAGAAAAAGTAGTGATAAATGTATGTGACGGAAAAAGATTGGGACATATCATAGATATCAATTTTAATTCTCACGGACAAATTCTCGGAATAATCGTGCCGGGGGATAAAAAATTCATAAAATCCTTTTCGGCAGGTGACAGCATATACATACCTTGGAGATGTATTGTTAAAATCGGCGAAGATACCATTCTTGTAGAGCTCAAAGGCGACTTGACTGTTCAAGGCTCTTGCAAGCCTTGCAATACCTGCCGATAATTTGAAAACATCAATATATTGTATAAAATCGGTCAATTAATACAATATTCTATCAAAATGTAGACAAAACAATAAATTTGTAATATAATTATCTTGCAATATATTAATATATTGGAGGGTGATTTATGAAGTGCAGCTATTGCGGTTGTCTTGACAGCAAAGTCGTAGATAGCAGACAAAACGAAGAGGGTACATCTATTCGAAGAAGAAGAGAATGTATGAATTGCGGTAAGAGATTTACTACTTACGAGACAATAGAGACCACACCTGTGATGGTCGTAAAGAAAAACGGTGGTCGTCAGCAATTTTCTGCATCCAAGCTCAAGGCTGGTATTTTGCGTGCATGCGAAAAGCGTCCTGTACCTATGATGCTTATTGACAAACTTGTAGAAGATATTGAGAGAAAAATCGCAAACAATCTTTCTCAGGAAGTCACTTCCAAGCAAATAGGCGAGTATGTCATGGAAGGCTTGAAGAAGATAGACGAAGTAGCTTATGTAAGATTTGCGGCGGTTTATAGAGAATTCAAGGATATCGAAAGCTGGCTCAGCGAAATCAATACTATATTGAAAGATAAAAACAACGATTCAAGCGAAAAATAAACAATATTTTGTTGATGATAACAAAGAAGATGCCTTTTGGCATCTTTTTTCATCTTATAAATAATTGTATTGATTTTAACAAGATGTTATGATAAACTATAATTATAAAATTAAATGTATTGTATTAATCAAAGGAGAAATTTATATGGATAATAATACAAACAGACTAAAAGAAAATCAATCTCAAAATTCTCAAACCAATAAGACTCAAGTGGATAAAAATACTCAATCATACAAAGAGCTGAAAGAGGGCATTAAGCAAATTCAAGAAAATGTAAAGATTTTAAAGCTTTGTAGCATAATTTCTACATTAGCGATTTTGCTAATAGCAATTTTCTGGATATTGTATTTCTTCCTTATAATTTAGGCAAAAGAATATAAATATTAAAGATGATATTTATTATCAAACTTTGAATACGAACCGAATTGATATATTGTAATATTAATTCGGTTTTTTTATATAATTTACAACTTTAATTATAATGTAGAAATAATATTTTCTGTAATTTTTTGTCAAAATTCAGCATAAAATTTAGCGTATCAAATTAAGAGGTGCGTTATGATTTTATCGGGACTTTTGGCAATATTAAGCAATATATTTTTCTTTAGCGGATATATTCAAAACACAAACGCTTTTCCAAAACCCCTTGATCCTGAAAAAGAAAAAGAGCTTTTGGAAGAGATGTTTAAAGGCAGTAAAGAAGCCAAAGAAGAACTTGCAAAACACAATATGCGACTTGTCGTGCATATAGTAAAAAAATATTCGAATTTTCACGATAATGACGAACTTATAAGTGTAGGCTCGATAGGACTTGTCAAAGCTCTCAACAGCTATTCTCAGGACAAAGGCACGCAATTTGCCACCTATGCAGCAAGATGTATAGAAAACGAAATTCTCATGACTTTAAGAGCCAACAAAAAGAATATGAACAATAAGTCCCTTTATGAGCCGATAAGTTTTGATAAAGAAGGCAATGAAGTTACGCTTATTGACTTAATCGGACAGGACGAAGAAAGCGTAATCGGACTTATCGAAAACAAATTTGCCACACAAAAACTCATGGAAATCATAAAAACTCAGCTTACGGACAGAGAATATAAGATAATCGCCATGAGATACGGACTTGAGGGGAAAGAGCCTTTGACTCAAAAACAAGTGGCAAAACACTTTGATATCTCTAGGTCGTATGTATCGAGAATAGAGACCAAGGTTTTGGCAAAACTAAAGGCATATCTCACAAGAGAAAAAATCTTCTTTTAGAAAGTGTATTTGACAATAAAATATCCTTATGCTATAATCACATAGCAAGACAGCCAGACTATCGCAGACCGTAAGGTATGAGGAAAGTCCGAGCACCACAAGGCAGAGTGCTGGCTAATTACCAGTCAGGGTGACCTGAAGGAAAGTGCAACAGAAATAGACCGCCTACATTGTAGGTAAGGATGGAAAGGCGAGGTAAGAGCTCACCGTCCCCGAGGTGACTCGGGGAGCCATGTAAACCCCACTCGGTGCAAGAGAAATCGACTATAAGTAGCCTGCTTGTCGTAAAATCGCTTGAGCATATTGGCAACAATATGCCTAGACAGATGATAGTCAAATACAGAACTCGGCTTATAGACTGTCTTGCCAATTATACACCTTCTAAGGTGTATTTTTTTTTAATATTTATCGTATTATAAAGAAAGGCTTTTATTATCCCTATTTTTGATTAAAGAATTTTTATGCGTCAATAATAATGGTATGTTGTACGCTATAATTATTGTTTTATTTATAATTTTATTGGTTTTGATTCTTCTTCAGAAAAGACCTAAAGGAAGAGAAGATATGTTGTCGGATATGAACGAAAAGGATATCGATGACAATATCAAAAGACTTGCTATAAGTCTCAGAAGCGGTGAGGTGGTAGGAAATATTCCCAATATCGAAAAATATCTGAAGAAAATAAAAAAAGCCTACAAAATCGTAGTGCAAAAAGTCTCAGAAAAAATACAACTATACGAATGTGAAAGATGGTTGTATGAAAATTTTTATTCTGTGACTTTGGACATAAAGCAAAGCGATTACAAAAGTTTTGCCAGACTTACGCACAAAAAAAATAATGTCAGAATAATAGAGCTGGCAAGATTTGTCGTAGCTTCGTCAAATTGCAATACAGACAAAGAAGTGATAAAAAGAGCAGTAAAGGGCTTCAACGGATACACGCCTTTGCATTATGACGAGATATTGAATCTCAAGAAGGCTTTTGATTATGCTCTTATCGAAAGAATGGCAAAAGTCTGCGAAAGAATAGTCTTGCTCGACAAACTCAAAAATCATGCACAAAATGATGTCGAACCCGTAAAAAGATTGTGCAAATATGACGAATATCTTTATTATTTCAAACATTCGGGAAAACTTCTCGATGAAAAGTATTTTTATAAAATCAATGACATAAATCCCGATAATATCGAGTTGTCATTCTCAAATCAGCTTGTAGACAACAGCGTGATTATATCAAATTGCGTAAAATCGTTGAAAGAGCTGGGGGATATTTTTTCTGACAAATTTGTGATAAAACTTTGTGCTGTATATGACATACTCCAAGAAGATGAGATATACAGAAATATGGATTTGTGCTCTCAATATGCATATATAAACGCCATTGAAACATTATCGAGATTGTATGGTGCGAGCGAAAGGTCGGTCGCAAAGACGGCTTTAGAACTTGCCAAAATATACAATGTGCATTTCGGAGAAATAATATATGATTACAGATATGCCATAAAAGGTTATTTGCATTCTTTCACTCCGAAAGTACTCAAAAAGCCCACTACAAAAGTGGACCAGAGATTGTATGCAAGCGTAGTGGCATTGCTTAGTTTGGCCTTTACTACATTGAGTACGCTTGTTTTTCTTCCCAATGCATTTTTGATGATATTTTCGGGAATAATCACTTTCTTTGCGAGCGTTCCCTTGTCGAGATTTATTATTAGTATAATAATAGATCATATTTTGCCATCGAGAAATGTGGCTAGAATGAATTTTGCTTCTATTCCCGAAGAGGGAAGAACATTGTGTGTTGTGAGCGAATACATTTGCGACAAAGAGCAGGCAATACAAGCTTGCAAAAAAATTATCGCTTTGTCTGCGTCCGACAAAGACAAAATGATAGAGTATTCGCTTCTTGTAGACTTAAAGTCGTCAGATAAGGAAGTATCCGAAAATGACGAAGAAATAATCGATGCTTTTGAGACTTTGAGAGAATACTCAAATATTAATGTATTTGTCAGAAAACGAACCTATAACGGCAAAAAATGGGTGGCTTATGAGAGAAAAAGAGGAGCAATCAATGCCTTGAATCGTGCATTGACAAACAATGATTTTTCATCTTTTTTCTATGTGCAAAAAATTCAAAAAACACCAGAATTTGTAGTGCTTTTGGATGATGACAATATTCTCATGCCGGGAGCATTGAGTCAGGCCGTAAATACAATGCTTCATCCCTTGAACAAAAAGTATTCTCTTATGACATTCGATGCAAAATACAGAATGTCGTCTTTGTCTACGATTTGGTCAAAGCAGTATATGGAAAACAGCGGAGTGGATTCATATTGTTTTTATGGAGATTTTTACTATAAAATATCCGCTCACAGTATTTATTGCGGAAAAGGTATATACAGACTGAAGGATTATTATTCGGCTTTGGATAATGCTTTGCCTGAAAACAGAGTATTGAGTCACGACATCATTGAAGGAGCGATTTTGTCTACGGGAAGTTTGGCTATTCCTACCTATGAAGATGCTCCCAAAAATTTTGCAAGTCATATTATGAGAGAAAACAGATGGCAAAGGGGAGATATACTTCTTATGCCTTATGTCTTTTCTAAAAAAGTGCAACAACCTTTTTATAAATATGTGATTTCATACAATATCCTAAAGACAATACTTCCTGTATTGAATTTTGTATTGTTGATTGCTCTATTATGGACAAAAAATCTAATGCTCCTGTTGCCGTTTGGCATAACTTTTATAGGCGTATATCTCATAAGATACGGATTATGTCTCAATTCTTTGAACAAAGACAAAAGAATGAGATATGTGTTGAAAGCATTGTCAAAAGAGATTGCTTGCACTATATATGATTTTATAATGTTTCCTTTTTTTGCCTTAAGCTCTGTATGGCTTTGGCTAAAGACGATTTTTAAGGCTGTATTCGCAAGAAAAAATTTGCTTGATTGGAAGACATTTTATTCTTCGCAAAAAGCAGGAACTTTCAAAAATCATATTGCGATAATTTTTCCGTCTGTGTTTGTAATGGTATTGATAGCAATAGCATTTTTTGATATAGCGGTATTGGTATATGCGGGTATATTTGTACTATTTGCAAATGCGTTGTATTTCACATATAAATCTACTCAAAAAAGTATAGAACTCAGTGAAAGCGATAAAAAGCTTTTAAAAAGCATTGCAGAAAAGACTTCAAGATATTTTGAGAGCAATTTGCAGGAAAATTGTCTTATATGTGATAATTATCAGGCTTTTCCCAACAAACAAGCCAACAATTTTACTTCGCCCACAAATATAGGATTTGCTTTGTTGTCGCATATAGCGGAATATAAAATCGGCAGAAAATCGATAGAAGAATGTGTGGCTGATTTAGAAAAGTCAATCGAGCTTATCGAAAGTCTTAAAAAATATCACGGACATCTTTATAATTGGTATTCTTTAGCTACGCACGAAGCTTTGCCGCCGTATTTTGTGTCAAGCGTGGACAGCGGCAATTTTTTGGCATGCCTTGTTGTGGCAAAGCAATTCGTAAAAGATTATGATTTGAAATTATATTCAAGAATTTGCGATATGCTGGATGAGGTGGATTTTGACAAATTGTTTGATAGCGAAAAAGGAAAGTTTTTTATCGGATATAATCGACAGGATAATAAATTTAAAGGACACTATGACATGCTTGCAAGCGAATCGAGAATTCTTTGTTATGTGGCAAGTTGTCTTAGAAGCGATACAAAATATTGGGAAGGTCTTGCAAAAAATATCGTAAACATAAAGGGCAATACTCTCGTGTCATGGTCAGGTACGGCATTTGAATATCTCATGCCTCAGATATTCTTGTCAGATTGTGAGGGAAGTCTTTTGACAAAAAGCATAAAAAATGCGGTAAAGATAATGATAAATACAAAGTGCAACAAACTTTGGGGTATAAGCGAAAGCGGTTATTACGAATTCAATGAAGACAATCATTACAAATATAAAGCATTCGGTATCGGCACTTTAAGTCTTAGGTCAGCTGATGACAGATGCGTCATAAGTCCTTATTCTACAATGCTGTCACTAAAGTATGCACCAAAAGAGTCTATGGAAAACATTCGCAGCCTTATCGACAAAAAAATGCTTTCTTCTATGGGTATGTATGAAGCTTTGGATATGACAAAGGGAGAAGATATTGTGGCAAGTCTTATGTCGCATCATCAGGGCATGACATTGTGCAGTATAATCAATGTGTTGTATGACGACTATTTTGTACGACTTTTTATGAGTGATGAAAGCATGCAGAGCGGGAAGTTGCTTTTAGAAACAAAAATGCCTGAATACAAGACAAAAAATGCACAAAAAAGCGATTTTGTGTATGAAGAAGCAAAAGAGAATTGCTATCAATACGGCGGAGAGTGCAAAGGCTTTCCTATCGTCAATGTTATGTCAAACGGACATTTTTCATCTGTTACGGATTCGTTTGGAAACGGATATTGTTTTTCAAAAGGCAAATATCTCAACAGATTTTTGGGCGATCCGTACAAAAATCAGGGAGGATTTTTCTATATAAAAGACGATAAAGAGCTTTATTCTCCCACTTTTGCCCCTTTCAGAAGAGACAGATGCACATTTTCTTTCAGACCTTATGAAAGCGTATTTGAAAATCTTGACAAAAATTGCAAGATGACTGTATATATTCCGCAAAATTCAAATTGCGAAATAAGAAAAATTACAATATACAACAAAGAAAATTATACGAAAAAATATATGTGCGGTTTTTGCGAGGATATAGCATTGGCAGATTTTGGCGGAGCATTTGCTCATCCTGCTTTTGCCGATATGTTTGTTTCGACTTCATATTGTCTGTCATTGGATTCTTTGATAGCAAGAAGACAATCGAGACAATTTTTGGGAGATTGCTATTCTTCGTTGACGGTATTGGGAGCTGACAAGATAAGATACGAGAGCAATATTCGCAACTTTATAGGACGAGAAAGAGGATTTGAAAATCCTATAATATTCGATAATAAAGAAGCTAAGTCGGTAAGTATAGGCGATGTCCTCAATGCGTGTCTAGGATTTGTAGGAGAAGTAGAGATAGCACCATATTCTTCAAAGGATATTTATTGTATAAAGTTTTTTGATACAGATATCAATTCGCTGAAAAGCTCACTCAGCGAATGCAAAAAGCAAGATTTTGTAAAATATGCATACGAAAGTGCAAGGCTCACGCTTTTGTCGAAGACCTATAAGTATCAAATCAACGATAAAATAAGCGATTTGATTTGCAGAATAGGTACAAATGTCTTGTACAAAAAATATGACAGACAACAACTAGTTGAGATAGGCAACAACTATCAGGATGTGCTTCCTATGGGATTGGATAAAAACACAAAATATATATATTTTGTCTATTACAATCAGGACGATATGCTGAAAAATATTGTCTATACTACAATTTATCTCAATATGGCATCTGTAAAATTCAATCTTGTAATCGCCTATGAATTAAAGACAGGCGATAGTCAGAGTATGCTGAAATCCTTTGTCGACATAACGGGAGTAGGAGATATACTAAAGCTTCAACAAATAAAATTTTTGGAGACAAACGGAGTAGAGCAAAGCACTTTGGACTTGATAAAGCTCAATGCTTTTATCGTCATTGACGAAAAACCTAAGAAAGGAGAAAAAATCACATCAGAACTGAACATTGTTCTGCCAAAACTTGACGATATAAAAAACAGTGTTCAAAACAATATTTTGTATGGATATTGCAATGCAGAAATAGAAAGAGAATGCGGAGATGGCGGATTTGACAAAAACGGAGATTATATAATAAAAAAATCGCCATTGCTTCCTTATTCGAATGTAATATGCGGCGAATATGGCGGTTTTGTAATCACTACAAACGGTGGCGGATTTGATTATTTTGAAAACAGCAATCTATCTCGTGCGAGCATATGGGAAAACAATCCTATATATGATAATCCGTGCGAAGAAATTTATCTATTCGATAAGTCTTTGATAAGAATAAACAGGCTTGTAAAAGGCGGTTTTGTCAAACATTCTGTAGGAAAAACTACTTTTAGAGGGAACATCAACGGTATAGAGTATGAGCTCACTGAAAGCATAATTTCAAAAGGCAAAGCAAAAGCAATCAATATAAATTTGTCAAAATCTTCAAAAAGTCAAAGGGAGATAATATTCAGACTGAATGCAATGCTCGGAGATTTGCCGAGACTCGATATGCTCTTTGACGAACAGATAGATTCGCATACGATAAAAATCACAAATGCTCTGAACAACAAAATCGTTTATATCCGCACAAACAAGCCGAGCGATTTGTTGTGGGATAAGTCCAATCTTTATGGAATATACAATGACATAAGACTTAGCGAAACGAAATCAAATCATTATGAGCCTTCTCATGCGATAAGAATAAAAGTCGGCGACAAAAAAATATCCGAATTGTCGATATTAATCAGCAACAGCTATGATTTTATATCAAAAATCGATATGACGAGAATAAATGATTATATAGAGGAAACATTGTGTGAATTCAAAGAGCTCAACAAGTTTGAACTATGTTCAAAAGACAAAAATCTCAATCTTTTGTTCAACAAATGGTTGCCTTATCAAGTCGTGTCTTCGAGAATAAACGGAAAGTGCGGATATTATCAAGCAGGCGGAGCAATAGGATTCAGAGATCAGCTTCAGGACAATCTCACAATGCTTTATATGGACAGCAAAAGAGTGAGAAATCATATCTTGCTTTGTGCAGAGCATCAATATCTCGAAGGAGATGTACAGCATTGGTGGCACCCTCAAAGATTCGGAGTGAGGACGCAAATCAGCGATGACAAGTTGTTTTTGCCGCTTTTGGTATTTGAGTATGTGGAGCATACGGGAGATAAGTCATTGCTTGAAGAAAGAGTAAAATATCTTATATCTTCGCCATTGAATCCTCAGGAAGAATCAAGGCTCGAAGTGCCTCAAATCAGCAAAATGGGCGAAAGCGTATTTAATCATATCAAAAGGGCGATTGACAGCACTTTAAAATATGGACAAAACGGATTATTGTTGATAGGTGGTGGAGATTGGAACGATGCTATCAACGAAATCGGTATGAGAGAAAAAGGCGAAAGCATATGGCTTAGTATGTTTTGCGTCTATGTCTTGAGAAAATTCTTGAAATATGTCGATTTTGAACAAAGAAGAGAGTATCTTACTCACATAGAAAGACTTCAAAAAGCATTGGATAAAGCTTTCAAAGACGGATATTTTATGAGAGCGACTACAGATGACGGAGAGCTGCTTGGCACTCAAAATTGTCCTCATTTTATGTATGATATATTGTGTCAGAGCTGGAGCGTCATTGCAAATATATCGTCCAAGCAAAATCAAAGAAGTGCATTGAAAAAGGTAAGCTTGTTGATAGACAACGAATACAATATAATAAAATTGTTGTATCCGCCTCAGACAAAACAACATTATTACGGCTATATATCCTCCTATCCCGAAGGCGTAAGAGAAAACGGAGGACAATATACTCATGCTTCTGTATGGTATGTAAAAGCTTTGGCGATGCTTGACGAAAAAATTGTAAAAGACGGAGTAGAGCTGGATTGCAACGATTTGCTCAATATGCTCAATCCTATTTCAAGAGGACAAAAATCAAATCTTGTCAGCTCTTATATGGGCGAACCTTATGTGCTTGCCGGCGATATTTATACCAACAAAGACAATTATGGCAGAATGGGGTGGAGCTGGTACACTGGCTCGGCATCGATATTGTATGATACTATTATAAAAGATTTTCTTGGTATAAGCATTATAGAAAACTGTATTGTATTTTCAAAACCAAAGTTAAGAGATTGGGAAGGTACAAAACTCGTATACAGATATAAAGGTACTATATACAACATACTTTTTTCAAAAGGAAGAGAAAATCTCATAAAGTCGGACGGAATTTGCTTTAAGGGCGACATGTCGCTAAAACTTCAGGAAGACAAAGGAAAATGCGAAATAATAGTATCTTTCAGATAAATATTATTGGATAAATATCATTGACTTGAAGGGGTATAAAAGGATATAATCAAATTATGGATTTATTTGATATTATCAACAAGGATAATGCCCCTTTGGCACAAAGAATGAGACCAAAGACGCTTGACGAATTTGTAGGTCAAAGTCATATTGTCGGCAAAAACAGTCTTTTGAGAAGAGCAATATTGACGGATACTTTGGGAAGTTGTATTTTTTATGGTCCTCCCGGCTGTGGAAAGACCACTCTTGCTCATATTATTGCCAACACTACTCATTCAAATTTTGTACAGCTCAATGCTGTATCGTCAGGCATATCCGATGCAAAAAAAATCATCGAGGATGCAAAAAATGAAAAAGAAAGATATGGCATAAAGACATATCTTTTGCTTGACGAGTGTCACAGGTGGAACAAGGCTCAGTCAGATTGTATGCTCGAAGCAATAGAAAAGGGCGATATCATTTTTATAGGTTCGACCACGGAAAATCCTTTTGTCTCCATGACAAGAGCTATTGTCTCGAGATGCAGGATATTCGAATTCAAGCCTTTGAGCGATGACGATATAAAAAAGACTCTCATAAGAGCAGTCAATGACAAAGAAAACGGACTTGGAAACTATAATCTGAAAGTCAGCGATGACGCATACAATCATTTTGTATGGGCGAGCGATGGCGATTTGAGGAATGCACTCAATGCTTTAGAGCTTGCTTGTATGAGTACTTCTCCGAATAAAGATGGCGTGATAGATGTCAATCTGACTGTCGCAGAGCAATCTTCTCAAAAGAAGTCAATGAGTATAGACGAAAGTATGTACTATGATATGATTTCTGCATTTTGCAAGTCTTTAAGAGGTAGTGACAGCGATGCTGCATTGTATTGGGCAGAAAGACTTCTTCAGGCAGGTTGCGACCCTATGCTCATATTCAGAAGACTCATTGTTCATAGCAGTGAAGATGTCGGCATGGCAGATCCTCAGGCTTTGGTGGTTGCCGTTTCGGCAATGACGGCTTTTCAGAATATAGGATTGCCTGAGGGCAAAATTCCTATGTTTAATGCGATAATTTATGTGTGCGAAGCACCAAAATCAAACAGTGTGGTAGTCGCAAAATACGCAGTGGAAAAAATCGTATCCGAGAAAAAAGACGATGTAGTGCCTATGTATCTTAGAGATGCAAATTATAAGGTGCAAAAAATCGGAGGATATAAATATCCTCACGACTTCGGAGGTTGGGTAGACCAACAATATTTGCCTGATTCATTGAAGAGCGAAAAATTTTATATTCCTTCTCAGAACGGATTTGAAAAATATCTTGTAAGAGCAAAAGAAATCAAGGCAAACAAACAAGAAAACAAAAGACCTGAATAGTAGTAAAAATCAAAAGATAAAGATGAGCGGATAGATATTCGCTCTTTTTTTTTGTAAGTTTTGCAAGAAAATATTATTAATTGCAATATAGAGGTATTGATTTGAGTTTGGTTTTTATGTATAATCAATGTATACTAATCCTAAAAAGGAGTAAATATGTCAAATTCAATTTTAAGCATAAACAATTTAAGCAAAAAATACAGAGGAAACGAAAATTATTCTGTAAAAGACTTATCATTTGAAGTAAAAGAGGGCGAACTGTATGCATTCTTGGGACCAAACGGTGCCGGTAAAAGTACTACTATAAAATGTATTACGGGAGCTTTGCCATACAAAGAGGGCAGCATAAATATATGCGGATACAATCTGCATGACAATCCTGTGGAAGCAAAGAAAAATATCGGTTATGTGCCGGATAATCATTTTTTGTATGAAAGCATGACGGCAAACGAATATATCAATTTTATGGCTGATATATACGGAGTAGGAGTCAACGATAGAAAAGAGAGAAGCAAAAAATATCTCGAATTGTTTTCTTTGACTGATTCGCAGAACAAACCTTTGAGCAGTTTTTCTCATGGTATGAAACAAAAAGTATGTGTAATAGGAGCATTGATTCACAATCCCAAGCTTTGGATACTTGACGAACCTTTGACGGGACTTGACCCTATGTCGGCATATAATCTTAAAGAGCTTATGAAAGAGCATTGCAAAGAGGGAAACAGCGTATTTTTCTCTTCTCACATAATAGAAGTAGTGGAAAAACTTTGCGATAAAGTTGCTATTATCGACAAAGGTCATCTTCTCATAAGCGGAAGCATGGAAGAAATCAGAGCAAAAGACAGAGAAAACAGCCTTGAAGATTTCTTTATATCAGTTACTCAAAACGATAAAGAAACCATACAGTTTTCTGAAAACAACGAAAGCGAAGACGAATTTACGGAATAAGAGGTGAGTTTATGAATTCTTTTGCCTGTTTAACAAAACAGCTCATAAAAAATACACTCAAACCTACTTTTGCCGATGAAAAGGAAAAAAGAAAATATATTATCACAGTGGTAGCTTTGGTAGTATGTCTGGGTATTCCTGTCGTGTTGGGAGTGGTGGGGGCATACGGCCTCATCAAAGAAGCCGTAAATCTGAATTATCTTGATGAAGTATTGTCTACGATATTCCTGTCAGCTCAGGTAATAACGGTATTTTTAGGGTTGTTTGCCTATGTAAATATAATGTATTTTAGCAAAGACAATGAGTTTTTGTTTACTTTGCCATTAAAAAACATCACGATTTTTTGGGCAAAGCTTATAGTAATTCTCATATATGAGCTGATTTTTTCTGCTGTAATAATTATACCGATGTGCATCGTGGGAGCGGTGGCTATAATTGCCAGCGGTCTGACTTTGAGTGCGGGATATTTTATAATGATGCTGCTAGCCACTCTTTTATTGCCTTTGATGGCGATATTGTTTGTGGCATTGCTCTCATATCCGCTTATGTTTATTTTGAAATTTTTCAAAAAGCATCCTACATTTGGTGCGATTGTCGTGATAATTTTTGTCGTGGCAATTTATTTGGCAATATATATGCCTATGCTCATGATCAGCGGAAATTCGGCAGAAAATATCCCTAGCGGAGACTCTCAAAGCGGAGATATAGAAAACAGCGGCGATGCGACAACTGACGGAGAAGAGGTAAGTGCGTCTGACATTTATGCAAGCATTTTGCCTGCATTCAGCAAAGTAGGTCGATATTCATTCCATACCTATTTCTTGGCAAAGTCGATGATAAGCGACATATCATTGTCAAGTTTTGGCTATGCCATGGCATTTTTTGGTATTGTAGCAGGATTTGCTCTTATAGGTACGCTTCTTGCGGGACTTTTATACAAAAGACTTACTTCAAATTTGTTGGAGAGCGGAGCGGCGGTATCCGTCAAAAAATCAAATGCACCCGTAGTGCAGCTGGACGCGTCAAAAGCTCTTATGAAAAGAGAATTCAAGAGTATTTTCAAAAATACCACTTTGTTTATTCAGATAGGCATGATGACGCTTTTGCCCCCGATTCTTGTATTTTTCTTAGGAAAAATAAACGGAGCCTCGGCAGCGGAATCTGTCAATGCGGGATTTATAGCGGTGGGTATTGCCGAACTTATGATAAAACTCATGGGAGCGAGCAGCGTAGCTGCTTCGATAGCGATATCGAGAGAAGGAGAGGGCATATTCATGCTCAAGACTTATCCTGTCGACCTCAACAAAATTGTCGATGTAAAGATTAAAGTATCGAATTGTCTTTCCATAGTCATGATAGTTTTGTCGTCAATAGCATTTATGCTTACAGGTAGCGGTACGATTATAGATTTTGTCGCAATACTTGTCAGCAATATTATCTATTTGTCGGCTATCAACAGATATTCTGTTTATAGGGACCTCAAAAGACCTAAAGTGCATTGGAAAAATATCGTAGAGATTACAAACAACAATTTGGCTACATTATTCCCTATGCTCGTAAGCGGACTCGGCGGTGTAGTAGCGATGATTGTTTCGTTTGTCTTTACAGTAATAAATCTCAACAAATATGCAGTATCGGCTATTTATATGGTAGTCACCATAAGCATTAGCCTTATATATTATTTTGCAATCAAAGCAAAGACAAAAGATAATGTCGAAAGACTCTTTGAAGAGATAGAATGATAATTTGCTTGACAAAAAAGCTCTCCTCTAGGATAATCTTAGTATGAAGTATTTAGCAATAGATTTAGGCGACAGCCGTACGGGTATAGCAATCAGCGAAAGCGGAATCATAGCAAGCGGCTATGAGACTTATCAGCGAACAGATATCGAAAGAGATTTGCAACATATTGTTGACCTTGTCAATCAATTCAAAATCGATGTGGTGGTTTTCGGTTTGCCTCTCAATATGGATGGTACAAAAGGAGACAGAGTCCAAAAGACTTATGATTTTGCAAATGCACTCGCTGAGAGAATTCAAGCAAAAATAGACTATGAGGACGAAAGACTCACTACGGTTGTGGCAGAAGAGATGCTCATAGACAGCGGAATGAGAAGAGACAAAAGAAAAAAAGTCATCGACAAGATTGCCGCTACAATCATACTTCAAGCATATCTCGACAGACAATGATAGAAAAACGATATTGAGTTTATAATTATCAAGTTCAGAAAAAATGCGGACAAATGCGTCCGCATTTTTTCTTAATAAAATATTGTAGTGTCTAAGGATATTAATGCTTTGTCAAAACACTTGCCAAATTCTTATAAATAATATAAAATACTTATGTAAATATTTGTAAATTTTAAAATTTTTATCGGAGGTAGTTATGTCAGGACATAGCAAATGGGCGAATATTAAAAATAAAAAAGGTAAAAGCGATGCAAAAAGAGCAAGTATTTTTACCAAGATAGGCAGAGAAATAGCAGTTGCCGTAAAACAAGGCGGTCCCGATCCCAATTCCAATTCAAGATTGAGAGATGTAATCGCAAAGGCAAAGGCAAACAATATGCCCAATGACAATATAGAAAGAGGTATCAAAAAAGCCAGCGGAGAACTCGGTGCAGTAAACTACGAAGAAAATGTATATGAAGGTTATGCCGCAGGCGGCGTAGCTGTCATCGTAGAAACTTTGACAGACAACAAGAATCGTACAGCCGGCGATATCAGACACATTTTTGACAAATGCGGCGGCTCTATGGGTACAACAGGTTGTGTATCATACATGTTTGACACAAAGGGCGTGATTGTCGTAGACGGCGAAGGCGTGGATGAAGACGAACTTATGATGATTGCACTCGATTGCGGAGCAGAAGATATCGCAAGAGATGAAGATGTATTTGAAATTTATACAGATGCAAACTCTCTCGGTCAGGTAAGAGAAGAGCTCGAAAAACAAAAGACTCTCAAGATTTTGTCTGCCGAAGTAGACAGAATCCCCAGCAACACCGTAAAACCTGATGAGGAAACTCAGGCAAAGGTATTAAAGCTTTTGGATATGCTCGAAGACAATGACGATGTCCAGAATACTTATCACAATGCAGAACTCGATGAGGATGAAGAAGATGAATAATTTGCAAGAAGTATGCCAAAGAGCAAAAGATGCTTCATACAAACTCGCTTTGCTTGGAAATGAAGACAAAAACAAAATGCTTTTGGCTATTGCAGAAAAAATTGAAAACAGCAAAGAAATCATAAAAAAGGAAAACGCAATAGATATTGCCAATGCTCAGGGAGTATTGTCCAATGCCATGATAGACAGACTTACCATGACCGATGCCAGAATAAATCTTATGGCTGAAGGCGTAAGACAAGTGGCTTCTTTGGAAGATCCTGTGGGCAAAGTAGTAAATACTTGGACTACACCCAACGGACTTGAATTCAAAAAAGTGAGAGCTCCTTTGGGAGTAATTGCGGTAATTTATGAATCTCGTCCTAATGTCACGATAGATGTGGCAAGTCTTTGTATTAAATCAGGAAACTGCGTAATACTCAAAGGCGGAAAAGAAGCTATCAATTCAAACAGAGCATTGTTCAATATTATTCAAAAAGCTCTCGAAGAAAACGGCTATGACAAAGACATAGTAGGTTTTGTGGACGATGTGTCAAGAGAAACTACCTATGAACTTTTGCAGCAATCAAAATATATCGATGTTATTATCCCTAGAGGCAGCGAGAATCTCAAGAAGTTTATTCTCACAAACTCACAGATTCCCGTCATCGCTTCGTCAGGCGGAAATTGTCATGTCTATGTAGAAAAGACTGCCGATTTGAAGATGGCAGAAGATATCGTCTATAATGCAAAGATGCAAAGACCTTCTACCTGCAACGCATGCGAACAGCTTTTGGTAGATAAGGATATTGCTGAGGAATTTTTGCCCAAAATGATAGCAAGACTTCAGGAAAACAACTGCAAAGTTTTGGGCTGTGAGAACACAAGAAAAATCGTTCCTTCAGTAATCGCTGCGACAGAAGAAGATTATAAGACAGAAAAAAACGATTATATTCTTACGATTTATGTAGTAAATGACTATAAAGAAGCTATCGACAGAATAAATGCCAACAGCACAAAGCACAGCGAAGCTATCATATCAAACAATCAGAGCATCATCGATACTTTTAATAAAATGGTAGACAGCGGCTGTGTATATACAAACACTTCTACAAGATTTACAGACGGCTTTGAGTTCGGTTTTGGTGCAGAAATCGGCATTTCCACTCAAAAACTTCACGCAAGAGGTCCTTTGGGACTAGAACAGCTTACGAGTGAAAAATATCTCGTAAAAGGTCAGGGACAAGTAAGAAAATAATGGTTATACTCGGCATAGATCCAGGACTTGCGATAGTGGGTTATGGTGTGATAAATACTTTAAAAGGTAATAGCAGCGTTATCGATTATGGAGTGATAAATACTCCCAAAGAGGACAGCGTACCTACACGACTTGAAAAAATCTATGAGGGTATGCTGGGACTTATAGAAAAATATAATCCCGATTGCATTGCTATCGAAGAATTGTTTTTCAATACCAATACCACTACGGGTATAAATGTCGCTCAGGCAAGAGGAGTAGTATTGCTTGCTTGCAAACAAAAAGGACTTAAAATGTTTGAATACACGCCTTTGCAGATAAAACAAGCTCTTACGGGTTATGGCAAAGCGGAGAAAAAACAAATTCAGTTTATGGTTGCAAGACTTCTCAATCTTAAAGCGGTTCCAAAGCCCGATGATGCGGCGGACGGTCTTGCGGTGGCTCTTACTCATGCCCAGACGGCGAGATTGGGAGGACTCTTTTCTATTCGATAATACATTATTGACTTTGTCAATAAAATATCGTTGTGAAAGTCCATACATATACGACCATAGAATTTTAAGAATTGTCGTATCAAAAAATAAGGAAATTTTATGTATTATTCTATTACGGGAAAAGTAGTTTTTTATGAAGAGGGAAGACTCGTACTTGAAAACAACGGTATAGGTTATGACCTCGGAGTATCGGCAAATACTCTTGCAAAATTTGCTAAAAAGGGCGAAATCGTAACCGCTTTTACATATTTGCATGTTCAAGAAGACGCTTTGAGACTTTTCGGATTTGCCACAAAAGAAGAAAAGGCTATGTTTATAAATCTTATAAGCATAAGCGGTGTAGGACCTAAGATTGCTTTGCAGATTTTGTCAGGCATAGATTTGCAAAGATTGGCAATTTGTATAGTAAATAGCGATGTGCGTACTTTGGCAAAAGTCAAGGGTATAGGCAAAAAAACGGCAGAAAGAATAATACTCGAATTAAAAGAAAAGATAGATTTGGAAAGTCAGGAAGAAGATTCTTTCTTCGGATTGCTTGAAGGAAGCGTTCAGCCTAAAGACGATATTACAAATGATGCTGTCCTTGCTTTGGTAAGTCTCGGCATATCCAAGACAGAAGCAATCAAAGCGGTATCGACAGCAAGACAAAAGAGTACAAAACTCGAAGATATCATTACAATAGCATTAAGGAGCTTTGACAGATAATGGAATTTGAAGACGAAGAGCGTTTTATGTCCTCTATGGAAGGTCTTGGCGACAGCGAAAACGAAAATACGCTTAGACCAAAGACAATGGCGGACTATGTAGGACAGGAAAAAATAAAAGAAAATCTGGAAATCTATATCAAAGCTGCGGTAGCAAGAGACGAAGCTCTCGACCATGTGCTTTTGTATGGACCTCCCGGACTAGGAAAGACCACGCTTGCTCATATCATTGCAGGAGAAATGAACAGCCAAATCAGAATCACATCGGGACCTGCGATAGAAAAAGCGGCTGACTTGGCGGCTATTCTCACAAATCTCAATGAAAAAGATGTGCTTTTTATCGATGAAATTCACAGACTCAACAGAAATGTAGAAGAAGTCTTGTATCCTGCAATGGAAGATTATGCACTTGACTTTATGGTAGGCAAGGGACCTAGTGCAAGAAGCATAAGACTATCTTTGCCAAAGTTCACTTTGATAGGAGCTACTACAAAAGCAGGTATGCTCACATCTCCTTTGAGAGACAGATTCGGAGTGAATTGCAGATTGGAAATGTACACTCCAGAAGAACTTGCAAAGATTGTCAAAAGAAGTGCAGGACTTTTGAATGTAGAAATTACTGAAGACGGAGCATTTGAAATTGCAAGACGAAGCAGAGGTACTCCCAGAATTGCCAACAGAATTTTGAAGAGAGTGAGGGATTATAGCGAAGTTATGGGCAACGGCGTCATAGACGCAAAAGTGGCTGACCATGCTCTTAGCAAAATGGAAATAGATAAGTTGGGACTTGATTCAATCGACAGAAAGCTTATTTTGACCATTATAGATAAATTCAATGGCGGTCCCGTAGGACTTGATACTCTTGCCGCATCGATAGGAGAAGATGCAGGCACTATCGAAGATGTATATGAGCCTTATCTCATGCAAATTACATTTATCGCACGCACCCCTAGAGGCAGAGTATGTTTGCCCGATGCTTATAAGCATTTCGGAAGAAAGATATTGCAATCGGCATACGAACAAATGTCTATGCTCGATGATGAGGAAAAGACAGAATGAATACCAGCGATTTTTATTATGACCTTCCCAAAGAATTGATAGCTCAGACTCCTGTCGAGCCTAGAGATTCTTCGAGAATGTTGGTCTATCATAAAGAAAACGGACAAATAGAGCACAAGCATTTTTATGATTTGTGCGATTATCTTAAAAAAGGCGATGTCCTTGTCATAAACAATACAAAAGTTATACCTGCAAGAATATTTGCCACAAGATTGCCCCGTACAGAAAAAACAATCGAGCATAATACCGAAGTTTTGCTTCTCAAAAGACTCGATTATGACAAATGGGAGTGTATTACTCGTCCCGCAAAAAAACTAAAAATCGGCACAAGACTTGATTTTGGCAAAATGCAAGGCGAGATTGTAGGATATGGCGAAGAGGGTATTCGCACCGTGAAATTTGAGTTTGACGGAGTGTTTGAGAATATCCTTGACGAAATAGGCAATATGCCACTTCCTCCTTATATCACAAAAAAACTCGAGGATAAAAACAGATATCAGACTGTTTATAGCAAAATCAACGGCTCGGCTGCGGCGCCTACGGCAGGACTTCATTTTACACCCGAACTTCTTAAAAAGGTGCAGGAAAAAGGAGTGCAGATTGCAAAAGTATTGCTGCATGTAGGACTTGGAACTTTTAGACCTGTCAAAGAAACCGATGTGCTAAAACACAAAATGCACAGCGAATATTATGAAGTAGACGAAGAAAATGCAAAGATTATCAATGACGCTCTTGATGAGGGGAGGCGAGTAATATGCGTGGGTACTACTTCTGTAAGAGTCGTAGAAAGCTCAAGCGATGAAAGCGGACATATCATACCTCAAAAAGGAGATACCCAGATTTTTATTTATCCCGGATATAAGTTTAAGGTAGTAAAAGGACTTATCACAAATTTCCATTTGCCCGAATCTACATTGATAATGCTTGTAAGTGCATTTATAGGAAGAGAAAACACTCTTGATATGTACAATACGGCAGTCAAAGAAAAATACAGATTTTTCTCTTTCGGCGATGCTACGCTTTTGATTTAAGAGCTTAGCGAAAACAAAAGAATTTTACACTATACTATATTGATTAAATTTATTTATATATAAATATTATTACGGATATTACGGAAATTTTATGGAAAACAAATTTAAATACGAAGTAATAAAAGTATGCAAGCAGTCAGGTGCCAGAGTTGGAAGATTTACTACTCCTCACGGAGTAATAGATACTCCTGTCTTCATGCCTGTGGGTACGAATGCCACTATAAAAGCTCTTACCCCCAAAAGCGTAGAAGAAGCAAAAGCTACGATAGTGCTTGCAAATACTTATCACTTATATTTGCGTCCCGGTGCCGACCTTGTCGAAAAAGCCGGCGGATTGCATAAGTTTATGAATTGGGACAAGCCGATACTTACAGACAGTGGCGGTTTTCAGGTATTTTCTTTGTCAAAAATGAGAAAAATTACAGAAGAAGGCGTAACTTTTTCTTCATATATAGACGGCTCGAGACATTTTATGGGACCTGAAGAATCTATTGCCGTACAAAACAAATTGGGCGGCGATATCATTATGGCTTTTGACGAATGTACTCACGGAGATACCGACTATAAGTATGCTCGCTCGGCTATGAATAGGACCTTGAATTGGCTTGACAGGTCAGTAAAAGCTCATAAAAATCCCAATCAAATGCTTTTCCCCATTATACAGGGCAATATGTATAAGGATTTGAGAATTGAGAGTGCAAAACGCACTTTAGAATATGCAAGATGTGGTTTTTCTATCGGAGGATTGTCCGTTGGCGAGCCAAAACCCGTTATGTATGAAATGCTTGATATTCTTAAAGAATATTATCCTGAAAGTCAGCCCAGATATCTCATGGGAGTAGGCTCTCCTGACTGTTTGGTCGAGGGCGTAATGAGAGGCATTGATATGTTTGACTGCGTATTGCCCACGAGAATGGCACGAAACGGCACAGCTTTTACAAGACACGGCAATCTTACTATTCGAAATGCTGCGTTTAAAGAAGATTTCAGACCGGTGGACGAAGAATGCGATTGCTATTGTTGTAGAAATTTCTCGAGAGCATATATAAGACATCTCATAAATGCAGGCGAAATATTGGGCGGAGCATTATTGTCTATACATAATATTCGTTTCCTTACACATCTTATGGAACAAATGAGAGAAGCCATTATGCAAGACAGATTTGGAGATTTTTATAAAGAATTTTTGTCTGATTACACTTGGGGACACGGTGGTAAAAAGTAAAATATCAGAAATTTTTTTGCTTATAATTGTTATATTTTGTAAATATTAACTAAATTCTCAAAAAAAGCAAAAAAATACTTGATATTTATATCTAAATTATATAAAATTTAATAGTTGGTAAAAACAAATAATGTTTTGACAAAAAGGAGAATTTATGACAAATATGATTACTCTTGCCGCACTTGACGGTGGATCAATTGGAATGATAGTGGTATTGGTTGTATTGATGGTTGCTATGTTTGCAATGTCAATCATCCCTCAAAAGAAGCGTCAAAAGAAAGCTCAGGAAATGATGAATAGCATTGCTGTCGGCACAAAAGTAAAGACAATCGGCGGCTTTGTAGGCGAAGTGAAGAAAATAGACAATGCCTCAAATACATTTACTCTCGACCTCAGTGCAAACGGCGATGGCAGCACAATGGTAGTAATCGACAGATCTGCTATCTATACTGTAATGGAAATGGTAAAGAATGTAGAAGGCGAAACAACTATACAGGAAAAGCCTGAAGTGACTGCTATGGACGATATCGAAGCTGACAAAATAGCAGAAGAGAAGAAAGCAAACAAAAAGAGCAAGAAAGAAGCAAAAGAAGTTGTTGCTGAAGATACAAAGAATACTGATTCTTTGGAAAAGACTGACAACGAGACTTTGCTCAACGAATAATTTTTGATTTGTTCTAAAAGCCATTTAAGAAAAAAAGAGGATACTTCGTATCCTCTGATTTTTTTGATTTTGTATATCTATATGAAACTAAAAGCATTACTATATAAATAAATCTATCTAATTATTATACAAATTCTATATTATTGAATATTATAAGTTTTGTCGTCATATTCTCTTAACAGGAGGTATATTATGGCTGTTAAGTTGAATAAAAAAGATTTTTTTGAAATATTCAAGGGGATACTTTTTTCGATAGTATTGTCTATTTTATTGGTGATAATTTTTGCTGTAATAGTGAAATTTGCAAATTTATCTTCAAAAGCCGTTCAAATCGTCAATATTGCATTGAAGATTATAAGTATATTTTTCGGTACATTGCTGGCAATAGGTTCGGGAAGGCAGGGACTTTTTAAGGGGTGTATAATCGGATTGTTTTTTGTGTTGATATCCTATCTGGTGTTTTCACTCATAAACGGCTCGTTTTCTTCAAATCCTCTTACTGCGTTTGATGTAATATTTTCGCTTATAGCAGGATTGCTGAGCGGAGTATTTACGGTCAATGTGAGAAAGGGAAAGGATAATTTATAATATAAAATTTTTTTGAGATTAATATTTAAGGTAAAATAAGCTTTAGAGTTTATAAAATAATTTATATTAAAAAAATAGTTGCCAAAAATCGTAATTTATTATATCATATTATTAATAAATCGTCTTTTTTGGAGGAGATATGAAACATATTAACAGTATCGTTACAAATTCTATGAAAAAATGTGGCAACATCGGTTGTGGCGAATGCCAATCCAGCTGTCAATCTGCATGCAAGACTTCTTGCACAGTAGGCAATCAAAGCTGTAAAAATCGTGATGAGAAAATCAACGCTACAAGAAAACCTTTGATCTAAATTCTTAATAATTCAAATAAATAATGGTACACGCTTTTAGTTTTAATTATCACTCAAGAGCTTATCATTTTATTTGGGACAATGAAAGTGGCAGTCTGCATAATGTGGATTATGTCGCTTTTTTGTATGCCAAAGTAAAGTATAATCTTCCTATGACTTCTCAGGAAAAGGAAGACTATTCAAAAATCGATAAGCAGGAAATATCTCAACTCGAAGAAGAGTTTTCGGAGCTGGAAAAAGAAGGAGTTCTTGACAGCCCCGCATCTGACTATGCAAAAAGCAAGCGTATCGGCGAGATAAAGGCACTTTGTCTTCATATCTGCAATGATTGCAATTTGCGTTGTAGATATTGTTTTGCCGATGAGGGTACTTATCATACCACTGAAAGAGCATATATGAGCGAAGAAGTCGGCAAAAAAGCTATTGATTTTTTGATTGCAAATTCAGGAAATCGTCATAATCTCGAGGTAGACTTTTTCGGCGGCGAACCTTTGATGAACCTCAAAGTCGTAAAAGCGATAGTCGAATACGCAAGACAAAGAGAAAAAGAGAGCGGAAAGACTTTCCACTTCACAATGACCACAAACTGCGTGCTTCTAAATGACGATACGATAGAATGGCTCAATAAAGAAATGTACAATGTCGTTCTCAGTATAGACGGAAGAGAATGTGTGCATAATGCTGTAAGAAAATCTGTAAACGGCAAAGATTGTTATGGTATCATAGCAAAAAATGCTATAAAATTCGCTAAGGTAAGAGGTGGAAAATCCTATTATGTAAGAGGTACTTTCACGGCAAAGAATCTTGATTTTGCCGATGATGTGCTTGCCTTGAACGATATGGGTTTTGACCAGATTTCTATGGAACCCGTAGTGACAGAAATAGAAGACCTCAAAATCACCAAAGAGCATTTGCCCAGAATATTGGCAGAATATGACAGATTGGCAGAGAACTATATCGACAGAAGAAAGACTGATAAATGGTTTAACTTTTTCCATTTCATGATTGATTTGGAAGGCGGACCTTGTCTTGTAAAAAGACTTACGGGATGCGGCTCTGGATGCGAATATCTTGCAGTCACTCCTACGGGCGGTATATATCCTTGCCACCAATTTGCAGAAAACAAAGACTATTATATGGGCAATGTCTTTGAAGGCAAGATAAATCTCGATATCAGCAGAGAGTTTGCAAAAAATATAGTCACAAACAAACCTGATTGTGCAAATTGTATGGCAAAATACTATTGCAGCGGTGGTTGTGCGGCAAACAATCTCAATTATACGGGAAGTATGGACAAGCCTTATGATATTTCTTGCGAAATGATGAGAAGAAGACTCGAGCTTTCTTTGGCAATAAATGCCATAGAAGGTGCAGAGCAAAATAAATAAGTCAAAATCTGAAAATTTAATTTTCTTAATAAAATTTTCGGGATTGAAACAAAATTATTATAATAAATTATAAAAAATATCCTGTTTGGCGTAAAAATCGTTTGCCAAAGCTATATTTTTTATGATAGAATACCAAATGGTAAATAAACACCCGAGGTCAGCACAGGCAGTTGCTTGTTTGCCAACAAGTTGCCGAGAAGCGAAAACTTCGGGGAAGAATAAACAAAAAAAGGAGAATTTTTAAAATGGCAGTTGTTACAATGAAGAGCCTCCTCGAGGCAGGTGTACATTTTGGTCACCAAACAAAGAAGTGGAACCCTAAGATGAGCAAATACATCTATGCGGCTAGAAATGATATTCATATCATTGACCTTCAAATCTCAGTAGAGCAAGTAGAAAAAGCTTATGCATTCGTAAGAGATGTTGCTAAGTCAGGAAAGAGCATTTTGTTTGTCGGCACAAAGAAGCAAGCTCAGGATGCTATCAAAGAAGAAGCTACTCGTTGCGGTATGTTCTATATGAACCAAAGATGGTTGGGCGGTACTCTTACAAACTTCTCAACAATCAGAAGCCGTATCGAAAAACTCAACAAAATCAACCAAATGGAATTGATTGGTCAATTCGATTTGTTGCCCAAGAAAGAAGTTGCTATGCTCAAGGCTGAAAGAGATAAACTCGAAGCAAACCTTGGCGGTATTAAGGATATGACTCAACTTCCCGGTTGTATGTTCGTAGTTGATATCAATAACGAAGATATTGCTGTAAAAGAAGCTCGTAAGCTCGGTATCCCCGTAGTAGGTCTTGTAGATACAAACTGCAACCCTGAACTCGTAGATTATGTTATCCCCGGCAACGATGATGCTATTCGTGCTATCAAGTTGGTTGCAAGCATTATCGCTAATGCTGTAATCGAAGCAAACGAGGGTATTACTTTCTCAGTAGAAGAAGAGAGTGAAGAGGAAGCAAATGAAGTTAAGAACGAAGAAGTAGCTCAGGAAGCTGCTCCCGTAGAAGAATAATTTTGGAGGAATACTACAAATGGCATTCACAAATAAAGATGTAATGGACTTGCGTGCTAAGACAGGCGTTGGTATGATGGATTGCAAGAAGGCTCTTATGGAGTCTGACGGCGATATGGAAAAGGCAATCGAAATCTTGAGAGAAAAAGGCATGGCTACAAGTGCTAAGCGTGCAGGCAAGATTGCTTCTCAAGGTATCGTAGAAGCTTATAATGACGGCAAGAACGCTGTTTTGGTAGAAGTAAACTGTGAATCCGACTTCGTTGCTCGTGGCGAACAATACAAGGCATTTGTTTTGGAAGTTGCAAAGTATATCGCAAACAACAATGTGACCACAGCAGAAGAAGTGACAGAAGGTATGAGCACTGCTTTGGCAGAAGCCGTAGCAAAAATTGGCGAAAAGATTGCTATCCGCAGATTTGTTAAGTATGCAGTAAATGACAATACGGTTGAAAGCTACATTCACATGGGCGGAAAGATCGGTGTTTTGGTAGAACTTTCTGCTAATTGCGACAAAGAACTTGCTCATGATATTGCTATGCAAATCGCTGCTGCAAATCCTTCTTATGTTAAGATTGACGAAGTTCCCAGTGAAGAAATCGAAAAAGAAAAGGAAATTCTCAAGGCTCAAGCTCTCAACGAAGATAAGCCTAAGCCCATGAATATCATCGAAAAGATGATTGAAGGCCGTATCAATAAGTACTATAAAGAAGTTTGTCTTGTAGAACAACCTTTTGTAAAAGATCCCGACAAGACAATCAAAGCTTTGTTGAAAGCAAGCAATGCAGATGTAAAGAAATTTACTCGTTTTGTAATGGGTGAAGGTCTTGAAAAGAAGGAAGAAAACCTTGCTGATGAAGTACAAGCTCAGATAGCTAGTGCTAAGAAAGCTTAATTATTCAAAAAGGAAAACGAATTTGTTTTCCTTTTTTTAAAGCATAAATCATGTTTCACGATGGAGGAATATATGACAAAATATAAAAGAGCAGTCATAAAGCTGAGCGGTGAAGCTTTGGCAGGAGACAAAGGCTTTGGTATTGACGAAACGGTTGTCGCTTATGTGGTAGACCAAATAAAAAAAGTATATGAATTGGGAGTTCAGGTCGGTATAGTTATCGGCGGAGGAAACTTCTGGAGAGGCAGACAGGCTCTAAAAATGGAGCGTTCGGCTGCGGATCACATGGGAATGCTTGCTACCGTAATGAACTCTTTGGCAATGCAGGATGCTTTGGAATCTGCCGGTGTTCCTTGTCGAGTTCAGACTGCTTTGACTATTACTAGAATTGCCGAGCCTTATATTTTGAGAAAAGCATTGAGACATTTTGAAAAGGGAAGAGTGGTTATTTTTGCATGCGGTACGGGAAATCCTTTCTTTAGTACGGATACAGGTGCTGCTTTGAGAGCTGCGGAGATAAATGCCGATGTATTGTTGCTTGCAAAAAATGTAGACGGCGTATATGACAGCGATCCAAAAAAGAACCCTGATGCTAAAAAATACGATGAATTGTCTTATATGCAAGTCGTGCAAGAAGGATTGCAGGCAATGGATTTCACGGCAATTACATTGTGTATGGAAAACAAAATACCTATCATCGCATTTGCTCTTAAAGAAAAAGATAGCATGCTCGATGCGATAAAAGGCAAAAAGATAGGCACGCTTATTCATTAAAAACTAAAAAAATAGAGGATCCAAGCTTTGAGTCCTCTATTTTTTTATGCGTATATATATTTATATTCTGTAAATATTTGTAATATAAAGATAATAAATATAAAAATATATTAAAAAGCATTGTATTTGATTTTATCTTTTGGTATAATTATTGTAGCAAATTGCAAGGAGAATTATTATGGCATACGACCAAATGGAAGTATTAGAAGTTTTTGACGAGTTCGAGACAAAGATGAGTAAGAGCATTGCAAGTCTACAATACGAATTCAATAATATGAAGGCGGGAAGAGCGAACCCTCATATTCTTGACAAGATTACCGTAGATTACTACGGCACTCCTACACCTCTCAAACAGATTGGCAACATTCAGACACCTGAGGCAAGAATGTTGCTCATAACGGTATGGGACACATCTATTCTTAAAGAAGTAGAAAAGGCTATTATCGCCGCAAATATCGGTATCAATCCAAACAATGACGGCAAAGTAATAAGATTGATTTTTCCTGAGCTTACAGAAGAAAGAAGAAAAGACTTGTGCAAGAGTATCAAAGCTTTGGCAGAAAACACCAAAGTAGCTTTGAGAAACGCAAGAAGAGATATCAATGATAGCATCAAGAAGTTCAAAAAAGACAACCTTATCAGCGAAGACGAAGTAGCTATATATGAAAAGGATGTCGATAAAAAACTTGCCGAGCAGGTAGAAGTAGTAGATAAGATGACAAAAGACAAGGAACAGGAAGTCTTGTCAGTATAATCAAAAAATACAGGTCGGTTCCCAAATACCGACTTGTTGTCGCTAAAAGGATTTTTTTATGGCAAATGAGTTGAAAATACCCAGACATATAGCTTTTATCATGGATGGCAACGGCCGCTGGGCAGCACAAAGAGGACTGCAAAGAAGCGATGGACATCGTGCAGGAGCGGAAGCTTTGAAGAATATGCTCGATGCTTGTTCTGAGCAAGGCATAGAAGTGGTCACTGTTTATGCTTTTTCTTGTGAAAATTGGTCAAGACCTCAATCGGAAATCAAGTTTTTGTTTTCGCTTATAAGTAAGTTTGCAAAAAAAGAATTGCAAAATTATGCCGATAGAGGTTATAGAGTTATGTTTAGCGGAGATTTGACTCAACTTCCTCAAAGCACTAAAAATGCTATAAAAAAAGTTATGGATTATAGCAAAAACAATACAGGCATGATTGTCAATATCGCATTGAATTATGGTGCAAGACAGGAGATTGTGAGAGCTGTCAATATGATTTTGCAGTCAGGTATAAGAAATATCGATGAGCAAATGTTTGAGGATTGCCTGTATACGGCAGGTTTGCCACAGCTTGATTTGATTGTTCGATCAAGCGGAGAAAAGAGATTGAGCAATTTTATGCTATGGCAATGTGCTTATAGCGAATTGATTTTTTTGGATAAGTATTGGCCTGATTTTGACAAGGATACTTTGATTGAAATACTCAAAGAGTATTCTTCAAGAGATAGGAGATTCGGAGGAATTAAATAATGTTGAAGAGAATATTGACGGCAACGGTACTTTTGGTGCTTGTTTTTGCTACTATTTTGGGATTTAGACAAATTTTTGTAGAATTTGCCGATATAGTAGGATTGTTGATTTGTTGTCTAGGTGTCTATGAAATGGCAGGAGCTTTCAAAAAAGCAGAGAGAAATACAATGAAATTCAGTCTTATTTCAGGATGTATTCTCATTTATCCTTTGACTTTGATTTTTGAAAAGTTTTTGGGTAAAGGAGAAGTAGGTATTTTGGCGACTCTCTTTATAAGCGTAATGATTGCCATTGTAGAATTTACTTTTATACATAAATACGAGCTCAAAGATTTGCTTGCCACCATCTTTATTTTGATTTATCCTTTGGCAATGTTTTCTTTGTTTTTTATCGTCAATCACAGCAGCTACGGATTGCTTGGAATTTTCCTCGCATTGCTTATTCCCGTTATGTCTGATACTATGGCGTATTTTACAGGAATTACATTCAAAGGCAAAAAACTTTGTCCTGAAATAAGTCCCAAAAAGACAATAAGCGGTGCAATAGGCGGTTTGTTTGGCGGAATGATAGGAGCAATGCTTGTTTTTGTATTGTTTGATGTGACAGGTTTGTTTGTCAACTTCAACAATGTAGGAATTATGAAGCTTTCTGACAGTCTTTTGGCATCGGCATTTATATATCTTGCAGTCGGACTTGTAGGCGGTGTGCTAAGCGAAGTGGGTGATCTCGGTGCAAGCTGGATAAAGAGAAAAGCGGGAATTAAAGATTTTGGAAAGATTTTCCCCGGACACGGCGGCATGATGGACAGACTTGACAGCATAATTTTTGTTTTGCCGATGGTATATATACTTATCAATATAATCAGTGCTGTAAATGCCTGATAAAGGAAAGATATGAAAAAAATTTGTATATTGGGTAGTACGGGTTCGATAGGCACTCAGGCTTTGGAAGTAGTAGACAAGTATGAGGGCAAATTTGAGGTAGAAGCTTTGTGCTGTGCCTCTAATCGACTTATACTCAAACAAATTGAAAAGTACAAGCCAAAATTCGTGGCTATATTAGACACTAATCTTGCAAATGAAATAAAAAATAAATTTGATGATGTCGAAGTGTTTACAGGTCATGAGGGAATATGTAATATCGCTCAAAAAAAATATGACCTAGTTATAAACGCACTTGTAGGAATAAGCGGATTAAGACCTACCATAACAGCAATAGAAGCACACAATAATATTGCTTTGGCAAACAAAGAGACATTGGTCGCCGGTGGCGATATAGTAATGCCTTTAGCGAAGAAAAAAGGCATAAAAATATTGCCCGTAGATAGCGAGCATAGTGCGATATGGCAGTCTCTTACCGCAAAAAATGTCTCTAGAATTTTACTTACTGCAAGCGGAGGAGCATTCAGAGACAAGACAAAGGAAGAACTTGTGAATGCTAAAGCTGTCGATGCACTCAAACATCCCAATTGGGATATGGGGGCAAAAGTCACAATAGACAGTGCCACATTGATGAACAAAGGTCTTGAAATTATCGAAGCAATGCATTTGTTTGATGTGGATTGCGATGATATAAAGGTGCTCGTTCATAGACAAAGCGTGGTGCATAGTATGGTAGAATATCAGGACGGAAGCGTGATTGCACAACTTAGTTATCCAGATATGCGTCTTCCCATACAGATTGCCATGCTTTATCCCGAAAGAGGAAATTTTGCTTTTGAAAAATTTGATTTTGTCGGAAAAAATCTGTCTTTTGAAGACGCTGACGAAGAGAGATTTCCTTGTCTTAAAATTGCAAAATATTGTGCAAAACAAAGAGGTTTGGCTCCTGTAATCATGAACGGAGCAAACGAGATATTGGTAAAAGCATATTTGGATAATAAAATCGGTTTTTACGACATACCATATTATATAGAACAGGCTCTCAAAACTTTCTATCACGGCGAAAGGATAACTGATGAGCAGCAAATTTATGATACGGACGATAAGGTGAGAGAATATGTTCTCAATCTTATTGAGTCGAGGTGAAAATGACTTTTTGTTTGGCTGTAAGTGCAGTAGAAGTATTCAAATGGATAGGCTATTTTATCGTAGCTTTGCTTTGCCTTATGCTTATGGTAATGTTGCATGAATTGGGACATTATACATTCGGCAAAATTTTTAAATTCAGAATCAACGAATTTTCTATCGGTTTCGGACCAAAAATTTTTAGCAAGAAAAACAAAAAAACAGGAGAAGTATTTTCTGTAAGAGCTTTGCCTTTGGGCGGTTATTGTGCGTTTGCGGGTGAAGATGAAGAAGTGACGGAAAGTGAGGAAATTTCTGACGCAAAGTATTATTTCAACAATCGTCCTGTATGGCAACGCATTATCGTGCTTTTTGCAGGAGCAGGATTCAATTTTTTGTCTGCACTTATTGTAATCACAATATTTTTTGCAGCTTACGGCGAATATTTCCCCGTAGTCGGTGATGTATATCAGCATGTAGAATATCAGGAAGACGGCACATATACAGAAATACCCGATTCTCAAAAACTTCAGGAAAACGATATTATTTATTCCGTCAACGGCAAATATGTATATAGTTTGCTTGAATTCAACAGACTTTCTAATCTCGTGAGTGAGGGCGGAGATGTGCTTGATTTAGTGGTAATAAGAGACGGAAAGAAGATAAATATCGAGCTTGAAAAGAATTATTATCTCACTTATGTGGACGGCGAAGAAGCAGATGAGGACGGCAATCCTATAAAAGTAGCTAAAGTGAGCGAAAATAAGGGCATAGGTATGTCATTGGCTACATTCAGCGTTCAGAGATTGCCTTTCGGAAGAGCTTTTGTGCATGGTTTGACATTCGGATACGATGTCTTGAGAGTCACATTCACATCATTGGGACAGGTATTCAACGGCAGTGTAGCTGTAAGCGATTCGATGGGCGGAACGGCCACCGCAATATATTCGTTGGCTCAACTTGTTCAGGCAGGTATTCCTGCGATAATCTACGGATTCTGTCTGCTTTCTATCTCTATCGGTATAATGAATATTTTGCCCTTGCCCGCACTCGACGGCTCGAGAATTGTCTTTGCCATAATCGAAGGTATAAGAAGAAAACCTCTCAACAGGAAAGTAGAGGGAATGATACATTTTGTGGGAATTATAGTGCTTTTTGCACTGGCGATTATACTTGATTTGTTGCACTTTTTCGGATAGAGGTGAATTATGTCAAACAAAAGAATAGTCAAAGTAGGAAATGTAGAGATAGGCAGCGGAAAGGTGAGTATTCAGTCGATGACAAATACAAAGACGACTGATATTGATGCTACTATAAATCAGATTTTACAACTTGAAAAAGCTGGATGCGAGCTTGTAAGGAGCTCTGTTCCTGGTGAAGAAAGTGCGATTGCTTTAAAAGAAATCATAAAAAATATCCATATACCTATGATAGCGGATATACATTTTTCGCACAAACTAGCTTTGATGTCTGCCGATGCAGGAGTAAATAAAATAAGAATAAATCCAGGCAACATTGGCGGCGTGGATAAAGCAAAATATCTTGCGGATTATCTCAAAGAGAGAAATATAGCACTAAGAATCGGAGTAAACGGCGGTTCGCTCGATTCAAAATATAAGTCTATGCCTTTGGCAAAAGCAATGTGCGAAAGTGCGTTAGAGTATGTTTCTGTATTGGAAAAATGCAATTTTTACGATATCGTAATATCTGCAAAATCTTCAAATGTAAAAACAATGATAGAGACATACAGATTGTTGGACAAAGCTTGCGACTATCCTTTGCATTTGGGTGTGACAGAAGCGGGTATATATCACACGGGACTTGTAAAATCGGCTGTCGGTATAGGCTCATTGCTTTGTGACGGAATAGGCGATACCATAAGAGTTTCTTTGAGCGATGATCCTGTCAAGGAAGTCGAGGCGGCAAAAGATATACTCAAAGCATGTGATAAATATAACAAGCCATACTGCGAGATTATATCTTGCCCTACTTGTGCAAGAACCAATATCAAAGTAAAAGAACTTGCAGAACAAGTCGAAGAAATGTGCAAGGATATTCCTAAAGCGATAAAAGTCGCCGTAATGGGATGTGTAGTAAACGGCATAGGCGAATCTCAGGGAGCAAATCTCGGAGTTGCGGGAGGAAAAGACAAGTCAGCCATATTTGTCGATGGCGAGTATGTGTGCAATGTCAACAATGAAGAAATTCTTCCTGTACTCAAAAAATATATATTGGAATACCAAAGCAAAAATTAATTTACTATTATGCAATTTTTGGACAAGCTCAATCAGGCTACAAACAACAAATACGAATTTTTAAGAGTAAGCAATCTCAATCTGGACATAGGCTCTAATTCTTTGTCCATAGTTTGCTTGTTGCCTCCTACGCTTGCAGAAGAAAAATTTACGGACGATGACAAAAAAATTGTAGAAGATTTTTTAAGAGAAGAAATTCCTCAGCAATTTTCTTTGAAAATTGTTTTTATAAAAAACAAACTCAACAAAGAAGTCATTTTAAAACAAGTCATAAGTTTTATGTCCAACAAGCATAAGACTTTGTCAAATCAGTATGACGCAGGCATGACGGATATAGATATAGTGGATGACGACAAAGTAGTCATCAATCTCTATATGTCGAGTGCTGTGGTGGATTATTGCGAAAAAAGCGGAATGAAAGAAAATCTCGCAAAATATATTTATTCTCAAAATTGTGCGGATAAGGTTATGGTAAAGTTGCATGTTTCTAAAGAAGTGGATTCAGGACAGCTTTTGACTGACAGAGAAAATGTCAAATATGTCGATATGGGCGAAATCGATATCATAGGAGATTATCACTATTATGTCGGCAAAGATATTACAAAGCGTCCAAGATACATAGATAAATACAAAAAGGAAATGGAGGGAATTTGCGTCTGCGGTACTATAAAAGAGCTTAAGACTTTCAATATTCTCGATAAAAATTCTCCTGACAAAAGAGTTAAAAAAGTATTGTTCAAATTTACGATAGACGACAGTACGGGAAGTATGGATTGCATTTATTTTGCAAAACTCAGAAAGCCTAAAAAACACGAAAGCGACAAAGAATTCGTGACTTGTCTGGACGGACTTAAAGAAGGGGACGATGTAGTAATCTACGGAAATTATCGTATGAGCGAATATTCGGGGAAAAATGAGCTCAATGTATTAAAACTCGCACTTTGCAAAATCAATTATGAAGGACTTGAGGCGAGAAGAGAAAACTTGAAGAGAGCAAACAAAGTCAAAGTTTTCCAAAAGCCTCAACCTTATAAAGAAGAAATCAAAGACAATTTGTTTGATATACTCGGTCATTGCGATTATATAATGAACAATAAGTTTATGGTCTTTGACTTGGAGACTACGGGAACAAGCATTTCTGGCGATGAGATAATCGAAATAGGTGCCGTAAAACTCGAAGAAGGCAAAATTACTGAATACTATAATACATTGGTTGATCCCGACAGGCATATTCCCGAAGGAGCAAGCGAAGTAAACCATATTTATGACGAAGATGTCAAAAATGCACCTTACATCGAAGATGTTTTGCCGTTTTTTATGGATTATTGCAAGGGATATATTCTTATTGCTCACAACGGAGCAGGCTTTGACTTTAAATTCATAGAAAAATATTGCAACAAAATGGGTTTGCCTTTTGAAAACAAATTGGTCGATTCATTGACTGAAGCGAGAAAAATTCTTAAAAAACAGCGTTCGCACAGTCTTGCAAGCTTGTGTAATTATTATAATATCGTCAACAAGAATGCTCATAGAGCATACGAAGACGCAGAGGCCACGGCAAAAGTTTTTGTCAAACTTATGGATGAATTTTATAGAAAAGAAAGTAAATGATATATTAAAATTGTTTTGTATCGAGCGATAAATTTTCTTTATATTATAGATATAATATATTTATTGTATAAAAAGGTTGCAAAAAGCTAATAAATATGATATATTATTATTGCAATAGTTGATACTAGAGCGACTGCACAATGCAGTCGCTCTCAAACTATAAAGGAGAATGCATGTCAAAAATAGTTGATTCAGTAAAAAATCTTGTCGAACCCATAATCGAAAATATGGGTATGGAACTTGTCGATGTCGAATTCAAAAAGCTTTACGGACAAGATACTTTGACTGTTTTTATAGACAAAATCAGCGGCGTTTCGCTTGATGACTGCGAAGCAGTGCACAATGCTATCGATGCTCCCTTGGATGAGCTTGACCCTACAAGCGGAAAGGCATACAATCTCAATGTTTCTTCTCCCGGTATAGACAGACCTCTCAAGACTAAAAAAGATTTTATGAGAAAAATGAATTATGATGTAGAGGTGTCTTTGTACAAACCTTGCCAAGAAACGGGCAAAGACAAAAAGTTTGTGGCAAAACTTATCGGTTTTGACGAAGAAAACAATATTATAGAATTGGAATACAAAACAAAAAATATAAAACTTAATATCAAAGATGTAGCTCTTATCAGAGAAGCTATCGTCTTTTAGGAGGACAAAATGTTAAACAAAGATTTCTTTGCTGCACTAGAAGAGTTGGAGAAAGAAAAGAAAATCGAAAAAGCTCAATACATTGAGGCTCTTGAAGCTGGTCTTGCGGCTGCTTACAAGAAAGAAACGGGTGAGAACAGACCTGTTATGGTTGTGCTCAATCCTCAGCGTGCCGAAATAAAAATTTTTGCTTATAAGACAGTCGTTGATGAAGTAGCTGATCCCGAAAAGGAAATTTCTTTGGAAGACGCAAAGGCTATCAAGTCAACTTATAAAGTAGGCGATTTGGTAAAAGAAGAGCTTTCTCCCAAAAACTTGAGTCGTATTTCCGCTCAGAATGCAAAACAAGTTATCACGCAAAGAAACAATGAGGTCGTAAAAGAACTCATCAAAGACGAAATGAACAACAAAGAAGGGGAAATCGTCAAAGGTATCGTAAGAAGAGTAGAAAACAATACTGTTTATCTCGAAATGACAGGTACTCAGCTTGAAGGCGTTATGCTTCCTTCTGAACAAATCAAGGGAGAAAAGTACAATGTCAACGATGTTATAAATGTGTATGTAAAGAATGTTCGTACTACATTCAAGGGCAATACTCAAGTTATGGTATCTCGTGCTTGCAACGGTTTTGTAAAGAAATTGTTTGAGATGGAAGTGCCTGAAATCAAGGCTAATCTCGTAAATATCAAAAAGATTGTCAGAGAGCCCGGATATCGTACAAAAATGGCAGTATATGCTGATGACAGCTCTATCGATGCTGTCGGAAGCTGTATCGGTCAAAAGGGTATGCGTATCAACAGCGTAGTTCAAGAACTCAGCGGAGAAAAGATCGATATTATCGGATATAGTCAGGATATTGGCGAATATATCTCAAGAGCTTTGTCTCCTGCAAAAGTAATAGCTGTTATGCTCAAACCTGAAGAAAAGAGTGCAAAGGCTATCGTTGAGGACGACAAATTGTCTCTTGCTATCGGTAAAGCTGGTCAGAATGTAAGACTTGCAGCAAAACTTACTGAATGGAAAATCGATGTCAAGCCTTATTCTTCAGTAGCCGGAGAAAACGGTATCGAAGGCATTTCACAGGAGTAATATGAAAAAACCGCCTGTAAGAATGTGCATTGCATGTCGTGGTGCATACGAAAAAAAACAGATGCTCAGAATTGTAAAAGACAAAGACGGAAACATATCTTTGGACTTTACAGGTAAAAAAGCAGGTCGAGGAGCATATATCTGCGATAATATCAAATGTATAGACAAATGCGTAAAAAACAAAATACTCAATCGTGCTTTTGAGCAAGAAATAAGCACAGAGGTCTATGATGCAATTAAAAAGCAATATACCGATAAGCAAAATTGATTGTTATATACATTTTGCCGTAAAAGCCGGTAAGGTGATATGGGGCATAGACAATCTGATAAAAACAAGAAAAAAAATCACAATTATCCTTTTTGACGAAACTATCGGTCAGAACAGCAAAAAGGAACTTGACAGATATATCCAGCAAAAACAAACAAAGGCTTTGCCTTTGCCCGGCGATTATCTGAACAAATTACTCCATAGAGAAAATGTAAAAGTATTAGCTATTACAGACAGCTCTTTGGGGGGAGCAATATTGAATTATTGTGAATAAAACATATTGGAGGTGTTTTTGTGAGCAACAACGAAAACAAGAATGAACAATTTAAGAATTTGAAGGAGATTGAGACTTTTGTAAAAGACATATCAAAGCCTTTTTTGTCCAATATTGCACAGGAAAAAAGCCGTGTAAAAGATATTCTTGGCAAAATCGCTGAAATGAAGCAAGAAATTTTGCAAGCTAGTCTTAATTTGACGGAAGAAGCAGAAGAGGATACAATTGTTTCAAACGAACAATCTGTAAAAGAAGAGAATGTTTCTGTCGAAGCAGTAGAGACCGTTGAGACAGAGAATAAGACAAAACCTCAGGAAGTTGTCGAGTCAAAGACTGAAAATGAAAGCGAGGTTGTGGCTGAGCCTGAACAAAAACAAGTCAATATTTCTCAAAAAGAAAACAATGACAATGTCAAGACTACCTATATCAATCCTGATATGATAAGACGCCCCAACAACAGACCTGACGGCAATCGTCAGCAGAATTTTGACAGAAACAAACAAGGTCAACAAAACAGAAATACCCCCAATCAGAAACCCAATTTTGTTCAAAATAGAGGAAAAGCGGAGACTGTTGCACCTCCTCCTTCTTCAAACAATAATTTCAATAAAAATGATAAAAAGAAAAAAGATGTCAACAAGAATGCTTTTTCTAAAGACGAAAACAAAAAGTCATTGAGCAAAAGAGATTTGTTCAAAAAAGGCTATTCTTATGACACAACCCTCGAAGATGACGAGGATATGGCAAGATATGTTAAGGTCAAAAAGGCAAAGAAGGAAACAAATACTCCTCAATATGTAAAAATTGACCATGCCGTTATCAACAGCGAAAACATATCTATCAAAGCATTCAGTGAAAAAATCGGCAAATCTGCCACAGAAATTGTCAAGAAATTGTTTGATATGGGCAAATTCGCTACTATCAACGACAGTATTTCTTTTGAAGAGGCAGAACTTGTAGCTGTCGATTATGATATTACTCTCGAATTGAAAGTCGATAAGACCGCTGAAGACAAACTTAAGGATATTATCGCAGATACAAAGGATGCAACAAAACTCGTAAAGAGACCTCCTATCGTTACGATTATGGGACATGTAGACCATGGTAAAACATCCTTGTTGGACTATATCCGTAAGACAAATGTCGTAAAGAGCGAAGCGGGCGGTATTACTCAGCATATCGGTGCATATACAATAGACCTCAACGGAGAGAAAATCACATTCCTCGACACTCCCGGACACGAAGCTTTTACAGCAATGAGAAGAAGAGGTGCGAATGTCACGGATATTGCTATTATCGTAATTGCAGCCGATGACGGTATAATGCCTCAGACAGTAGAAGCTATTAATCATGCAAAAGAAGCTGGTGTAGCAATAATCGTTGCTGCAAACAAGATTGATAAGACAGACGGAAATCTCGATAAGTTAAAACAGCAAATGACCAATTATGATTTGTTGCCTGAAGACTGGGGCGGCGATATCATCGTTTGTCCTGTAAGTGCAAAGACAGGTCAAGGTGTTCAGGAATTGCTTGAAAATGTATTGCTCGTAGCAGAAGTGCTTGATTTGAAGGCAAACAAAAAGTGTCCTGCCACAGGTACGATTATCGAAGCAAGACTTGACAAAGGTAAAGGTCCTGTTGCTACCGTATTGATAAAGAATGGTACTTTGAAAGTATCCGACTATATCGTAGCCGGTACAGCTATCGGCAAGATAAGAGATATGACGGACTATTCGGGAAAGAGAGTAAAAGAAGCATTTCCTTCTTATGCCGTTCAGGTGCAAGGCTTTTCCGAAGTGCCTAATGCGGGCGATATAATGGTAGCAGTTAAAGACGAAAAACTCGCCAAGAAAGTTGCTCAGGAAAGAGCTGATAAAGAAAGAGCAGAAATGCAAAGTCGCAGTAATGCAAGAAGTCTTGACGATATGTTCAAGAATGTCGATTCTGCCGATATGAAGGTATTGACTTTGATTGTCAAAGCCGATGTACAGGGCTCTGTGGAAGCAGTAAAGCAATCTTTGCTCAAGCTCAATGACGAAATGAAAGATGATAATGTAAAGATAAACATCATTCACGGAGCAGTAGGTGCTATCAACGAGTCAGATGTAATGCTTGCTGATACTGCAAACGCAGTAATTATCGCATTCAATGTAAAAGCAGAATCAAAAGCTGCTGCTCTTGCAGAAAGAAGTGGTATAGAAATCAAGAATTATTCAATAATATACGATGCGATAGAAGATATCACAAGAGCATTAAAAGGCATGCTCGAGCCTACCTATAAAGAAGTCGTTATCGGTCATGCAGAAGTTCGTGCTACATTCAAAATTTCTAATGTCGGTACCATTGCAGGTAGCTATGTCACAGACGGTAAGGTAGCAAGAAATTCAAAGGTAAGACTCATGAGAGGCAAAGAAATGGTATATGAAGGTACTCTTTGCTCATTGAAGAGAGAAAAAGATGACGCAAAAGAAGTCGCAGCAGGTTATGAGTGCGGTATCGGTCTTGAAAAATTCAACGATATCAAGGTTGGAGATATAGTAGAAAGCTATATTTTGGAGCGAATAGAAAATGAATAGGATTGACAGAATAAATGCAGAACTTAAAAAGCAGTTGTCAATAGTATTGAGAGATGGCATAAATGACCCTAGAGTTAAGGGAAAAATGATTTGCGTGACAGATTGCAGTGTAGACAGAGATCTTACGCTAGCACAGGTATATGTAAGCGTACTCGGTGTAGAGCAAGGAAAAGAGAGCGAAGTCATTGATGGTCTTAACAATGCCGAGGGATTTATAAAATCTTGTCTTAAGACAAAAATCAAGTTGAGAGCTATGCCGGAACTCAGATTTTTCTATGACAACAGTCTTAATTACGGAATGAAAATATCCAAGATTATTGACGAAATTCATTCTAAAGAAAACAAATAAACGGTGTAAAATGTATAATGATTTTATAGATGCAGTACAAAATGCAAAAGTAGTTTCGATTATAAGCCATCAAAATCCTGACGGAGACACTTGCGGAAGTGCTTTGGCATTGTATAGAGCATTGAAAAATTTTGGCAAAAATGAAGTATATCTTTTTTGCGATAGTCAGATAAAACATTCTTTGACAATGCTCAAAGGACATGAGAATTACAATACAAGCGAGGTTGTAAAATGTGACCTCGCTATTGCATGCGATTGTGCAGATGCTGACCGCATGGGCATATATCTCGATATGTACAAAAAAGCGAGAATAAAGGTCGATATCGATCATCACAAGACAAATAGTCGATACGGCAATATCAATATCATAGAGGCCGGAGTAAGTGCTACATGCGAAGTTATGTATAAAGTAATAAAGGCATTGGACTCTTTAAAGCCTTGTTTCGATGATACTATCGCCGAACTTTTGTATAGCGGTCTTGTGACAGACAGCGGCGGATTTACTTTTTCAAGCGTATCCGAGCAAACTCACAAAATAGCTTCTGAATTGATAAAATATAATTTCAACGCATCATTGATATGCGAGCATTTTTTGAAGAATGTGCCGATAAATACATTCAAATTGAGAGCGAGAGTATTGTCAAACACAAAGTTTTTTGACAATGATAAAATTGGTATGATTATCTTTTATCAGGATGATTTTAAAGCTACAAATACATCTCCCGACAACACAGAGGGAGCAATAAACTTTGTGCGTAATGTCGAAGGCGTAGAAATAGCATTGGCAATAACAGAACTTGAGACAAAAAACAGCTTTAAAGTGAGTATCAGAACAAGCGATAATGTCGATGCTTCGAGAATATCAATGGTATTTGACGGTGGCGGACACAAAAATGCCGCAGGATGCAGAATATCGGGATTTTTAGAAGATGTAAAAGATAAGCTTTTAAAAGCTTGCAGAGACGAAATGGGAATATGAACGGATTTGCTATAATAAACAAACCTGTCGATATGTCGTCAAGCGATGTGGTAATAAAATGCAGAAACGCATTGTCAAAAGCTATCAATCAAAAGATAAAATGCGGACACATGGGGACATTGGACCCTATGGCAAGCGGAGTATTGATAGTGGCTTTTGGCAATACCACAAGGCTTTTTGATTATCTTCTCGACAAAGAAAAGTCATATATTGCTATATTTGTATTCGGAGAGGAAAGAGATACTTTAGATGCCACGGGAAAAACGACAGCCTTCTCTAACTTACCAGATTATAAGGATATAGAAAATTTGATAGATAGTTTTGTAGGAGTAATAGAGCAGGTTCCTCCAAAATACAGTGCAGTCAATATAAACGGCAAAAGAGCTTATGACCTTGCAAGAAGCGGAAAAGAATTCGATATCAAAGCAAAAAAAGTAAGAATTGACAAAATAAAAATATTAAGCAAAGAATTAACTGACGATAAATGCAAAGAAATAAAGCTTGAGATTGAATGCGGAGGCGGTACATATATAAGAAGTATTTGCAGAGATATAGCTTACAAGACCAATACTTTGGCATTTATGTCGGCTCTGGAACGCATAAGTTGCGGCGGATACAGCACAAAAGATTCTTGTGAATTGAATGATTTTTTGACGGCACCTTTAAACAATATAAAAGACACAAAAGAGCTGTTGGCAAAGATTATGCCGACAATATCGTTGAATGATATCGAATACAAAAAAATCCGAAACGGACAAATAGTAAAAAAAGATATAAAAAACGGCTTATACGGTGCAGAATACAATAAAAAATTGTGCTTTATTATAAAAGCATGTGAAGGACAGATTAAATCGGATTGTTTTTTAGAAGAAGCAAATGAGTAGATGGAAAGGTATAAAAATAATTGATTATAAGAGCGATTACAGCCCTACCTTGGTGATAGGACTTGGATTTTTCGATTGTTTGCATATCGGACATATTAAAATTATCGGAGAATGTAAAAGGCTTGCCAATAAATTTAAGTGCAACAGTGCGATTTTTACTTTTGCCAACAATCCTTTTGAAGTCCTGAATAAGGATACAAAACAAATTCTAAATTTTGACGAAAGAGTATTCAAAATGGATGAGCTTCGTGTGGATTATTGTCTTAAAGCAGAGTTTGACAAAGAGTTTTCTTCGCTTTCGCCTGAAGATTTTCTAGACGGACTTGTCGATAATAAGCAGGTGAAAGCCTTGGTATGCGGAAGTGATTATACTTACGGCAAAAAAGGCGAGGGCAATATAGAAACTCTCAAAAAATGGTGCGATAGCAAAGATATAGAGCTTTCTGTGGTAGAATTTGCAAAAGACGGCGACATTAAAATATCATCTACTTCTATACGAGAGTTGTTGGAAAAAGGCGATTTGCAAAAAGCAAACAAGTATCTCGGAGAGCCGTATTTTGTCATGGGAATTGTCAAAAAAGGCAGAGAACAAGGAAAAAATATAGGTTTTGCCACAGCAAATCTTGCGTATGAACCAAGCAAACTCAAAATAAAGTCAGGAGTATATTATACAAGAGTACTTGTGGATGGAGTGTGGTATAAAGCCGTGACAAATGTGGGCGAGCATCCTACTTTTGACGACTACAATTTTAATATAGAAAGTCATATTCTTTATTATGATGACAAACTTTATGATAAAAAAATAGTAGTAAAATTTTTGGAATTCATAAGAGATATCAAAAAATTCGATTCAAAAGAAGAACTTGCAAGACAAATATCAAATGATGTGAAATTTGCTTTGAACAGCAAATTGTGAGGTGATTATGATAAAATTCGGACCTAGCGGACTATGTGCTCAATTTTCAGAACAAGGATACAAACATACTATTCAGGCAGGAGCTTGGCTTAAGAAATTGGGCCTTGATTGTTTTGAATATTCTTTTGGAAGAGGTGTGCAGATAAAAGCCGATACTGCAAAAGAAATAGGCAAGGAATTCGCCGATTGCGGTATTGAAATAAGCGTCCATGCTCCTTATTTTATAAATCTTGCCACAATAGAAGAAGAAAAAGCTCAGAACAATCACAGATATATATTTGATTCACTCGCTGCATTGAGAGCTTTTGGCGGAAAAAGATGCGTTTTTCACCCTGGAAGCCCTTTGAAATCCACAAGAGAAGACGCAATGCAATTACTCTTGAAAAGATTTGAAAAAGTGCTTGAATTGAAAAATGAATACGGATATTCAGATTTATTGCTGTGTCCGGAGACCATGGGCAAAAAAGCACAGCTTGGCAATCTCGAAGAAGTAATAGAAATGTGTAAACTCGGAGATGAAACCATAGTGCCTTGTATAGACTTCGGACATCTCAACAGCAGAGAATGCGGACTTTATAATTCAAAAGACGATTATAAAAAAACGATTGACAGATTGATAGATACTCTCGGAGAGAGTAAAGTGGACAGAATGCATGTTCATTTTTCAAAAATTCAATATACATCGAATGGCGAATTAAGACATCTTACTTTTGACGATAATATATATGGACCCGATTATGAGCCTTTGTTGGAAGTCTTTAAAGAATATAAGCTCAATCCGTATATTGTATGTGAATCGGCAGGTACTCAGACAAGAGACGCTTTGGCGATGAAAACCTATTATATGTCTTTAAATAAATAAAATTTATAATGAAAATTAGTCAAAAGAGGTCTGTCCTGCAAATTTTGGCTTTACATACAAATAAAATTATGGTAGAATAACACTATGGATATATGCAGAAAATTGTATGATAGTGCAAAAGTCGATACAATAATTTTGCTTTTGCCGTCAAATACTTTGTATTTATCGGGATATTCTTCTACAAATTGTCAGATAGTAATCAAAAAAGATAAATCATATTTTCTTACGGATATGAGGTATTTTTTTGAGGCAAAGCAAAAACTTGGCGATAAATTTGAAGTAATTTGCGGAAGTTTAAAGGAAAATGTCGATATTATCGAAGGCAATGTCATAGGATTTGAAGAAAATATCACATATTCTGAATACAAAAATCTTCAGAATTTATGTCTTGGCAAAAACCTTGTAGACATAACAAATGAGATAAATCTTTTAAGAGATATCAAATTTGATTATGAAATCGACAATATATTAAAAGCTCAGTCCGTCACAGAACTTGCTTTCGAAAAAGCTCTTGAATTCATAAAAGAAGATATTACAGAGTATGAGCTTGCGGGATACATCGAGTATCAAATGCTCAAAAACGGATGCGGCATAGCATTTGACAGTATTGTGGCTTTTGGGGAACATACATCAAGTCCTCATGCACACAGAAGCGATAAAAAGCTCAAAAAAGGCGACTTTATCACAATGGATATAGGAGCAAAATACAATGGTTATTGTTCGGATATGACAAGGACAATTTGTTTTGGCAATCCTTCGTCAGAACAAAAAGATTTGTATGACATAGTTTTGGGTGCTCAGCTTTATGCTTTGGATAATCTAAAAGCAGGTATGACAGGAAAAGACGGTGACAAACTTGCAAGAGATTATTTCAAAAAATATTCTATGGACAAGTATTTTACTCACTCATTAGGACACGGAGTGGGAATAGATATACATGAAGGTACGGGACTTACACCTAAAGAAGAGAATATCTTAAGGCACAATATGATAGTGACGGTAGAACCAGGATTGTATATTGACGGAAAATTCGGAGTCCGTATCGAAGATATGGCTCTTATAAAAGAGAATTCAGTCAAATCATTGACTAATGCTAATAAACAATTAATTATTCTTTAAATATATTGGAGGTATTTTATGGCTGATTTTGTATTGGCGGGTGATTTCAGAAAGGGCGTCACTTTCGAGATGGACGGCAAAGTAGTTACTGTCGTTGATTTCTTGCATGTAAAACCCGGTAAAGGTGCGGCTTTTGTTCGTACAAAGTTGAGAGATGTTATCAATGGTGGCACCGTAGAAATGACTTTCAACCCCACAGCAAAGTTCCAGACTGCTCATATCGAGCATAAAACAATGGTATATTCATACAATGACGGGGATCTCTATTACTTTATGGATCCCAACACTTTTGATATGTTGCCTATCAACAAGGAGTATGCTGAAGATGCTTTGATGTATGTTATGGAGAACGGCGAAGTTACCGTATCTTTCTACAACGGCAATCCTTTCGAAGTAGAAGCTCCCAACTTTGTAGAACTTCTTATCACACATTGCGAACCCGGTGCAAAGGGTAATACAGCTCAAGGTGCTACAAAACCTGCTACTTTGGAGACAGGTTATACATTGCAAGTTCCTTTGTTTGTAAACGAAGGCGATACAATAAGAGTCGATACTCGTACAGGCTCTTACATGTCCAGAGTATAATATAAACTTTTTGTAGCGGACATGTTCCGCTACAAAATGATTGTATTGTGGAAAGAAAAAAATTCGATGCATATTTTATAAGATTTGTGTTTAGGGCAATAGTTTTTATTGTCCTGACTTCTTTTACTATATACGAGATAATAACGGGAAATGAGATTTTCGGTATAAGTCGCATAATTGACAGTAATTATTATCGTGACGGAATTTTAGCCGATGGATTTTGGCATGGTTTTTCTCCTTTGCATATAGTATGGTCTTTTATGATGCTGTACATGTTGTCGCATCTAATAAATATCAAATTCGTATCGAAGGGTAGTACAAAAAAATTTGCAAAGCAGTTTTCTCCCAGTCAAAGAAACAATCCTGAAGTAATCAGACTTACCAAAAAATTTTATCAAAAAGGTGCAATATTGACGGGTATTGCTTATGGCATACTCAATCTTGTCATATTTATCCTTTATATGATTGACACTTATTCTCCTCACAAAATTTTCGGAGGACACGGCGGTCAACTCATAATAATCGTTCAGATGTTTTTCTATCTGAGTGATTTTATTTGTATTATATTTTTCTGTCCTTTTCAAAAATGGTTTATGCACAATAAATGTTGTAAGACATGCAGAATCTATGATTGGGGAGCTATTATGATACAAGTACCAATGTTTTATATTCCCAATTTTTATGCTACATCTCTCACGATTTTGTCGATAATTGTGTTTGTAAGATGGGAAATCACATATTATAAACACCCCGAAAGATTTATCGAATATACAAATTGCTCATTATCCTGCAAGGATTGTAATGAGGAGTGGTGCAGAATAAAAGGAAAAATCTGCAACGAAGAAAGAAAAACAAAAAAGATTATGTAATCAATAAATATATAATCTTTTTTTATAATAAATTTGATTTAAAAGCCGATATATTCGGCTTATTTTTTATGCTTTTTGTCGAAAAAAGCTGTTTTAAAGATAGATTTGTACTTTCCGCATACCTATGGAAAATCCTCATTAATATATTGTATGGAAGAATTTATTGAGAGACTTTTGCCTGTATCTATCTTCAATGAGCTTGTGTCCAAATGCGATATTTCAAGGCTTACAGAGATAAGACTGAGAGCACAAAAGCCATTGTATTTTGCCGAAAACGGCAGATACCAAAAGCTTTTGCCTGAATATATAGTAAGCGATCAAGACATAAAGAGCGTATTGGCTGTCGCTACAAAATCTTCGTTATATGCTTATAATTCAAGCATTTTGGACGGATTTATATCTTATGACGGAGGTATAAGAATAGGTATAAGCGGCGAAGGCGTAATCAAAAACGGCAATCTGTCTTCTATCAAAAATATTACATCGCTTTGCATAAGGATACCACATTATATCGACATAAAAGATGTGCGTATAAATGAATTAATAAATCATTTTGACAATACTTTGATTTTGTCAAGACCAGGTTTGGGAAAGACGACTCTTTTAAGATATATGATAAGACATTTATCCGATGAAGGCTTTAATATTCTAGTGCTTGACGAAAGAGGAGAATTGTCGGGAATGAGTATGGGCAAAGAAAATATAAACTTAGGAGAGTGCAGCGATACGGTGCTTGGCATACCAAAACTTCAGGCATACGCATCTCAAGTGAGAAGCATGCGTCCCGACATTATAGCAAGCGATGAAATTTTTGGAGAAAAAGAAGTGGAATGTATATTGGATTGCATAAGATGCGGCGTAAAGATTCTCGCCACCGTTCATAGCGGCGATCCTGAAATTTTGAAAAAAAATAGTATTTACAACAAGCTGCTGCAATATGTCAGATATATAGTCCTTATAAAAGGGATTGGAAATATAGATAAAATAATTGACTTAAGAAGAGGTTGATATGCTGGATCTCATATTGGGCGGAATGCTATGTTTTATCAGCACATATATAGGAATTACTGGAAAATTGTATTATGACAAAAGATACAGATTTCTAAAAGATTTTGTAGCTTTTTTGCAAGACTTAAAGGACAACATGGTTTATTCAAAAGATAATCTCATATCCATTGCTGACAAATTCGTACAGCAAAACAAGGGGGATATATGCAAAGCTCTTGTCCTGTACAAAGAAATTCTGGCAAAAGGCGAAAATACAGAAAAAAACATAAAAGATATTTTTGATTATAAATATCTAAAAAAAGGCGAAAGGGCATTTGTGAATGAATTTTTTCTTACTTTAGGCACATTGGATTATGATAATCAGATTGCAAAAGTAAATCTTACTATGGTTCAGGCAGAAAAACTAAGAGATAAAGCAGAAAAAGACAGCAAAACTACGGGAGCGGTATTATCAAAATTAGGATTGCTTGCCGGCATAGCCATAATGCTGATAATGGCATAAAGAGGTGTGTATGGAAATAGATATAATTTTTAAAATTGCAGGAATAGGACTTTTGACAGCTATTATCAATGTTATTCTCAAAAAAAGCGATAAGGATGAAATCGCAAACTTCGTCACGATAGCCGGTCTTGTGCTTGTGTTGGTTTTGGTATTGGACATGCTGAGCGGATTGTTTGATACTCTAAAATCATTGCTCAATTTATATTAGGTGTTTTATGGATATTTTTAAGATTATAGGCATAGCAATCATAGGAGCTGTCTGTACTCTGATATTAAAAAATACGCAATCTCAGTATGCCGCATTGTCCACTCTTGCTACCGGAATTATAATACTTATAATTGCATTGTCGTCTTTTACGAAAGTTATACTTTCGTTTCAAGCGATAATCGACAAAACGGGTGTAGACAATAAGATATTTGCAAGCCTTCTGAAAATTATAGGCATAGGATATCTCACTGAATACAGTCAGAGCGTATGTGAAGACTTAGGGTGTGCAAGCATTGGCAAAAAACTATCTTTTGCAGGAAAAATCACTATATTTTTATTGGCTCTTCCAATAATAGAAAGTCTTATAAATGTAATCATTGAAATCTTATGACGAAATATATTTATAAAAAACATGCGAAAATCTATATCATTATAATTATTTTTCTAATCTTGTTATTGAGTGCGATTTTATCTGACAATAAGATTTGTTTTGCAAAAACAGATAAAGATGCAGAAGAGATACTCGAAGAAAATATAGAAAATAATCTATCTGACATTGATATGTCAAAATTAGAAGAGTTGTTTGACAATATATCTGAAGACTACAAAACGCTGTTTGGCAAAGATGTGGTTGACACTGCAAAACAAATAATTTATGGAAAGTACGAGGGCGGTTTTGATGATTTTCTAAACATAATGCTAAAAGGATTGTCAAAAAGCATACTCGATATTTTGCCTACTATCCTCACGATTGTAGCAATCGCAATACTTTATAGCCTTTTGGGCGGATTTACATCGGGTTTTGTACAAAAACCTACTGAAAAACTCATTTATTTTGCCACATACAGCACCATGATTTTGATTGTCATGGTGGAAGTAGGCAAAGTGATAAAACTCACAACGAATACTATTTCAAATATAAGCATACTAATGCAGGCGATATTTCCTATACTTTTGACTATGACCACGCTTTTGGGCGGAGTGACTACTTCTGCGGTATTCAAACCTATGATGACGACACTTGTCACAATAATTACCGTATTTATCTCCAAAATAATTATTCCGATGTTTATCGCGGCGATAGCTTTCAGTATAGTGGGAAATCTTACAAAAAGCGTAAAACTTGACAAACTTACAGAGTTTTTCAAATCATCAGCTACATATATTCTGGGAGGTGTATTTTCGCTGTTTGTTGCCTTTTTGACATTTCAGGGACTGACCGGCGGAGTGATCGACAGCATATCGATAAAGACTGCAAAATTTGCCATGCAAAGCTATATACCTGTATTGGGCGGATATTTGTCAGACGGATTTGACCTTATGCTCGCAAGTTTGGTGCTTATAAAAAATTCAATCGGTGTTATTGGACTTATAATGATTTTGTCAATCATTGCTTTGCCTACAATCAAAATAATAGTCTTATCATTGGGGCTTAAACTTGCAAGCGGAATAATAGAGCCTGTTTGCGACAATAAGTTCAGCAAAATGCTTTCAAATATTGCATCAAACATGACTCTTCTTATAATTTCTTTGGTCGGTGCAGGTTTTATGTTTTTGATTACGATAATGCTTATTATTTATACATCAAACGGAGGCATAATCTGATGACGGCATGGTTATTAGGTATTGTGGGCGTAGTGTCTTTGGGTGTTTTGATAGAAATCATTATGCCTGAAGGCGAACACAGCAAATATATTAAAGGCATTTTTTCCATAATAGTGGTTTTCGTCATTGTTTCGCCTTTTCCCAAGTTGATGACAACGGACGGAGTAAATAATTATTTCAGCAATGAATCCGTTCAAATAGAAATGGACGAAGGTTCTTATGAGTCAATCAAGACAGAATATCACAATAAAATAAAGGATAATTTTGATAAAATTCTTCAATCGGAAGGTTTTGACAATATTCGATATAAAATTTATTTTGATGATGAATATATGTATAATATCGAGAATATTACTATATTGTCATCGGATGACTTGAGCACGCAAGAATTGGAAAAATTGCAAGACCTGATTGAAAAATATCTTGGAGATGTAAAAGTCATAAGGAGTTGATAAGATGTTTGAAAAGCTGAGCAGTTTTGCAAAAAAATGTAAAAAAATAAAAGGTTTTGAAATAATTTGTGCTTTAGTCATAGCTGTAATAGCAATTTGCATATATTTTAGTGTCAATGCAATAAACAAGAACACAGTCGATTCGCCGGCGGTATCTTATGACAGCGACAGCAAAATTATCAACAGCATAAAAAATCTTCTGTCGCAAATAGACGGAGTAGGCAAGTGCGATGTCCTTGTGACATACAAGCCTTCTTTAGAAGATGAAACAAGCACAGGTCTTGACTTAACAGACAATATACAGGGAGTTGTGGTGGTAGCAGAAGGCGGGCAAGATGTTCTTGTAAAAATAAAAATTACAAACGCTTTGTGTACGCTGCTGAATATTCAGGCGAGTGATATACAAATTTTTGAAAAGAAATAATTTTGGAGGTTTATATGGCAAAAACAGAAAAGGCCGAAAAGGCAAAAAAGAAACTTTCAGCAAACGGCAAAAAGGTGTTGGTACTTTGTTGTATGGTTGCACTTTTGGTAGTAACGGGAGTGCTCAATTATGTACTTAATACTCGCTTGCCTCAGGATGACCAAAATGTTATCAACAACGGCGATAATGCTGTCGAAACATTTTTCAGTTCGTACAGAAGCAATCGTGAAACAGCGAGAGCAGAAGAATTTAATTATCTCGATGCAATCTTGAATTCTGAAAGCGTAAGCGAAGAAGTAAAAGCTTCCGCTCAGGAAAAGCAAGTAGAATTGTTGTCTTTTATCGAAAGCGAGCTTGTACTTGAAAGTCTTATCAAGGCAAAAGGTTATGACGATGCAGTAGTGACAATGAGCACAAACAATCTCAATGTTATTATAAACAAAGCTGAGTTGACAAGCGAAGAAGTTTCTAAGATTTTGGGCGTAATCATGGAAGAAACAGATTATACAGCAAGTCAGGTTTATATCGTACCTTATACAGCGTGATAGTCAAAAAAATAGCAATTAATTAATAAATGTCGGTTCAAAAAGCCGACATTTTTCTTTTTTTATATTATAATGATATCATAAATATTAATAATTAATATATAACTTGTCAAAAAGATTATGATATGTTAGAATAATATTGGCAAAGGAGGTATTTGTTTATGGCACGAGAAGCTAGACCAAACGAGACCTATATCAATATCATTTCTTCTATTACGGGAAGTGCTGCATCACAGGTTGAGGGCGTAGTATCCGTCAACTATGGCAGCGATAAAAAAAGCAGATTTGGCAGCAAGAACAAAAATAAAGCTATTGATGTCATTTTGTATGACAACAGATTTGTAAAAATTGAAATATCCGTCAACATTTATTACGGATATGTTATTCCCGTTGTCGTATGCAAACTTCAGGAAAAAATCAAACAAGAAATAGAAAAATCTACATTTTATAAAGTTAGCAGCGTAAATGTCAATGTAGTGGGCATCGTTGCCAGCAATTAAGGAATTACTATGAGCAGAAGAACCGCAAGATTAAACGCTTATCAGCTTGTTTTTGAATATTTATTTACAAGAGAGCTTGACAAAAAGGCTTATGATACCATGATTGGTGCAGAGGACATTACAGATGCCGATGTAGAATACATAAAAAATGTCATAAGCGGTGTTAATGAGCATTATGACGATTTGATAGAACTTATTTCTCAAAACAGCAAAAACTTCAGATTGGACAGAATTTACAAGCCCGATCTCGCAGCTTTATTGCTCGCAACATACGAAATGAAATATGTCGATGATATCCCTTTGGCGGTCTCTATCAGCGAAGTTATCGATATCGTCAAGACTTTTTCTACGGAAAACAGCAATAAATTCGTAAACGGTGTTCTCAAAGGCGTTTATAATACACTATCTAAAAAAGAGGTATGACCAACATGTTGATATACGGAAAAGAAGTCGCAGCAAAGACTTTGGAAAAAATTGCATCAGATACAAATAAATTTTTTGAAAAGTACGAAAGAAGACCTACATTGGCAGTAATCATCGTAGGAGAGGATCCCGCTTCTCAGACTTATGTAAAAAACAAAATAAACGGATGCAAGCAAGTAGGCTTTAATTCGCTGTCTTATGAATATAAAGACGGCACTTCCGAAGACGAGATAGTAGATAAAATAAAACAACTTGCCGAAGACAAAGATGTGGACGGAATATTGGTACAATTACCTTTGCCGAAAGGTTATAATGAACAGAGAATATTGTCTTATATCCCTGACAGCAAGGATGTAGACGGATTTAATGCTTCAAATATAGGCTGTCTTTGTCTCAACAGACCTCGCACGGTATCCTGTACTCCATTGGGAGTAATGCACATGCTTGAGTTTACCGGCGTAGACTTGACGGGAAAAAATGCCGTGGTAATTGGACGAAGCAATACGGTAGGAAAGCCTATGGCAATGTTGCTTCTCAATGCAAATTGTACTGTTACGGTTTGTCACAGCAAGACTCAGAATATGTCCGATTTTACTAAAAGAGCCGATATTCTTGTCGTAGCGATAGGAAAGCCCAAATTTGTCACTGCCGATATGGTAAAAGACAGTGCTATCGTAATCGATGTAGGCATAAACAGAGTGGACGGAAAATTGGTAGGCGATGTGGATTTTGAGAATGTCGAGAAAAAAGCTTCATACATATCACCCGTACCAGGCGGAGTAGGTCCTATGACCATATCAATGCTTTTGTATAATACTCTTATGTCGGCAATAGCCAGAGAAAATGAACGATAATATAATAAATGTCACTACACTCAATACTGTCATAAACTCCATATTCAGAGCAGAAGAGCATCTTCACGACATTAAAGTCGCAGGAGAGGTATCGGGGTTTAAAATATTCAAAGGACATGCATATTTTACATTAAAGGATGAAAAATGCCAGATAAGCTGTACCTGTTTTAATTGTGCAAAGACTTATCAGCCCAAAGACGGCGAAAGCGTAATAGTAAAAGGCAGTGTAGATTATTATGCAGTAGGCGGAAAACTCAATTTTAATGTAGACAGCATCGTGGCAATAGGACAAGGCATGCTGGCATTAAAACTTCAGATGCTTAGACAAAAGCTTGCCAAAGAAGGTTTGTTTGCAATCGAGCACAAAAAGCCTATTCCTTTGTTTCCTTCAAAAGTCTGTGTTGTCACATCTTTTAATGGGGCAGTTATTAAAGATATAAAGAGGACTATAAGAAGAAAAAACGAAATTATAAATATATTTATAAAAGATGTCAAAGTGCAAGGCAAGGATGCACATAAAGACATTATAGATGCTTTATACAAGGTCGACAAAATGGGCTTTGATGTCATCATAATCGCAAGAGGCGGTGGTTCTTTTGAAGAATTGATGCCATTCAATGAAGAGCAACTTGTAAGAGCAATTTATGAGTGCAATACTCCCATCATTTCCGCAGTGGGACACGAAAGCGATGTCACATTGTGCGATGATGTGGCAGATTACAGAGCCGCTACACCTACGGCTGCTGCAGAACTTATTGCATACGATACTTCAGAATTGAGAGATAGGATTGAATTTGCAAAATCAAGAATGAAAAGAGATCTTGAAAAACAAATTCAATCTGACGAAAAAGATTTGAAAAACAAAATATCAGTAATTGTTTCTCAAATGAAATTAATGAGTACTAAATTCGAGCACAAATTGCAGTCCATAAAGACAAATATGAGTGTAAGTATGCAGAATGTTTTTGTTTTGTCTCAACATAGACTTGCAAACCTCACTACAAAATTGGACGCAAATAGTCCGCTTTCGGTGTTAAAAAAAGGATATTGGTATGTCAGCAAAGATAATAAAGTCGTCACATCTGCAAAACAGCTGAAGAAAAACGATGAATTAAAACTCAGCACATCTGACGGATATGTTTTGGCAAATGTAAAGGAGGTCGTGAATGAAATTTGAAGATTCTCTTAAAGAATTGGATACAATCGTAGAAAAATTGGAAAGCGGAAAATTATCAATTGACGAGAGTATAGATTTGTATACAAAAGGCATAAAACTTTGCAATGAATGCAACAAAAAGTTAAACGAAGTAAAAGGTAAAATCTCACTATTGGAAGAGAGTGCCGAAGGACTAAAAGAAAAAGAGGTCGAAGTAGAGTAATGAAAAAGACTTTAGAAAAAAATAAAGAAATTTTTCTAGCACAACTTCAGAATTATTTTGATACTCACAAATGCGATATTCAGCCAATTTTTGATGCAATAAAATACAGCATAGAAAACGGCGGAAAGCGTATTCGTCCCGCTTTTTGTTATTTAGGCAGCGAATTCATGGGAAAAAGTCATGACTATGTAAGCAATTTTGCTATTGGAATAGAGATGATTCACAGTTATTCTTTGGTTCATGACGATTTGCCTTGTATGGACAACGATGATTTAAGAAGAGGAAAGCCTACCACTCATAAAGTTTATGGCGAAGGAATGGCTGTTTTGGCGGGAGACGCTTTGCTAAACATGGCATTTGAAGTATTTCTAGATGATCCTATATTTGACGAAAATGCCTTAAAAGCTATCAAATATGTCGCTAAAAACAGCGGTGTAAACGGCATGATTGGCGGACAATGCATTGATTTGAGCAATACAAGTAAATCTATGTTTTCTTTGGAAGACATAAGACATCTCAATAGACTAAAGACATCGTGTCTCTTGCAAAGCGCTTTGGTTGGTTCTATAATAAAATGCGGTGCATCAGATGAAGAGATAAAAGATATAGAAAATTATGCCTCTAAAGTCGGAGAAATTTTTCAGATTGTCGATGATATTTTGGACAAGACTTCAACAAGCGAAATTCTCGGAAAAAATACTAAACAAGACGAAAAAAACGACAAAATTACCGTAGTCGATATTCTTGGTATAGAAAAATCTAAAAAGTATATATCAAATTTACAAGAAGAGGCAATAAACTTTATAGAAAAATACGGCAAAAGAGCAGATAATCTCAAAGATATGTGTCTTTATCTTACAGGCAGAATCAATTAAGCCGTAATCATAAAACAATAATTTTTGCCATATTTTATAGTATGGCAAACAATAAAAGGACAAACAAATCGACAGATGGCAAAAAGCACAATGTCGCCGAAATATGGGTAATAAAAATCACCATTTTTACTTTCTTAGGAGCAATGGCTTGCAGTTTTGTATCGCAAATCACTACTTCTAGAAGTGATATTACGGTGTCAATAATGCTGCTTGCTTTTATGTTGTTGATAAGTATTATTTTTGACGGGATAGGACTTAGCGTTGCGTCATGTTCGTATGAAAAAATAAAGAAATACGAAAATTTCAAAAAACAATACTATATCGCTCAAAAACTTATTAAAAATGCCGAAAAAGTTAACAATATCTGTGCAGATGTTGTGGGTGATATGTGCGGTATTCTAAGCGGTGCATGCGGTGCTTCAATAGTGCTTCAGCTTAGCGTGGAAGGGCAATACGGACATATAGTGACAATGGTTGTTTCCAGCATCATAGCTGCCGTTACGGTCGGAGGAAAAGCATCACTCAAAAAAATTGCCGTAAAAAACAGTGAAGAGTTTGTCTTCATGTCGGCTAGAATTATCAGTATTTTTATAAAAAACAAAAAGAGGAAAAAATGAAGATTCTTAACAGACTAAATCTACCTGATGACATCAAAAGCCTTGAACTCAAAGATCTTGAGGACTTGTCGCAGGATTTAAGAGAAGTTATTACAGAATATTCGCTCAAAAACGGCGGTCATCTGGCTTCAAATCTCGGTGTAGTCGATATATCGTGTGCACTTTCTTATGTTTTTGATTTTTCTACGGATAAATTGATTTTTGATGTAGGACATCAATGTTATGCTTATAAAATACTTACAGGGAGACTCAAAGATTTTGAACACCTAAGACAAAAAGGCGGACTCAACGGGTTCCCCAAGAGAGAAGAGAGTAAATTTGATTTTGCCAACAGCGGTCATGCTTCCACAGCTCTTTCAATTGCATGCGGTATGGCAAGAGGCGGAGAAAACGGAGAGGTAATTTGTCTTATCGGAGACGGGGCAATGACAGGTGGATTGTTTTATGAAGCTTTAAACGATGTGCTTACTCTCAACAAAAAAGTAATAATTATTATAAATGACAACGATATGTCTATATCCAACAATGTAGGTTTTGTAAACAAATACTTGCATTTTGTAAGACAATACGGCGAGGATATACCATTTCTTGATATAGATATACTCACAAACATTGACGGACACAATATTCCAGATCTTGTGGGAAAACTCAAATATGCTAAAAACTCGAGTAAAACGGTCGTATTGCATATCGTCACAAAAAAGGGAAAGGGATATAAAGAAGCAGAAGTAAATCCTTCAAAATATCATAGCGTGAGCGTAGGAACCGGCAGCGGCGATAGTTATGGTCATATTTTTGGCAAAAAAATAGTCGAAATGGCAAAGACAAACAAAGATATCTTTGCTATTACCGCAGCTATGACAGACGGCACAGGATTGGGACTTTTCTCTGAGACATTCAAAGACAGATTTGTCGATGTAGGCATTGCCGAAGAGCATGCAGTCACAATGTCGTCAGGATTGTCTTTGACAGGAAAATTGCCGTATATAGCAATTTATTCTACATTTTTACAAAGAGCTTATGACAATATTTTGCATGATATTTCGCTTAATAACTTGCCTTCAGTCTTTTGTATAGACAGAGCAGGCTTTGTGGGGGGCGATGGAGAAACTCACCAAGGTCTTTATGATGTTTCTTATTTGGGTACTATGCCAAACATGTCAATATTTATGCCCAAAGACGGCGAAGAACTTGAATCGGTAATGGATTGGTCGCAAAATGTCAAAATGCCTTTTGCTATAAGATATCCAAAGAGTCAAATCTCAGCCAAATACAATGTTCATAAGCCGATAGAGTTTGGCAAATGGGAATATATCAAAAACAACAATTCTGATATAATTCTTATATCAAACGGCGAATTGCTCAATAATGTCGTATCTGCAAGCGAAATTTTGCAAGATAAGTCTATATCTACTGATATAATAAACGCAAGATTCATAAAACCTATCGATTACGATTTAATAAAAACTTTCAAAAACAAGACTATATTTGTATTTGAAGAATATATAGAAGCAAATTCTGTATATTCTCAAATGCTTGAATATTTCAATACCAATAATATAGAGGTTAAGCTTTTTGGTAGGAATGTTCCAAACAAGCCTTATGCGGTCGCATCAAGAGAAGAGTTGATAGCTTCTGTGGGATTGGATAAGGATAGCATCGTAGATTTTGTAGAAAAAAATCTTGACAAGAATTAATTTATATAGATATTTAAAAATTAAAAAAAGTCGCAATTTGCGACTTTTTTTGTTTTGTGTCTTATAATTTATGGCATTTTGATTTTTAATTTGATATAATCAAATTATGAGATTGGATTTGTATATATCAAAAACACAAAATATTACACGAACAAAAGCAAAACAGCTAATTCAAAGCGGTTTTGTCAAAGTCAATGGCAAAATTATTTCAAAACCTTCGTTGGAGATTGAAGACAACGAAAATGTTGAAATTATCAACAATTTTAGATTTTCATCTTTGGGCGGAGATAAGCTTCAAAAAGCACTTGACGATTTTGATTACAATCTCAAAGACAAAATATGTGTCGATATCGGAGCATCTAACGGCGGTTTTACGGATTGTATGCTGCAAAACGGAGCAAAAAAAGTATATGCAGTTGATGTGGGAGAATGTGCTTTTGACGAAAACCTTAAAAACGATAAAAGAGTAATCATCAAAGACAAGACAAATGCAAGATATATTAAATCTGAAGACTTGGGAGAACTATGTGACTTTGCTTGTATTGATGTAAGCTTTATTTCATTAAAATTAATTCTACCTAGCGTAAAAGAGCTTCTCAAACAAAATGGCGAAATTATTGCTTTAATTAAGCCTCAATTTGAAGCTGGAAGTAAATATCTGAGCAAAAAAGGCATAGTTTTGGATGCCAAAGTACACAAAGAGGTGTGTGAAGACATAAAAAACTTTGCAAATAGCATCGGACTTGAATACAAAAATCTTACCACTGCACCAATAAAAGAAGGCAAAAATAAAGAATTTTTGATATATCTATACAAAAGTATTGAATAAATATGCAAAAAAAGTTATAATAAAAATATGAAAATAGGAATAAACATAAATCTCAACAGAGATATATACGCAAAAGCTAGCTCCACTTTTTGTAGCAAACTAAAAAAGAATAATATCGATTTTTTGGTTTGCGACAATGCGGCTGCTTATTTTTCTACAAAAGAAATTGCTCCTATGAATGAAGTATTCGATTGGTGCGATATTGTCGTAGCATTTGGCGGAGACGGTACAATGCTAGATACCGTAAGAAAAATGCAAAAAAATCTGCCAATACTCGGAATCAATATGGGGAAAATAGGCTTTTTGACTGAATTGGATGAAAGTGAATTGGATTTTGCCATAAAATGCCTTAAATCTAATCAGTATGTAATAGAAAATCGTACGCTTTTACGCACTGAGATTGACAATAAAGAATATTTTGCATTAAATGAAATTATCGTAAACAGACAAGACCCTTGTCATATCTCCACTTTTAATATCGAGATTGACAACATAAAGGCTGATTCATGTCGAAGTGACGGGATATTGGTATCTACGCCCACAGGCTCGACAGCATATTCATTGTCTTGCAATGGCCCCGTGCTAAGTCCTACGGTAAAAGCTCTTATCATAAATGCGATATGTCCTCATTCATTACATAGTTGTCCGATTGTTGTCGATGATGATATGAAAATAAAGATTTGCACAAATTCGGACAATATTAGAGTAATAGCAGACGGAGAAGTAATAGCCAAAGACAAAAAAGGAATAGAGCTTGTAATCGAAAAGGCACAAAAAAGTGCTTTGTTTATCAGATTAAAAGACGAAAACTTCTATCTTAAATTAAGAAAAAAACTAAATTATTGGGGTAATTAATATGGCAGTAAAACCCAGACAGCAAGCAATTTTAGATATAATCGGTATGCACGAGCTCGATACACAGGAAGAGCTCGTAGCTATGTTGCAAAAATGCGGCTATAATGTCACGCAAGCTACTGTATCGAGAGATATCAAGCAATTAGGACTTGTCAAAGTAGCAGGAAAGAGCAAAAAATATAAATATATTCAAGTAAATTATAAAGAAAACGGTCTCAAAAGTAAGTATGACAATATTTTCAGAGAGAGTGTTTTGAGTATTCAAAGTGCCGAAAATATGATTGTGATTAAGACTGTTTCCGGTGCCGCAAACAGTGCATGTGCTTTTATCGATCACATGATGATACCTGAACTTTTAGGTTCAATAGCCGGAGACGATACTATTTTCTGTGTTGCTGATTCCACAGAAAATGCAATAAAAGTCGTAGATTTACTAAAGGGAAATTGTTAAGATGCTTTCAAATATAAGTATAAAAAACATTGCGTTGATAGACTTTATAGATGTCAATTTCTCTGACGGATTGAATGTCTTGACGGGAGAGACAGGTGCAGGTAAGTCAATTATCATTGACAGCCTTAGTTTTGTATTAGGAAAAAGAGCCGATAAATCGTTGATAAGATACGGGGAAGATACGGCAAGCGTAACGGCTGTTTTTGACAATATCGGAGAAAATACCATCAATTTATTGCATGAATACGATATAGAAGAATCTTCAAATGAATTGATAATAAAAAGAACAATGACCTTAGACGGAAAAAATACATGTTCTGTCAACGGACAAAGGGTTACATTGGCTACGCTCAAAGAAGTGGCAAACACTTTGGCTGACATTTATGGTCAACATGAAAATGTAACAGTTCTCAACAGCTCAAATCATTTGAATATTATTGATAAATATGGCGAAAAACGACTTTCTTTAGTTTTGAATACACAAGAATCTTTATATAAAGAATATAAGGATATATGTTCAAAACTATCAAAATACGGTAGCCTAAAAGATGTAAATAAAAACATCGATATATTGGAATATCAGATAAATGAAATAGAAAATGCAGATATAAAAGAAAACGAAGAAGATGAGCTTATAAATTTAAGACATAAATTGAACAATTCTCAGACTATAATTTCATCTTTGAACGAAAGCTATAATCTTTTAAACGGCGATAATGACCAAAATATTCTGTCTTTAATCAATTATTCTATATCTCAGCTGTCAAAAGTATCCAATTATGATGAAAAGATAAATGATATTGTAGAAAGACTCGATTCTTCAAAGACGGAGCTTAAGGATATTGCCTCAACTATCGAAGATATAGCCGAAAGCAGTGAATTTAATATACAGGAATATGAACAATGCGAACAAAGACTTGCGTTGATTCGCTCAATAAAGAGAAAATACGGCAATAGCGTGTCTGAGATAAATGAATTTCTTAGTGAAATAAAAGAGCAGTATGAATTTTTGTCAGAAGGCGAAGAAAAGGTAAAACAATATGAAGAAGACAAAACCTTGCTTTTGACAAAACTTTATGATAATTCTAAAAAAATATCGGTCACAAGACAAGAAATCGCTAAAGAATTGTCTGACAACATCTTAAAAGAGCTAAAAGAATTGGGTATGTCTTCATGTCAGTTGTATGCAAAATTTAATGCTGCTCCTTCTTTAGAAGACTTTACCCCTTCTCAAAACGGATATGACGAAGTAGAGTTTATGTTCAGTGCAAATGCCGGACAACCTGCAAAAGAATTGTCAAAAGTCATATCGGGCGGTGAATTGTCAAGATTTATGCTTGCAATGAAAAAGATTATCGCTAATCTTGACGGAATATCTACAATGGTATTTGATGAAATCGATACGGGCATAAGCGGCAAAATTGCTCAGATAGTAGCACAAAAAATGGCTGATATATCGAGAGATAAACAAGTTTTGGCAATTACACACATGCCTCAGCTTGCTTCAATGGCGGATTATCATTATCTTATTGAAAAAAACACAGAAAAGGGCAAAACTCACACAAATCTTCTGTTTTTGAACAAATCTGCAAGAGAAGAAGAGATTGCAAGGCTTATCGGAGGCAAAGATTATTCAAATTTTGCATTGCCTCACGCTAAGGAAATGATAGAATATGCCGAAAATTACAAAAAAAATAATATATGATGTTTGATATAATCAAAAGAGAGGATTTTATCCTCTTTTTTTTATTTTATGCATAAAATGCCTTTTTCCTCTCAAACTAAATTTCGAGAGGTTGATATGAAAACACAGATAAAAAAGAACTTTTGTATATTGATGATTGTATTGGCTCTGATTTTTTCGTCAGTAGCTTTATTTTCACTTTTTTCTTTGCAACAAAACAATTATTCCTATGTAGTAAATTATATTAATAATCAAGATTCATCTCAAGATATAGCATTGGATTCGGCGGTAAGTGCCACAATAGACAATAAAAGTATCGAATATAAATTATTCGGTATTATTCCGATAGGCTCACAATCAAAATCTAATAATATTCAAAAATATGTAAGTTTGGGCGGATATCCGCTTGGAATTGATATAAAAGTCGATGGTATGTATATTACATCCAAAGTAAGTGTAGTGACAAAAGAAGGAGCGGTCTGTCCTGTCGAAGATATAGATATAAAAGCAGGCGATATGCTTATCGCTATAAACGGCGAAAAAATATATGACGCAAAGCAAATATCAGAATTGATAAAAGATAAAGAAAATATCGAAATTACGATAAAACGCAATGGTGAATTAAAAAATTTTAATATTACTCCGGCATTAGATGTTTTGTCCAACGAAAAAAAGCTGGGACTAATGCTTCAAGACGGAATAGAGGGTATAGGAACAATGACCTATACTGACGGAGAAAATTTTTATGCACTTGGTCATACGATAAAAGACATGAACGGAGAAGATATAAAAGCAAGAGAAGGCAAAATTTTTGATGCCAATATTATAGGGTACGCAAAAGGTCAAAAAGGAAAAGCCGGAGAACTCAATGGTTCATTCAGCACAATGGACAATCCTTTGGGAGAAATTACGGCAAACAACAATTACGGATTGTATGGAAAGCTAAATAATACAATTGATGAAAACAAGGTTTTGCTTGGAAGTAAGGATGACGCAAAACCTGGTGCAGCTTATATCTATACTACTATTGACGGAGATACTCCTCAAAAATATGAGATACAAATTATAAAGGTGTCAAAACAATCTTCGCCGCAAGAAAAAAGTATGGTATTAAGAATAGTCGACAAAAGACTTTTGGATACAACGGGAGGAATAGTGCAGGGTATGAGCGGAAGTCCTATTGTACAGGATGGAAAACTTATAGGAGCTGTCACTCATGTGTTTGTTTCGGATCCTACAAAAGGTTATGGAGTGTTTATAGATTGGATGAAACCATAAAATATTTCTAAATTAAGCCATTTATTATTCTAATTTAGAGCTATTTATAGAAGAATAGTGTGTATTGTAGAATATATAATTCTAAAATCTCACTATTCTTTTTGTTTTTACAATTTTATTGAAAAAAATAAAAAGAGTCAATTATTGTATATATTTATCTTTCGAGAACACAAAACATTGAATATATTTAAGGTATAAAGTCATATAAAATTAGTCAGGTGATAATATTGCAGAAATAAATATGCCGAAGTTTTGTTGATTTAATATTATGATTATATTATAATATATTTGTATTAAATTTTTTGGAGGTTTTTATGTCAATAGAATATGTTGACCCCTTAACAACCAGATATGCCACAAAACCTATGCTCGAGCAGTTTGCCGAAAAAACTCGTATGATTTTGTGGAGAAAACTTTGGCTTGCATTGGCAGAGAGCGAAAAAGAATTAGGACTCAATATCACAGACGAACAAATCGCTCAAATGAGAGCTCATCTTGAAGATATTAATTTTGATGTAGCTAAAGAAAGAGAAAAAATTGTAAGACATGATGTTATGGCTTATGTTTATGCTTATGGACAACAATGTCCCGCTGCTATGCCTATAATTCATCTTGGTGCTACAAGCTGTTTCGTCACAGACAACTCTGATGCTATTATTTATCATGACGCTTTGGTTCTTGTAAAAAAGAAACTCGTAAATGTAATGGACAAGCTTGCAAAGTTTGCTCTTAAGTATGCAGATATGCCTACACTCGGCTTTACTCATTTGCAACCTGCACAATTGGTTACGGTAGGAAAAAGAGCAGCATTATGGCTTCAGGAACTTCAAATGGACTATGAAAACCTTCAATTTGTCTTGGACAATACAAGACTCAGAGGCGTGAAAGGTACTACCGGTACTCAAGCAAGTTTCCTTCAGCTTTTTGATGGTGACCATGAGAAAGTAAAAAAACTCAATGAATTGGTTGTAAAGAAAATGGGATTTACAAAGACTTTTGCAGTAAGCGGTCAGACTTATAGCAGAAAATATGATTACAATATTCTTTCTGTATTGTCTCAAATTGCTCAAAGTGCTTATAAATTTGCAAATGATATAAGAATTTTGCAAAATATGAAGGAAATAGAGGAGCCTTTTGAAAAAAATCAAATCGGTTCATCGGCAATGGCATATAAGCGTAATCCTATGAGAAGCGAAAGAATATGCTCACTTTCAAGATATGTAATGTCTTTGCCTACAAATGCTGCAAATACGGCTGCTACACAATGGTTTGAGCGTACACTCGATGACTCTGCAAACAGAAGACTCGTTATGGCTCAGGCATTCTTGTCGATAGACGCAATTCTCGAAATTTATATGAATGTCGCTGACGGACTTGTAGTATATGAAAATACTATAAACAAACATATAATGGCTGAATTGCCTTTTATGTCCACTGAAGTAATTCTAATGGAATGCGTAAAAGCGGGCGGAAACAGACAAGAACTTCATGAAAAAATCAGAGTACACTCTATGGAAGCATCAAAAATGGTAAAACAATTCGGAAAAGAAAACGATTTGATAGAAAGAATTAAAAAAGACGATGCTTTTGCTGCTATAAACGACAAAATCGACAAAATCCTCGATCCCAAGAATTTTATTGGACGAGCAAAAGAGCAGACAATAGAATTTATCGATGAAGTTATAAATCCTATCTTGCAAGAAAACAAGGATTGTTTAGGTCAGAGTGGACAAGTTAATGTTTAATCAAACAACTAAGCCGACATTATGGAAAAAGTACGCAAAAAAAAGATTTTAGCATCAATAATTATCTCTATAACCATTGTTATATTATTGTTTTTTATGATAGTCGGTTGTATTATAGGAGTATTACATTCTGAATACAACAAATTTTTAAAACAACAAAAAGATTATATTGATCAATTAGAAAGCAAATATAATAGCGGTGAGTATGTCAAGATAAATGAACAGGATTTTTGTAGTTTTGACATCAATGATGCTTATCAATATAAATTTAATAATACTAGGTATATCGGCACTCATAATTCATATAAAGCCAAGGCTACAAGCACAGGTGCTTTTATGAACAATATTGTAGAGATGGTTGCCGATGAAGATCCTCATACATATGATTATGGTTTTGCAAGTATAACAGATCAACTCAATTCAGGGATAAGATCTTTAGAGTTGGACGGATTGTTGCACAAAAATGGTTTTTGGGAAACAACTCATCATCCATACATAGATACAGCTACGAATTGTGCAGATTTTCTTCTAGGACTCAAGGAAATTGCTTTATGGTCTCAAAATAATCCCAACCATATGCCCATAACTATTTTGTTTGAGATCAAAGAGTGGATTGTTCCCATCTGGGGCAAAAGCCCGAGTCTAAATGACTTTATTGCACTTGATGAAAGTATCAAAAATATTTTCGGCGATTCATTATTTACTCCTTATGACATGCTAGGCGATAGTAAAGATTTTGAGGAAATGCGTAATAATGATTCATGGCCTACTTTGGACAAGTTGCTTGGAAAGGTAATGATAATTTTACATCCTTCTTCCAAATACAACAAAATTTATTCTGGACAATCTATTAATGAAAGTGCAATTTTTTTAGCTGTCGACAAAAATGTTGATTTTGAAGAATATAAATTCAACACTTGTTTTGCGGTAGCTAATTATGTTACAGCTGTTCAATATAATGAGTATTATGAGCATAATTATTTTATAAGAAGCAGATGTGATAACTTTCCATATCATAGTTATGATAGTTTAGAAAGCACAATAAACAGCAACTGTAATTTAATGTCCACAGACTTTCCAATCACAAATCCTTCGACTTCAGATGATTATGTGGTTAAAGGGTTTGTAGAAAACTATACTATAACAATAAAAAATAATAGTTGACGATAAAAAAACAATTTTATTTTTAATAAATTGACTATTTATTTTAAAGCGATAGTATCTTAAATTGGCAATCTTTAAAAAGTAAACTAATGTGAGCGTCACTAACAAATGTTTATGAAACAACATTGCGTGTTGAATCCGACTTACATGACTAAACAAATAAAAAAAGACTTGTCTTTTAACAAGTCTTGGCAGGGGAGACGCGATTCGAACACGCAACCAATGGTTTTGGAGACCACTACTCTACCGTTGAGCCACTCCCCTAAAAGCATATTAACTTCTTAAATATTATATATAATCTTTTATGAAGTGTCAACAAATTATCAATAATTTTGGAGCGATTTATGAATTATAAATACAAACTTGGTTTTATCGGATGCGGAAATATGGCAAAAGCCATAATAAACGGACTTTTAGAGTCCAAATTCTTGCCTAAAGAACAAATTCTTATATCCACACCAAACATCAAAGAAAAATATATGGGCATTGATTTTGTCAATGACAATTCAATTATTTTGAATTCTTGCGAATATGTCATTATTGCAGTCAAACCTCAAATATTCAGAGCTATTCTCGACACTTTTGCAAATACTAAGGCAAAATGTCTGGTTTCTATTATGGCTGGCGTAAATATGGCTACTATCCAAACTGCAAGCGATTGCAAAGAAATCATTAGAATTATGCCAAACACTCCTTGCTCGATTAAAGAAGGCGTAAGTGCCATTACCTACCTTGGAGCAAGCAAAGAAAGCGTTGACTTTATAAATGACATATTCAGCACAATATCGAAGACAGTCTTTGTCGAAGAAAAATACTTCAATGCCGTCACATCGATAAGCGGCAGCGGACCTGCCTATGTATATTATTTTATACAATCTATGATTGAAGCAGGCGTAAAGGGCGGACTTGATTATCAAAAAAGCAAAGAGCTCACGATAAAGACAATGATCGGAGCAAGCAAAATGGTCGAAAATTCTTCTGAAGATATCAATACTCTTATAGAAAAAGTGTGCTCAAAAGGCGGTACAACAATTCAGGCTATCGATACCTTTAAAGAAAAGCAAGTGTCCGAAAGCATAAAACTCGGTATTGAAAAATGTCGCATAAGAAGCGAGGAGTTGAGCAAAGCATGAAAAAAGTGACATTATATACAGATGGAGCTTGTTCCGGCAATCCTGGTATAGGTGGTTGGGCAGCTATTCTTATCTACAACGGACATGAAAAAGAATTGGTAGGTTACAACAAGGATACTACAAACAACAGAATGGAAATGTTTGCCATTATACAAGGTTTGTCTGCATTGAAGGAATCCTGTGAAGTAGAAGTATATAGCGATTCGGCTTATGTATGCAATGCTTTTACAGAAGGCTGGGTAGAGCTTTGGGCAAACAATAATTGGAAAACAGCAGGAAAGAGTCCCGTAAAAAACGATGATTTGTGGAAACTTATGCTTATCCAATTAAAAAAACACAAAGTATCTTTTAATAAAGTAAAAGGACATGCCGACAACGAATACAACAACCGATGTGACAAATTGGCGACTGATGAAATCAAACGAGTAAAAAAGAATATGCAATAAACGAAAAGGAGTGAAAACTCCTTTTTTTATTGTAATTTTTACACCAAAGTATGCTTATACTATTTATAAGATGAGCAAAAAAACAAGAGTAATAGGAATTATCATAATAATATCGGCATTGATAGTGTACAATATCGCTTTTTTGTATACTATAAGATTGTTTGATGTCAATTTTTATATAAAAATATTTGCTTTTGCACTCAATATCCCTATTTTGTTTTTAGGTTTAATTAGCGTCATTTATAATTATAAATTGCTAATGAGATGGATGATGTGTATATCTGTATTGCTTATGCTTTGCGGAATTATATATTTTATCATTACAAAGTATAATCTTATATCCAAATTCAATAGTACTCAAAAAATACAAGCATTGCTCTCAAAATACGGTGCTTTTGCTGGATTGATATATATTGTTATTCAATTTTTACAAGTCACATTCATACCTGTACCCACAGCTATCACAACAATGGCGGGTGTAGCACTGTTCGGTGTATGGAAGACTTTTTTGTATAGTTGTATTGGAATAATTGCAGGCTCACTTTTAGCGTTTTATTTGGGAAAAAAATACGGTATAAAGCTGTTTGTATGGCTTATGGGCGACAAAATGTATCAAAAATACCAACATTTAAGCAAGGGAAGGGATAAAATAGTGCTGACAATGATGTTTATTTTTCCTTTGTTTCCGGATGATTTATTGTGCATAGCGGCAGGTCTTACAAATATGACTTATTTTCAGTTTTTTATAATTATGCTTATCTCAAGACCACTCAACATTCTTGCCATGGAAGGGGCATTTAAGGGGATATCTTCAATACCTCTTACTGGATACGGAATACCAATTTGGATAGCTCTTATTTCATTGTGTCTTATTGTTGTGATTATCGCTTTTAAATACAGCCACGCAATCGAAGATAAACTATTGAATATGTTTGAAAAAATATCAAATAAACTGACTTCTAAATTTTTAAAGAAAAAAGAAAACAAAAAAAATATTCAATCCGATTTACCAAAAAGCTTTTATGATAAGAAGAGATTGAATGACGATATAAAATAAGAAGGCAATCGCCTTCTTATTTTTAGTTTATATGATATTTGTTTGTGCGATATTCTAGTGCGAATACGAAGAAATAACAGGGTATATTCAACAGAAGTACACAAGGCAATATAATTGTTCTTTCCATTGAAGAATAGTCATTGATATTTGCACCAAACTGAACAAAAGCCAAAAGAGCTATTACTATCGGCAGTGTAATTACCGGCAAAAGCGATATCAATAGAGCTGATTTAGGATTGAAATTTGCCAGCGATTTTTTATTTGGCTCTATCGCATACATAATAATTCTCACAATAGGATATATTGCTACCGCAATAAGAGAAAACAACCAATAATTACTGATAGGATTTGTCCTGTTGCAGATAAAATGTCCTGCGATTATTTCTATTGCTACGATAAAAAACATTATCAGAGCAGTATGTAGATGGAGTTTGTTTGAATAATAATATCTGTTTATATAAAACTCCATTGTGTTTTTCTTGTTATAAGGTTTTATCGTGACACCTTTTGCTTGGAACTTGAATACCATTTCATTCATGCTCATAAAATCGTATTCAGGGGGTTCTTCTTTGGGTTGATCTTCTTCTATTCTGAACAAATCCGCAAATGAAGTGACATAATTGACTTCATTGTTTTCATCAAAATAATTGTTTGATTGATATAGTGGAGAAGGCTGTTGCTGAACAGGTTGTTGATATTGAATATCATTATTTTCCTGCATAGCATATTGCTGATAGTCAATATGTTGTTGATACTGATTTGCAGAATTTATGTCAGTATTGTTGACACTTTCCGTATTTGCAGCTGAAGTATTGTCTTGCTGATTTGATTCCGGAGTGGTTTCATGAATTTCATTGTTTTTATCCAAATTATCTTGAGAAAGATTTGGAACATTATTAAAATCCTGTTGATTTAATTCTTCAGCACCATCTTCTTCAATAAAGCTAGGCTGCACATACTCTTCATGAGCAGATTGCTTAAAAGAAGCATTGTTTTCAGAAAAATCCGATTTATTTTCTTCAGTTTGCAAATTTTGAGTATTAAAGTCATTTTCTTCAATCGAAGAAGTATCAATAGTTTCTTCTTCAGGTTGATGCTCAATGATTTGAGGGGAGTCTACTTCTCTTAATACAGCATTATTATCAATCGGCTTATCACTGATTATGTACTGAGAATCGCCATTTTGCTGACTGTTTCTTTGAGCTATCTCCTCGGGAGTACGAACAACTTCGATATATTTGATAATTACTTCTTTCTCTTTTTCTTGTTCAGGCTTGTTTCTTCTTGTCAAAGGTCTGAATTCAGTCGGATCAAAAGGTTTTTCCTCTGTTTCGGGATCAAAAACATTATTAGAGACAAGATTTGTCATCAAAAAATTGCAAAATTCCCAATAAGACTTATCATTATTGAGATGTTCTCGACCTTGAGGCGTAAGACCGTAATAAACTCTTTTTGCACCATTGGATACATCTCCGTCATAGGATTTGACATATCCGTTTTTTTCCAATCTTTTCAAACTATTGTACAGAGTAGCTTGTTTGAGGGTATAAGTGCCTTTGCTTCGCTCCTGAATAGTGTTGAGAATTTCAAGACCGTATTTGTCTTTATCGGCAAGAGCAGACAAAACAATAATATCAGCTTGTCCTCGAACAAAGTCCACATTGGCATTAAAATTATCTTTATCCAATTTATCAAGCCCTCCTATATTAATAATTATATTTTACAATAATAATATAAAAAAATCAACAAATTACTTTATAAATTAGCTTTATTTAAAACTATCTTCAAATATAAAAACAAAAGAGCAGAGTATTATTAAACATGTGTTCATATTTTTTATATTTTATGAACAAAATCATTTTTGTTTAATTATCCTAATTCAAATTAAGTAAAACGATTTTTAATTTAAAATTAGAATCAAGAGATTTAATAAATAGTTATACCGAAAATACAAAATACTTTACTTATAGATACCTTTTTAACCTCTACAATAAAAATATCATAATTGTCCTAATCCATCTTCTTTTCATAAAATCAAAAATCAGGCAGAATTTTCTAAATTTTTATTAAAGAGCACCATTGTTTATCACTTCGCAAAACGATAGCTTTGCGAATAGTTTGTATAAAAATTATTATAATTAGCCGATTTTGTTCTTATATAATTGACTTTCGTTTTCTTATATCTATTTTTATTTAAATGGCTTTAATTTTACGAATTCAAAAATTTTTCAAATTTTTTATAATTTTACTTTAATCTCACTTTATATTTTTTCTACATTATATTTGATATTCAATTATATTCAATACAAAGATTTTTTCCAATTCATTTATTGATACATATTATTATTTGAATACTCTAAAATCCTTATGCTGCACTTTATTAATAAGATCAATAAGTTGTAAATAATTAAATTTTAGATTTTATATTAATTATTTCATGACTATCAAATATCAGATTTTCTAAATATATGCACTGTCAAATGTAATATACATCATATTAAATATGAACATAAGTTTAAATAATATGAATATATTTTCTAATAATAATTGAAATATAAAAGATTTTATGATATAATATTTATATGTCAGATAAAACTTATTTTGAGCAAAGAAACTTTGAAAATACCATAAAATTAAGACAACTTCTCAAAGAATTGCCCTATATTTGCAATGACTATTTTCTCGGTATCGAAAACAGGACTTCTATTCTTACCCGATTGGGATATGCTCAGGATTTAAAGATTTTCTTTTATTTTCTCACCACAGAATGTGCAGAATTTATAAATATCAAAGATATCAGACAATTTGATTATGAACAACTAGAAAAAGTAGAAACTTTTCATATAGAAATGTTTTTGAATTTTCTTACGGCTTTTACGCATGACGGCATTGAATATACCAATACTGAAAAAACCAAAGCAAGAAAACTTGCTACTATAAAATCATTTTTTAAGTACAATTACAACAAAGACAGAATACCTGCCGATCCGGCATCCAAAGTGCTTAGTCTTAAATTGCATGATAAAGCCATAATCAGACTTGAAGTAGACGAAGTGGTCAAATTGCTGGATAATGTAGAGACCGGTAACGGATTATCTCCAAAACAGCTTGCTTTGCAAAAAAAGACGAAAAAAAGGGATATTGCCATACTCACTTTGTTTTTGGGTACAGGCATAAGAATAAGCGAGCTTGTCGGCATCGATATAGATGACATCGATTTTAATATAAACGGCTTTAAAATCACAAGAAAAGGCGGAAATCAAACCATTTTATATTTTTCTGACGAAGTAGCAAATGCTTTATCAGATTATATAGAAGAAAGAAATCAGAATAAAGATATCGAGAATGAACCTGCTCTTTTCCTTTCATTGCAAAACAAGCGAATTACCGTAAGAGCCGTACAAAATCTTGTAAAAAAATATGCAAGTATTACCACGCCTTTAAAACATATTACGCCACACAAATTGAGAAGTACTTATGGCACAAATTTGTATAAAGAAACAAATGATATATATGTAGTAGCCGAAGTGCTTGGACATAAAGATATAAATACCACCAAAAAGCATTATGCGGCAATAAGTGATGAAATAAAAAGAAAAGCTGCAAGCAAAGTATTGCTAAGAAATCACGATGAAAATACTGAAAATTAATTATTTTATATTATTTAATCAATAAACTCAATAAACAAAAGTTTTTTATAAATTAATATAAAACACATATATTTATTATCGAAAATTTATCAAATTAAGGATAAGTATAGATTATATCTTTTTACTAAAATAAAAGTATATTTATATTTATAATTTAATCAAATTAAAAGGATTTCTCAATTATTATTTTAAAACTTTATAAATATATGTTTATAATTTTATATCGATATTAGATATTGAAAAACAGAATTTTTAAGATTAATTTGTTTGCAAAATTTGTCTTATTATGGAAAAATATAAACAAATATTCAAAAATTTTTTGAATATTGCTTGCAATATGTGAACATTTGTGCTAAAATTTATTTGCAATAAAGCTTTGAGGTAAATATATGGCAACAACAAAAACTATAGAAAAAACTGCTGAAAAATGCACAAAAACTCTCGAATTTATCAAAAAATTCGTAGAAACAAACGGATATCCCCCTACCGTAAGAGAAATTTGCAGCCAAGTGGGATTCAAATCTACTGCATCTGCAAAATATTATCTTGATAAATTAGAAGAACAAGGAGCAATCAAAAAAGGCGGAAATAAAAATCGTGCTATTGAAGTAGTCAATAAAGAGAGCGATTCTCTCCCCTCTGAATTAAAATTGCCGAAGGATGTTTTCCATAATACAATTACAATTCCTATGCTCGGAAATGTCGCTGCCGGTGCTCCCCTTTATGCTGATGTAGAAAATGATTCAAGTTATGCTATCCCCAGCGATTATTTTAATTGCAAAGGAAGAATGTTTTTGCTCAATGTAAAAGGCGAAAGTATGAAAAATATCGGAATATACAACGGAGATATGGTTTTGGTTCGTCAACAAGAAATTGCCAGAGACGGAGATATAATCGTAGCTCAAATAGATAATAATGAAGTGACCCTAAAAAGATATTATCACTGCGGTTCTTACATAAGACTACATCCCGAAAATGACCAAATGAGCGATATAATCGTCTCAAGCGACAGAGATTTTAAGATATTGGGTATTGCGACAGGTCTTATGAGAAACAAAATATTCTAACACAACAAAAAAAATGAGGTATCCCCTCATTTTTTTATACTTCACAATCATTTTTTGATACTCATTAATTATTTGCAAGCCCCAATTTCTCTACACAATACATACACGCAATTTTTACATGTTCATAAGTGAGTCCCCCTTGCATATATGCGATATAAGGAGCTTTTATAGGAGCATCTGCCGACAATTCGATAGACGCACCTGCCACAAAGGTACCTGCTGCCATAATGACTTGATCTTCATATCCAGGCATATCCCAAGGGAACGGAACTACATTGCTATCAATAGGAGAAGCTTCTTGAATAGCTCTGCAAAAATCTATAAGCTGCTCTTTTGTATCGAATTTTATCGAACGGATTATATCACAGCATTTCGAACCGGGCAAAGGCATTGTTTCAAATCCTAGGTCATAGAATACCTGTCCCAAAAGCATAGAGCCTTTTACTGCGTTTGCTACTATATGGGGTGCCATAAACAGTCCTTGATAAAAATCTTTGTATCCGTAAGCATACGATCCTACTTCCATTCCTATCGAAGGAGATGTCAATCTTCCTGCCACCAAATCGATATATTTGCTCTTTCCGAGAACATAGCCTCCCGTAGGAGCAAGTCCGCCACCGGGATTTTTTATCAATGAACCTGCCATCAAATCCACTCCGACTTCAGTAGGCTCTATATAGTCCATAAATTCGCCATAGCAGTTGTCTACCATTATGCAAACATCTTTTTTGATTTTTCGGATGCTCTCAACTGCTACTCTTATGTCGTCTACAGACAAAGCGTCTCTCCATTCATAACCTCTTGATCTTCCTATAAAAATAAGTTTGGTCTTTTCATTGATATTTTTGGATAGCGAATCGATATCGATTTTGCCATTCTTTAATTCTTGTTGTCTATAACTTACTTTAAAATCTTTTAATGAGCCATTGTTTTCTCCTACAATCACTTCTTTGAGCGTATCATAAGGACTTCCCGTAATAGCAAGCATTTCATCCCCAGGCCTTAAAACTCCGTACAATGCCAAAGTGAGCGCATGAGTTCCGCTCACAATCAACGGCGAAACAATAGCACTTTCACACTTGAATATCTGTGCAAACATTTTGCATAGCGTATCTCTTCCTATATCGTCATAGCCATAGCCATTGGTCTGAGAAAAATGTCTCAATCCTACTGAATTGTCCTGAAAAGCATTGAGTACTTTCAATTGATTGAAAGTAGCGATATCGTCTATCTCTTTGAATTGATTTATAAGCTTTTTCTGAGCTTCTTCTATAAGTTTTTTTGTGTTTTCACTAAATTTCATTATTTGCTCCTTTGCAAAAATCTTTGATATATTCTATACATTCATCATTCTGAGTTGTCGGGTCAAACCACTTTGCAAAATCATATCTTTTGAGCCAAGTCAGTTGTCTTTTTGCATAATTTCTGGAATTTTGCTTTATCTTCTCAATAAGCTCATCTTTTGATATCTTTTTTTCAAAATAATCTTTGAATTCTTTATATCCTATGGCTTGCATGCTTTGTTTATCAAAGCCTACATTCATGTCCAAAAGGCTTTTCACTTCCTCTTCAAGCCCTTTTTCAAACATTATATCAACTCTTTTATTTATTCTTTCATACAGTTTTTCTCTATCAGGATTGAGAACTACCATACAAGGCTTATATAAAAGAGTTTTTTCGCTATTATTCATTTGAGATTTATTTTTTCCCGTTGAATAATATATCTCCAATGCTCTTATGACTCTTTTTGTGTTGTTTGGATGAATTTTTTTAGCATCTTCTATATCGATTTCTTTTAATTTATCGTACATATAGTCTTTGCCGAATTTTTCAAGTTGATCTTCTAGTTCTCTTCTTAACTTTTCATCCTTTTCTCCGCCAAAACTAAAAGAATACAAAATCGAATCTATATACAATCCCGTTCCGCCGACAATTACAGGGATTTTGCCTTGAGCTATGATAGAATCGATATGTTTTTTAGCCTGAATAGAATATTCTCCTACGCTGAATTCATCTTGAGGATTGGCAATATCGACCATATAATGGCAAACACCCTGCGTTTCTTCGTCACTGACCTTTGCGGTGCCTATATTCATATACTTATAGATTTGCATGCTGTCGCAGGAGATTACGGAAGTATCAAGCATCTTTGCTGTTTCTACACCAAAAGCTGTCTTTCCGCTGGCTGTCGCACCGCCGATAATTATGATTTTGTTCATACTATCCTCTTAAACAATTTGTCAAAATCCTTCCTGCTATAAGCAAGTACGGCTGGCCTTCCGTGAGGACATTGCAAAGGAATTCCGTCTTTCATACTATCCAAAAGCTTTCTGATTTGTTTTTCATCAAGCTTTTCTCCTGCTTTTATTGCCGATTTACAAGCCTTCTGAGCAAGCTTATCTTTGATAAGGTCGCTGTTTTTTAGAGCTTGTACAGATTGTTTTTCGGCAAACAAATTGTTGAAAAATACAGCTAAGTTTATATCTCTCAAGATATAAGGCACACTGTTTATTTTAAAGCTCATACCGCCAAACTCTTCCATGTCAAATCCCAACTCTTTGAAATTTTCTTGCATCGCAAGCATAAATTCGTATTGAGAATTGTTGCAATCCACGACAAAAGGCACCAACATATATTGAGTATCTACGGATTTTGCATTTACCTGCTCTAAAAGTCCGTCATAAATAAATCTCTCGTGACATGCGTGTTGGTCGATAAAATATACTTTTCCTTCGCTTTCGATAATAAGATAGGTATCGAATATTTGTCCGACTACGGTGTATTGATTCTCTAATTGCTCATCTATCATATCCAAAAGATTGGATTGAATATTATCTTCTTTTTTGGGAGAAGAAAAATCATATTTTTTGTCAGAATTTTGAGTGTTTTTTACGATATTGTTCGATACATACTGACCGCTTTCTTTTACTGTCGTAAAATTATTTTTTGGCAAGTCTTTAAAATACTTCAATTCTTCTATGACTTTTTTCTGTTTTTCAATCAAAGCGTCATAGTTTTCTTGTTTTGTATTGTTTTCGTAGATTATATCTGATATATCAGCTTTTTTATTTTCTTTTTTATCTATTGCACTATCTTTTAAAATATTATCGTTTTCGATAATTTTCTTTTTGGAAGGCAAAGAATCGGTCTTAATATCCTTGCTTGTTTCATCTGTTATCTTGGCTGTATCTGAAGCATTTTGTTTTCCAAACAAAAGATTGTGCTCATGCTCTGAAAGTGCCGATGATATGGCTTTATATACACATGAAAAAATCTTGTGATTGTCTTCAAATCTTACATCGGTTTTTGTAGGATGTACATTTACATCCACTTCGTCAAAAGGCATGATGATATTCAGTACAAATACAGGAAAAGTACGAGTCATGAGTCTGTTGCCATAAGCTTGAGCGACAGCCGTAGAAATCGTAGTATTTGTGATAATTCTACCGTTTATTATAATAGTCTGATAATTTCTGTTGTGTTTTGACAAAGAATAATTGCCCGTATATCCATAGACTCTGTAATTATCATATTGATAATCAAATGGTATGAGCTCATTTGCGATATCGCTCGAGTAGACAGAATAAATGGCTTCCTCCAATCCGCCGTTTGTCTGAAAAACAGTCTTATTGTCCACCACATATCTGAACTTTATATCTGGATTTGCCAAAGCAAGCTGAGTCATGACAGCAGTGACATTCGCTTCTTCTTGTTTTGGCTTTTTCAAAAACTTTTTTCTGACAGGTGTATTATAAAACAAATTGTCTACCATAATGGAAGTACTTTGAGTTATTGCTCTTTTACCCTCTTCCACGACTTTGCCTGCATGCAATACGATATAGTTGCCTATATCGTCCTGAAGTGTTTTTGAAGTCATCGTGACCTGAGCGACCGCCGATACAGATGCTAAAGCTTCGCCTCTAAAACCCAATGTGGCAATGTTGTCCAAATCCTCGGCTTTGGATAATTTTGATGTAGCATGCGGCAAAAATGCCAATCTCATATTTTCTTTGTCTATACCGCATCCGTCATCGGTAATGATTATTGAAGAAATACCGCCGTCTTTTATCTCGACTGATATATTGCTAGCTCCTGCATCGATGCTGTTCTCGACAAGCTCTTTTACCACAGAACTAGGTCTTTCCACCACCTCTCCTGCTGAGATAAGATTGAATATACTCGGGTCTAAAACATTAATTTTTGCCATATTAATTCCTCTTTGCGACTTCTATAAGCTCTGCAAGCTTGCCTATCGCTTGCATAGGAGTAATGTTTTCGATATCGATTTTTGAAATAATATCTTTTAATTCGGCATCCTTGCTCATTTCAAACAGATTGTTGTCATCGATTTCAGTTTTTTTCTGCATAGTGAGAGGATTGCTCTCCAAAAGTTTGCTTATTTCCTTGGCTCTTTTGATGACATTCTGAGGTATGCCTGCATATTTTGCTACTTCTATACCAAAGCTTTTGTTTGTTCCGCCTCGTGCTATTTTGTGAAGAAATACCACGCCTTTTTCCATTTCGCTTGCAAGTATTTTAAAATTCTTTACGCCGTCAAGCGTATCTTCCATTTCCGTAAGCTCATGATAATGCGTAGAAAACAAAGTTTTGCACCTTATGCGATTGTTGACATCTTCAAGCACTGCTCTTGCTATTGACATGCCGTCAAAAGTAGAAGTACCTCTTCCTATCTCGTCAAGAATAAGAAGACTTCTGAATGTTGCGTTCTGAAGAATAGTAGCAACTTCAACCATTTCCACCATAAAAGTACTTTGACCGTAAGCAAGGTCATCGCTCGCACCGATTCTCGTAAATATTCTGTCAGTGATTGCGATATTAGCACTTTTTGCGGGAACAAAGCTGCCTATATGAGCCATAAGTGTAATCAAAGCAACCTGTCTCATATAAGTACTTTTACCGCTCATATTCGGACCTGTAATTATCATCGTACGATTTTGACAACAATCGAGTTCTGTATCATTCGGTACAAATTCATTGCTTTTAAGAAGACTTTCCACTACGGGGTGTCTTCCTGATTTTATAGTAATGCCTTCTATCGTATCGTTTATTACGGGTTTGACATAGTTATTAGCGATAGCCACTACCGCCAAAGACAACAAGCTGTCGCAATAAGCTATTGCTCTCGATGTAGACTGAAGCTCGGGTATTACCTGCAAAAGCTCAAGTTTGAGTTCTTCAAAAATTTTATTTTCTATCTCCAAAGCATTTTCTTTTGCTCCGAGAAGTTTTTCCTCTATTTCTTTGAGCTCTTGAGTGATATATCGTTCTCCTGTCGTCAAAGTCTGCTTTCTTTGATAGCGATACGGCACTTTGTCTACATTTGTCTTGCTTACTTCTATGTAATAACCAAAAACTTTGTTGTATCCTACTTTAAGATTTTTAATTCCTGTGGACTCTTTTTCCTGTGTTTCGAGATTTGCAAGCCATTGTTTTCCTAATGAACCTGCATGTCTCAATTCATCAAGTTCATGATTATATCCTTCTTTTATGAATCCTCCGTCTTTCATAAGAGCGGGAGCATTTTCAGAAATTGCATCGACAAGTTTTTTTGCTACATCTTCAAGCAAATATATATCTTTTTGGATATTTACCAACATCAAAGTCTGTGCATTCGTAAGAATTTGTTTGATTTTGGGAAGCGATTGCAAAGACAATCCCAAAGCCAACAAATCTTTAGGAGTGGGAGTGCCGTAAGCCACTTTTGAAGTAAGTCTTTCGATATCTCTTATATCTGACAAAAACTCGCCCAAATTAGTTCTCATTCGTGTATTTTGCACAAGTTCTTCCACACTGTCCAATCTGTCATTGATAGCTTTTGAATCTCTCAAAGGCTGCTCCAGCCACCTTCTAAGATTTCTTGCACCCATATTTGTTTTTGTCTTGTCAAGTACCCACAAAAGCGTAGCTTTTTTTGAAGAATCTCTAGTGTTTTCGCAAATTTCGAGATTCCTGCGGCAATTATTGTCCATGATAAGATATTTGTTGTTCTGAACATATCTTATCGATGAAATATGAGCCAAGGACCTTTTTTGAGTATCGTTGACATAATTTATCAAAGCACCTGCCGCACTCACGGCAAATTTTTTGTCATCAAATTCAAATTTTGATAAAGTAGAGATATTGAATTGTTTTAACAAAGCATTGTATGCCGTATCATAATCAAAAGCCCAATCAAAGTATTTCTGAAATTTCGGCAATCTGCCTACTCTGACTGAGGATAAATCTTTTGATTGATTATAAGCAAATTCGTTTGCTATTATTTCGCTGGGAGCAAAAGTGGAAAGTATATCTTCTATTGAAGAAAATTCTTTATATTCGGATTGAAATGTATTGAATTCGCCTGTTGAGACATCTATCCATGACAGTGCATAACATTTTTCGTTTGCAAATACACAAGCGAGATAATTATTTTTTTTGTCATCGAGAATATTATCTTCGATGACGGTACCCGGAGTGACTACTCTTATTACATCTCTTTCCACGAGTTTTCCCTGCTCGGGAGCAGTAAGCTGCTCGCATATAGCTACCTTATAGCCTTTTTGCACAAGTTTTGCTATATAGCCGTCAGCCGCATGAAAAGGCACTCCGCACATGGGAGCTCTCTCTTCAAGACCGCAATCTCTTCCCGTCAATGTAAGGTCAAGTTCTTTGCTGGCTATTTTTGCATCATCGAAAAACATCTCATAAAAATCACCCAATCTGAAAAAAAGCAAAGAATCATTGTATTTTTCTTTGAGTGTTAGATAGAATTTCATCATTGGTGAAAGTGCCATAACTCATTCCTCCACGATATCGCCGAAAAGCGATGCCGATTGCGATTTATTTATTTTTACATTGACAAATTGTCCGATAAGACTTTCTTCGCCCTTAAAGGTGACAAGTCTTCCGCTGTCTGTACGACCGCATACAAAACCTTCTTTTTTGGGAGCTTTGTCTTCACAAAGAACTTCATAGACATTTCCCTCATATTCTTTTGACAAAAGTTTTGTGATTTTGTTTTGCTCTGCTATAAGTCGTGTAATTCTGTCTTTGGAGACTTCGGGAGGGACCTGAGGCATAGTCGCAGCCTTGGTACCTCTTCTTATAGAATATACAAAAGTAAACGCACTTGAATATTTTACTCTTCTTACGATATCCAAAGTATCCTGAAAATCCTCTTCTTCTTCATAGGGAAATCCTACCATAAGATCTGTCGTAATACCGCAATCGGGAATTTTGGATTTTATGGCATCGATAGTATCGAGATAATATTCTCGTGTATAATGTCTGTTCATAAGTTTTAAAATCTTGTTTGAACCTGACTGAATAGGCAAATGGATATTGTTGCAGATGTTAGGCGAGTTTGCGATTATATCGATTACATCTCTATTGAGATCTTTCGGATGTGAAGTCATAAATCTTACACGATGCTTGCCTTGAATTTTGGAAATTTCTTCCAAAAGCTTTGCAAAATTGCTACCGTCATCCAAATCATGACCGTATGAATTGACATTTTGACCAAGCAAAGTAATCTCTTTGTATCCCTCATCGAGCAATCTTTTGAATTCATCCAAAACATTGACCATCTTGCGGCTTCTCTCTCTGCCCCTTACATAAGGCACGATGCAATAAGTGCAAAAGTTGTTGCAACCATACATTATGTTGAGCCAAGCATTTGTGCCGCTTGTACGATAAAACTTTTCGTCTTCTCTTATCTGAGGTTTTTCGTCTGTATCGATAATTACACTCTTTTTCTTGTGATTTCTCAAATTGAGAATACAATTCTCAAGTTCAAAAAGATTGTTGGTGCCCAAAACTATATCCACATAGGGATATTTTTGTCTTAAAGTCAGACCTGCACCTTCTTGCTGGGTCATACAACCCACAACCGCTACAATCAAATCAGGATTTGACTTTTTGATATGCTTTACAGCACCGATATTGCCCAAAGCACGCTTTTCGGCATTATCTCTTATACAACAGGTATTGAAAACAATAATGTCGGCTTGATTTTCGTCATTGCATTCACCATAACCCATATCTTCGAGAATACCTGCAATCTTCTCGGATTCGTGAATATTCATTTGACAGCCGTATGTAATAATCTTGTATTTTTGCATATACCAATTATAATCAAAAACCCTAAAAAAAACAAGTAAATATAAATATAATATTATGAAAGAAAAAACTTTATCCGTATCAAACAAAAATCATACCACAGCAAAAAAAATATTTTTAGCGATAATGCTTACCATAATTCTGACGGTTTTTCTCAGCATGGGCATCTTTTTTGCCGTATTGTATTTAGGTGGTCCAAATCCCGACATACAAATGCTAAAAAATGCTTCAAACGATATCTCAATATTCGATAACGAAGACAAAATCGTAGAAAATACAAAAGAAAGCGGATATGCAAAAATACAAGAAATCCCCAAATCATTGAGCAACGCATTTGTTGCGGTAGAAGACAAAAGATTTTACAAGCATCACGGCATTGATTATGCAAGAATTGCGGGAGCTATCGCAAACAATTTAAAAGGAAACCGCACTCAGGGAGCATCTACCATAACTCAACAATTAGTAAAAAACACATATCTTTCAAGCGAGCAAACATTTGACAGAAAATTCAAAGAAATGCAAATGGCAATAAAGCTTGAGAGAAAATTGTCAAAAGACGAGATAATGGAAAAGTATCTCAATATGCTCTATTTCGGAAGCGGAGAGTATGGCGTAAAAAATGCGAGCAAAAGATTTTTTGACAAAGAACTTAATGAACTTAATATCTTGGAATGTGCTATGTTGGCAGGTATTGTAAAGAGTCCTACAAAATACAATCCTATCAACAATTATGACAATTCAATCGAAAGAGCAAGACTTGTTTTAAGACTTATGCACGAACAAGGTTATATTACTGATGATATTTATAATAGTTATAAAAACAAAAATATTACTATAAAAACCGACTTAATTGAGAATAGTTCAGACAAATATTATCTAAAAAATGCTATATATGAAGCTTGCAAGATTTTGGATACAGATGAATTTTCATTGAGAGCAAACGGTATAAAGATATACACTTACCTTGATTCTTATACTCAAAAACTACTCCACTCTTCTATTCATAATTCATCATATTATAATGACCAAGACACAAACTCATTGGGTATATTGTGCGACAACATCACTCGAGGAATCAAAGCTTTTAGCTCTAGAAAAGATGTCAATCTTTTTGAATATTTCAGACAAGTAGGCTCTACCATAAAGCCATTGGCTTGTTATGCTCCCGCTCTCGATCAGGGATTGATAAGTCCTTTGACAAGAATATTAGATGAGAAGACGGATTTTAAAGACTACTCTCCTTCTAATTACAATGATATATATTACGGAAATATCAGTATAGAAGATGCGGTAGCAAAATCTTTAAATATCCCCGCAGTCAAAACATTGCAAAACCTAGGCATCGAAACAAGTATAAATTATCTCAACAAAATGGATATTCCTACTGATGAAAAGGATAGCAATCTCGCACTAGCTTTGGGCGGAATGACTTACGGAATGAGTATGATTGACCTTTTGGGCGGATATACTACTCTTGCAAATTACGGCTCTTTCAAAAAGCCGTCATTCATACGATGCATTAAAGATAAAGATGGCAACATACTTTATGAACACAATAATTCAGTAGACAGACGAGTTTTTGACGAACAAAGCTCTTATCTTATGACGACAATGCTTCAAAAATGTGCAAAAGAAGGCACCGCAAAGAAACTCAATAGCATTGACTTTGATATTGCCTGCAAGACAGGTACAGTATCGATGTCTGATAAAGATTATAACAGCGATATTTACTCTGTCGGCTACACTTCTCTTGACACATTCTTATTCTGGCAAGGAGATAATGCTCTTTCTGCAAGTCATACAGGCGGCGGAGTTGTCACTCTTATGGCAAAAAACTTTCTCGATAAATATTATTCAGATATAAAGCCGATAGATTTTGCCATACCTCAAGGCGTAAAAGAAATAAATATCGACAGATATTCTTATGAAAATCTCGACAAAATTATTATCGCAAGTGATAATGCACCCAAAAGCTCGACCATAACCATGATGGCGTCTCAAAAATGTATGCCTTATGAAAAAGATTTGACTTATGACAGACTTATGGCAGAAAACTTATCATTTTCTCAAGAAAGCGATATAATAAACATTTCTTTTAACTACAATCCTAAGCTGTCATACAAAATATATCAACGCACTTTTATAGAAGGAGAAAAATTGATATATAATATAAAAAATCAAAGCGGTCACGCCGATATAAACATAAAAAGTGATAGCTTTTTGGGAAGCAAAATTACAGTAATTCCTTATTATATTGACGATGACAACAAGGAGATAATAGGAACGCCGTCAAAATACTATTCGACGGCGTTTGCAAAACGATTGCTAAAATAATGATTTTTTATCTCTCTACTTTTATATCCAATATATCAGCACCATTGACCGCTTCATCAATCATCTTGTCAAGATTTTCGATTTTGCTCTGTTCTTTTTTGGCAACTTCGAGATTAGGTTTGATTACAGGATTTTTAGGAAGAAAAACCGTGCAGCAATCTTCATAAGGAAGTTCGGAGATTTTATAGGTATCGATCTTCTCTGCTGTGTCCATTATTTCGTATTTATCCAGGCCAATCAAAGGTCTGAATACGGGCAATAATTTTACAGCTTCGTTGGTTACGGTAATGCTTTGAGTGGTCTGACTTGCTACCTGACCGAGGCTTTCTCCTGTAATCAATGCACCGCAATTATTTTGTTGGGCAATTCTTTCCGCAATCTCTACCATTATTCTTCTCATAATGGTTATCATAAAATCTTCTCTGCAAAACTCATGAATAGCCTGCTGAATTTCAGTAAATTTGACGACAAACAGCTTAATATTTCCGCAGTATTTTGTCAATTTTTGTGCAAGGTCTATCACCTTTTGCTGTGCAAGCTCGCTTGTATGAGGATAGCTATGAAAATGAATTGCATAAATTTCCATGCCTCTTCTTGCCATTCTGTATCCGGCGACAGGACTATCAAATCCGCCGCTCAAAAGAAGTAGGCCTCTTCCTGCCGTACCCACAGGCATACCTTGAGCACAATCGATTTTATCCCTAAAGAGATATGAATATCCGCTTTCTCTTATATCTACAAAAATTTCACTCTTGGGATAATATAAATCAACCGACAAAGATTTGTTTTTTGACAATAAATATCCGCCAAGCATAGCTCCTATCTGAGGACTTGTCATATCGAGTCGCTTGTCTGCTCTTTTGACACTTACTCTGAAAGTTCCTTCTTCAGGCATAAATTCGAGTATAGCTTTTTTTAGATTATCATAATCGGTCTTGATTTTTGTCGCAACTGACAATGAATGAAGTCCAAACACTTTTGTGAGTCTGTCTATAATTTCATCCTGCTCATATTCTTGATAGTCTTCGATATAATATCTGTTTTGAGTACGGATAAATTTAAAATCAATACCCGACAAAGAGTTTTTTATATTTTCAATAAGTTTTTTTTCAAAAACATTTCTGTTTTTGCCTTTCAAAAAAACTTCGCCGTATCTCAATAATATTACTTTCTTTTCTTCCATAATTACCTCAATTTTAATCTGCTGAGAATACAATCGTCCTTGGATGCAGACTTGTTTTGATATTTAATTAATTCACTTAGACTTTCTCCGAGAGCTTTTATGAATTCATCGACATCCGACTTAGTGTTTTTCTCATTAAAGCTCACTCTTATCATTCCTTGAGCAAAGTCTTCTTCTATTCCCAAAGCCGAAGGTATTCGTTTTGTGGATTTTTGGGAATTACATGCCGAGCCTGTACCGACAATTACTCCCTTATCCTCCAGACAATGCACAAGCACTTCTCCTCTTGCACTATTGAGAGCAAAAGAAAATACATAAGGCGAAGAATTGTTGATATCGGTATTGATTTTTATATTTTCAAAATTTTGTAAGAGTTGAGAATACAAATAATCCCTCAATTCTTTTATATTCTGATAATTTTGAGCAATGTTTTTAAAATTATTGTCGACCACATACGAAAATGCCATAATAGAGGGCAAATTTTCCGTAGCAGATCTTATGTTGTTTTCCTGTCCGCCGCCAAAGACAAAAGTCTTCAGATAAAGATTGCTCCTGCAATACAAAGCTCCGATACCTTTGGGAGCATGCACTTTATGACCGCTTATTGTGTACAAATCGACTCCCAAGGCTTTGACATTGACAGGTATTTTTCCATAAGCCTGAACTCCGTCAGAATGGAAAATTGCTCTAGGACATTTTGATTTTATCAATTTTGATATTTTGGCCAAATCGTTCAAAGCACCTGTTTCGTTGCAAACATGCATAATTGATACTAATACGACTTTATCATCCAAAAGCTTTTCAAGCTTTTCTATATCTGTTCTGCCATAGCAATCGCACGGAGCAAAAATCACATCAAAACCTCTCACTTTCAATTCAAGAGCCGAATTATATATCGCACTATGCTCGCTCGAACCCACTATTATTTTTCCGCTTTTTGAGCGTACTGAACAAAACAAGGCAATATTATCGCCTTCACTTCCCGATGCCGTAAATATGATTTCTTCTCCCTTCGCTCCCAAAGATTTTGCAATAATATTTCTCGCATCTTTGATTGCGTTGGCACTTTCCATAGCTTTTCTGTATAAAGCTGACGGATTATAAAATCTGTCTATATTATATTCTCTTATTATATCAAAACACTTTTCGTCCAAACATGTAGTGGCTGCATTATCAAGATAAATCATTCTCTCTCCTTCACGATAGAATACATATAATCATCAAGATTCAACAAATACTTTTTTCCCGATAATTCTATCACATAAATCGGATATGAGCAAGTATTGACACACATTCTGTATGCTTTTTTGATATTATTCTCGAATAAGTCTTTATCTTCGATATTATAAATTTTTATTTGAGAAGCAGAGGCGTTTATAATTGTTTTTGTTTTTAGCGGATATAATTTTTTTACTATAAAAACTCCGTCATCAAATTCTATATGAATTTTGTGTGTAAGAAAAGTAGCAATATATTGTATAAAGCTAATCACGACAAATCCAAACGCATACCACAAAATATCAAGATATTTTGCCGTGGACAATGCACCTATAATACTTGCAAATATTATAAGATCCACAATGATACACAACGCAAGAGTAAATATCTTAAGCGCTCCTTTGTCGTTGTTTTCTATTTCAATAGAATATTTTTGTTTGTCATTTAAGCGTAACAATGGTGACTCCGCTTTCTCCTTCTCCGTATTTTCCCAATCTGTATGAATCGACATATGGACATGTTCTTAAATATTCCTGAACAGCTTTTCTCAAAATACCCGTTCCCTTTCCGTGTACGACTCTTATTTCTGTTGAGTTGTGCAAAATCGCTTCACTTATATAATTATCGAGATTGTACAAAGCCTCGTCCACTCTTTGTCCGATAAGATTGATTTCAAAGGAAAAAGGTTTGTTTGAAAACTCTTTTGTTATGGTAACTTTAGGTTGAGGCTTGGGCTCTTCGATCTTGACTTTTTGGCAATCTTTGAGTTTTATACTCGTAGTAAGAATACCTACCTTTGCAAGACACTCTTTTTTCTTATCGTTTACGGATATTACCTCTCCTATTTTATCGAGATTTTTGATATAGATTTTATCGCCGGCTTCTATCTCGCCGTTGAGCTCAGTAATTTTTGTAGTAGGCTTTTCGGTAAATATTTCTATATCGGAAAGCTTCTTTTTTATTCTTCTGGCTTCAAAAAGTGCCTTTTCATCTCCCTTTTTGACCAATTCTTTCAATTCATCTACCAATTCTTCCGCTTCATCGAGATAATCACCCAGCAATTCTTTTGCCGATTTTCTCATTCTTTCTTCAAGCTTTGCTTTTTTGTCATTAAGCTCGTCCAGCACATCTTTTGCTTTTTGAGCCGATTCTTGAGACACGATATAATTTTGTCTTGTTTTTTCTTCAAGCTCCAAAGCTTCTCTTCTTGCTTTTTCGGCACCCTTTATGATATTGTCAAAAGCGACTTTTTCTGATGAGAGTCTTTTTCTGGCATTGTCTACGATTTCCGTCTTAAGTCCCAAAGCCGTAGCAATTTCCAAAGCATTTGACGAACTTGTATGTCCCATAATAAGCTTATAAGTAGGAGCAAAGCTCAAAGGATCAAAATCCATACCGGCGGTCGCAATATCATCGTTTACAAAAGAATATTCTTTAAGTTCATTGTAGTGAGTACTTGTGATAGTTTTGCATCCTTTGTTTTTAAAATATTCTATAAGGCTTATTGCCAAAGCACTGCCTTCGGCGGGGTCAGTACCTCCTCCCAATTCATCCAAAAGCAAAAGACAATTTTTTGTAACGTGATTGCAAATATATATAAGATTTGTGAGATGAGAAGAAAAAGTAGACAAGTTTTGCTCGATATTTTGCTCATCGCCTATATCGCAAAATACATTGTCAAATACAGCGATGCTGCTTTCCTCATCACAAGGCGGGAAAATTCCGCTAGCTGTCATTAAAGACAAAATGCCTACCAATTTAAGACATACCGTCTTTCCGCCGGTATTAGGACCAGTGATAAGCAAAGTATTATATTCTCCGCCCACGCTGATAGACACAGGTACCACTTTGTTTTTATCGATAAGAGGGTGCCTGCCCTTTATGATATTGACATAGCCGTCTTTATTGACTTTTACTCTTTTGCCTTTTATCTCCTGAGCATATTTGGCTTTTGAAAAAATACAATCCAATTTTGCTATCAAGTCATAACTTATTCTGAGATTTTCGCAAATATAGGATATTTTTTGAGAAAAATATTGAAGTATTCTTTCTATTTCATTGTTTTCTTCCGCCACAAGGGTGCGAAGCTCATTGTTCAATTCTACAATCGCCAAAGGCTCTACATACACCGTTGCTCCCGATGCCGATTGGTCGTGAACAAGACCTTTTATCTGATGAGAATATTCGCTTTTCAAAGGAATAACATATCTGTTGTTTCTCATAGTAATGAGAGAATCCTGAAGATAATTGCTATAACTCGATGAAGTGATATAGGACATAAGTTTTTGTCTTATTCTTTCATTACAATTTTTTATGCCCTGTCTTATGGATTTGAGTGCAGAAGAAGCATTGTCGCTTATTTCGTTTTCGCCAAGAATGCTTTCATAAATACTTTTTTCTAGTTCTAAGTCAAAAAATAAAGATTGAGCTAAAGATTTTATATCGATTATGGATTCGTCATTCAATGACAATATATTATTTGACAAAACTCTAGAGCATTTCAAAAGTCTTCCTATTTTTAGAATATCAGAAGGAGACAAAGTCGCATGTTTTTCTGCTATAGAAAGTATTTCTTCGATTTCATCGATTGAAAAACTCGGCGTCATGCACAAATCAAACATAATTCTGTATGCCTGACTTGTAAGATCGAGTTGATAATTGACTTCGTCAATATCCAAAGAAGGTCTAAGTGCCATAATATATTTTTGAGCAGGCACAGAAGAAGCATAGTTTGCTATGCTTGACAAGATTTTGTCATATTCCAAGATTTTAAGACTTTTCCTGTTGATAAAATTATATTTATTGGCCATTAAAATATCACTTAACTCCTCTGTTCAGATGACCGCAGGTGCTGTTTTGTTCTGCCACACCTGAATTTATCGAATATTTTTTTAAAACATCTATTATCTTATTCTTATTACAATCTAAAAGATTGAGATAAAAAGAAAAGTTTCCTTTTGGCAATTTTGCTATTATATCCATTTTTTGCTGATTAAAAAGAGTAAACTGACAATATTTGAGTTTTGTCCTTTTTATCAAATATTGGCCTCTTTTATCATAATAATAAAAATCGCCATTATATTTACAACTTGCACAATCGCACCCCGTATTCACTTGTACGGGACAATGCAATAAAGTCATTACGGGCAATAATCCATATGCATAAATTATCGAATTTTCTATAAGCTCGTTTTTATTGAGCTCTACTGAAGAAATTTGATTGTCAAACCCTAAAATGTCTTTAGCTTTAGAATTATAGATATTGAGTCCTGCTCCGCCAATCAATCGTTTTGAATACTTCTTCGCAAGATATACTCCATACAAATTATCTGCAAGTATTCCGTCAAAAAAATTTGCATGGTTTTGCAAAAATTTATCTAAAATTCTATAATCCTCACCTCTGGCTACTTTAGGCAATTTTAGATAAATATCTTCTATTTTATTCTTAATTAAGCCATTTTTTAGAATTATTTCTATAAATTGACCTAATTTAGAAGAATAATTTAATACTAAACTGATTTTTTCGTCAATATTATCAAACACATCTTGACTTATATATTTTTCGTCCATTTCGACAAAAAACTTACTTCTAAAATCAGTGTTTTCATGCTCATAAAAACATTGCAAACTTTTGTTATACTCTGCTCTTTGCTGAGTCATCAAATACTCATTAAGAATGTTTTGCGTCAATTCTTTTAACACTTCTCTTCGTAGATTATTGAGAGCGGACAAAGGCAAAAATACATCATTTTTATCATCGAGCAAAACATCTATATCTGCATCAAAATTACTATCCCCAAGTCTTGAAAGTTGTTTTTTTATACTATCCTTATCCGCCTTACGATTCTCCGCTTTCTCGACTATGTCACCATAGATTTCTGCTTTGATATTTTTATATTCAGCTATAATCTTTACAGGCTGATTTAAAAAAGCCTGAAGAGTAAGCCTGATTTTTATTTTGGGATTTATGTTCTGATATTTATTGACTTGATTATTATCCAAAGTAAGACAAATATCGCTTCCCTCTTCAAAATATTTATTTGAAGGGATTAAGTAATCGTTTCCGCACTTTTTGATATAGTTTACGCTCAATCCGCCAAGCTCTTTGCCTTTATTGATAATCTTTATGCCATCTCCTATATTGAGAGGCTTTTTTAAAGCTACTATCAATTCACTTTTTCTGTTTCCCTTTACCTTGCCGACAACTTCGCCTATATTTCCGTTTATAGCATCGAATATTATTTGCTTGGAGCTCTCAAAATTATATCCTCTTGTAAAATTTCCTCTGTTGTAAGCTCTTTTTATAGATGACATATCAATATCTTGATTTTTGCCACACAAAGCATTATCCACAGCTTTTCTGTATTGAGAGACAACTTCTCCCACATAATGAGGCTGTTTGAGCCTTCCTTCGATTTTAAAGCTATCTATACCCAATTCTATCAATCTAGCTATATCATTGATAAAACATTGATCCTTTGGCGACAACAAATATTTTTCTTTTGAATCAAAGGATGAAGAATATTTCAATCGACAAGGCTGATTGCATCTTCCCCTGTTTCCACTATCGCCGCTCATTATTGATGACAACAAACATCCGCCAGAAAAACATACGCACAATGCACCATGCACAAAATACTCTATTTCAAGATTTGTATTCTCTTTAATTTCCTTTATGTCCTCAAACAAAGCTTCTCTTGCCATTACCACTCTTGTAAAACCCAATTTTTCCAAGACAATGGCTCCTGCCAAGTTATGTACACCAATTTGTGTGCTTCCGTGCAAAGGTACATTATATTTTCTTAATATATCTACACAGCCCAAATCTGTGACAATAAAAGCGTCTACTCCTGATTTTGCGGCTATATCTACATATTCTGCAAATTTTTCTCTTTCTTTTTCTTTTATGGATGTATTGAATGTAATATAAACTTTTACACCAAACAAGTGGCAATACTCAACATATTCTTTTATGTTGTCCAAAGTAAAATTATCGGCTTTTATTCTCGCATTAAACAAATCCAAGCCAAGATATACAGCGTCTGCCCCCGCATAAATTGCCGATTTCAATGCTTGTATGCTACCTACCGGTGCCAAAACTTCTGTCATAACTCAATTATATCATATATGAATTTTGTTTTGTAGTATTTTGACAATAAAAAATTGACCTTTACAAGGTCAATTTGCATTTTTCTTTAAGCCGCTGCAAGATAATTCAACAATGACATAAATCCTGTCAAAATGATTAAAAACGCAAAATTAAACAGTGAAAACAATAATATATACCATTTTCCTTTTCCTTTGTTGAGTTTTGTATATTCTTTAAATGTGATAAGACTTGCAAGCGATGATATCAAGGTGCCTACTCCTCCAATATTTACACCCACCAAAAGATCTCTGTAATTTGTCGTAAATTGAGACAATAGTATTGCCGAAGGCACATTGCTTATAATCTGACAAGAAAATACACTTACAAGCAATGTGTTTTTTTCAAGTAAATTGGAAAATACTTCCCTTACAGCATCAATTCTTGCCATATTTCCTGCAAATATGAAGAAAAATACAAAAGTGAGCAATAAAGGATAATCTACCATAAGAAGGGCTTTTCTATCCACTATCAAAAGAACAACAGGTATAATTATAAGCCCTATCCAATAAGGAATTACTCTGAATACAATTATGATAGACAGCGAAAACAATATAAGATACAATATAGTGCGTTTTGGATCGAGTTTTACATCTTCTTTTTGAAGTTCCAAAGGCTCAGGCTTGATGAATATAAGACAACATATCGTAATCAACAATATAGACAAGATAAAAGGCGGTGCCATAATTGACATAAATTCAAGCGTAGGAATCTGAAATTTTGTATAAAGATACAAATTTTGAGGATTTCCGAAAGGAGTCAACATACCGCCCAAATTGGCTGCAATATTCTGTAATATAAAAGTCACAGCCATATATTTTCTTTTTCCCGTAGTGGTCAACACCAAATAACCGAGCGGTAAAAATGTAAGCAAAGCCATATCATTAGCTATTAACATCGAGCCGATAAATGTAATATATACCAATGCCAACACGCTTATTCTGGCATTTTTAAAAATCTGCACAATCTTAAGTGCTAAAATATAGAAAAATTTGATATTTTTTAAAGCACAAACTACTGCAAGTACACAAAAAAGGCATGTAAGCGTCTTAAAGTCAAAATATCCCAAATATTCTTTATCGGGAGGAACAATTATACTTGTAATAATCGCAGCAAGCAAAGCAATAAGCATGACTGCATTTTGCTTTGTAAATCCCCATACTTTTGACATAAAACAATTAAATTTTTCTTTTGACATATAAAGCCTCTTTATATTCAAGTAAGCCTTTCATCAAAATGAACTTATTTGAACGCTCGTTTTGGTGGGGATTCTTGCCTGCATATCTTCGATAATTTTCTACAATTTATATCGATAATAATATATTTTATGCAAAAAAATTTGTCAAGTTGATTGACTATAAATCTAAAAAAATATGTTTTTTATATTATATATAATATAAACTCCGACAAAATAATGAAGCAGGCTGTTTGCCTGCTTCTAAGTTTTGTTATCTCTGAACAGCTCCAAATTCGCTTGTAAGTTTTGTGAGAATTCTGTTCATCTTCGAATTGACTTCATCATCCGTCAAAGTTCTGTCATTGAGTCTGAATACGAGATTTATTGCCACACTCTTTTTGTCTTTGCCGATAGCTTCGCTGTTTCTGTAAATATCGAATATCGAAGCATCTACAAGCAAACTTCCACCGCCTTTTCTTACGCAAGCGAGCAAATCTCCCGCCAAGACTTTTTCATCCACAACGATTGCAATATCTCTTTCCATAGGAGGATACTTAGCAATAGGCACAAAGGTATATGAATAATCCGCAATTTTGTTGATTACATCGACATTGATTTCTGCAATATACATTCTTTCGCTTACATCGAATGAGTCGGCCACCTTTGGATGTACTTCTCCGAAATAACCTATCACATTCTTTCCCGCAACAATCTCTGCCGTTCTTCCCTTGTGGAGATAACTTATATCAGCTCTTCTGTATTCTGCTTTTATACCGAATTTCTTTAGAAGCACTTCGATTGCTCCCTTCATAGTATAAAAATCAATATCCTGACCATACATTCCCATAGAAAGCATTACTACTTCTTCAGGAAGTTCTTTCATATCATTGTCTTTGGGAAGATATACTTTTGCTATCTCAAAAAGTTTTGCCTTTTTGTTGCTTTTTATAAAGTTGCTTGCAAGCATAGATATTGTACTATAAGCCAATGTAGTACGCATTACAGACAAATCTTCGCCAAGAGGCTTTAAAAGTCTGACACAATTTCTTCTGCTGTCATCTTCACTCATTCTCAAAATATCAAAACTCTTGGGAGTCGTAAACGAATATGTCAAAGTTTCGCTCATTCCTTGGCTTACGCAAATTTCTTTGATTGTATCGATATTCTGTTGATTTTGAGATTTTCCGCCCAATGTCTGATGTGCCTTATCGAGAAGCGTGCAAGTAATTTTGTCATAACCGTACAATCTTATCACTTCTTCTGCTAGGTCGTTTGCATTCTCAATATCGTCTCTGAAAGCAGGACATATGCAAGTAAGCACTCCGTCTTTCAATGTGCTTTCAATCTGCAAATTGTTGAGAATATCCAAAACATCTTTTTCAGGTACTTCTATTCCCAAAATATTGTTTATTTCTTCAATACTTGTCTTTACGACATTTCTCTCCAAGCTTCCGCTGAGTTTATCAATTATACCGTCAGCTATTGTTCCCCAGCTGTACTTGTCTATCAAAGACAACGCTCTCATAAGTCCCAATCTTTGGCTGTCAAAATCAATACCTCTTTCGTATCTAAAAGATGAATCAGAACGCAAGTTGAGCTTTCTGGAAGTTCTTCTTATATTGTCACGGAGAAATTTTGCAGATTCAAATACGATAGTATTTGTATTCTCATTTATTCCGCTGTTGAGACCACCCATTACACCACCGACAGCACAAGGCTTGTTTTCATCGCAAATTACGAGCATTGTATCATCCAAAATGTATTCTTTTTCGTCAAGACAAACTATTTTTTCGCCGTTTTTAGCTCTTCTGGGAACAATCATTCCGCCCGAAAGATTGTTTTTGTCAAAAGCATGCATAGGCTGACCTATCTCAATCAAAACATAGTTTGTAATATCGACAATGTTGTTTATAGGACGAATTCCAACGGATTTCAATCTCTTCTGAATGATTTCAGGACTCTTTGTTATTTTGATATCCTTTACAGCCGCAGCCATATATCTGGGGCAAAGGTCGGGAGCCTGAACATCGACTTTTACAAAGTCCTCTACCTTTATAGATTTGTCCGTCTTGAATGAGACATAAGGCATCTTCAAAGGCTTTTTCAATACCGTGGCCACTTCTCTTGCTATACCCAATACACTGTTGCAATCAGGTCTATTTGCCGTAATGCCGATATCAAGCACAATTTCATCATTGCCGAGTACTACATTCATATCAGTGCCCAAGGGATATTTTTCGTCATTCATTATAAGAATGCCATACACGCTCGCACCTTTATAGTCATCTTCAGTAAGTTTCAATTCTTCGCCTGAACACAACATACCGTTTGAAGGTACGCCTCTCAACTTACCTTTTTTGATTTCCTGACCTGTGGGCAACAATGAATTGTCCAAAGCTACGGGAACAAGATCTCCTTCTTTGACATTCTGAGCTCCTGTAACGATTTGTACCAATTCGCTTTTGCCTACATCAATCTGACATATCTGAAGCTTGTCCGCATCGGGATGCTTTTCCAATTTTACGATTTTTCCCAATACGACATTTTTCATGTTCGCACCGGCATCGATGATTTCTTCTACTTCAAATCCCGCACTTACGAGTTTATCAGCAAGTGTATTTACATCTACATCAATATCTACAAAATCTTTCAACCAACTCAATGAAACTTTCATCTATCTACCCTCCTTATTTGAATTCCTTCAAAAATCTTACATCGTTTTCAAAAAGAATTCTCATATCGGGAATACCGTATTTTATCATAGCTACTCTTTCTACACCCAAACCGAATGCAAGTCCTTTGTATTTTTTACTGTCAATGCCGCAGTTGTCAAAGACTTTAGGATTTACGACACCAGCACCGAGAATTTCTATCCAACCTGTGCCCTTGCATATTCTGCAACCTTTGCCGTGGCAAACTGAACATGTGACATCGACCTCAACGCTAGGCTCTGTAAAAGGGAAAAATGAAGGTCTGAATCTTACCTTTGTTTTTTCATCAAACAATCTCTTTGCAAAAGTCTCGAGCAATCCTTTCAAATCGCACAAACTTACATTTTCGTCTACTACAAGACCTTCTATCTGTTGGAACATAGGAGAGTGCGTAGCATCATCGTCAGGTCTGTACACTTTTCCGGGACAAACAATTCTTATAGGAGGCTTTGTGTTTATCATCGTTCTTGCCTGAACAGAGGAAGTCTGCGTTCTGAGCAAGATATCGTCAGTAATATAGAAAGTATCCTGCATATCTCTTGCGGGATGGTCCATAGGTATATTCAGCATCTGAAAGCAGAACTTATCAAGCTCGATTTCGGGACCGTCTCCCAATGTAAAGCCCAAGGAAGTAAAAATATTTACTATTTCATTTGTTACGAGCGTGCAAGGATGCAAACTGCCTCTTTCGGTAGCCTTTCCGTCCAAAGTGATATCCACACTCTCTTCCATCATTTTTTTATCCATTTCGGCTTGTGCGAGAGTCTCTGTTTTCTTTTCTGTCAATTCAGTGATGATATCTCTTGCTTCATTGACATATTTACCCACCAAAGGTCTCTCTTCAGGGGGCAAATCCTTCATACCTCTCAAAAGTTGAGTCAATTCTCCGCTCTTGCCCAAATACTTTACCTTAACATTGTTTATAGCAGCCAAAGAATCGCTGTTTTCAATGTTAAGCTTTGCTTCTTCGATAAGTTTTGCAATCTTTTCTTTCATATATACCTCTTAAAGTTAATAAAAAAATACGCCCTAAATCAATAGGGCGTATTAACGCTGTACCACCTAAATTCGTCTTTTATAAAAAACAAAAGACCTCATTTTGTTATAACGGGACAACCGGTCTTGCCTACTTATTTCAACAAAACAGCTCCAAGGCGAATTCTCCTATATCTGCAAATTACCCTTTCAGCCTGTCGAGGTAAAATCTCTGTCGCAAATATTTTTCAGGATATGTTCCTTTTCAATGCTTATAGCAATATTCTAACATTGATAATAATATTTTGCAAGTATTTAGCTGATATATTTTTTCTCAAAGAGTTTTTGACAGATATTATAAGTACTTATATCAATTTATTTTATCCGATAAGGTCAAGTCCGTTTCCGCTGTCAAAATAAAAATCAGGGACTTTTCCTACTATAAGATTCTGATATACCACCATTGAAGTAGAGACATTGACATTGTCTACATAAAGAGGCAGCATGACGCTTATATCTACATCCAAGTCAATATACATGCATAAAAGCGTTTGATTTACTCCTACCGATTGAAAAGTAGTTCTATAACTGCATTTTATATTTCCCAAAAGCTCAAGATTAAAGGTATATTTTCCGCCGTAATTACCCAAAAGCACACTACCAAATATAGAAGAATACGGCACCTCAACATCTTCTTTTGCACACATTTGATTGACATTTGTCTGAGAATAAGCCGCCACATCACGCATCAATGCGTTGATAACAACCATATCGGCACTTATAAGAGTCACATTCCCTTCTGAGTCATATCTGATTTCATAAAAATTGGATTTATCCTGAAACCATTCCCCTTCAAGTGCCTGAGTCGTAGAATTATTCAACACATCGACTACTCTTGTAGTAATAAGCCCTTTGGCATATTTTTCAGTATAATTTATAAGGTTTTGTCTAAAAGACAAAAAACATGCCGTAATTATACCTATAAAGACGCAAAGAATGATAAAAGCCTTTATTTTTTTAGTCTTTTTTCGCATATTACATTATATGCCATAGCGATGCGTCAATTTACCATTATTTTTTTAAGCCTTTTTGGAGTGCGATTTGAATATCAAAGCGAATAAAAAACCAAAAAATATCGCCGCAGTCAAGCCGCTTGCCATATTTCTAAAGCCGTATGTCACCGCTTCCAAAAGTCCGATTTTTGCACCTTCCTTGGCTCCTTTGATAAGAGTGCTGCCAAATCCTGTAATTGGCACGGTTATGCCTGCTCCGGCAAAATCTTTAATATATGAAAACAGCCCTACACCTTCCAAAAATATACCTATCAGCAAAAACAATACAAGAATTCTTGCCGATGACATTTTTGTTCTGTTTATAAGTATCTGAGCAATAGTACATATAAGTCCGCCTATGGAAAAGACTTTTAAATAATCCAAAAATATACTCATATTACACCTTTGATTCGATAATTATCGCATGTGCGATACCAGGTATGCTTTCGCCTTGCAATGCAGAGTCTTTTGACAACATTGCTCCTGTCGGCACAAACAATACTCTTTTGAGATTGCCTTTCAAAAGATTTTTGTATATATAAGAAGTAAACACCAACGAACAGCATCCTGCTCCCGAGCCGCCTTGTCCTGCTTTTTGTTTTTCTGAATAAATCATGCTTCCGCAGTCATTTAGATTGTCAAGGTCATACCCTTCTTTTTTGCATAGATAATGCAATGTTTCTCTGCCGAATCTTCCCAAATCGCCCGTAATTATCATGTCATAATAATCGGGTGACCGTCCCGTATCCAAAAAATGTCTGACTATGGTTTTTGCTGTGGCAGGAGCCATAGCTCCGCCCATATTGTTTGCATCGCTAAGTCCAAAATCTATGACTTCTCCGACAGTAAAGCCTTTTATTACAGGAGCAATTGTCTCTTTTTTAGAAAGAAGTATTGCTCCGCATCCTGTCACCGTCCACTGAGATTCGGGAGTAGGCTGAGTGCCAAGCTCCAAAGGATAACGATATTGTCTTTCGGCAGTAGCATAGTGAGAACTAGTGCAGCATATTATTCTCTCAAAATCCCCGTCTACAAGTGACGAGCCTATTGCCATAGCTTCCCCGAATGTTGCACAAGCATTGTACAATCCCATAAAAGGAGTATTAAAATCTCTTGCAGAAAAAGATGTAGGCACTATCTGATTGAGCAAATCTCCGCCCAATATCAAATCGCAATCATTTGGACTAATACTGGCTCTGTCAAGACATTCTCCGATAGTAAATCTTTGCATTTCAATCTCTGTCATTTCGTGAGACTTGCATTTCCATTCATCGTCTTCCATAATAGTATCGAAATATTCTCTGAAAGCACCTTTAGATTCATAAGGTCCTGCCAAAGAATAAGCCGATGATATATACACATTATTATTCAAAAAGTATGTGTGTTTTCCCTTTTTCATTCTCAACCTGCCACTTCGATAATTCTATAAATTATACCAAATACAACTGATGCTACCGTACCCGTAACAATTATCGGTCCTGCTATTATAAACATCTTTGCCATCATTCCTAGCACAATACCTTCTTTGTTGAATTCCATTGCTGGAGATACGACAGAGTTTGCAAATCCGGTAATAGGAACAATCGAACCGCCTCCGGCTTTTGCTCCTATTTTGTCATATACGCCGATAGCCGTCAAAAAGCCTCCCAAGAATATAAGAGTCATACTCGTAAGAGATGCAATTTTATCCTCGTCCCAATCTTTCAACAAATAAGAATACAAGTCGGTAATGCCTTGACCTATACAACATATTATTCCGCCCACACAAAAAGCCCAGACGATAGTCAAAAGCTCATTGGATTTTTGGGCATGCGAATGTATATATTCCTGATATTCTTTATCTTCCATAATTATCTCCTGCATTTTTGTGCGTATTGCTGCGATTTACGACAAGAAATAGCTCTTTGGGCTCCTTGAATCTTATTTCTTTATCTTCTACATTATCTTTGAATATTTGACTTTTCATAAAAAATCACCCCCATTCAGAATTGTTTCCAAACGAGGGTGAATTATACTTATGTCAAGCCAAAGCTTGTTTTAATGCATTAATGACTTTGCTTTCTATTCTCGATATCTGCACTTGCGAAACTCCTAGCATCTGTGCGATTTCGCTTTGAGTTTTGTCTCTATAATATCTCAATATTATGACTTTTTTCTCTCTTTCAGGCAATGCGTCTATATAATCTTTGAGAAGTATTTTGTTTATAAGGTCTTCATTGTTTTCATGTGATGGCAATTTATCCAATACGCATTGATTGTTGTCGTCATCGTATTTTTCAAAAATGGATATCGGATATTTATTGCTGTCCATAGCAAATACGACTTCCTGCTCGTCTATACCGAAGTATTGAGCGATTTCCTTAATAGAAGGCTTTCTGTCTTCGAGAGTACGCTCGTTTATAAAAGTCTGAATCTTGTTGCAAAGACTTTTCATCGCACGAGAAACCTTTATTGTCCCGTCATCTCGGATAAACCTTTTTATCTCACCCGCAATCATCGGTACGGCATAAGTAGAAAACTTGACATTGAAATTCAAGTCAAAATTATTTATTGCTTTTACCAATCCAAGTGCTCCGAGCTGCAACAAATCATCATACTCAACCTGTTTGTTGCGATATCTTTTCGCAATGCTCTTGATAAGAGGCATATTGTTGGTAATAAGCATGCTTTTGGAGTTTTCATCGCCGTCTTTTGCTTTTTTGAGCAATTCCAATGTTGTTTGATAATCGAGCATATCAATCCTTCTTTATTGTTTTTTGCATGACAACTTTTGTGCCTTTACCTTTTTGAGAAAATACTTCCACGCTGTCCATAAACGTCTGCATAAGCGTAAAGCCCATACCGCTTCTTTCCTGCTCGGGTTTTGTCGTAAAAAAGGGCTGTTTTGCCTTTTCTACATCATCGATACCACATCCGCTGTCTTCTATAATTATTTCCATTTTGCCATTGTCCAAACTGACAATAATGTCGATATATTTGTCATTTTGTCCGTTATAGGCATGAACAATACAATTTGTGATAGCTTCCGATACGGCAGTCTTTATGTCATTGATTTGCTCCAATGACGGCTCGAGTTCGACACAAAAAGCCGATATACAGCTTCTTGCAAAACCTTCATTACCTTTTTTTGATAAAAGTTTCATACTGAATTTGTTCATAAATACCTCACTGACTGATTTTCTGCATAATTGTGTATATACCCGCAGTAGACAAAATAAAGTCTACATGTCCGCTGGCTCTGTTTATATATACGGGGATATTTCTTTGTTTCAACTTTTTGTATCTTCCGAGCAGCATACCTATACCGGTGCTGTCCATAAAAGATAATCTTGAAAAATCGAATACGAATTGAGCAATATTGTTTGTATCTATAAAATAATCTATCTTTTGTCTTATTTCACTTACACAACTTTCGTCCAATTCACCTTCAAGTTTTGCTACACCACAACTTGAGTTGTTGAATAGTTCTAATCGCATAAATCGCCTCCTATGAATAGTCAAATTTATTTTAGCATCTCAAAAATCAAACATTTTGAGATATATTGTCAAAAAAACTCTTTAAAATACGAATATAAAACGGAATTAATGGCATAAAAAAAGACGATGCCGAGCATCGTCTTTTTTACAATTTTAATTAATTAATATTAATAATTTGCTTTCTTTACTTCAAAGAATGCTTGAGGATGTGCACATACGGGACAAACTTCGGGAGCCTTTGTACCTACAACCACATGTCCGCAGTTTCTGCATTCCCATACCTTAACTTCGCTCTTTTCGAATACTTGCTTTGTTTCTACATTCTTGAGCAAAGCTCTATATCTTTCTTCATGTTCTTTTTCGATAGCTGCTACCGCTCTGAACTTATAAGCAAGCTCCTTAAAACCTTCTTCTTCAGCTGTCTTTGCAAAGCCTTCGTACATATCAGTCCATTCATAATTTTCGCCGTTTGCTGCTTCCTCGAGGTTTTGTGCAGTATTGCCAATTCCGTTTAACTCTTTAAACCAAAGTTTTGCATGTTCTTTTTCATTGTCAGCTGTCTTTGTAAACAATTCGCTGATTTGCTCATAGCCTTCTTTCTTTGCTACGCTTGCGAAATAAGTATACTTATTTCTTGCCTGAGATTCACCTGCAAAAGCAGCAAGCAAGTTTTGTTCTGTTTTAGTACCACTATATTTGTTTGCCATAAAAATACCTCCAAAGTATTAAAAGTTTTTATCTCTAAGATTATAGCATTTTATAAGATACAAATCAATACTAAAATAAACTATTTACATAAAATTTATATGTATTGTTTATACTTACTTTTAAATGCTTAATCTATATTTTCTCTTTTATAAAATAATTATATCATATCTTTGTATAGGGCGACAATATAAAATTCATAACAATATTTGCTATATAGCATATAGAATATGTTGATTGAATTAATAAAAAAGATAGCACCCAATTTCTTGAGTGCTATCGTGGTGGGCAGGGATGGATTCGAACCATCGAAGACAGAGTCGGCAGATTTACAGTCTGCTCCCTTTGGCCACTCGGGAACCTACCCATCTATGGAGCTGGTGATCGGAATCGAACCAACAACCTGCTGATTACAAATCAGCTGCTCTGCCTATTGAGCTACACCAGCATATTTACTATTTTTTTTTACCATTTTCATGGTGCCTCGGGGCGGAATCGAACCACCGACACGGGGATTTTCAGTCCCCTGCTCTACCGACTGAGCTACCGAGGCATATTTTTTATGAGTGATATCGCTACCACTCATAAGATATTTTGGCGATTCGGAAGGGACTCGAACCCTCGACCTCTAGCGTGACAGGCTAGCGTTCTAACCAGCTGAACTACCGAACCATATTATCTTGTTTGTGGTGGGCCATCAAGGACTCGAACCTTGGACCGACCGGTTATGAGCCGGTTGCTCTAACCAACTGAGCTAATGGCCCACATTGTAGATAGATAAGAAAGAAAATCAACTTATTTGTCTTTTGTTATCGTATCTCTCGCACTCTTGCGACTACTCAAATATACTATATCCAAAAAGATTTGTCAAGAGATTTTTCTATATTTTGAGATATTTTTTTCGGGGCTTTTTTCAAGCCCCGAAAGACTTATCTATATATTATTAATCTTTGATATCAAGCTTGAGACCTTTGAACAAATCAGCCATTGTAGCAGTAGCATTTTCATCGCTTGACCAAGAAGAAACTTCTTCTTCCTCTTCCTTCTTAGCTACTCTTGCCTTCTTTGCGGGAGCAGAAGCAACTGCTGCGTTTTCAAACTTCTTAGCATTCTTCTTTGCTCTCTTTTCCTTTGCTTCTTGATAATCGTCTTCGCTTACAACTGCTTCATCAACTACCTTTTCTTCCTTAGGAATCAAAGCTTTCATTGACAAAGTAATTCTGTTGTCTTCAAATCTGATAATCTGAGCGGTAACTTGATCACCTACTTTCAATACATCAGCAGGATTCTTTGTATAGCTGTGAGAAATTTCTGATACGGGAACAAGTCCATCGATATTGTCTTCGATAAGAACAAACGCACCATAATCTTTGACATCTCTTACAGTACCTGTAATAACGCTACCTACGGGATACTTCTCAAAAGCTATTTCATAGGGCTTTTTCTGAAGTTGTTTATATCCGAGCTTAACCTTGTTGTTTTCTCTGCTTACATAACGAACGATAAATTCATAAGTCTTGCCTATTTCAAATACTTCGCTTGCAGGTACATTCTTGTTGTAAGAAGCATCGCTGTTGTGAACAAGACAATCAAATCCGTTTACGCTTACGAAAGCTCCGAAATCAGCAAATCTCTTTACTTTACCTTTTACGATTTTGTCTTTTTCAAAGAAAGCCCACATCTCGTCTTCTTTCTTCTTTTGCTCTTCTTCCAAAATTACTTTTTGAGAAGCAATCAATGACTTCTTTGTAGTCAAATCGATGTCCTTATCGGATTCGTCTTTGTTTGACTTGATAAGACGGAGTCTCAATGTCTTGCCTACATACTTGGGCAAATCTGCATTTGTAACATAAGCAATCTTGATTTGAGAAGCAGGAACAAAAACAGAATAACCGCCATAATAGCCCTTAAGACCACCATTGACACATTCTCTCATTTCCAACTTAAACTCAGGCTGAGAAAGCATTTCGATAGCATCGCTCTTTTCTTTGTTGAATCTATCGATTTCTTTCTTTGAGAAATATATATATTCCTTGGACAAGGACTTAGAACTCTTATCAACAACCTTGGCTTTGAACACATCACCGGCTTTGTAATTTTCGGGATTGTACTCTACACCGTCCATTTCTGCATCGTCTTTGCACACAAAACCGTCTTTTTTGCCTTGGAAATTAACGACAATGCCGTCTTCATTCGCAGTGATGACAGTACATTCAACAGTCATACCGGGCTTAAGATTCATTGACTTAGCATTTTGTGCAGCAAGAAGCTCGCCAAAAGTCTCCTCCTTTGCAGTTTCGTTCTCAATTTTTACATTTTCTTGAGATTCATTCATTAGATTTTTTACCTCCTCAATCAACTCGGGTGGAGTTGATGCACCGGCTACTATGCCGATTTTTGTATTTTTTGCTACATTTACCGATTTTAAATCGGATATTGTCTGAATAAGATGCGTATTCGGGCAATTCTTAATACTGATATCAAATAATTTAGTAGTATTAGAGCTGTTTTTGCTGCCCACAACAAGCATTAAATCGCAGATTTTACTCAAGGAATCACACTCCTCTTGTCTGCATAGTGTAGTATAGCATATTGTATTATTTCTATCAAGCATTTTTATATTGTTTTGTAAAAAATTGATAAATTTTTCAACTTTAATATGGTCATAAGTTGTCTGAACTACAAGACAATATTGCTTTTCATCATCAAAGGTCAAATCCTCTTCGCCGTTGTAGATTATTGCCGTATTATCGCACCAACCGTTGATACCTATTACTTCAGGATGATTAGGGTTTCCGATAATTATTATCTGTTTGCCTTTTTTGTAATTTTCATATACGATTTCATGGATTTTTTTTACAAAAACGCAGGTACAATCGATATATCTTATATTGTTTTTCTCAAGATAATCATATACATCTTTGCCCACACCGTGAGAGCGAATTATAAGAGTCCTGTCCCCTACCTCTTTAAGATCGTCAATATAATCTATGCCTTTTTCTTTAAGCTTGTCCAAAACATTTTCATTGTGAATAAGTTTTCCGTACACAACAGCTGGTTCAGACATATTCATTGCGACATTGACAGCCCTTTTTACGCCTTGACAAAAACCGCTTGATTTAGCTACGACTACACTCATTCAATGCAAACTCCTTACTTTGTTCTCTTTTATACTTGAGATATTTCTTCTTGCTTCCTTTGCATTTTTCTACCAGAATATCCACCTCAGTCCTCAATTCTGACATTTTTTGTTCTATAAGCAAAGTTGCCTCTTCTTTTACAAGATTGGGCTTTTGATCATAAAATTCATCGAGATAAAAAGGTGTACCAATCACAAGCACATTTCGTCTGAAAGGACCTGTTTTTTTATAATAAAGCATCGGGACGATAGGAGCTTTTGCTCTTATAGCAAAGGTAGAAACGCCTTGTTTGAGCGGCAACATTTCTTTGCTTCCGCTTCTGTTTCTCGTTCCCTCGGGGAAAATAAGAACAGGTTGATTTTTTGCCAAAGCACCGAGAATTTTTTTGATGGCATTGAGGTCTGCCTCTCCTCTTTTTACGGGAATACATCCTAATTCTGTCGCAACTTTTGCTACAACGGGATTTTTCATTACCTCTTCTTTCATGAGGACTTTTCCGTCTTTGCCTAAAAGTTTGGATATAATCACACAAGGATCAAGTGCGGTATAATGATTGCATATTACCACTGCCTTTGTGTTTTTGGGGAAATTGTCTTTAAAATAAATTTTTGTAGGCCATAAAATAGCCATTACTTTTCTTACAAAACCTGCGAGAAGTCTATAAAAACCACCCGTTTTTCTGGTATTGCACTTTATTACTTTATTGGCATCGAGAGTAAGTTCTTTTGCCTGTTTTTTTAATTTTTGCGAAGTATTTTTTTGATTTTCTTCGCTGTTCTTTATTTTTTCTATATGAGAAATTATAGTATTTGCTACTTCTTCTAATGTCATTTCTGTGCTGTCAATCTCAATAGAATCAGCCGTCTTGACCAAAGGCGAAACCGCTCTGTTCATATCGTTATAATCTCTGTCCAAGATATCAGCAAGCACTTGATTGTATTCTACATTTTGTCCCTTTTGCAAAAGCTCAGAACATCTTCTTTTTGCTCTTTCTTCTGCTTTTGCCGTAAGATAAAATTTATATTTTGTATCAGGAAGCACATGGCTGCAAATATCTCTTCCGTCAAGTACGACATCGCTGTTTTTTGCGATATCTCTTTGCATATTTACCAAAAAAGTTCTGACTTCGGGAATTTTAGAAACTTCAGAAGCACATTTTGAAATGTCATGTCTTCTTATATCTTCTGACACATCTTTATCATTGAGATATATTATGTTGTCTTCTCCCACTTTTTTATAGGAGATTTTTATATCCTTCAACAAAGGAATGACATCATCTGCCACAGAAGGATTTTTTTGATTATTTATAGTATATAGAGCTACTGCACGATACATTGCACCCGTATCGAGATAAGTTATGCCCAATTTTTTTGCAATAATTTTTGATATTGTACTTTTACCGGCACCTGAAGGTCCGTCAATGGCAATATTGATCATTCATGTCCTCTCAAACAATAACTATAAACATTCTAACCTATAATTTATTATTTTGCAATATAATTATACTAATTTATACTCTGAGCCATTTGATTGGCACTGCAAAAAGCAATCTGGAGATTAAATCCTCCCGTCAAAGCATCGATATCGAGTACTTCTCCTATAAAATAAAGATTGTCTACGATCTTGCTCATCATATCTTTGGGATTAATTTGCTTGCAATCCACACCGCCGCTTGTAATTATACCCGCATTTATATTTTCAAGACCTTTTATATCAAAAGGAAGATTCTTTATTACATGGGCAAGTTTTTCTCTCTGAGCTTTCGTGACAGAATTGGCTACTTGCGTGGGCTTTATCTTGGCAAAAGACAAAACTATCTGAACAAGTGCTTTAGGCATAAGAGAAGGTAAAATATTTTTTATCTCACAGTTGCTTCTCTCTGAAAATTCTCTTATAAGTCTGTTTTCTAATATCTCATAGGAAAGTGCGGGTTTTAAGTCGATAGTCAATATATATTTTGCATCGAATTTCCCGTTGTTGTAATGCTTGTTTATCAAACTTGAAAGCGACAAAATAATCGGACCGCTTACTCCGTTGTGAGTAAAAAGCATTTCTCCGAACTGAGTATAGAGAACTTTATCATCTCTTAAAATATTTGCACTTACATTCTTAAGACTGAGTCCTTGCAATCCGTATGTATTTTGAAGCAATATCGGCACCAAAGCAGGTCTTAATTCCACAATATTATGTCCGAGTTTTTTTGCCCACTTATATCCGTCCCCCGTACTTCCTGTCGAAGAATATGATATTCCGCCTGTGGCTATTACGACTTTATCTCCCGTTATGATTTTGTCATCAAAAGTCATTACTCCTACCGCAGTATTATCTTTTATGATAATGTCTTTGACTTTTGTATTGAGCATTATTTCTACATTGTTTGCTTTTAAAATCTTCTCAAAGCACTTTATTACATCGCTCGATTTGTCGCTCAAAGGAAAAACTCTGTTTCCTCTCTCCACTTTTAATTTTAGTGAATTATCTTCAAAAAAATTCATAGTATCTTGAGAATTAAACTTGTTTATGGCGGACATTATAAATTTGGGGTTTACTACCACATTAGCCAAAAAGTCCTGAATCGAGCAATCGTTTGTAAGATTGCATCTTCCCTTTCCCGTAATAAACAATTTCTTGCCTAGCTTTTCATTTTTTTCTATTAAAATTACCTTATGTCCGTCTTTTGAAAGCAATGACGCACACATAAGTCCGCTTGCACCGCCACCTACCACGACAATTCTCATATTTTCAAATCTCCTTTTGGGGCACAAGAAAAAGCTTTTATGTCATTCCAATCGTTTTTCACAAAAGAGATTGTGATATATCCGTTGTCATAGAGCCATACATCGTCATCCTGAGTGCTGTTGTCGGCCAAAGTGGCTCTGCAATGTGCTCTGTATCCGAGATTTTCTTCAAAGGCATAATTTTCTTTAAAAATCTTTCTGCCGATTTTGGCAAATCTTATGCCTTTCAATATATCTTTTTTATCGCTTGGTATATTGATATTTAAAATTGTCTGAGCGTCTTCTGGCAAAAGTTTATAAAGATATGACAAATTTTTTATGATAAAATCGCTGGAAAACTCAAAATCTTCTATAAAATATTCTTGCGAAACGGCAATAGCCTTGATATTGTGTACAGCACTTTCCAATGCACTGTTTACCGTACCTGAATAAACGATATCTGTACCGAGATTGTAGCCTTTGTTTATACCGCTTATTATCAAATCGGGCAATTCTTTCATAATCAAATTTATAGCAACCTTTACGCAATCGGCAGGAGTGCCGTTTACGATATAGCAATCTATATCTTGCAATATATTGATTTTAGAAAAATTGACATAACCGTACAATGTCATTGAATGTCCCATTCCCGACATTTGATTCTGTGGAGCAACGACCGTGATTTTATGATTGTTGTGGGCAAGTTTTTTTGCCAAAATCAAAATTCCGTCACTATATATTCCGTCATCATTAACCAACAATATATTCATAAATCCATTCTAACAAATTATTTGATAAAAGTAAATTATATATTTATTATAAAAATATTATTGCAGTTTGTATCAAAGAAAATACTCGTTTTCTCTTCTTTTACTCAATTTTTCAGAAAACATTTTGGCAAAATCATTGTATTCTTTATAATTTACGCTTTTTGCTTTCTTAGGACAAATTTTTACGCATCTAAGACACGACATACACTTATCCGATATGCTCTTGCAATCTTTGTCGATAGCTCCGAAAGGACATTTTTTTACACAAAGTCCGCATTTTATGCATTCGTCACTAGTAATCGGTCTGAAATGACCTTTTTCTATACCATCTTTATAAGGACGATTGCCTTTTATCTTAAGATCGTTGACATCGCTTTTATTCAGTGCCTGAGATATAAAGTCTTTCATCTCTAAAATATCATTTTCGTCAGGTCTTGTTGTCTGAATTTCGCCATAAGTATGCTTGCATACCAAAGCAGCTCCTCCTATGACAATAAAGCCTTGCTGCTCTGCTAAATCTTTTAACTCAATTAAAGCATCGTCATAATCTCTGTTGCCATAGCTTACAATTATCACGCATTTTGTGTTATGTCCGAAAAAAGACTGAAATCTTTGTCTTGCCGCATAAGGCAATCTTCCTGCATATACGGGAGCACCGAATATCACAAAATCCGACTGACAAAAATCTACTCTCTCATATTCTTTGTTTTGAGTGATATCTATAAGTACTTTTTCTTTTTCAAAACAATCGACCATTGCCGATACGCATTTTTTTGTATTGTCTGTGGCAGAAAAATATATACCTGTAATTTTATCGTACATTTTGACTCCGTTGCGATTTTATTCAAATCAAAAAACTTTATATAAAATTATATATGTTTTAAAGAAAAAAAGCAACCTCATAAAGAGATTGCTTTTTATCGATATCAATTGATATTAGACGGGCTGAATACCTTTTGTGGTGTCTCCGACTTCTCTGTCGACATGGTTTTGATGAGCCTGACGATATTTGAAGAAGTTGAGAGCTACTTGAGGGAACAAAGCATAAGACAAAACATCTTCTTCTTGTTGGATATATTCTTTGATTTCCTCACGGTATTTAGCGAGTTCGGGCTTGAGCAAATCTGCTGGTCTGCAAGTAATTCTCTTTTCGTTGCCCAAAACTTTCTTTACGATTTCAGGATTAGGCTCTGCGGGAAGCTGACCGTATTCGCCTTTCAAAACGCCCTTTGTCTCAGCAGATACCATCTTGTATCTTTCTCCTGCCAAAACATTGAACACTGCCTGAGTACCTACGATTTGGCTTGTAGGTGTAACAAGAGGAGGATATCCCAAATCCTTTCTTACATTAGGAACTTCAGCCAAAACCTGATCGTATTTATCCAAAGCATTAGCTTTCTTGAGCTGACCTACGAGGTTGGAAAGCATACCGCCGGGAACTTGATAAATCAAAGCGTTTACATCGGTAGCCAATGACTTTTCTGTCAACCAGCCGTCAGCTTTCAATCTGTTTGCAACACCCTTGAAGTAATTGGAAATCTCATTGAGATAAGCTACATCGAGACCTGTATCGTATTGAGTACCCTTGAGGATAGCTACCATAGGCTCAGTAGCAGGTTGAGAAGTACCATTGCCCAAAGCACTCAAAGCACAGTCTATAATATCTACACCGGCTTCGATAGCCTTGAGGTATGTCTGGTTTCCTATTCCGGCTGTCTGGTGAGTATGCAAATGGATAAGAGTCTTGGGTTTGAGGACTTTCTTCATACCCTTTACGAGGTCATAAGCTGTATAAGGCAACAAGATACCTGCCATATCCTTAATACAGATATTGTCGGCACCCATATCTTCGAGAGTCTTTGCCAACTTGATAAAATACTCGTTTGTATGAACAGGGCTTGTGGTGTATGAAATAGCAGCTTCGCAAATACCGCCGTATTTCTTACAGCTTTTGATAGCCTGCTCCATATTTCTGGGGTCATTCAAAGCATCGAAAATACGGAGAATATCACAACCGTTTTCGATAGTCTTTTTTACAAACTCATCTACTACATCGTCTGCATAGTGTTTATAACCCAAAATATTCTGTCCTCTGAAGAGCATCTGCAACTTTGTTTTGGGCATAGCCTTTCTCAAAGCACGCAATCTCTCCCAGGGATCTTCGTTGAGGAATCTGAGACAAGCGTCAAAAGTAGCACCGCCCCAACATTCGATTGAATAATAACCTGCGTTGTCGAGTTTTTCACACATAGGCAACATTTCGTCAAGTCTCATACGAGTAGCTGCCTGAGATTGGTGAGCATCACGCAAAATAGTTTCTGTAATCTTTACCATAATATACCTCTTCTAATGATAATGTCTTTGATTAAGCACCAAAGATTGCAAGCAATACACCTGCTGCTACGGCAGAACCGATAACACCTGCCACATTAGGTCCCATTGCGTGCATCAACAAATAGTTGCCGGGATTTTCCTCTTGACCAATATTATGAGAAATTCTCGCAGCCATAGGAACGGCTGATACACCTGCCGAACCGATAAGAGGGTTGATTTTTCCTTTGGACAACTTGCACATAATCTTACCGATAATCAAACCGCCTGCTGTACCGAATGCGAATGCGAATACACCGATTATGATAATCAACAATGTCTGGATATTCAAGAATACATCCGCAGTAGCTTTGCTACCTACGATTACGCCGAGCAAGATTGTGATGATATTGATAAGTTCGTTCTTAGCGGTATTTGTAAGTCTGGGAACAACTTCAGATTCTTTCATGAGGTTTCCGAGCATCAACATACCGAGAAGTGGAATAGCGGAAGGAAGTACAAGACCTACAATACCAGTAACAGCTATAGGGAATACAACCTTTTCAACTTTGGATACAGGACGAAGCTGTTCCATCACGACGCCTCTTTCCTTCTTTGTCGTGAGCAATCTCATTATAGGGGGCTGGATAAGTTTTATCAAAGCCATATATGAGTACGCAGCGACTGAAATAGCCGGCAACAAGTGAGCAGCGAGTTTTACCGTAACATAAATTGCTGTAGGACCATCTGCACCACCGATAATACCGATAGCTGAAGCTTCTTCGCCGGTAAAGCCAATATTGATAGCAATAATAAATGTCACAAATATACCAAGCTGAGCTGCCGCGCCCATTATCAAAGATTTAGGGTTGGCAATCAACGGACCGAAGTCGGTCATTGCACCTATTCCCAAGAAAATCAACGGAGGATAAATTACCCATTCTACACCTTTATAGAGGTAGAAGAACAAACCTTGGTCTGCCACAACGGCATGCGAAGAAACAATGTCTGTATATTGAGGACACATGCTTCTTACAGCCTCTTCAATCTTAGCTACCTTGTCCAACAGACTCATGCCGTTTACATCGACATTGAACAATTGAGCAAGCTGATTGATTGTAAGACCGTCAAGTTTTGTACCATTGTACTCTACAACTTCTTTTACGCCGTCAATCACACCTTCAAAGGTATAGCCGTATGTTCCGTACAAAATATTGTATGCACCGGGAATATTAATAATAAACATACCAAAACCGATAGCAAGAAGGAGGTTCGGCTCAAATTCTTTAGCGACAGCAAGGTAAATCAAGACACAAGCAATAGCCATCATAATGAAGTTTTGCCACAAAGGCGTAAGGCTTGTCATAAAACCTGTGCTGTACCACAAATTCTTGAGTGAATCCACCATCAAGTTCGATTGTAGTGTCGTAACTAAGCTAAACATTTTGCCTCCAAAACAATATTAATTATGCAATAGTACAAAGAACTGCACCGGTATCTACATTGGTACCTTCAGATGTAGAATAAGTGATTACGCCCGCACTAGGAGCAGATACAGGAGTATCCATCTTCATAGCTTCGAGAATAATGATTGTATCGCCTTCCTTAACAGTAGCACCGTTTGCAAAACAGAGCTTCTTTACAAGACCGGGCATAGGTGAATTTACAGGCTTGCCTGCACCTACAGGAGCTGCTGCGGGAGCAGGAGCAGCTGTAGCAACGGGTACAGCCTTAACGGGAGCAGAAACAGCAGCATCGCCACCGATTTCTTCTACTTCTACTGCATAATTTTTTCCATTAACAGTGATATTGAATTTACGCATAATATTTTCTCCTATCTTCTTATAGATTGATTAAATTTCTTTAATTGAACGAACTCTGAACTTAAGATTTGACTTATATACAGGTTCTTGAGCGTCATAATAAGCAGCTACTGCAGCTGTGATAGCAACGACAATTTCCTCTTCTTGTGTAGTACCCTCTATTTGAAGAACGGCTTCGGGAGCGGAAATTTGTTGTTGTTTAGCAATTTTGTTTTCTGCTCTCTTCTTTGCTACCTTCTGAGCACCTTCCATGATATAACGCAAAATATTTACGCAGAGAATCAAGAGAAAGAGCATCAAGAATACCGTACCCATACCAAGCACAGAAACCTGAACGCCAATCCACATTCTCTGACCGAAGTTGCTGTTTCCTACGCCGAGTTTGTCGGGAGTACCATAAGGCATGTCCATAACCATCAATGTGATAAGACCTGCAAGCAAAGCCAGCAAAATAACACACATTATGATAGTTTTGATTAATTTTTTCTTAGACATTTGCTTCTTCATTCTGCACCTCGCATTAGATACCGAGTACCATCAACAAAGCAGATGCAAGATAAGGTCTTATGTTTGTAGCTTCTATAACATTGTCGATATAGCCGTCTTTAGCAGCAAGCAAAGGATTTGTCTGCATTTCTGCATAAACTTCCTCGCAAGTCTTGCCTTTGACAGAAAGACCTTCCTCTACTTTCTTGAGATAAGCCAAAGCTTTTTCCAAAGCATTGGTATCGACATTTTCTTTTTGAGCAAGCTCTTTTGCTACCTTCTTAGCTTCTTTCAACTGATCGGTAGCTATAATCTTAGTAACATCCATACCTACGGGAGCTACTACCGCACCGGCTGTGGCCAATGTATAATCAAATCCGATTGCTTTGCTCATCAAAGCACTATAAGCATAACCTACCGCATTTCCCACAGCTACGCCGATTTTTGCAATAGAGCTCGTAGCGATAGTCTTCATCAAAGCACTTGTCTTCTTTGCAAAACCATTGAGTTCCTCATCGAGATTTGAATTTACGCCCAAAGAATCTACCAAAGTAATCAAAGGCAAATTATAAGATTCGAGTTTTTGAATAAAGCTGTTTGCCTTATCGAGACCGTCCTTTGAAATATAATCGCCCTGAGTAGCAACTACGCCCACAGAAATACCATTGAGTTTTGCCAAAGCACATACAGTGTCTTTTGCATATTCGGGGCAATACTCTACTACTGATTTTTTATCGCATACGCTTTCAATTCTCTGAATAGCCGTCAATTTCTTTTCGAGCTTAGGATCAACTCTGTTGGGATCGTCTTCTGCTTCGCCCTCATCAGTCAACAAAGTATTCAACAAAGCTTGCAATTTTTCTTGCAAATCTTTTTCGTTGTTATAAACAAACTGAGCCATATCGCTGTTTGCACTATATGCCTTAAAACCAAGCTTTGCCTTATAGTCTACAGGGAAAGCCTTTGCATCGGAAACAAGATACATAGGTGAATTTACTGACATAACAGCATCTTTTGACATGAATACAAAATCAGCACCGGCAACATAAGTAGCCATCATACCCACAGCCACACCTTTTACGATACAAATGTGAGGCACTTCGTCAGCGAGCTCAAAACCGCCTGCGATGAGCTTTGCATAACCTTCCATTACGCTTGCACCTTCGCCAACTCTCGCACCACAGCTATCGATGATAGAAATGAGCGGAGTACCAGCCTTGATGGCTCTTTGCATACATTTGTAAATCTTATTGGCATGAGCTTCGCTCAAGCTTCCCTTGAGTACATCAGCATTTTGGGCAAAAATATGGACGGGATTACCATTAATAGTAGCATATCCGGTAACCACGCCCTCACCCAACGCTTCGGTAGCACTGTCAAAGCTTTTGCCAGTAAGAAAAACATCAGTCTCGACAAAACTCTCACAATCAACAATATTTTCCAAGAACGATTTAGTGCTTGAAGTAGCTTTGTCGATTGCTTTAACATTAGCCAAGAGTTTATTGTTCTCCATAAAAACCTCCAAAATGTTGTGTATATAATTGAATTTGTTAACAAGATATAGAATTGTAAAATCTAGCCATAAATTTAACAATCATAATCATTATATTTGTTATTGATTATTTTTGCAAGCAAATTGACCACAAAAATACAATAAATTTGATAAAAATTATAACTATTATTATATTTTAGACAAAATATACTTTTTTTATCAATATTATTTCAATTCAAATTACTCTTTTGAAAACCAAACGACCGAATTTAGGACAAATGTTTTAATTATACAAAAAGGGGGAGCCTTTTAGCTCCCCGAATATTTTGAACTATCACAATCTTTTGAGATATTCCACTTCAAAGTCATTGAGAAATCTGTATCCGCCTCTGGCAAGTCCGCCCAATCTCAAATCTCCGATTGCTATTCTTTTCAAAAAGATTACTTCTTTTTCCACCGCCTCTATCATTTTTCTGATTTGGCGATTTTTGCCTTCAGTGATAGTAATTTGCAATTTTGAGATATCGTCCTTAAACTCTATGAGTTTAACTCTTGCTCTTTTTGTCTTATCTCCGTCAATAATGACGCCTTTTCTCAATTGAGCGAGTTTATGCTCGGGCATCTCTCCTCTTACTTTTACTACATAAGTCTTAGGGACTTCATAGCTGGGATGGGTAAGTTTATAAGCTAGGTCTCCGTCATTTGTCATAAGAAGCAAACCTTCAGTGTCATAGTCGAGTCTTCCTACCGGTATAAGATGAGGAATATTGAGTTCTTCAAGATAATCATAGATAGTCTTTCTGCCCTTTTCATCGCTCACCGTAGTAATACATCCCTTGGGCTTGTAAAACATTATATATTTAAGGTCAGTTTCTTTCTTTACAATGACATCGTCCACAGTGACGGTATCGTTTTTCTCATTTATGGTAGTACCCAACTCTATTACTACTTTTCCGTTTACCTTTACTTTGCCGTCAGCAATAAGCTTATCCGCACCTCTTCTGGATGCTACCCCCGTTGATGCCAAATATTTGTTTAATCTCTCCATCGATAAAACTTGCGTTCCAATTACCTGTAAGGTTTTTGAGTTTGCGCAATACTCCTGTATCGTTAATTTCTTCTATATTAACAATATTTACACCAAAAAGCAAACGATTGTCGTTATAAAAGTTTATTTTACCGACCACACTGCCTTTTTCTACGGGCACTTCCAAAGATTCGTCTATATCGAAAAAGCCCTCGCACTCGATATTATCACCTTCTTTTAGAGGCAAGACAAAATTACTCTGCAATGCCAAAGAGTATTCTTTGTCATTTATATCGAGAGTAGCCAAGATATCTCCCTTTTTTCCCATTTCGACAGGTTGATATTCATCAAAAGCCTTGTCCATATAATGCGAACACGCATTCCACATATCATAACAATTAAGCACCACGCATACAACTTGCATATTATTTTTTAAAGCAGAAGACACTAGACATCTGCCAGAATCCGTTGTGTATCCCGTCTTTATGCCGTTGGCTCCGTCATAAGAAGAAAGCAATTTATTTTTATTTAGAAAATATTGTCTTTCTCTCGTCTGATTTGCCTCAGCCACATAAGACTTTGAAGATACGATTTTTACAAACTCATCATTTCTCATCGCATAAGAAGAAATGACTGCAAGATCATAGGCCGAAGTATAATGAGTATCGCTATGCAATCCGTGAGGATTTTCAAAGTGAGTATTTTTAAGATTCAACTCTTCTGCTTTTTCATTCATCATCTCCACAAATCTGTCACAACTACCCGCTGTTGCTATCGCCAAAGCCATGGCAGAATCATTTCCGCTTCTAAGCATCAAGCCATACAATAAGTCCCGAATTGTCCATATTTGATTTTCATTAAGATAAATAGAAGAGCCTTCTATTCCTACGGCTTCTTTGGGGATTTTGAATTCTTTATCGAGATTTGAATTTTCAAGAACTACCAAAGCTGTCATGATTTTTGTAGTACTTGCCATCTCCATTTTTTTATCTATATTTTCTCCGCCAAGAACTCTCAATGTGCTCGCTTCGAGCACTGCATAAGATGTGCCTCTGTTTGCAAAAAAACTTTCCTTGAAATCATAAGAAAAATCATTGTCGTCAAAAGCATCTTTATCAATGCTTTGTCTTTTTTCTTCAAATCCTTCAAATATTCCTGACATATCAGAAATAGCCGAATATGTCTTAAATAATATCATATTTAGAATTATAATGGCTATTGAGAATAGTATAATTTTACTAATCGTCTTAATTGAGAAGTATCTGCTCATTATTTTTTACCCTTTACAAGATTAAATGTAGCTGATATCAAATCTTTCCATTTTTCAGAATTTGTTTTTTCATCGACTTTTACAAGCACGGGCTTGTTTTCATAAAATACCAAAAAGCCCATTGGAGAGATAGATATTCCTCCGCCACCGCCTCCTGCGTAAGGCTCGAGTTTGTCAGATTTTTCGTGAGAGTATTTCTTCTCTCCCCCGCCGCCTCCGCTTACAAATCCTACCGATACTTTTGACAATGGAATAGCCATTGTATTATTGTCGAGATAAATAGGCTTGAACATCATATCTTCGCTTTGGACAATACCTCTCAAATTGTCCAAAGTATTATTCATTATTTCTTGCAACGAATTGTCCATATTATTTTCTCCTCTTATTTTACTGATTTTGAAGTATATTTTCTTTTCATAGCTATTATGTGCAACATAAAAAAAAGTATTTTAAAAAGTACAAAATCAAATCTAATCTGAGCTATAAATCCCCTCATATTTGTCTTTTCTCGTATATCTGATATTTGAATATTTTTGACTTGCAATTTATCGTAGACCACAGCTTTTAATATAGACACCGCCACACCCAATCCTTGGTCAAACAAGACTCTGTTCATCTTATTGTCAAAATCTATTGAGTGCATTATTTGTACATTGTTGAAGACAAGCTTTGGCATATCGTGAATAATTCTCGCAAAATAAGCATAGTAATTTGTTTTGGCGATATCTTTATCGTCTTTTATATTATCTTGCTCTGTATGCCCGATTTTGCCCCTTATAAGCTTTATTTGACCTTTATTTAAAGCATAATAGAAATTATTTTGATGCAAAAATATTTTAAAGCTGAAAATTTCTATCCAATCAAATATATATATTCTGAGGCACAAACTCATATTGTCATAGTCGCCTCTTAATTCACATCTGAATCCATACGATATGATTACAAATACACAATATATGATCAAAAGCAAAAGAAAAATGCACCACATATTAATATGTTGTGCATTCATAGTCCGAATATGTATTATTTATTTATTATATTGGCAAATCTCCGCCCTCTTCGTCTTCTTCTATCTGCTCGGGAGCTATATCGCTTGCTACTTCTTTTTCCTCATATCCCTCGCCTTCGCCTTGTATTCTTTGCAAATCTTCACCTTGCAAGAATTCAGGGATTTCTTCCATATCCATCATCTTGTCAAGTTCCTGACTTGCGTCCTCATCTTCAAACCTATCGCTGATAGTCCTTTCTCTATAAAGTCCTTCAGTCTGAATATTATAGTTGCTAAATTCGACAAGTCTACGCATAATCTCGTCATAATCAGGCAAATCATCGATGCTTTTGAGCTCGAATTTCTTCAAAAAGTCTTCTGTCGTGCCATAAAGCAAAGGTTTTCCTGGAGCGTCTTTGTATCCGCATGTCTTTATCATATTGATTTTAAGTAATACACTCAAAGCATAGTCGGCACTTGCACCTCTCGAATCTTCTATTTCTGCCCTTGTAATAGGCTGACGATAGGCAATCAATGACAAAACCTCGAGCAAAATCTTAGACAACTCTTTTTCTCTTACAGGTCTTAGCATATCGCTTACGATTTCGCCATACTTGCTATTTGAAGAAAATTGTATCTTGTCATTGAAAATCTCAAGAATAATACCGCTATCTCCGCTGTATTTCTTTGCAAGTTTGTCTATTACATCATTAAGCTGTTTTCTGCTCACATCTTCAGGCAAACCATTGAGAATATCACTTCTCTTCATAGGCACACCGGCAGCAAATATAATAGCTTCTACGGTTTCCAACAAATTTTCCATATCAATAGCTCTCCTCAGTCTTTTTCAATTCCTGCAAATCTATCTTATCTTGATCCAATTCTTCGTTTACCGAAATGAATATATCATCGGCAAAATCTTTTTGCACGGCTTTTACTACCTGTTTTTTCATAAGCTCCAACAGAGCCTGAAATGTAGTGATAACCTCGCTTTTTGTAATATCCTCTTCAAAAAGTTTGCTGAAAGCGACACTTTTGTGTTCGATTATGTATTTTGATATATATTCGATTTTATCCGCTACGGTAAACCTGTCTTTTTGAATCTTTTTGGTCACCATTCGCTGTTCTTTTTCTATGACTCTCAAAAGAATTTTTCCGTATGCTTCTATGAGTTTGTCAAAAGAAAAGTCATTTACCACAATAAGAGCATCGGCATTCGTGAATTTAGGACGGCGATAAAACTTGTTGAGAGTTTCCATCTCCTTGAGTTTGACAGCCTGCTCCTGACAAAGCTGAAACATCATAATCTTTCTTCTCAATTCCTCTTCGGGATCATCGCCGTAATCCTCAAAGAATTCTTCGTCTTCATCCACTCTAGGCAGACACGCTCTAGCTTTTATCTCCAGCAATGTAGCCGCTATCTTGATATATTCGCTGGCTTCTTCCATATCGAGCTTTCCTATTTGCTCCATGTGAGCCATATATTGTCCCGTAATCTGTGCCAAAGGAAAAGTCTTGATATCGTATTTTCCTTCTACTACAATAAGCTGATAAAGCAATTCTATAGGTCCGTCAAAATCGCTTATGTTAAGTATAACATTTTCAGTAACATGCTTTTCAAAGAAATTACTCATTTTTCACCTTTATACCCAACCGAATGCTCCGAATGTAAGACCAAAAATCTTATCAAACATCCAGCTTACAGCCTTTTGAACTCCGACAATATAATTCGTGAGCAAGTCCAACTGAGGAATAAATCTTCCCAAAACAAAACTTATCAGCAAAAGTCCGAGCATCACATAGCTGCCATATCTGTACATAAAATTGACATAAGCATTATCAGGTTTTGCAAGAGTTTCTATCACTCTGAAGCCGTCCAAAGGATAAATAGGCAACAAATTGAAAGCCATCAATGTAAGGTTGAAAGTAATAGAAAGCTGCAACAATAAGCTTATAAACATCAAAAAGCAATACAAAGCATTTTGCTCTGTAAATACCAAATTCTCAGTAGCTTTTGTGAATATCGCAAAAAGCAGCGAACTTATAAAAGCTACCAAAAAATTGAAAGTAACTCCCGCCAAGGAAGTCATTATCATGCCTTTTTTATAATTTTTGAAATTTCTGGGGTCGATAGGTACAGGTTTTGCCCAACCGAAACCTACCAAAAACATAAGCAAAAATCCCATAGGGTCAAAATGCTTTACGGGATTGAGCGAAAGTCTGCCCATAAATTTAGCGGTCAAATCGCCGTTTTTATAAGCGATAAAACCATGCGACAATTCGTGTCCTACTATCGCAACAACCAAAGCGATTATATAGGCAAGTATACCTAGTACTACCACTGCAAAAACCGCTTGTTGATTTACTAAATTAACAATAAAATTAATCATTTGCCCTATTTTACCTTATATTATATTATTATTATAATAAATATTGACTTCCAAGTCAATGATATACCGAATTTTCTGTCTTTTATAAAGATATTTTACCGCATATATATTTTTTATTTAGAAATAATATACAAAGGCATACAAAACGATTGTTTTCGCCCTGTATGCCTTGTCAAAAATTTATTGATTTATTACCATTTATTGGAAATATCTTTTACAATATCCCAAAAACTACTCTTTCTTGCATCCTCTAATGCTATAAGATTCACGCTATATTCTTTTCCGTCAAGATTATATTTTGCCTGACCGATCACATCTCCTTTCTTTATCGGAGCCTTTATTTTTTCGGGAAGCTTCAATTCAATTTCCTGACTTTTATCTCCGACTTTTGAGAAATGAGCAATATCTTCTGCTATCGCTACCTCTATTTCCTTGACAGGAGATTTTGCTACCTTTATACTTCCTGCTATATCGCCCTTTTTATAATAAATCTTGTTGACATAATTTGCAAAAGCATAGTCAAACATACTTCTTACTTGATTAAATCTTGACTTACTGTCGCTTCCGCCTACGATTGTAGCCACAACTTTAAGATTGTTTCTACCCGCACATGCAGACAAACAATGTCCTGCTTTGTCGGTATAGCCCGTCTTTCCACCCAAACAGCCGTTGTATTGCTTCAAAAGCTTATTGGTATTTACAAGTTGTGTCACTCTTCCAGAAGGATGAGTATAATCTTCCATCCATATACTTGCATATTCAAAATACTTTTCATGAGACATAAGCTGTCTTGTCATTATATTGACATCTTTTGCACTGCTGTATTGCTCTTTATCGCATGGCAATCCCGTACAATTTGCAAACAAAGTATTGTTCATGCCAAGTTCCTTGGCTCTTTTGTTCATCATGCTGACAAAACCTTCTACGCTTCCGCCGAGTCTTTCAGCCATCGCATAAGAAGCATCGTTTGCCGACACAACGATTATACCTTTTATAAGGTCATTTACTGAATACGATTGTCCGCTGTCCAAAAACATCTGACTACCGCCCATATCCGCCGCTTCTTTAGATATTACTATTTTTTCATCCAAAGAAAGTTTCCCTTCATCTATCGCTTCAAATATGAGATTTGCCGTCATGATTTTTACCATACTTGCGATTTCGTGTCTTGAATCGGCATTATATTGATATAAGACTTTGCCGCTGTTGTACTCTGTAAGATATTCGCCAAATCCGTTTGGAGTCAATGGCAAATTTTCCTTTGTATCAGTTTGCATCGTCATAGCATAAGCTTGTTTTTCGCAACCTATAATAGGCAACATAGCCAATGCAAAAAGACAAATAAACAATACAATGTATATAATTTTCTTTTTCATAAGCACTCCTTTGTTTTCTTGTAGTGTGCATAATTTTAAAAAAAATATTCTAGTCTTTATTCAAAATAAGCGAGATTAAAACAAATAAAGACATATTGCGATTTTTGCCATAGTATAAAATAATTGTATGGAAAGATTGATTTATGAATATATGCTGGCAATAGGATTAAAGCCGCAAAGTATGGGCTACAAATATATCTATGACCTTATAAACATGTCATTGAGCGGATTGGATATTTTGCCGCTAAAACAAAACGGATACAAATATCTTAGTGACAGATATCACAAAACACAATGGAGTATTGACAAAAACATTCAAAATTGCATATCAAAAGCATGGCTTGAAGGAGATATAGAATATCTCTATAAAGAATTCGGCAATACTATCGATATGGAAAAAGGAAAACCTACCGCAAAACAACTTATAATGCATATCAGAGATAAAATTCTCATGAAAATATGCTGATATAATCAATTTTAAATAGATTCTTTTATCATAATTATATTATCGGCTTATCTTTTGTCATAATTTGTCAATTTGTGTAATAGTCTTTATTACAAAGGTAAATTATGCTGAAAGAAAAATTAAGACATCTTAAAAGAATAAGCCCAAACGGATTTGATATTTTCGGATATTTCAAAAAATATTGCGTTGACAACAAATTGTTCTTGCTGACATTTTATTGCCTGTATATCGCAATTATAGCTATATCTATGTTTATCGTATTGAATTACGAAAACAATCTTGTGCATGACAATTACTATCAACTTTTGATGCAAGGAGAATACGAATACACAAAAGTATCGCTCAAATACACTCTTTATAATTTACTTATTGCTTTTGTGGCTATGATTACTTACAAAAAAAAGTATGCCTTTGCGTGCTTGTATTTTTTGGTCACATTCATAGCTTATCGTCTTGCCGTAAACATAATGGGAAGTTGGCAATACACCACTCTTATAAATATTCTCAACACGATATTATTTTATTTCCCGATATTTACGATATATATTATCGTAATCGTGACAATGGTCTGCTATATCAACAAAAACTATCTCTATTGCCATGACCGCTGTCCTTTTACTTTAAAAAAGATAATGATTTTTACTTTGACTCTTTTTATTTCTTCAACATTGCTAATATTGTTGCATACAATCCTTTATCCTTTTATCACAAGCAAAATATTGTTTTAAAAGAAATCAAATAGTTAGAAATACCTCCAAAAAGATATTTGACCAAAGAAAAAAGGAGTACCCTGAAGGGTACTCCTGAAACAATTATTTTGCATATTCGACTTGTCTTACTTCTCTTATAACATTGACTTTGATTTGTCCGGGATATTCGAGTTCTGCCTCTATCTTCTTAGCGATATCCTTTGCCATAAAAGTAGTAGCTTGGTCATCGATCACTTCAGGCTTTACGATAACTCTTATTTCTCTGCCCGCCTGAATAGCATAGGATGTTTCTACTCCTTCAAACGCATTTGCTACGCTTTCGAGCTTTTCGAGTCTCTTGACATAGTTTTCAAGAGATTCTCTTCTCGCACCTGGTCTTGCACCTGAGATAGCATCTGCGGCCTGTACGATGATAGCTTCCAAAGTAGTAGGCTCTACATCGCCGTGATGAGCTTCGATAGCATGTATTACAGCTTTTTGCTCTTTGAATTTCTTAGCTATTTCCACACCGATACTTACATGAGTACCCTCTACTTCGTGGTCCACAGCTTTTCCTATATCATGCAACAAACCTGCTCTTTTTGCAATCTTGACATCAGCACCGAGTTCTGAAGCAATCATACCTGCAAGATAACTTACTTCAAGTGAGTGATTAAGCACATTCTGACCATAGCTGGTACGATACTTTAATCTACCCAAAAGTTTGATTATCTCGGGATGCAAGCCATATACATTTGCGTCAAACGCAGCGTTTTCACCTGCATCTTTCATTTGCTGATCAATTTCTCTCTTAACCTTTTCGACAGTTTCCTCAATCTTTGCGGGATGAATTCTACCGTCTGCCACCAATCTTTCGATAGTAAGCTTTGCAATTTCTCTTCTTACGGGATCAAATCCTGATACCGTAACGATATCGGGAGTATCGTCAATTATAAGATCTACACCAGTAGAATTCTCAATAGCACGAATATTTCTTCCTACTCTTCCGATAAGTCTTCCCTTCATATCTTCATTGGGAAGCTGTACAACAGATACGGCTATTTCTGAAGCATGGTCTGCGGCACATCTTTGAATAGCCAATCCGACAATATTCTTTGCCTTTTTCTCTGCTTCGTCTTTGGCTTTTTGCTCAATTTCTTTTGCAGTAACGGCTGCGTACTTCTTGACATCGTCAATAAGTTCATTCATAAGAATATCTTTTGCTTCTTCCTGAGAAAGCTTTGCGACTTTTTCAAGTTCCTCAAGCATCTTTGAGTGAGCATTCTGCAATTCTTGTTCGATGTTGTCGAGTTCTTTTTCTTTGTCTTCTAATTGTTTTTTCTTTTCGTCCACTGCATCAGACTTTTTGTCGATAGCAAGTTCTCTTTTTACGAGCTGATCTTCTCTTTGAGCCACTCTTTGCTCATTTCTCGCTATCTCAGCCTTTTGCTCTTTGGACTCTCTTTCAAACTCCTTGCGAAGTCTGTGTTGTTCTTCTTTTGCTTCAATTTTTGCTTCCTTGAGATAAGTCTTTGATTCTTCGCGAGCCTCTTTCTTCATTCTCTCGCACTCTTCTTTTACTCCACCGACTGTCTTTTTTGTATAAGCCTTGTATATCAAAATGCCGATACCGATACCTCCGGCAATACCTGCCAAAGCAAACACTACGGACAACAGCACTACAATACCTGCATCTACCCCAAGGAGAAAATTCAAGCAATTCATATTGAATTCCATTTTTACCTCCTTAATATTAAATTGTAAAGTTGCGACACAAACAAAATGTTTGTGCAATTAAATTATAGACTATTTTTTATTAAAAAGTCAATAGTAATTATATTAATAATTATTATAATATCATATAAGTAGTATATAAAATTTTTACTCTATACTATATTTAGTAATCGTAAATTAAACTTAAAAAGCACATGTCTAAAATTTATTTACATTTTTCAGTGAAAGCTATATCGACAATCAGTTTGAAAATAAATAAAAAAGAAACCTTTTTCAGGTTTCTTTTTATCATATTATTCCTCGCTTGCTTTTTGAAGAATCTTTGTCTTGATTTCTTCTGCTACTTCGGGATTATCTTCAAGGTATTGAACAGTCTTGTCTCTGCCTTGTCCAATCTTTTCATCGTTGTAGCTTACCCAAGAACCGCTCTTTTTGAGTATATCCATTGCAATACCCAAATCAACAAGACATCCGTTGTTGTTAATACCCTTGCCAAATACGATATCGAATTCTGCCGTTTTAAAAGGAGGAGCTACTTTATTCTTTACGACTTTAGCTTTTGCTCTGTTGCCAATAATTTCGCTGCCGTCTTTGAGACTGTCGCCTTTTCTTACTTCAATTCTTATGCTTGCATAAAACTTCAAAGCTTTTCCGCCGGGAGTGACTTCAGGATTGCCAAACATTACGCCTACTTTTTCTCTGAGCTGATTTATAAATATTACGCAAGTCTTTGTTTTATTGATTATAGCTGTCAATTTTCTTGTAGCCTGAGACATAAGTCTTGCTTGCAAGCCTACTACGCTTTGCCCCATTTCGCCTTCGATTTCTGCTCTTGGAGTCAAAGCAGCTACTGAGTCTACTACAATTATATCCATAGCATTACTTCTTACCAATGCTTCTAGTATATCGAGAGCTTGCTCACCGCTGTCAGGCTGGCTGACATATAAATCTTTGACATTAACTCCCAATTTTTCTGCATAAATAGGATCAAGTGCATGCTCAGCGTCTATAAAAGCTGCCATACCGCCGCTTGCTTGACATGAAGCTATTGCGTGCAATGCTACCGTTGTCTTACCTGAAGATTCAGGTCCGTATATTTCGATTATTCTGCCCTTGGGAAGACCGCCTACTCCCAAAGCCATATCGAGAGTAAGACATCCTGTGCTTATTACATCAACATGCTCTATCTCTTTATCGCCCAATCTGATAATAGAGCCTTTACCGTATTGCTTTTCGATTTTGGCAATGGCATCTGCTACAAGCTCTGCCTTTTCGTTGTCAAGATTTTTCTTTTCCTTGTCCTTTTCCATTTTCACACCTCTTTATAGTAAATTAATATTTTTAAGTGCCAAATACAATGCGGTATTGGTCACACATTTTCTTATCTCGTTTCTTTCCTTATCAAAGAAAGTATCGAATACGCTTATATTGTTTCTGTCGCCTATTCCTATATAAGATAGACCTACGGGAGTATCGTACTCATCGCTCGAAGGACCTGCACATCCCGTTGTGGCAATAGCAAAATCTATCTCATTGTTTGACAATAATCCCTGCACCATTTCTCGGCATACTTCTTCGCTTACGACACCGAATTCTTCGATAGTAGCAAGTTTTACATGCAATCTTCTTACCTTTGCAGAAGCATCGTATGTCACAAATCCTTCATACAATACCGAGCTGCTTCCGGGAACATTTACAAGTCTTGAGCAAATCATTCCGCCCGTAAGCGATTCTGCCACGGCGATTTTTGCACCTTTTTGTCTTGCGTTTTCAATCACGCATTGCTCGAGTGTCGTGTCATAATTTGCATAAAGGCTGTCGCTTAGAATATCTAGTATGCTGTCAAGAATTTTTTGAAAAGCTATATCGCTCGCACTCTTATTTATAAGAGTGAGTTTGCAATCAAGATACTTTTGCGAAAACTCAAGCGTCACACCGTCTATATTTGCGATAGCACGACATTTATTGACAGTATCGTTGTCAATATCGAATGCTTTGAGAATACAACAATTTTTACATGTTTCTATCATAAATTTCCTCTTATCTTCAGTCTATCACTCTTCCGAAATAATCTTCTCCGTCAAGCTCTTCCAATTTTACTTTGTATATCTTTCCTATTTTCAAAGGCTTGTCTGCCACAAAATAAACTTTTGTATCTATTTCGGGTGCGTCATATTGACTTCTGCCATAAAATGTCTGCAAATCATAATCTATTCCTTCGTAGATTACATCTACGACACTTCCTATTCTCTTTTTGAGATTGTCAAGCATATTCTTTTCCTGAATAGCATACAATTCTTCTTGTCTTTCGAGTTTTGTCTCCTCGTCTATCTGACCATCAAGTCTGCTTGCGGGAGTGTTGTCCTCGCAGGAATATGCAAAAAATCCGCATCTGTCAAGCTTCGCTGTCTTTATAAACTCTTTGAGCTCGTTGTAATCTTCCTCGCTCTCTTTTGGAAATCCTACGATAAAAGTCGAACGGATAGTAAAATCCCCGTGCTTTCTTATCATTTTTATGAGGTCGATTATTTGTTGTTTTTGAACTCTTCTGTTCATGAGCTTGAGAATTTTATCGCTTATATGTTGACAAGGTATATCCACATATTTGCAAACCTTGGGATTTGACGCAATATATTCGATAAGCTCCTCTGTCACGAGTTCCGGATACAAATACAATAATCTTATCCACTCCACATTGAGTTTTGATAGCTCTTTGATTAAATCGATAAGTCTTATTTCGCCATACAAATCAATGCCGTATCTTGACACATCCTGTGCCACGATAATAAGCTCCTTTACGCCGTATTTTTCTGTAAGCTCCTTGGCTTCGCTGACTATATCTTCGATAGGTCTAGAGGTGTACTTGCCTCTTATATAAGGAATAGCACAATAAGTACAATGATTGTCGCATCCTTCTGCAATCTTGAGATATGCATAATGATAAGGCGTGGTCAATACTCTTTGAGACGTAAAAACTCTTTGATTTTTATCGTTGTGATAACATTTTTGAGCTTTTCCCTCCACCATATCTTTAATAAGCTGAGGCAATATATGATAGTTTGCCGTACCCAAAAACATATCTACTTCGGGAAAACCTTCTTTGAGTTCGTCCATATATCTTTGAGTAAGACAGCCCGTGACGATGAGATATTTGCATTTGTCTTTTTTATACTCTGCCATCTCCAAAATAGTGTCAATAGCTTCTTTTTTTGCACTATCTATAAATCCGCAGGTATTGACGATTATTATATCCGCCTCTTTGGGGTCGCCTGTCAGCTCATATCCGTCATTTTTGAGATATGCCAGCATGTTTTCGCTGTCTATTCTGTTTTTATCACAACCTAGTGAAACAAGTCCTATTTTCATATTATTTATTATTTAGCCTTATTTTGTTTATGAACTATTTGTTTTCTTCTTCGCTCTCTTGCTTTTGGCAAACATCTAAATTGCCATCTTCATCAGCCGTTTTGTTTTCTTTATCCTCTTTGTTTTTTCTTATATCGTCACTCATAAGCAAATCAAAGTTTTTGATCAGATAATTCATGCCTGAAATTACCGTAAACAAAGTAGCAAAACAGAAGAATACAAAACCTATATATCTGAATACTGTGAATACTGTTCCGCTATGATAAGACAACAACAAGAAAGTGAGTGCAAACATTGTGCTTGCGGTCTTGATTTTTCCCAATTTATCTGCCGCCAGAGCCACACTCTTCAAAGCAGCTACTTGTCTTATGACTCCAATCATAAATTCTCTTGCGATAATTATAGTAGCAAAAATAAGCTCTATGTATTTGATTTCGGGGATATAATCTCCGTCAATCAATATAAACAGACCTGCCGCAACCAAAACTTTGTCCGCTATGGGGTCAAGAAGTTTTCCAAGGTCGCTTACCATATTATATTTTCTAGCGATATGTCCGTCAAGATAGTCTGTCATAGATGCTACCCAAAACAATACCGAAGTAATTATAAACATATACTCATACACATTCTGAAGACAATAGCTCAATATTACAAGTGGTATCATAACTAGTCTTACCATAGTAATCTTTGTAGGTAATGTCATCGTAATTTTTTTGCCCATTCTATAATCTGCTCCTATAAACTTTATCCATTACTATATTTTATACAAAAAATGATTATTGTTCATCATTCTCTTTGTTTCGTGCATTCTCGATAATTGCCTCTACCTGCTCTGATGTGAGTCGGCAAATATGCTTATTGCCGTTTTTCTCGATATATCCGCTGTTGAGGAGCCAATCGAATATCTTTCCGCCTCTGGGGAAACCTATCGTGAAAGCTCTCTGCAAAGAAGAAATCGTGACATTGTCCATTGACACAATGCGTCTCAATACATCGGGACACAAATCGTCAGGGAAATTGAATTCTTTAAAATTCTTGTCTACGGCAGAATCTTCCTGCTTGGGAGGTTCTTGTATTCTTTGAATTTCTTTCATGATATTTTCGTCATAATAAGCCTGATTGTGCTTTGTGAGGTCAATCATGATATTGCGTACTTCCATTTCGTTGAGGAAAGGATTTTGCAATCTTTGCAAATATCTGGATTTTCTGCTCATATAAAGCATATCGCCCATACCGAGCAAATCCTCAGCTCCCAAGCTATCAAGAATAATCTTACTGTTTACGCCAGCCGTGACTGCAAATGCAATTCTTGTAGGAAGGTTTGCTTTGATGGTACCTGTAATTACATCGACTGAAGGTCTTTGCGTAGCCAATATCAAATGAATACCGCACGCACGAGCTTTTTGAGTAAGAGCTATGACAAGGTTTTCGAATTCTTTGCCTTGTTCGCTTATCATGATATCGCCTACCTCGTCCATTATCGTGACGATATAAGGCATCTTCTTGTCTTCGCTTTCTATCTCATTGTAAGAGGCAATATTATTTACATAATATTTTCCGAGAATTTCATATCTTCTGTTCATCTCTTCAACAAGCCATTTCAATATAGACACGGCTTCTTTAGGAGTGCTGTAAATCTTTGGAGTAAGCAAATGAGGCAACTCTATGAATTTCTTCATTTCTACTACCTTGGGGTCTACGAGAATAATTCTCAAATCTTCGGGAGAATACTTGTAGACAAGGCTTATAAGCATAGTATTGAGACATACGCTCTTACCGCTACCTGTACCGCCGGCAATAAGACAATGGGGGAATTCTGTAAGGTCTGCATAGAAGCAATTTCCGTCAATATCCTTGCCCAAAGCAAAATACAAACCGCCCTTGAAATTTTTGAATTCGTCTCTTACGATAAAATCTTTGAGTCCAACGGTTCTTCTGTGCTTGTTGGGGATTTCTACACCGCAAAGCGATTTTCCTGGGATAGGAGCTTCTATTCTCAAAGAAGTGACAGCCAAAGCAAGCATGAGATTACCCTTTTTCTGAGGGATTTTTTCTACGGAAACCGTAGGAGGTATCTCAAACTCGAATCTTGTGACCGTAGGACCTGCCACTACATGCTTTACTTCTACGGATATACCGAAGTTGGCATAAGTGGATTCGATAATTCTCGCTTTTTCTTGAATATCGTCATCATTGTCAGCTCCGAAGCTGTCATAATCTTTGAGATTGTCTATGCTGGGCGGAACATAAGGAGATCTTTGAATTACTACTTTTTCTTCTTCATTGTTTGTGCTTGCAACATCTTCTTTTTGAGAATTGACGATATTATCATTCTTATTTATGCCGAAAGCACTGCTCGAATTCTGATTGATATTTGTCTGAGACTGAAAAGGCTTTTGAGGCTCTTGAGGTTTTTTAGGCTCAAAAGACTTGTTGAAATATCCGTCAGTAGGTTGTTTGTATTCGTTTTTAGGAGAAATGTTGCCACCGAGATTATAGTTGTTTATCTTATTGTACAAATCTTGTTTTGACTTATCCTTGTTGGTATTGGAGATAAAATCGTCTATTGATTCGATAGGTTTTTTCTCTGTTTTGTCTTCGACAAAATTATTGTCATTATCTGATGTATTTTCTTCGTCAAGATTAAATGTGAAATCATCGCTTTGAAGATTGCTCTCGACTTGACTATTTTCTTCTCTTTTTTTGTTGAGAATACTATTGAGTCTTTCTGCAAAATGAGAATTTCCCGAAGAAGGCGTAGTATTTATATTCTCGTCAGAATTTCTTCTTTCTCTCGAGCGTCTGCTGTTTTCTTCGATTATTCTCATTCTTTCGTTTGTAGAAAGAATATCAAATCTTGAAGTATCAGTATTGTTTTGTTTGGGATGCTGAGAATTTAGAGTCTCATTGACGGGCTTGTCCTGTTTGCCTTCGTTTATAACACTCATTCCCGATATATCATCCACACCGAATATATCTCTTTGAGCCTGAGATATATCCACATTGGTAGTTTCTATATCGTCTTTTGCATAAATATAGTCTTTTCTTCCAGCTTCTTTGGCTATTTCCTGAGTGTCGAGAATAAGCTGAGCTTCCTCAAAATTGTCGCTTTGAACAAAATCAGGTTCGCTCGCTCCGACATCTAGTCTGTCGATAGGAACATAATTGTCAAGATTGCCGTTTTTATTGCCGGCAAGTCTTTCTCCTAGGTCTCTTCCGTCAATAGTCTGATTGTTGAGAGTCACGGCATTGGCATTGCCCGTATAGTCCACATCAAACATACCTACATTGGCATTCTGACCGTTTGACAACTTGTTTCTTCTTTTTTTAGAACCAAATCTTTCTACATTGATATCTATATTGACTTGCAAAAGTATAGCGATAATAATAAGACCAAAAAGGAAAATGCCGTTTGCTACAAGACTTACGACATACACCTTTCCCAAAGCAAAAGGATATAAGAATACAGACGCAATGGCACCGCCAGCAGTCACGGGGTTTTTAAAGCAATTTTCTATATAACTTCCCCAACCGCCTTTTGCAAATTCATGAGAGCTCAAAACATGAGCAAAAGTGACCATCAAAATCGCAATAGCGAAATACAACAAAACAATCTTATAAGATTGTCTTACCTTCAAATTGCAAGTTTTTAAAATACCGAGCAATGTAAAAGCGAGGCTATAACCATAGATTGCATAACCGAAAACACCGATAAAGAAGTCGGCGATAACTTTACCTGACGCACCGAATACGCCAAACAAAATCAAATCAAGCAACAAAAATACGCACAACAATACTATACCATCGGCAATTCTTGTGCTTTTCTTGCGTTTTTGAATATTTTCTTCTTTATTCTTTTTTGCCATCAGAACATCTCCTTACTTTCACATTTTAGATTATAGCACAATAATTTTTCAATTACAATAATATAAATAAAAAATAATAAGTATATAATAATAAAAGTCAAATAAAAATATTTCATAAAACACAAAATTTATTCACAATATGTCAAAAAACAAATAAATATATCTCAAAAGTTTTTGATAAAATTTTTATTAAAAATAATTTATTTATATTAAAATGCGACATTAAAAAAATTATCCAGCTTAAAACAAGCTGAATAATATCAAAAATATTTTTTCATCAAGAAGTTTTTAAGAGCTACTCCCTTTCTATATACGGTTTGCTCTTGTATTAACTCATATCCTCTATGAATAAAAAACTCTTTTGCAGTGATAGAAGCCTCTACCTTAAATTCTTTTGCTCCGTTTGTCTTTGCATAGTCTTCTAAGCTATCGCAAATCAAACTTCCTACCCCCTGATGTTGAAAATCTTTGGACACATACAAGTGATCCAAAAAGCCGTATTTATCTATGCTGCCGTATCCGCAAATGACGCTTTTATCAAGTGTTTTTACTCTTGCCAAAATCGCATGTTTTGATAATATTTTTGGATATATGTCGATATATCGCCACCTCTAGGAGCCCAAACATCAAGCTGATCTTGAGTATAATCTTTGGTATTTATAGTATGTATTGTATCATAAAAGAGTGCGTACAGCTCTTTTGCGTCACACTCTTTTACTTGCTCGATTATAAAATTTTTCATATAAGTTTTTGTATATCGCACTCAGGCTTTTTGCCTACATACGCGAGGCTTGCTTTTGACAAATCATAAGTATAATCTATGACTTCTTTTGTCTGAGCCAAAGTAATATTCTCTATCTCTTTTATCTTTTGGTCAATATCAAAAACCTTGTCCGTAAACAACACATTTTTTGCATTGACTCTCATCATCACGCCTGTACTTTCCTGTCCTAATACATAGGAGCCTTTGAGCTGTTCGATACCTCTTTCGAGCTCTCTTTTTGTCAAACCGTTTTTTCTCAAATCTTCGATAAGCTCTATCGTACAATCGACTGCTTTTTTGACGGATTCGACATTCGTACCGATATAAAGAGAAAGCATACCATTGTTGACATAAGACGAATTGTAGGTGTAGACATTATAGGCAAGTCCTCTTTTTTCTCTTACTTCCTGAAACAATCTCGAGCTCATTCCGCCGCCCACTACCGTATTGACGAGAAGTTCTGCCATTGACAACTTGTTGTCAAAATTGAGTGCAGGAAGACCTATTGCAATATTTGACTGCTCTATATCTTTGAATTTGCTTTTTATGCAAGGTTTTGTGATATGAGGTATATCTTTCCATTGACGATTGCAATTTGTAGAAAATCTACCTTCAAAATAGTCTTCTACGAGCTTTTTCGCCATGTCGAATTTTATGTTTCCTGCGATAGAAATGACTGTGTTTTCTGCACAATAGTTTTGCTCGATATACTTCAAAAGATCATCACGAGTAAAAGATTTTACATTTTTTCTTTCGCCCAATATAGTCATGCCGAGAGTGTTTTTTCCAAAATAGCAATCACTCAGAATATCCATGACAAGGTCATCGTTGTCATCTTCGCACATGGATATCTCTTCAAGCACTACACCCTTTTCTCTTTCCATCTCTTCTTTGTCAAAAGTGGAGTCAAACATAATTTCGCTGAGAATTTTTATACAATTTTCTACTTGCGAATCTATGGACAAAGTATAAAAACATGTGGTTTGCTTTGAAGTAAAAGCATTTATTTGGGCACCGATTCCATCGACAAATTCTACGATTTCAAAAGAATTCTTGTCTTTTGTTCCCTTAAAAAACATGTGCTCGATAAAATGCGATATACCGTTGTTGTCAGCATTCTCATTGGCACTGCCCACGCATGTCATAACCGCCACGCCTACCGACCTTACGGCAGGAGAATATTTGTAAGCAAGTCTTAAACCGCTTTTGAATCTGTATATTTCGTTCATATCTACCTCTCAATAATTATAAACATTATATCTTAATTATTTACAATAGTAAAGCATAAAAACATTATGACTTCATTTATATCATAATTTATTGTCTAATATAGATTTTTTATGCTTAAAACAAAATATCAAATGGTTTGTTGACTTATAATTTGCGAAACCGTCACGGGAGTTAGATCATTGTCTTCGTAATATGTAAGAATATCGCCCAATGCTGTCAATGTATGTGCCGTGGGGTGCATAAGAATCATATCGCCTGCCTGAATTTTGTTTGTGGCTCTGCTATAAACAAGCGAGCTGTCTTTATCTCGCCAATCGATAGTGTCTCTACTCCACATTATTACGGGCATATTGAGTTTTGCGGCAACTTCTAATGTAAGATCGTTAAAACTGCCGGAAGGAGGAGCAAAAAGCTTTATATCATAATTGCACAAAGCTTTTACCAAAGTATTGGTAGATGTTATTTCTGCTTCATTTTGCTGATAATTGAGTTTTGCATGGTCTTTATGGAAATAGCCGTGATTACCCACTTCGTGCCCTGCATCGATTATTTTCCTTAATGTATCGCTATTGCTGTTCGCCCAGCTTCCGCCCACAAAAAATGTAGCTTTTGCATTATGATTTTCCAAGACTTTGAGCATATCATCGATATATTCTGTGCCCCAATAGACATTTATCATAATAGCCACTTCTCCTCTTTGAGTATTGCCTTTATAATAAGGACGATCATTTCCCGGGGCAGTCACTAAGGATGAATACTGATTGCTAAGGCTTACAATAGTAAGTCCTATGAGAATACCTATAATCAATATATTTGTTATGGCACTTCGCATTTTAAAAAATTTTGACATAAATCACCTCAAAAAATACTATGCCGAAATATTTTCAAATATGAAGCTTGTACCAAACATTTTTATATAAAATAATATATTATCTTTATCCATTAATAAAATAATAATTAATAATCAATATTTAGAGATTTTAATCAAATCTTTATATCAATATTTTAGAAAGATAATAAAATAAGCGGAAGCAATTTGCTTCCGCTTATTACTTTGATAGTTAATTATTTAAGAACTTCCAAAAGTCTCAAAGCTACACCCTTGTCATTGATGTCGATAACTTTGACCTTAACTCTGTCGCCTACATTTACTACATCTTCTACCTTTTCTACTCTTTCTTTCTTGAGTTTTGAGATATGAATCATAGCATCTTTTCCGGGAGCGATTTCTACGAAAGCACCGAAGTTCATGATTCTTACTACTGTACCTTCGAATACATCATCGATATTAGGGTCATTGACAATCAAATCAATAAGTTGTTTTGCTCTTGCATTCTTCTCTTCATCCACACCAGATACGAGAACATTGCCGTAATCATCGATATCGATCTTGACACCTGTCTCATCGATAATCTTGTTGATGACTTTACCGCCGCTGCCGATAACATCCTTAATCTTGTTGGGATCAATTGAGAAAGATACTATCTTGGGAGCATACTTGGACAAAGACTTTCTGGGTTCAGGCAATACTTCGAGCATCTTGTTGAGAATAAAGAGTCTGCCTTTCTTTGCCTGAGCAAGAGCCTTTCTGAGGATTTCCTCATTGATACCCTTGATTTTGATATCCATCTGGATAGCTGTAATACCGTCTTCTGTACCTGCAACCTTAAAGTCCATATCGCCGAAGAAGTCTTCAAGACCTTGAATATCTGTCAATACGGATATCTTGGATTTGTCTTCATTGCTGATAAGACCCATAGCTACACCTGCAACAGGCTTTTTCAAAGGAACGCCTGCGTCCATAAGAGCCAAAGTAGAACCGCATACAGATGCTTGAGATGTAGAACCGTTTGAAGAAATAACTTCACTTACAGTACGAATAGCATAAGGGAAACTTTCTACTGAAGGAAGCATAGGCTCCAATGCTCTTTCAGCCAAAGCACCGTGTCCGATTTCTCTTCTGCCGGGGCTCTTCAAAGGCTTTGCTTCGCCTGTGCTGTAAGGGGGCATGTTGTAGTGGTGAATATATCTCTTGCATACTTCATCGTCAAGACCTTCGAGTTTTTGTACTTCAGACAAGCTGCCCAATGTACAGATTGTCATAACCTGAGTCTGGCCTCTTGTGAATACGCCGCTGCCGTGAACTCTGGGCAAAATACCTGCTTCGCACCAGATAGGTCTGATTTCTTCGAGACTTCTTCCGTCAGGTCTGATACCCTTGTCGAGAATCTTTGCTCTTACTTTTGCTTTCTTCATAGCATACAAAGTCTCTGCGATATCCTTTTTGCCATCGGGGAACTGCTCTGCAAAGTGCTCAAATACATCCTTATCAAGAGCGTCTTCAGCTTTATCTCTGTCCTGTCTGTTGAAGTTTTCGAGTACTTCATCCATCTTCTTGTCAGCATATTCTTTTACTGCTTTCTCGATTTCCTCTTGAGGATGATACAACTCGGGAACAATCTTTTCCTTGCCGATTTGAGCCTGAATATCTTCTATGAAAGCTACGATTTTCTTAATTTCCTCATGACCGAACAAGATAGCACCGATCATTTCGTCTTCAGTAAGCTCGTTTGCACCGGCTTCTACCATGAGGATAGCCTCTTTGGTACCGCTCAAAGACAAATGAAGTCTTGACTTTTCTCTTTGCTCTGTGTTTGGGTTGATAACATATTGACCGTCAACATAGCCTACTACTACCGAACCTGTAGGTCCTGCAAAAGGAATATCGGAAATGCTCAAAGCTACGGAGCTGCCGATCATTGCATAGATCTCAGGGGGAATATCGGGATCAACCGACAAACTTGTAGCTACAACCGCTACATCATTGAAGAAGCCCTTAGGAAACAAGGGACGAAGAGGTCTGTCGATAAGTCTTGAAGTAAGAATTGCCTTATCGCTTGCACGACCTTCACGCTTTTTGAATCCCCCGGGAATTTTACCAACGGCATACATTTTTTCTTCATAATCACATCCGAGAGGGAAAAAGTCAATGCCGTCTCTCTGTGTTTTTGCCATTGTAACATTTACCATTACGACAGTTTCGCCACATCTGACCAAACAACTGCCGTTGCTCAAACCACAATATGCACCTGTCTCAACGGTGACTTCTCTTCCGCCGATTGTGGTCTTGAAAATTTTTCTGTCTATCATCAAACTAACCTCCAATAATTAGTAATTTATTCTGTTTAGTAACAATTTTTGGCTTATTTCAAAAAAATTGGGGTGTCAAAACGACAGCCCCAAAGTTTTTTACTTTCTGATGCCAAGTCTTGCAATAAGTTCACGATAGCGTTCGATGTCTGTGTCCTTAAGGTACTTCAACATGCTTCTTCTTTTACCAACCATCTGCAAAAGACCTCTTCTTGAGTGGAAGTCATTTTTGTGCTCTGCAAAGTGGTCATTGAGTTGAAGAATTCTCTGTGTGAGAAGTGCGATTTGAACTTCAGGAGAACCTGTATCTCCTTCGTGCTTAGCGAAAGCTGTCAAAACCTCTTGCTTTGTCATGTTTTTTACATCTACAATTTCCATTTTTTTATCCTCCTTTTTGAAATTGTTAATAAAGCGGTAGCCAAGTAGTACATTGGAGATTTGCAAAACCTAGCCACGCTAACCTTGGATTAAACCATTACGATATTATCCTATCATAAATTTTTGTCCCACGCAAGCAAAATTATCGTATATTATTAAAATATTTTATATATCCCAAAGAACTTTGCGATATATCCTTTTATTTTGCAAGAAAATAGTTTGGACATACTCTTTTTTTAAGATTTTTTGATAAATTTTTGTCAATACACAAAATTTTTTATCAAAAATCGTGATTTTCTCTTTTTTCAAGCTCAAAAATCGCTCTCTTCAAAGAATTTTATTTTGTCGTCAAGAATTTTTTTATCTCTCTCAAGATATACATCTATACCCTTGGGATTTGCAAGTCGCTCTAGTCTGTCTTTTGAAAAAAGTCTTTTTGAAATACCGCCCGCACCATTTGCGATTATACTTGATATTTCTTCCATTATATCGATATTATAGACACAGGCTTTATCTTTTTTGCAATATCCTACATTTTCGAGATTGCCCGACATATACTTTTGTTTGTACATATAATAAGGCGAATATCCGCTTTTCATAATGCTTTCTCTTGCATAATTCACCATATCGTCTGCCATATTTTCGCTTGTATTGTCGTACCCCTCGACTTTGAGTGTCGAGCCCTTTTTAAGAGACAAAGTATGTACCGTTATATTTTCAGGCGAAAGCTTGATTGCATTGTCCACCGAATACTTAAAGTCTTCAAAATTTTCCTCGGGAAGCATAGCAATCAAATCCATATTGATATCAAAATTGTATTTTCTCGCTTCTTCATATACCCTGAATATATCCTCGACAGAGTGCTTTCTTCCTATCAAATCCAATGTCTTTTGATTAAAAGTCTGAGGATTAATTGATATGCGGTTTACTCCTGCTCTGTCCATTATGGCAAGTTTTTCCTTGCTTATCGTATCGGGACGACCTGCTTCGACCGTATATTCATTACAATCGAATTTTGCACTCTCTATTATTCTTGCAAAATTTTCATCGTCCAACGAAGTTGGAGTTCCGCCGCCGATATACACGGCTCTTACTTTATACCCTTTGTCCTTTATTATCTGTTTTGTGCATTGAATTTCTTTCAAAAGCAAATCGCAATAAGGCTTTACGGATTTTTTTATTTTGTCTAGCTGAGCCGATATAAACGAACAATATACGCATCTCGACACACAAATCGGAATGTTTATGAACACATCGATTTCGTTTGATTTGACATCATAATACTTTTGCTGATTTTGTACGATTTCTTTTATTAGTGCCGTTTTTTCTTTTGATACTCTCAAAACATTTTCAAAATAATCTTCTCCGTCTATTTCTTTTTGAAGAAGCTCGTGGTAAAGTTTTGTAGGTCTTATACCCGTCAATGAGCCATAAGGCAATTTTTCCTTTGTGATTTCACTCAAAAAGTCATACAAAACCACTTTGCTGTGTCTTTTGAGCTGAGCTCTGAATTTAATATCGTATTGCTCTGAATCTTTGTCCGGCAAAAACTTTTCGTCTAAAGAAAAAACTTTATTGAGTTTTTTATCTTTGAATTTCAGATTGCACTGATACTCTAAATCATTGATTTTCGTCAAATCAAGACAAAGCCTTTCCCCCTCTTCTTTGACATTGATATGAGGATAAAAGGCTCTAATTATGTCCATATAGTCATTTTCAAATTCAGATACATTACACAAAAACTTGATATCTATCATTTGTTGTCGCCTCAAAAATCAAAACTCGTCTGAAAAAACGGGATTGTATTGTCTTTCAAACGAACTGCAAGTCGCTTCTCCGTGTCCGCTCAAAATCAAATATTCTCCCTGCATATCGAGAATTTTTTTGACAGACTCTTTGAGTGCAGAAAAATCTCCGCCTCTCAAATCAAATCTTCCATAGCTTGCCTTAAATATCGTATCGCCCGAGAATATTACATCATCCATCAAAAAGCATACTCCGCCCAAAGAGTGTCCGGGGGTAGCGATTACTTTTATCTCTTTTCCGCAGGTATTTATAATATCGTTGTCCTTTATATAAACATCGATATCGAATTTGTCGAATTTTCTGCTTATTTTGAGTGGATTGTCGATAAAATCTTCATCGTCCTTGCTCATATAGATTTTTGCTCCGAATTCTTGCTGAAAATACTTTGCTCCGCCTATATGATCAAAATGTCCGTGCGTAATCAAAATAGACTCGAGACAAAGGCCCTTGTCTTTTATATACTCCGCTACTTTGGCACTCGGAGTAGAAGGATCCACTAAAAAACATCTTTTTGTATCTTCGTTTGTCACAAGATAAGTATTATTGTTGAGAAGTCCCAACACGAATTTATCAATTTTCATTCAACACCCGACCTTAATAATAAGATTATTTTTCCAAAATCATAGTGATAGGTCCGTCATTGGACATATCTATGTGCATGTGTGCTCCGAATACACCCGTAGCCACTTTTCCCAATCTGTTTTTGAATTCTTCTACGGTAAAATCATACAAAGGTTTTGCCGTATCGAAATGAGCAGATTTAGAAAAATCGGGACGGCGACCGCTAAAAGCATTGCCGTATAAGGTAAAGTTTGACACCACCATGACTTCTCCGCCTACATCCAGAAGCGACTTGTTGAGTTTGTTGTTGTCATCTTTAAAAATACGCATGCCTATAATTCTGTCTACTATGTATTTGCATATTTCTTTGGTATCGTCATTGTTGTATCCCACAAATACAAGATAACCTTCGCCTATTTGGGATACAGCTTGTCCGTCTACCGATAATTTTGCATAATTTACTCTTTGTACTACTGCTCTCATTTTGTTTTGTTTTTAGAGCTTTTTGAAGCTCTCTTTATCTCCGTTATTCCTTTAATAGATTGTTGGATTTTGTTCATAAGGATTTGCAACATATTGGTGTTTGTCACTTCTACCGAAACTTTGATTGTTGCGGTATTATCCTTTTCTGACTTTGCGGATATGCTTGTCATTGCCACTTTCATATTTGTGATGAGCGTAGCGACTTCTATTACAAGCCCCGTACGGTCGAGAGCTTTTATCACAAGATTTGCGACAAATCTTTCGTCCTCTGTCATAGGCCATTGAGCCTCAACGATTCTTTCTGGCTCAAAACTCTTGCAGTTGGGACAATCCACTCTGTGGATTACCACTCCGCCATTTCTTGAGATATAGCCAAGAATGGCATCTCCCGGGAGAGGGGAACAGCACTGTGAAAAACGATACTTAAGTCCTTCTACGCCTTTTATGATAACGCCGTTGTTGTGTTTTCTCTGAGTAGGCTTTTTGGTAAGTTTGTCAATCTCGACACTTTCTTGAACATGGTCTTGCTTATAAAGTTCTACAAGCTTGTTTATTACCTGAAGTGAAGTAAGCTCGCCATATCCGACCATTGCCATAACTTCTTCGCTGGAGTTGAGTCCGTATTTTTGTTTTATATACTTTGACCAGCTTTCGGTAGCAATAAGATCATTGAGATTATAGCCTCTGTGTTTTGCCTCTTTTTCGAGTACATCTCTGCCCCTCTTCTCGTTTTCTTCACGCATTTCTTTCTTGAAGAAAGAGCGGATTTTACTTTTTGCACTTGGCGTAATGACGAATTGCAACCAATCTCTCGAAGGTCCTTTTGACGCATTGGAAGTAATAACTTCCACAACATCGCCGTTGTTGAGTTTTGTGCTTACGGGCATTATACGGCTATTGACTTTTATACCCGTACATTTTTCGCCTACTTTGCTGTGAATAGCATAGGCAAAGTCTACGCCTGTCGAGCCGTTTGGCAAATTGAATACATCGCCTTTTGGCGTAAATACAAATACTTGGTCAGAATACAAATCGACTTTCAGCATATCGAGATATTCCTGAGAGTCGCTTGCTTCCTCTTGAAGCTGCATAACATTTCTTATCCAAGCAAGCTTATCGTCATCTATCTTGGATGAATCTATATTGTTGCCCTGCTTGTACTTCCAGTGTGCTGCGATACCGTATTCTGCTATTTTGTGCATCTCGTGAGTACGGATTTGAATTTCAAAAGGAGCACCGTATGATGTAAGCACAGTCGTATGCAAGGACTGATACATATTTGCTTTGGGTACTGAAATATAATCTTTGAATCTACCGGGAAGAGGTTTCCATTTAGTATGAATGGAGCCAAGTACGGCATAACAATCCTTCACGCTGTCCACAATGACTCTCAATGCTATCAAGTCGTAGATTTGTTCAAAAGGCTTACCTTTTTTGAGCTTTCTGTAAATACTATAAAAATGCTTTGGTCTTCCGTTGACTTCGCCGTTTATGCCGAGTTCTGCAAGCATTTCTTGAAGTTCTTTGGATATATGATTGACAAGTTCTTGTCTTTCTACTCTTGTCTGCGAAACTTTTTCGGCGATATAGTAATAATCATCGGGATACAAATATCTTAGACACAAATCTTCGAGTTCGCCTTTGACGCTGGAAATACCTAGTCTTGCCGCAATAGGGGCATATATGTCGAGAGTTTCCTGAGCAATACGCTTCTGCCCCTCTTCGTCCTTAAATGACAATGTACGCATATTGTGAAGTCTATCGGCAAGCTTTATGATAATGACACGAATGTCATTGCTCATTGCCATAAACATTCTTCTGAGGTTTTCTGCCTGCTCTTCGAGTTTTGACTTAAAATTGAGCTTGCTGAGTTTTGTCACGCCCTGAACCAAAGACAAAACTACGCTGCCAAAAGTCTGGCTTATTTCCTCGGCAGTCACGGAAGTATCCTCAATCACATCATGCAAAAGCGAAGCAACTACCGTATCGCAGTCAAGTCCCATATCGATAAGGATTTCTGCCACTGCTTTAGGGTGAACGAGATAATCCTCACCTGATTGTCGCTTTTGACCTTGATGTGCGGTTTTTGCAAAATAATATGCCTTGATAATCTTTTCGGCATGATTTTCGCCGTAATTATCCTGAACTTTATTGATAAATTTAATTTCCTGTTCTTCCAATCTTTTCTGCCTCTAATCTTGCATAAATTTTGCTTTCGCTGAGTTTTGTCTTCACTAATCCGTCAATATAAAATTTAGGACTTATTTTGACAATACCCAAATCCACGAAAATAAGTAATGCAAGCACAAATTCATTATACTCTAAATTATTGTTTTTTGCAATAGCATAGTACAAATCAGCTACGCTCGTAATAATCCTGTCTTTAAGACAATCTCTTGTGAGAATAAAAATCTCGGTGAGTTTTTTATAGTCGGGCAAATACTCTGAAATCTTTTTAAAAATATTCACATTCCGAACCAAATATAAAGTCGCCGTCTTATTCATTGCCTTCAAAAATATACCCGTACTCAAAGGCTCGTCAAGCAAGATTATTTTGTCATAATAGCACAACTCTTTTAAAGAAGACGGACAGAAAAGAATTTTTGTAAAAGGAGCATTTCCGCCCACCACTCTGTTTTCTGTAAATATGTCTATATTATTTGTCTTAAGAATATCACAAAATTGCTTGTATGTGTCGATATCATAGGCTATATAGCATACTCCGAATGTGCTTTTCGCAAAAGGCAAAATATCATCAAAAGACACTTCTTTGCACTCTTTTTCGCCTTTGACAAAGCCCGTCATAATGTATTGAGAATACTCTCCTTGCTCGTCTGTCTCGTTGCATTCAAAAGAAGAGATTTTACCCTGTGCGTATACCTTGTCTCTGAAGCTTTCGAGACTTAATTTGTAATACAATTTTTTTTGCACTTTTTGGGACAATAATTCTTTATATTTTAGACCGCCAAACAACACAAGTTCTCTTTCTTTTTCCTTGTGTATCAGATGTTGAGTACTGCCCATCTGATTAAATTCGATGCTTCCTGCACTTTCGCAAAATTTGATATTGGGATTGCCTTCGCCAAAAGGCTCGAGAAGTTTTATTCCTCTAGCCATACTGAGAATATTTTTTACATCCTTTATGTCTATATCATACTTTTTATGCGGCACAAAAAAACTCATGTCATAGTCTTTTTTTATGAGCTCATTGAGTTTTTTGGAAAAATCTAATATTTTTTCTTTTTCCAGCGAAAGTCCGAAAGCCATCGCATGTCCGCCGAATTTTTTCAAAAGCGTACTGCATTGTAAGACATAATCAAATATATTTATGCCTTTTATACTTCTTCCGCTTCCTTTGTACAAATCGCCGTTTTTTGTGAGAAGCACTGTCGGACGATTGAATATTTCGGCAATTCTTGAGGCTACTATACCTATAATTCCGTCATCCCAATAGGCATTGTGAAGTACTATAACCGCATTATTTTCAAAGTCAAAACCTTTTAATTGGTGCATACACTCTTCTGTAAGGTCATCGGTAAGCTGCACTCTTTCCTGATTGCACTCGTTGAGGCTTTTTACGATATTTTCAAGCAAAAAATTGTCGGTCGTACAAAACAAGTCCAAGACTTCGTTCGCATCGCCTATTCTGCCCACGGCATTTATTCTGGGAGCAATCTTAAAGCCTATGTCATAAGAGGTAATTTCCCCTTCTGTGCAAGTCTTTGCAAGCATTTTTATGCCCCTTGAACAACTCATAGAATTTATCTTTTTCAATCCTGCTTTTGCGATAATTCTGTTGTCTTCCACCAAAGGCACGACATCGGCAATAGTAGCGATTGTGGCGATGTCGATATATTTCATCATCTCATCTCTTCCGCCAAGTCCTTCTACTATTCTGAGTGCCACTCCCGCACCGCATAATTCTCTGAATGCACCGCTTTTAGTCAACTTTGGATTAAAGATAAGACAATCGGGCAAAACTTCTCCCACTTCATGGTGGTCCGTGACAATCACATCAAAGCCGAGCACTTCTCTGGCATACTCCACTTCTTCTACGCTTGTAATACCGCAATCCACGGTGATAAGCAAATCGCTCAGATATTTGTCGGCAAGCTTTTCTAAAGCCTCTCTCGAGAGTCCGTATCCGTCAGTATGTCTGTTTGGCAAAAAGCAATGCACTTCCACTCCTTGGGATTTTAGATAATTGTACAAAACAGAAACGCCGCAGATTCCGTCACAATCGTAATCTCCATATAGAATAATGCTCTGTTTGTTGTCAATGGCAAATCTTATTCTCTCCACCACATCGTCAAAGCCTGTATATTTATGTACATCCGTCAAATTATCCATTGTGGGATACAAAAAAGCATTGAGCTTTTCTTTGTCGTCATAGCCTCTTTGCTCCAAAACTTCTATAAGTTTTTCATCTATTCCCAATTCTTTTGCCAGATTTTCTCTTTGTGTTTTGTCCATCTTTACCTCTTCTATATATTATATATTAAAAGCCTTTAATAAACAAGAGATTTTTCTTTTATCTTTATTATATATTATCTATTTTATCGGATTTAGATAAAACATTTTTATCAAAATATTCTTTTGTGTATGATATATAGAGATATTTATAATAAAAAAAATTGAGCTGTCTTTCGACAGCTCAACAAAACATTTATTTTTTATTAATTGTTTTTTGCTCCGGCATACTTGGGTTTTTCGTTTTTCACGCCGTCTCTCTTTGCAATCTTTCTCTTGTCTGATGCGTTTTTCATCAAGCAATACAAAGAAGGTGCAATTACCAATGACGAATAGAAACCTGCCAAGAGACCGAATATTACGGGAAGAGCAAATTCTCTTACTGACGCAGTACCTATGATTGCAAACAATGTGATTGCTATCATTGTGGTAATAGTCGAGTTGATAGAACGCAACATTGTCTGAACGATAGCTTCATTGACTAATCTGTTGTTGTCAATACTACCACCCAAAAGCATAGCTTTTTCTTTCTTCATATTTTCTCTTACTCTGTCAAATACAACGATAGTATTGTTGATTGAATAAGATACGATTGTGATTACTGCCGCAATAAACGCACTGTTTACTTGTATTCTGAAGATTATTACAAGACATACCATCATTGCTACATCGTGAATCAAAGCTATAATAGCTGCAATACCGCTCCAGATTTCAAATCTTATCATGATATAGATAAGGATAAGAACCATTGTGATAGATACAGCGAGCAATGCTGTCTTTATCAAAGATGCAGAAGCAGTAGCACCGATATAGTTTGTACTTACCGTAACACCCTTGTCCATAAAATTGGTGTCATAATAATCTTTGATTTTCTGTTCGAGAATACTATTTCTGTAAGTGGTGAGATCATTGTTTTTGGTATCGAAAGTAGATGAAATATTGTCATACTTGATTACCAAAGACATATCTTCATTGCTGCCCGAAGTCTGCACATAGCTTATTGAAGCAACAGCCGCACTCTTTGTAAGATTGATATTGTATTCTTCTTTTGCGTATTTTACTACTTCATCCGCAATTTCTTCACTTGTCAATACGCTTTCGATATAATCGTAATGCTTATTGTATTCTGTCTTGTTGTTGAGGATATCGCTTCCGAGTTCTACCGTAAGAATAGAACCGCCTGAGAAGTCGATACCGATATTCATACCTTTTGAAATATCCTTATTGCTTACTGCAAAAGATGTAAATACTATTACTGCTACCAAGAATATGATTACGGGAGCAATTGCCCAGATTCCATGCTTTTCTACTATCTTAAGATTTTGAAGCTTTTTCATCTTGCACCTCCCTTCTTTCTGTTTTTCTTGATTTGTTTGGGAGCCTTAGGTGAAGCAACTTTTGCCTTTTGAGGTTGTTGTTTTTGCTCTACGCCCAATACCACAACGCTGCCATCGGGAGAAAGAACTTGTTCGATTACTTCTTCTGAATTCTTCTCAGCTTCTTCCTGAGCCTCTTCTTCAGCCTCGAGTTCTTCAAGCTGTTCGTCAGTAAGAACTCTCTTAAGTCCAAACAATTTATTCTTTGTTTCGTCATTGAAAGACAATATACATTCGAGTATAAGTCTTGTGAGCAACAACGAAGACAAAAGCGACAAAATGATACCGATAAGCAAAGTAATACCAAAGCTCTTGATTGTAGATGCACCTACTATGATAAGTACTACTGCACCGATTATGGTAGTAATATTACCGTCCAAAATAGCTCCGAGCGAACGCTTAAAACCTGTATTTATAGATGTACGCAATGTCTTGCCAAGTGCATATTCTTCTTTGATACGCTCAAATATAATCACATTCGCATCTACCGCCATACCTATCGCAAGCAAAACACCCGCAATACCTGAAAGCGTAAGCTGTACCCAAGGGAAGATAGCGAGGAAGAACAAATAAGTCAATGAATAATACCACAAAGACAAACTTGATGCCACACCGAGCAATCTGTACATAGCTATTACATAAACAAAGATAAGGAAGAGACCTACCACACCGGAAATAACACCAGCTTTGATAGCTGAAGCACCCAAAGTAGCTGTAAGGCTGTTGCTTTCATCGAGCTTCAATGTCAAGGGGAAAGAACCTGCCTGAATCTTTACTGCCAAGTCGTATGCCTGATCATAAGTATAATTACCGCTGATAGAAGCAGAACCTGTGGAGATAGCTTCGTTGATGCTGGGGGCGATAACGAATTCATCGTTTATCCAAATTGAAAGTTGTTTTCCTGTCAAAGCACTTGTAGCTGTGGAGAATTTTTCTGTACCCTCTTCTGTAAACTGAAGTGCTACTACATAATAACCTGTCGAGTTGTCATAAGTCACACCGGCATTTGAAATATCATTACCTGTGAGCTTGCTGTCGAGTTTTACACTACCGTTTTCATCATTCAAAGACAAGTCGCCGTCTGCACCATCGACATATTCTTTGAATTCGAGACTCGAAGGTCTGCCGATAAGATTGAAGATTCTGTTAGGATCGTCCTCATCAGGAATCTCTACACGAATTGTTTGATTTGATACCGTAACCTGAGCTTCTGTATAACCTTTGCTGAAAAGCAAAGACTCGAGACTTGCTCTGGTACCTTCTATCAATGTGTCTATATTGTCTTTTTGTTCATCGGTAAGCTTGCTTTCATCTACGCTGTACACAGCATATACACCACCGCTGAGGTCAAGACCAAGACTTATAGTTGTGACATAAGCATTGTAGTTGTAAATGCCGAGCTCACCATTGTCCAAAGAAACAAAAGCAAATACCGAGCCAAACACGATAAGCAATGCCAATATTGTCAAAATCACAATTGACTGCCACTTTTTCACCTTATTGTTGCCTCCCTAAAATATTAGTCATTATCTATTATATATATATAATAAAAATAAGTCAATAAAATTTTTTGTTTTTTTGTACTCAATTCTCAATTTATAGTTTATTTTACAAAACCGAGCCAAAATATAACAAAATAAACTTATAAAAATAAAAAATATATTTCTGTATTAAAAATTTTTTACTATTTTTCTGTCAAACATTCAGAGTTTGAGTATTATAATACAAAATTACACCCTCAGCATACCGAAGGTGTAATTATTGCGTCAAACGATTAGTTTTCCTGTTCTTTTGCGTCCTCGAGGTCGCATTCTTTAAGATACTCTTCATAGAGTTTTTGCAACAAATCTTCATCCTCTACGGGATTGAACAAATCATTGCCGTCTTTATCCTCTTCGATTTTGAAAATGAACATTTCGTCATCTTCCATACCGTCTTCGAGTTCTACAGGTTGAAGATAAATATACCACTCGTCATTGTAGTCCAAAGTAGCAATATGATTGAATTCTATCTCTTTGCCGTCTTCGTCCTGCAAAACTATGATTTCATCTTGCTCTTCGTCAACAATGTTTTCTTTCTCAGCCATCTTTTTATCCTCCTTATGGATTATTCTTAATTATAATATCTTCTGACAAAAATTTTGTCAAGAATTATTTTGCTATACTCTGCCAAAGACAAAATAGTACAATGCCGCCGACAGACTTACTCCCGCATTCAGTGATTCGATATCGCCTATCATAGGCAAAGAAACTATGTGAGAATTGTGTCTGAACACTTCGCTCAATCCTCTGCTCTCGCTTCCCACGACAAGAGTAAAAGGTCTGTCTATATGCGACATTTTAAAAATATTTTCGCCATTCATATCAAGAGCATAAATTGTATGATTTTCTAGATATCTTAAAGCATCGTCATAGTCAAGTTCTGTAATATTGACCTTAAAAATACCGCCCATCGATGCTCGTATAACTTTACCTGATGTATAATCCACGCAGTTGACTGCAATAATCTGTTTTACTCCGCATGCGACACTCGTACGGATTATCGTACCCATATTCCCCGGGTCGCTTATACTATCGAGCACTACGATATTACCGGACAAATCCAGAGGATTTGTTTGCATATCCAAAAGCACGAGAATTCCGCTCGGCGAGACTGTCTCGCTAAGAGCTTTCATTACTTTTTCGTCCACGACAAACACTTTGTCATCTGAATATTTTTTTAAAATATATCTATATTCATCAAGTCTCGACTTCAACACATATACTTCTTTGACCAAAACAAACCCGGGCAAATCTTTGACAAGATTTTCCCCTTCTACGACATATTGAAGATATTGTCTTCTGTATGATTTGTCTTTTAGTTTTTTGATATGTTGCACTCTCGGATTTTGCAACGATGTTATCTCTTGCATAATTTAATAATACACAAATTAAAATCAAATTTCAAGAAAGTTTTTGTAATATACAAAAAGTTTTTTATTTTTTAGTCTGTTTTTATAAAAGTTTATATCGATATTTGAATTGAAAAATTATTATAATAAAAAATGCACCTATCAAGGTGCATTTTGTTTTATTTATTAAGCCTTTGCCTTTTCGCACAAAGCTGCAAATCCTGCGGGATCGTTTACTGCGATATCAGCCAAAACTTTACGGTTGAGATCGATACCGTTTTTCTTGAGACCGCTCATGAATCTGCTGTAATTCAAACCGTTCATTCTTGCTGCCGCGTTGATTCTTGTAATCCACAATGATCTGAAATCACGCTTTTTGAGCTTTCTGCCTACATAAGCATAATTTTGTGATTTCATTACCGCCTGACGAGCTACTCTGTACAACTTGGATTTAGCACCAAAATAACCCTTTGCTGTCTTCAATATCTTTCTACGCTTCTTAACTGCGTTTACGCCTCTCTTAATTCTCATATCTAATTACCTCCGTGGACTAAATCATATTCTTGATTGTCTTCTCTTGTGTAGAAGAAACATAAGTAGTCTTTCTCAAGCTACGCTTTCTTTTAGGTGATTTCTTGCTCAAGATGTGTCTTCTGTTCATCTTTGCTCTCTTAACTTTACCTGTACCGGTCAAGTGGAAACGCTTTTTTGCACCACTGTGTGATTTTTGCTTTGGCATATATCTATCCTCCAAATATTAATATTGATTTTTTATTTTTTTGCAATGGGAGCCAATGTCATAGCAATGCTTTTTCCTTCCAACAAAGGCTTCTTTTCCATTTGTGCAATGTCTTTGAGCATATCAAAGAAGTCGTCCATAACTTTCATAGCAAGTTCAGGTCTTGCCATCTGTCTGCCTCTGAGTCTTATCGAAACTCTTACTCTGTCGCCGTTTGTCAAAAACTTGTTGGCTTGTTTTGCTTTTGTATTGAGGTCGCCCACATCGATAGTAGCCGACAACCATACTTCCTTAAGCTCCACGACTTTTTGATTTTTCTTGTTTTCTTTTTCTTTCTTTATTGTCTCGTATTTGAATTTGCCGTAGTTCATAATTTTACAAACAGGCGGTTTTGCCGTAGGAGAAATCAAGACAAGGTCAAGATCTTTCTGTTCGGCGAGTTCAATAGCTTCGTTGCTGGACATGATACCGAGCTGAGTACCGTCATTATCCAATACTCTGACTTCTCTTTCTCTTATTTGTCCGTTGATAAGCATCTCTTTAATAGTCGTGTCCTCCCTGCACTAAGGCAAAAAAATATGAGCAACAAAGCATAGTGTTACTCATACAAATCAATCGGATTTATTAACCATGTGCGACCCTATTGCCGACAGGTGAGTAATATTACTGCTTTGTTTTCGTAGATATATTACCAAAATTTTTTGGTTGTGTCAACAAAATTAAACATTTTTTTGTATAATTAAGATATTTTGTACAGCATTTGAGAAAAAATGCCTCAAACTCAATCAAAAAGTCGCATTTCATTGCGTATCTTCATTTTGAAGTCGTCATTTTTATCTTCGTACAAATCAAAAGTGACAATATTTTTATTCTCATAAATATCTATTACTCTGCCGCCCTTTGGATAATTTTTATAGAATTTCATATCTTTTATCTTAAAAGGACAATATTGCCAACAGCCAAAAGCATAAGTAGAAAGTCTGCCATAAGCCATTATGAGATTATAGTCCTTTTCAAGATTATAATTTACGGCAAAATTGCTTATATGGTCATGCCCTACAAACACTCCCTTGATGTTTTTATATTCGAGCATTGCGTCATCAAACTTTTTGTTTTGCTCTTTATCGAAAGTGGCGTAATACACTCTGCCGACTTCTGGTTTTTCTATCTCGCCCTTAAAATCTTTGACAAGACTATCGTTTTGTCTGTTGTCATAAGCTTGTTGCATTCTTTCAAGCGGCAAATGCGTAAACAATACCAAAGGCACATCCTTATATTTTTTGCTGACTGATTTATAAAATTCTGTTTGCTCATCGAGATAACCTTTATAAGGCATCGTAAGACAAGTCTCGCAGTCCAGCACCAAAATACCGTATTTTACTTTGTCGGTATCGTCTTTTATAGGAATAAAATAATTAGAAACACTGTCTTTATCGTTGTCGCAATATACCTCTATATCGCCAAACGATTGACTATCGCCCACAAAATATTCGCTTCTTTTGTATATATCCAGCATAAAAAGTTTTGACTTTTTCTTCCATAAGCCGTCATGATTGCCAAAGCACATTGTCCAAGGTATTTTCTTCTTGTCAAAATATTCTGTAATTTGTGTGAGAATTTTTTTCACTCTTTTTTTCATCAGCCACATATACTCACCGCTTATCTGGTCTCCCGTAAGGACAATAAAGTCAGGATTTGCCATAGCAATTGTCTTGTCCATGACTTCTATACTCTTTTTGTCCATTTTCTTTATGAATTGGATATCGGCAAGTTGCAATATTCTGAATTTTTTGGTTTTGTCAAATCTCAAAATGTTCTTCATAAGTCACCTTCTGCTTTTATTATACCAACATATATGTTTATTGACAATATAAATAATACATTTACAATTTTATAAAATTAAAAACTTTTTAATTATATCCCACATGCTTTCATACATATTTTTTGATAAAAAAGGAGCACCTTTCGGTACTCCTAAAAATTAATCGAGTCTTTTTGTAGCTACATCGTCAAGCACTTTTTCGGCAAATTCCATAAGTTTCATTTCGCCCATCACTACTCCGCCTCTGCGTCTTACGGCTACTACTCCGTTTTCCACTTCTTTGTCGCCGATAATCAACATATAAGGCACTTTCTCAAGCTGTGCTGCTCTGATTTTGTAGCCTACCGTTTCGCTTCTTGCATCGACTTCGGCTCTTATTCCCATAGTTCTGAGTTTTTCTTTTATCTTGTTGCACTCATCGATATTTCTGTCGGTAAGGCTGAGGATTTTTACCTGAACAGGGCTTATCCATACAGGGAATGCTCCTGCATACTTTTCTATAAGCAAAGCCATTGTACGCTCATAGCAGCCTATTGACGAACGGTGAATGATATAAGGTCTCTTCTTTTCGCCGTTTTCGTCCACATAAGACATATCGAAGTTTTCTGACAAGAACATATCTACCTGAACGGTAATTATCGTATCTTCTTTGCCGTGTACATTTTTTATCTGAATATCGAGTTTAGGACCATAAAAAGCTGCCTCGCCCTTTGCCTCGACATATTTGATGCCGATATGGTCGAGAATTTTTCTCATTGTATCTTCTGCGGTATCCCATACATCGGGTTCGTTGATATACTTTTCGGTATTTTCGGGATCCCATTTGCTGAATCTGTATGTCACATCATTTTCAAGTCCCGTACATTTCAACATATAATTGATAAGATCCACTACTCCTCTGAATTCGCTCTCGAGCTGTTCGGGAGTACAGATAATATGACCTTCGGACAAAGTAAATTGTCTTACTCTTATGAGTCCGTGCATTTCGCCTGAAGCCTCGTTTCTGAACAAAGTAGATGTTTCGCCGTATCTGATAGGCAAATCTCTATAAGATTTGAGACCGTTGTTGTAGATAGTATATTGGAAAGGACAAGTCATAGGACGGAGTGCAAAAACTTCTTCGTCTTTTTCTTCGTCTCCCATGACAAACATACCGTCTCTGTAATGGTCCCAATGTCCGGAAATCTTATACAAATTGGATTTTGCCATATAAGGAGTCTTTGTGAGGACATAACCTCTCTTTTCCTCTTCGTCTTCTACAAATCTTTGGAGAATCTGGAACATTTTTGCTCCCTTGGGCATGAGCAAAGGAAGTCCTTGACCGATGTTTTCATCTGTCATGAAAATACCCATATCTCTTCCAAGCTTGTTGTGGTCTCTTTTCTTTGCTTCTTCTACTGCCTCGAGATATGCCTGAAGGTCAGCTTTTTTGTCAAAAGCAGTACCATAAATTCTTGACAACATCTTGTTGTTTTCATTGCCTCTCCAATAAGCACCCGTAAGGCTTGTGAGCTTGAATGCTTTTACCATACCCGTAAAAGGCAAATGAGGACCTGCACACAAATCCACAAAATCGCCCTGCTTATAGAAAGAAATCTCCTCTCCTTCGGGCAAATCGTTGATAAGTTGTACTTTATAATCTTCGCCATACTTTGTCATAAGTTTGATTGCTTCGTCTTTGGGCAATACAAATCTCGTGATAGGATAGTTGGCTTTTATGATATTCTTCATTTCCTGTTCTATCTTTGTGAATTCTTCGGTAGATATAGGTGTCTTGAAGTCAAAATCATAATAAAATCCGTTTGCAATAGCAGGACCGATAGCCAATTTTACGGTAGGGAAAATATTCTTGATTGCCTGTGCGAGTATGTGCGAACAGGTATGTCTGTAAATAAGTTTGCCTTCGTCATCTGCAAAAGTAAGAATCTCGAGAGTGCAATCCTTGTCTACGATTTGTCTTGTCTCCACTACTTTTCCATCGAGCTTTGCTCCTACTGCCGCTCTAGCTAATCCTTCGCTGAGTTCCTTTGCGATTTCATAGACGCTGAGTCCGTCCTTGAATTCTTTTACGCTTCCGTCTTTGAGTGTAATTTTCATATATCACCTCTGAATAAATTTTTCTTCAAATAGTATTTACAATATTTTATCACGCACCTGTCCACAGACATAAAAAAATCGTCCTGATATAAGGACGATATAATCGTGGTTCCACCTTAATTATGACAAAAGTCATCACTCAATTATCCCGATTCGCTCGGGTGCGTGTTTTTCCCTAGGTGGTATAACCTGTATCCTTGTGTATCGCTCTCACCTGCCGACACTCTCTGTGACAATTTCCTACAAGCCACATGTCCTATGGCGTGCCTTGGCACTTCAATTAAATTGTACATATATTATAATACCACTTTTATGCCTTGTCAACATAAAAATCAATAATTTTACAGCTATTTTCAAGCCATTTTTTGACGCATACAATATATTGTATCCTTTTATATTTTATGCACAACTTTAATATTGAGATATATTTTTTTACTCTTAAATTTATAAAAAGATTGCTCTACAATATTTTTACATCTACTATGTTTCTCAAAGCACTCAAAAGTTCTTTGTCGATATTCTGCTTTTCGATTACGACTTCACTAGCTCCGTACTTGACGATAGCATTGATAATATTGTGAATTTTGTTGTGATATATCTCGGGGACATTTACCAATCCGCCTTTCGACACATTGGTGATAAGAATCTCTTTGCTGTCAGCGATAAAAAGACTTGTGCCTTTTCTCTCTCCAAGCATATACAGAGCAAGAGAATATACCTCTCTTTCTCCGAATCCCCTGTTTAATGTTCCCGCAATAATATTGCCGAGTTCTTTCCATTCTTCGGCAAGATTTTTCAATCTGAAATTCACAATTCCGTCTAAACAATAAGCATCGAGTTCGTCAAGCACCTTTTTGACTATTCTCTCCTCTTTTGAGATGTCATAATACAACATAGAAGATATCAATGTGCAAACAGAAGGATTGATTGCCCGCTTGCCCAATGACGACATGATATAATCGAGTTTTACATTGTTGAGAATAATTTCACTTATGAGGTCATAAACTCTGCATTTTACATATTGTCTGTCTTTTTCCTTTGATGCTATGTCAAAACTTGCATATCTGCCCTGACTTCCTTCTGCAAAATATATACCGTCTATTCTCTCAAGACCTTTTTTCAATACATTTCCTTTGTTGTAATAATTGCTTATTAAAATACTGCTCTGCCACATAATTTCCTCATTAGGTATTGTATGCCGACTTTTTTGATTTATGCTTTAAGGCATATCGGATTATGTAGCCTATATTATAATATTAATCAATATATAATATTTTAGTCAAATTACGACATTAAAAGCTGACTTCAAAACTATATCTATAATCAAAAAATTTGTATGTGTTGACACAAAAAAGGGAAAATAATATAATGTTTATTGAATAATTGTTGACAGGAGGAGTTTTTTTATGCAAAAAACAAAACTCAAAGAATATGCAAAACTTATCGCCCAAAAAGGTGCCAATGTCCAAAAAGGTCAAGTAGTCTGGATTACCGCTTCTTTGGACCAACCCGAATTTGTAGAAATGCTTGTCAAAGAATGTTATGTCCTCGGAGCAAAAAGAGTGACAGTGGATTGGGAATATTTGCCCCTTACAGTGCTAGGTTCTAAATATATGTCCTTAAAAGAATTATCTTCAGTCGAAGAGTGGCAAAAACAAAAAATGCAATATCAAGTGGACAATCTTCCCGTACGCATATATTTAGAAAGCGATGACCCTGACGGACTCAACAAAGCAAATCAGGAAAAACTTGCCAAAGCGAGAATGGCACAATACCCTATAAAAAAGCCTTATATCGATGCTATTGACAACAAATATCAATGGTGTATAGCTGCCGTACCTTCAAAAGCATGGGCAAAAAAAGTTTTCCCCAATGAAAAAACAAGCGTTGCGGTAGAAAAATTGTGGCAAGCCATACTTTTTACTTCCCGTGCAGACAAAAACCCTATCGAAGCATGGAATAAGCACAACAAGACTTTGCACGAAAAATGCTCACTTCTCAATTCTTTAAAACTTAAGTATCTGCACTACACTTCAAATAGAGGAACTGACCTCAAGGTAGAATTGTTGCCCAATGCAGATTTTCTTGCAGGAAGCGAAAAAACACAGCTTAGCAACATAGAATTCAATCCCAATATACCAAGCGAAGAAGTTTTTACTACTCCCAAGGCAGGTTGTGCAGAAGGTATAGTATATGCCACAAAACCTTTGTCATATCAAGGCGTTTTGATAGAAAACTTCTATCTCCAATTTAAAGACGGCAAAGTCTATAATGTCTATGCCGAAAAAAATCAAGCCCAACTCGAGCAAATGGTCAATATGGACGAGGGAGCAAAAATGCTTGGCGAATGTGCTTTGGTACCTCAAAACTCCCCTATCTCAGAAAGCAATATATTGTTTTACAATACATTGTTTGACGAAAACGCAAGTTGTCATTTGGCTTTGGGCAGAGGCTTTTCAAATTGTATTCATGACTATGACAAATATACTCAGGAAGACTTTGACAAAATGGGAGTCAACACAAGCATGATACATGTCGACTTTATGATAGGAAGCGATGACCTAGACATTATAGGCATCACTCAGGACGGCAAAGAAATTCAGATTTTCAAAGACGGCAGATGGGCTATCTGAATAATCTTTAAAATAAAAGACAATTAAAAATCATATAAAAAACCACCAGGTTTGTTCCTTGGTGGTTTTTATCATATATTATCTTTGCAAAACCATAAATAAGAAAATCATAATTATAATTCCCAAACTAAGCAATGCGTTTATTTTAAGCCAAAATACTATTTTTTTCAGCAATTCATTCTTATTATCTTCCATAAATAGCCTCCTTCACTCTTTGAAATGCTACCCGACAATTATTTTTATAAAATTGTTAGAGCAAAGTTATGAATACAATAAATGTAATTAGTATTCCCAAACTAAGCAATGCGTTTATCTTAAGCCAAAATATGATTTTGTTGAAAAAACTCTCTTTGTCGTTTTCTTTGGGTTTGTTGTCTTTGTTTTCTTCCATTCTACACCTCTTTTTCCTAAATTATCTAAGGATTAAATATTTATTGTTTTTTGATTGTCCCCCAAATCAAAATTGACATCTTCGTCATCTTCATCTATACCGTTTATTATATCGCATGCGACATCTGTCGAAAGAATATTCAAAGAATTCTGCACTACTATCGGAGACAAAAACTTAAAGAATATTGCAAGCAAAAGACTCAATGTCGCAATATTGCTCTCTATCTTTCTTTCTCCAAGAAGTTCGTCAATCATTTGTGCCGTCTTATATGTCCAATACCAATAATAGAATGGTATAAACATACACAACAACAATTTTGAAACAGGGTCTCTATGTTTTGCTTCGTCTTTATAATATTGATTGAGAGCTTTTGTCGTGCGATATATCCATACCAATTCCCAAATGCCGTATGTAAAAAACAAATACAAAACATGTTTGTACAATCTTACATATCCAAGCATTCTCTCTTCTTCAAATATCTCATCTTCTTTTGGATTATAAGGAGATAGCCAAAGAGTCGTAAAGATAAAACAAAAAGCATAAAGCAAAGGAGATAAAAAGCTTATAATACTTGCAATTGAACCAGCATATTTGGACATTGCCACTATTAAGTTGATAAAATTGTATAGAGTCTGCACGCTCTTCATGACAATAATGATGATGCAAAGCACTTTCAAAGCTTTTTCAAAATTATGTTTTTTCTCATTCACAATCGCCAAAACTGCGTATATCAAAAATAGCACTAATATTACAAAAGAAACTATATTAAAGATTAATATCAAAAAATTCATCTTTGCCATTGATCTGAAATTGGTAAGAAAAAGCGTCTCTAAAATATTCAATACCGCAAATACCACAAACGACCAATTTTTTTTGCTTATAAAAAGCACTATCGCAAAAGCCACATAATATATAAGATAATAAATCTCCAAAAATCCATAATTGTTTGTGTTTTTTATTTCTTCTATCGACAGATTATTTACTGCAAACAATCTCAACACTATAATAAATATACTGAAAATGCCCGCAACAATAGCATAAAGATTGCTGTCTACCTTTTTTCTTATATTTTCGCTCATAAATTACTCCCCTTAGGCTTAATAGTTATATTATAACAGATGCTTTTCGATAAGTAAATACCATCTTATAAAATAATATATTTTTTTAGGTTTATTGCAATAAAAAACTTCTCTGTATATCATAAATTATCAAAATATATGTTTTGCATTGTATTTTTCCACCTTATTTTCTACTTTAAAAAATATATCTTGAAAAAACTCAAAAATTATCTAAAAACAATTGACAATCTTCTTTATTTAAGATAATATAAGTAATGCAAATGCGGTCATGGCGGAATAGGCAGACGCGTACGTTTGAGGGGCGTATGGGCAACCATCCGGGTTCAAGTCCCGGTGACCGCACCAAGCAGGAATAAAACGAACCCTGAGAATTCAAGGTTCGTTTTTTTCTTTGCCAAAGATTATTATGGAATAGTAATATACTCCTCAAGTAATCTTATCTAAAATCCAAAATCTATTTTATATAATGGACAAGTTTTACATTTTTCCAATACGTTCCTATGATTAATAAAAGTTGTACCATTTTGCCATATAGATTTCAATGAATTTTGCTTAAGACTTATACCCTGCCCCTTGTAAAATGAACATGGAAATACATCAAGGTTTTCATTAATATATGCAGATCTTCTGGCAGATTCACAATAATCATAATATGCTTTATTAATATCTGTAAATTCATTCAAAAAAGTATAAGTGCAAGAATCAAATCCAATTGAACAAATATTATAATTGCAAATTTTTTCAAAGAACTTATGCAGTTTGCTGTATTCAGCATTATTTAACAATAAGTCGTTATTCCCGTTAGCAGGCTTATAATTCAAGAATATAATTGAATTTAATTTTTGAAACCATTTTGGAGGCTCTGATATAAGATTTATATAATCATCTAATGAATCTTTTGTTAAGATCACATGCAAATTCACACATATTTTTTTATCGCTAAGTTTAGTAATTATATCTTTATAATCATTAATATTATCATATACGCTAACTGCAATTGCTCCACAATATTTACTTGTAGCATCAATTATGTCGTTAGTTAAATTACACCCATTAGTTGAATAATTAGGTATTATACCAATTTCTCTTGTTAATTTTAAGATATCCACAAACCATGGATGCAAAGTTGGCTCTCCTCCTCCAATTGCAATTTGCGTTACGCCACATAACTTTGCTTCTTGTAAAACACGATTATAATCCACCATAGAAATGTCTTTACCAAATGGATTTGCGTTTTTATAACAAAATGAACAATTTCTAAAACATCTATTAGTTATTGATACGTCAAGTAATAATGGACCATCAGCCCTATAAGACTCATTTCCTAACAAAAAGTTGGCACCATTTTCATAATTAAAAACATATATATTTTTATTCTTTTTTTCAATTCTAACTTTCATTAATAAGCACAATCCTTTGCATTGAAATAAAAATCATTGTCAATCACAATTACACTTTCTAGTGCATAAAATGCTTCCGATAATCCGCCATAATCACCACTATCACTTAATTTCCCATAATAAACATTTTCGCCTGCCAAAAAGCGCCGCTCTATTTCTTTGTAATCTTTCTCATCATCAATATTAATACTATGCTCATTTAAAAAATTTTTTAAGTTTACATTCCTAGGAATTGGTTTTTTCTCCAAATTTACTGCATAATAAAGCTTTGCATAAAAATCATACATTAAAGATTCTTCTGTTAATCCGAAAGATTTAATAAAACCCTTTTCTGTTAATGTTTTTTTTACACATACCACAAATGATGTCGACGAACTATTTGTTACAAAGCCAGTGTTAATTTTCATGTTCACACCCCTTTATCATTTTATTTAAAGTATCTATAAAATGGTTTTCTTCCCATATAACACAATTGAACAACACCGCAAAATTATAGCCCTCATAATCAGAAACTTTAACAACCCATAAATTATCAATGTCTGTAAGCTCATTTCTTATAACATTAACTTTATCAGAATCAAGGCATTCTTCTTCCTCTAAAAATTCAAAAAATGTATTATATTCTACGTTAAATAAATTTTCATATATTTCAGTTAAATTTGCTCCTTCTTCAAACAAAATTAAATTTATACGTTTGACTATTCGATCATATTCAGAGTTTTTTTTAGCTTTGAACTTCTGTCGCAGTTTTTCTTTAAGAGCATCATAATTTATTGGACGTATAATATATAAATAATAATCGATTTCATTTATGTTTCTAGAGATAATATACATTTATTGACTCACCTCACATATCAAATTGATTTTATTTATAAACTTAGGAAATTCTTCTCTTATTTTGACTATTGCATTTTGACATGTCAACTTATATTTTTGCCAAATTAATTTTATGACTTTAATTTCATCTGCGCAAATCCAAGCTTCAAAAGATGACAAAAATGACAGTAATCCAAAGATTTCACTTTCTACAATATCTTCGCATTTATTTTTTAACAAATTTGGTATAATTCCAGTATATTCCCCCATAGAATTCTTCAATATAAACAATTGTTTCCATTCCTCATTATTTCCGTTAAATTCTTTATATCTATAATTCACTAAATTCAATATTGAAATATTTTTATAATGCTCACAATCAAGTCTATTGCATATATTAGAAAAAGCCCATTTGTTGGAATTTTTTATTGCTTTTTCTATAATTTCTATATCTTCATTCTTCAATAAATTATCCTCAATAGAAAAAATATTTGATCCATAAATTTGGGCGTAAATCTTTTCGCCTTTCATAATCTCAAGTTTATCATTAGGCTTACTTTTTAAAATTAAAAACAAATATTTTAATACTCCGTCATAACGTTCTTTATTTAATGCCATATAATGATACTCTTTAGCAAAATCGTCATTTTCTGTTGAAGTAAAATAAATCGCAATTAAATAATCTCTAAACTCATCATATGTGAACGAAAATTTTGTTTTAGGCAACTGTAACATTTGAGGATCGTTTTCACATGTCTTTATAATAATGTCTTCATTTACTATTGTATCCAATAGATCTCTCTCTTCTGATGAAAATTCTGAATTAGAAAAATTGTTTAATTCTTTTGTATTAGCCATCAACTTAGCAATTTTTCTTAATAGCTCAAACAAGTCATCTTTTCTTTTTATCCTGCCATCAATTTCTAATTGTGTTGCCCTTTTTTCTATATAATAATAAAAAATTTTGTATAAAAAAATATCATTAACAACCGATGTCGAATTATTTTGATATACCTCAGAAAATATTCTTAATAAAAGAATATCATTTGCCAACTTATTTTTTGCTATATTAGAAACATAGCATGTAAATTTAAAATAATTTTTATATTTATAATATAATTTCTTTTGAAAATCAATCCCTTTCCTCTGGCTATTTCTTTCGATAGAAGAATATATTTTATTCCCAAAAGATTCATTATTAAATGATTTATAAAAGGTTTCATATGCAACATAACGGCTAGTAGCAATAACTTTAAATAAATCATTCCCTTCAATAAAACGAAAAAGCTCAAGCACCTCCTTCTTAAATGCTGGCAAATTATTTTTTTCATTAAGTCCATCAATAACTATAATAATTTTTCGCTGGATGCTTTTACAATATTGTTTTAAAAACTGTAATGCGCTTATATAATCTTTATTACAACAATTTTGAATTTGCTCTTTGATTGAATCTAAAAGATTATTGGTTAATTCGTTTACATTAATATATATTACTGGGATACTCCTTTTCAATAAAACTTTCTCACATAAATTACACAAGAAATTTGTTTTACCTTGTCCCGCATCTTTTATAATGAAAAAATATTGTTTTCTCGATAATTCATATAACTCTAATAACTTTTCAACAGAAAAATGTAGGCTACTATTAATATTACTATAAACTTCATTAAAGCCTATTGGGGTTCCTGATTTATTAAGATATTTTACTCCCCAATAATCACCTTTTAGAAAATCACAATAATTATATAATTTTTTAACAATAGATTTTATATCTAAAATATTACCTGATTTTAATTCTTCTTCAACATTACAATCCTGATAAAAATTTAATTCTTTATTTCCATTAATTAAAGCTTTTTTATCTTTTACATAATTATAGATACTTCCTTTAAAAAATGCTTTAGAATAATAATATAGCATATCAATAAAAAAAGCTGGTTCGGCAAATACTCTAGCTTCTTTTCTTAATATGTTTTCTGGAATATAAATATCGGGTATATATTTTTTTGAAAGCTTATTTGCATTAATTTTATTTAATACTTTTTCATTAAAAATCTCAACCATATTATTATAATGAGAATTTCCATCTATCCAAAGTTTAGATACGTAGTAATACTTATCTAGTTTAATAGGATTTTTTTCCGCATCAATAAAAATATGGTACAATGAAATAATTTCAACGTCATCTAACTTATAACCTTTGTCTGTTAGATTTTTAATAATTCTATCAGTTTTTTGATGATTAAAGAAAAACACTGTAAGTTTTTTGATATTATTAGATTTATTAATTGTATTATTAACTTTTCTCGAATTATTCCTTTCTATTGTAACCTGGATACCATGTGTCTGATCTTGATTTAATAAATCAATCCCTGACATATTATGTCTAATATAATTCACATTATAGAATTCATAACCAAAATATATCTCCAACAATTGTGATGCGAAATTTTCTATAAAAACAGTAATACTTGAGGGCCCTTTTGTAGATAAAAATTTAATATCATTTTCAAATTGCTTTATTAAACTAAAAAACTTTTGTAATTTATTATATGTATTCATAAATTCCTCAATCAAATCTTTAGCAATAAAAATTTTCTAAATTGTTAACTATAATAAATATAATATAACTATTGCAAATAGTCAATACCTTAAGTATTTTATCATAATAATTTTATAAAAACTCAATCAAATCATATAAAAATTTTTTTATAATAATTAAATTAAAATCCTAAACATTCTTATGAGGCTACAATTTAATCAAATAATCTTTCAATCGTCCCTTTTGTTTATGAGATAAATGTTTAATTAATGCTGCCAACTCTTTATCTATATCGCTATTATTTCTTTTAACGAAAAGTCGCCTCGTCTAACCCAAGCAAATCGTATAGACTTACATCGTATATTTTTGCAAGCTCTATTAGATATTCATAACAAGGTCTTGAAATATTCTTTTCCCAATCACTAATATTGGATTGCTTAATGTGTAGCTTTTCAGCTACCTCAGTCTGTGTCAATCCAGCTTGTTTCCTATACATTTTAAAATACTTTCCAAATTCCATCGTGTCAATTTTAGCAAATATGTGCAGTACACATTGACAAATATGTGCAATGCACATATAATTATTTACATACGGAGACTATTTATGACATTAAGCAAACAAATAAAATCTAAAAACCGAGTGCAAGAATATGGCGAAGTATTCACAAATGAACGAGAAGTAAAAGCCATGTGCGACCTTGTAAAAGAAGAGACCGAACGAATAGACAGTAGATTTTTGGAGCCGGCTTGCGGTGACGGTAATTTTCTTGTCGAAATATTAAATAGAAAGCTAGATGTCGTAAAGAAGAAATACAAAAAAAGTCCTCTCGATTATGAGAAAAACTCTATTCTTGCAGTATCGAGTATTTACGGCGTAGATATTCTTATCGACAATGTATTAGCCTGCCGAGAAAGATTATTTAGAATTTGGGACAAGGCCTATAAAAGCGTATGCAAAAACGATTGCAACGACCAGACAAGAGATGCAGTCAAATTTATATTAGAAAAAAATATTGTTTGCGGAAATGCTTTGACTCTTTGCTGTGTAGACGAAAACGGCAATGATACGGACAAGCCTATAGTATTTTCTGAATGGGCATTTATTACAGGCAGTATGTTGCAAAGAAGTGATTATACTTTTGCTGAGCTTTTGATAAAAGACGAATCTGATACAAAAACTCAAACTTCATTTTTAGATAAAGATGCCGATAGTGAAGGAGTTTTCTTAAAAAAATATGTATCGCATTATAGGAGAGTGCAAGAAAATGGCTGAGAGTATTTTTGATAAAGTTTATAACCCCGATGTTCTTTCATGTTTGGCTAACTTATCCAATGACGAAGTATTTACCCCACCCGAAATTGTAAATCAAATGTTGGACTTGCTGCCACAAGAGTTATTTTGCAATCCCGATACCAAATTTTTGGATCCTGCTTGCAAAACAGGAGTGTTTTTGCGAGAGATAGCAAAACGCTTGATAAAAGGATTAGAGCCCCAATTCCCTGACTTACAACAACGCATAGACCACATATTCCACAATCAATTATATGGTATAGCTATTACAGAGTTGACTAGTCTATTGTCACGCCGTGGAGTATATTGTAGCAAATATCCAAACAGTGAATTTTCTGTAAGTAAATTTGATACTGCCGAAGGAAACATTCGATTTAAAAAAATCCCACATAAATGGAAAGACGGAAGATGTATTTTTTGCGGTGCAAATAAAGAACAATATGACCGTGCAGTCGATTTAGAATCGCACGCATACGAATTTATCCATACCCTTAACCCCGAGGAGATTTTCAATATGAAATTTGATGTAATAATAAGTAATCCACCTTATCAAATGAGTGACGGTGGTGGCACGGGTGATAGCGCAAGACCTATTTATCAATTATTTGTAAATCAAGCTTTAAAATTAAAACCTCATTACTTGTGTATGATTATTCCTTCTAGATGGATGAAAGGTGGAAAGGGATTAATTAATTTTAGAGAACAAATGATGTCTGATAAGCATATTAAATACATTATGGATTATGAGGATGCTCAAGAATGTTTTTCTGGGATACACCTAGATGGCGGAGTGTGCTATTTCCTACATGATAAAGATTATATAGGCAAAGTAAATTATATATACAAACCTAAAGATTCAGAAAAAATATATTCAGAACGATATTTAAAAACAGAACTATCCGATACTGTAATAAGAGATTATCGTCAAATCTCAATTATCGAAAAATCTCAGAAATTAAGTGAAACTCGTTTTTCTGAAATAGTTGCGGCTAGAAATCCTTATGGATACCCTGCCGATTTGTTTAATAATCCTAATAATTACCCTGAAGCAAATTTAAGTCTAGAATTTAAACCCGGGTTTTCTAAAATATTTGGAGTTTGCGGCAAAAAAGGTGGTGCAAAAAGAGTTGTCGGTTATGTCAATAGCAATAGTGCCAAAGAAAACAAGAGTATTGATAAATACAAGCTGTTTTTCTCAAAAGCATATATGACCACCTCTACTGTCCCTCCGGAAATTATTATTGGTGAACCATCTGACTTATGTACAGAAACTTTCTTGCAGATTGGCGAGTTTGATGATTATAACTATGCGAAAAACTGTTTATCGTATATAAAATGCAAATTTTTTAGAGCACTGCTATTTTACAATAGACATTCTTTAAACATTTCAAGAGAATCGTTTAATCTTATACCGCTTCAAGATTTCTCAAAACCTTGGACTGACGAAGAATTATATGCAAAGTACAACCTAACACAAGACGAAATTAATTTTATCGAATCAATGATAAAGCCTATGGAGTAAAATTATGACACAAGAATTTTTTAAGCAAAGACCACAAGTTACACCCACAATATACGCTTATGAACTTGTGGGAGTAGCTTCGCATAAAGGTTATTTGAAAATAGGATATACGGACAGAAATGTTGAGACTCGTATCAAGGAACAACTACATACAAGCAGTGTCCCCTATAAAATTATACTTAAAGAATCTGCTATGCGAGCTGACGGTACTTGTTTTACTGACCATGACGTGCATGCGATTTTGCGACAAAAGGGATTTTTGCAACTCAATGAAGGCATAGATAAAAATGAATGGTTTTGTTGCGGTGCAAAAGACGTTTTGTCTGCTATTTTGCAATTAAGAGAAGATATAATCTCTGAAGAAAACCGTACAGCTACTTTCAAAATGCGACCTGAACAAGTAAGAGCTGTCAACAAAACTATATCTTTTTATAATACTTTTAAACAACAAGAACCTAATAAATCCCCTAAATTTTTATGGAATGCAAAAATGAGATTTGGCAAAACTTTTGCATCATACGAACTTGCAAAGAAAATGGGGCTTAACAAAATACTCGTATTGACATTTAAGCCTGCTGTGGAATCTGCTTGGCGTGAAGATTTGGTTTCTCATATAGACTTTGAAGGTTGGCAATTTATATCCAACAAAGACGCTCACTACAATAATATCAATATCGACAAACAGTTTGCTTTGGCTGATAAGAGCCGTCCTATTGTAGTATTCGGTTCGTTTCAAGACTTATTGGGCACTAATGACAACGGCGGTATAAAAGCCAAAAATGAATTTATACATACCACGAATTGGGATTTGGTTATCTTTGACGAATATCATTTCGGTGCTTGGCGAGAAAATGCAAAAAAACTCTTTGAAAACCCTGACGAAGAAGAAAATGCCGACTTTGACTATGAAGATTATAAGCGTACAGAAGCCGACAACGCTTACAACGAAACATTTTTGCCGATATCGACATCGTATTATTTGTTTTTGTCTGGAACACCTTTCCGTGCTATAAACAGTGGCGAATTTATCGAAGACCAAATATATAATTGGACTTATTCTGACGAACAAAGAGCAAAAGAAAATTGGATTGGTTCAAACAACCCTTATTTAGCATTGCCCCGAATGGTTATGCTTACTTATCGTATTCCCGACAGCATAAGACAAATTGCTCTTCAAGGCGAATATGACGAGTTTGACTTGAATGTATTTTTCTCGGCAAAAGGCAAAGGTAAAGAAGCGAGATTTGTCTACGAAAACGAAGTGCAAAAATGGCTTGACCTCATAAGAGGCTCATATTTACCCTCAAGCATAGATGACCTCAAATTGGGACAGGACAAAAGACCGCCTATGCCTTATTCGGACACAAGACTATTGAATGTATTATCACATACACTTTGGTTTTTGCCCAATGTGGCATCATGTTATGCCATGGCAAATCTTCTTGCTCAAAAACAAAACGCTTTCTATCACGATTATAAAATAAATGTTTGTGCAGGAACATCCGCAGGTGTTGGACTCGATGCCCTACGCCCTGTTCAAGCATCAATGGGCAATCCGCTGGAGACAAAAACTATTACTCTATCTTGCGGTAAACTTACGACCGGCGTAACAATAAGACCTTGGACAGGCATATTTATGCTTCGAAATCTCAAATCTCCCGAGACATATTTCCAAGCAGCTTTCCGTGTACAAAGTCCTTGGGAAACTATTGACGATAACGGCAACAGACAAATTATAAAGCACGAATGTTATGTGTTTGACTTTGCTCTCGATAGAGCTCTTCGCCAAATCTCTGACTATTCATGCCGTTTGAATGTAGATGAAAGCAACCCCGAAAAGAAAGTAGCAGAATTTATTAGTTTTTTGCCCGTACTTGCATATGACGGAAGCACGATGAAGCAAATCAATGCTCAGGATATTCTCGATATTGCAATGGCAGGCACAAGTGCAACATTGCTTGCAAAAAGATGGGAATCTGCTCTCCTTGTCAATGTTGACAACGAAACTCTATCGAGACTTTTGAACAACAAAGAAGCACTCGATGCCCTTATGCGTATCGAAGGTTTTCGTTCGCTCAATTCGGATATCGAAACTATAATCAATAAATCAGAACATGTAAAAAAGGCTAAGAAAGAAGAAAGCGAAAAGCTTTCTCCCAAAGAGAAAAAAGAACTATCTGAAGAAGAGAAAGAATATAAATCAATGCGTAAGCAAATTCAAGAGAAACTTATCAAATTTGCTACTCGTGTGCCTGTATTTATGTATTTAACAGATTATCGTGAACGCTCTCTAAAAGACGTCATAACCCAACTTGAACCGGGACTTTTTAAGAAAGTAACAGGCTTGAATGTCAAAGACTTTGAACTGCTCTGTTCTATCGGCGTATTCAACGCAAGTCTTATGAATGATGCCATATTCAAGTTTAAGCGTTATGAAGATTCCAGCCTATCCTATACAGGTATAGAAAAACATATCTCAGACGAAATTGGCGGTTGGGATACCGTAATCAGAAAAGAAGAATATGAGAAGCTATTCTATAATCAACAATCCACTATGGAAGCCGAAATAGCGGCAGCCATAGATGAGAGCTATGATTTGACTTCTACATCAAAAAACAAACCCGACACAAAAGAACAATCTGATTTGATCACTTCAAAATACAACATCTCATCTCCTGTTACAACGACGATACAAAAGCCTACCGAACAACCAAAACCTCAAATAGATCTTTCTGCTGTAAACGTAGGCACAAAAGTTTTGCACAAAAAATTTGGGGAAGGCACTATAACTAGCATATACAAAAACAGAAGCTATATAAAAGTTACCTTTTCTATAGGCGAAAAAACTTTTGCTATGCCGACGTGCTTTGAGCAAGGCTTTTTGAGTTTGAGTCTATAATTATATATTATTTCCGCAAAATAGAAGAAAAAGAGTAACATATTTTAATGTTACTCTTTTTCTTCTATTTACTATAATTTAATAATAATGTAACTAAATCATGAACTTCTGTATATGGATTCAACTTATAAAGTTCATCTACATCATGCATTGCATTTCTTTTCTCTGCTCTATTAATTGCAATTGCATAATCTTCTTCTAAACCTTTAACTTTTACTATATCCATATTCTCTTCATAGTCTGAAACATATTTCTTCATCTCTTCTTTTACCTTTTGAGACGAAGTAACTACTTTTGGATTTCCCGTAAAATAGTATAATAACCAAATTTCAAAACAAGGATTTGATACTATATATTCTATATTAGGATTTGCCTCTTTTAGTTGTTTATATTTCTCAAATTTTTTCGCATCCAAATCCATATCAATAACACAAAACATTCTATCGCCAACTTTTCTATCCATATCATATTCCCGATATAATCTTTTCGCTTTTTCGGTCATGCTTTTTATGTCAGTTGCCTCAGATTTTACTGGTTTTAAAGTGTATGGATTATCTCTTTTAACAAAATGCTTAAAATAGTTCGTTTCTGTTTTATTTTTACCTTCACAAACTAGAACAATTAAAGGTTTTCTATTTTTTCTTTGTCTTGCATCACTTCGCATATTAATCACCATTAATAAATGGAATAGCTCCAAATCTACCAAGAAGATATGCTTTTTCAATATTTTCATTTTTCCTAGGTGAAAAATCAGCTAAAGAATACAATTCTGTAGCTCCAGATTTATAATCTCTCTCTGTAAACCATATTTCATCTCTCCTAAATATATCAAGATTTAAGAGATTAGTATCATGAGTATTTGCTACAAGCTGTGCATTATTAACATTAATGTCGGCATCCAAAAACAATTTAACTAAATACTCTACTAAAAGTGGATGCAAGCTTCTATCTATTTCATCAATAAACAATATATTTCCATCTTTAAACACTTTATATAGCAAGGTTGTCATATTAAACAATTCTTGTGTACCATATGACTCTTCTTGAATCGCCAATACATATTCATTTTTTGTTTCTTTGTTTTCTATGATATGATGCGTTTTAAAAGTATACGCATTGGTTTCCATAATTTGATTATACGTATCTTCATTGCCATTTGACAATACCTTTATAAAATTATTTAAACCATTATTATTGGGCAAATTTTTTACCTTTGTAGTTTCGTATGTGATGTTTGATATGCTTAAATCGGCATTATTTAATATTCTCAAACAAAACGCCTTATAATCTTCATATTCGCCGCTAGTTATTATAGTGTCAAAACTATAACTCGGTGAATTATTATTATAAGAAATTTGCAAATCATTAAGAATATAATCAACCACAGGCTTCGCCTTTTCATAATTCCATGATGCTAATGTAACTAAAAAAAGTTTATTATCTAAATTTTTAGTAACAATTTGGCTAAGTTCTTTTACATCTTTAATGTTGAATTTATATTCAGTTGTATTGCTTCTTTCAAAAATATTTGTTGCCTTAGAAGTATAGAATATATCCAGCCTTTCAGAAACAACTCTTTCTTTAGTACAAGAAAAAGCATAGATATATTTAATAGAATTTTTAACAAAAGTCAATTCAAACTCAGATGGAATATTATCTGCATTTTCAATAAATTTAAAAGGTCTTACAGCAATTTTAAAATTATTCAGCATATTATTAGAATTAAATACAAAAGCTTTAACAAATTCAATAGCCCTAATAAATGATGTTTTTCCAGAAGCATTAGCTCCATATATTATTCTTGCTTTAGACACTTTTCCCGCAACTGTATCTATAAGATTTTCTTCATGCGATTTATCTGCTTTAGCTTTCATTGTGAAACTATTTTCATCTTTAAAAGATAGAAAATTTTTGAATTTAAAATTTACTAACATATTCTACCTCCAAAACTATTATATTCTAATATTTTTCAATATGTCAATACATTATTCAAATTTTTGGATTTATTTTTGCATTTTTTGTAATTTTTTTACAAACTTTATATTTATATTTTCATATTTACAATTATTTTAAGTACTATACAATTCACTGATTTCCACTTTGGCACTTAGGCGTGCGCTTGTATAATACGAGAGGCTTCGCTTCGCTCAGCCAACAAGCGCACGTCTGAATAATTCTTTGACTTGCTAAAATAAAAGCGAGAGGCAAGCGAAGTTGCCCGCTGATCCGCTTGTGCAATCTTTCGCTTTTGCCTTCTCGCTATTTTCATTTGTATTGCAATGTCTATTAAGATATTGTATTTTCTCTACCT